>CAZUGA010000023.1:0-66798 GCA_964619885.1 uncultured Methylococcaceae bacterium
AGCTATTCAAGCTACTAAGTCCACTCGCTTTGATGAGTTTTGCAAGTGGCTCTAAAATTTAAATAGGCATAGTCGTGCAGCGGCTTATCGGGAAGCCCTTGTAAGTTTCTATAAAAGCTCGGGACTTCATATTCGTCCTGCCAGGTGAATTCAAAAGTCGATCTAAATCCATAAAATGGTCCGATATACGTCCCCGCGGTCAATTGGTGTTCGGGGGCGTATACGAATTCAATTGGATTGCCAGCGCTATCTACGCCATTGCCATCTTGATCGAGGTATTTGAATGACCAAGTCAAGAATCCGCTGAAGAATTCATTTAGCCTGAGATCGAACTGTAGCTCGCCGCCGTAAATCATTACATCGTTAGGGTGATTCTCGAATCCAATAGTATTCAACGCGGGCGGTGCATTGGAAACAATCGGTAGAACGATGAAATCTTTGATCAAGGAATAGAACAGATCTGCCTTGACTGTAAGTTTATTATTGACTATGTATTCCGCCCCAATATCAAAGTTATATATCGTTTCTCGATCCAGCTTCGGGTTGGGTTCAAACACTGCGAGCGGAACAGCGTTTCCTGCAGGACCAGGGCCCGGTCCGACATTAATAAACCAACTGTCCTGATAGAGTTCGCTAAATGATGGAAAGCGAAAGGCCTTACTAATCCCGGTTCTAAGTTTTAAATCATCGCTGACTTTATACGCCGCCGCAATCCGAGGAGAAAATGCAGCATCGAATAATTCTGGGTGGGTTCTTAAATCGTAGCGCGCGCCAAGTGTAAGCTGAAGATCGTCGTCGAGTAGCGACACTACGTCCTGAGCATAGAAGGCGGCTTTGAATATTCCTGTTACCGCCGCGCCGTGATCAGGGTCACCGGTGTGTAGCTCGTCGGTGTGTTTGCCAGCGTCATTTTTTCGCAGTTCCACGCCAAGCAATACATCATTGTATGGCAGCGAATGGATGCCTGCTCGAAAATCGCCGTAGATTTGAAATCCATGCGGCTCCTTGCCGTCAAACGAAGGGTCCTGGGGCGCTGCGTGGCAAGACGCGCAATGTGCACCGTCGCGTTGTGCATAGGATACGTCAGCATGCACCGAGTAGTCCCCATCGAGAAAATCCTGCTTATAGTTGCCGGCGACGATATCTATGGATTGCCTAATATCGTTGTTACTTTTAAACGCTGCGTTGCTGGGAAAACCGGGTATCGCAATTGGATCGGTAAATCCATCAACGTCATCGTCGTGCCGGTAATAGGACAGAGTCAGGTTCTTAAATCGGGCTTTGACGAAGATATCTGTACTTTCTACGTTGGGGTCATTAACGTCATCGTACCAAAACGCGACTGGAAACTGACTGCGGATATGCTTCGCGGTCAAAAGCAGCGACACGTCTTCTCCAAAATCTTTTCCCAATTGAAGTACGCTATTTTGCGTACCGCGAGCACCAGCAAAATGCCAAGCGGTAACGCCATCAATATCTCCACCCGATATGGTGGAGATATTGATGACACCGAAATATGCATTTTCACCATACAATGCTGAAACAGGCCCCCGAATGACTTCTAGTTGTTTGACATTTTCCAGTGGAAAAAAATCAAAGCCAGGTTGTTGCGGAAAGCCACCTTTGTTCCAGGAATTGTACGGAATACCATCGATTAGCAGCAGTACCCGACTGGTAAACGGATTTTGTCCAAAACCTCTGATGGTGATGGTCTGCATCATTGGGTTCCAGCGTACATTCACGCCGGCGACCAGGCGTAGCATAGCCGGTATAGTTTTAGCGGTGGATTTTTGGATTTGATCGCGCGTTACGACCGTTACCGACACCGGCGCCTCGGATAAAGGGATTTTCGTTTTGGTTGCGGCTTCAATAAAAACCGGAACGCCAAGTTCGTAATCAAAAACAAATTCCCCAGCGGCTTCTTCGGCAGCAACAATGCTTATCAATAGAGAGTTTAGGATACAAGAAATCAAGAAGTACGAAACGAAGCTTCGTCCGCGCTTGCTATTGGGACAATCAAAGGTTAGAGACATCGGTACAAGCCTCATTGTTGATGACGACAAATTCGCGCGGATGGCACAAGATTTCGCTGTAATGCGGAAATTGCTTAGAATATTCAAGGTGGTGTTTTCCAGTTAACTTTAAGCATAGTTTTGTCCCCGTATATTTCAATTGAATTGAACGGTAATAAGGGTTATGAGGTTTCCCCGAGGAACAGATAATTCATTGTGTTATCGGATGATTTTGAGCAATGGACCGGTGCTTAAAAGCAATTTCGTTGTGTTTATTTTGATGGTGCACCAGCATAAATAGTGGATCTGTCATTATTTCTCAGTCATCTTGTTAGTCGCGCTAAATCAATTTAAGGCTGCGCTACGATTTGTTATTGATGTATTCTTAGCATGGCTGATTATGTTGCTGATTTCGTTCATTAGCTCTGCGTGATTGACGCCGCTTTTGTTTAATATTTTTACGAAATTACCGTTCAGTCTTTGCCGGTCTTGGTGATTCAAATCCATTGATGTCAATATGATTACCGGGATATCAACCCATAGTTTGTTTTTACGAATTTCAAATAGAAATTCAAAGCCGTCCATCTTCGGCATCATTAAATCGAGTATGATCAAATCTGGAATGCTTTTTTTCATCTGTCCGATTGCGATTAATCCGTTGTGTGCGGTTGCTACCCTCCAACCCTGTTTTTCGCAGCAACGCTGAATCAATAGTCCTGCATCGACATCGTCTTCTACCAATAGTAAGGACTCGCCTAGTAAGGACTCGCCGTCGAATTTGTTTTGGTGAGATTTCAGTAGAACACTCAACTGATCACGGTCGATGGGTTTGGTCAAATATTCTGTTGCCCCGAGTACGTAACCCGTTGAACGATCATCGACCATGGAATTCATGATGACAGGTATATCAGCCAGCTGCGGGTCCGCTTTTAAGGTTTTCAGGACGTCCCATCCGTCCATACCCGGCATCAAAACATCCAGCGTGATTGCAATGGGAGATAAGCGCCTGGCCAAAGCCAAACCCTCACGACCCGATGCACACGTTTGAACCGCAAATCCGTCCTTTTTAAGGTAGCGCTCCATTAAATCGCGCGCTGCTGCATCATCGTCAATCACCAATACCAATGGTCGGTCAACACTGTGCTCCCCGTTTAATACAGTATTGAGTTTTCCGTAGCCGGCTTCAATCGTATCCGATGACTGTTCATGGTGGATGAATAATGGCAAACATACGGTAAATCGTGATCCGATGTCGCACCGACTGGTGACACTAATTTTGCCACCAAGCATCTTGCAAAATTTCTGGCTGATGGCCAATCCCAAACCGGTGCCACCGAACTTTCGTGTAGTGGACGAATCGGCTTGGCGGAATTCATCAAAAATATGTTCAAGTTTTTCCTCGGCTATTCCTATTCCGGTATCTGCGATACGAAAGATAATTTGTTCATCAGCTTGTTGAATCCGTGTATCGATCTCAATGGCGATCGATCCGTTCTCAGTAAATTTGCACGCGTTTGATAACAAGTTAATCAGGCATTGTCGAACCCGTACGAGGTCGCTTTCCATTTGGTCGACCGGAGTCAGGTAGTTCACATCGATGCGATTACCGTTAATTTTTGCCTGCGGTTCGACGGTTTCCAAAACGTCCTGAATCAACGTCTTTACAGAAAAATATTCGTAACGTAGTTCCATTCGTCCTGCTTCGATCTTGGACAGATCGAGTACATCGTTGATCAGCGACAGTAAATGACGACCAGCAGATTGGATTTTTTTAAGGTCCGTCGCATAATTGTCCAGGCCATCCTCTTTGGCATCTTCCTCCAGCATTTCGCTATAGCCAATTATTGCGTTTAGTGGTGTCCGGAGTTCGTGGCTCATATTGGCCAGAAATTCGGATTTATGGCGGCTTGCTTGTTCTAAAGCGGTGGTTCTTTCATGTAGTTCCGCGGTTCTTTCATTGATGCGTTCCTCTAGATTTAGATTCAGCGACTGTACTTCATCGAGTAAAGAGAGTTTTTGCGCAATATTGCCGTGCAGGGCTTTGGCCATGTTATTAAAGGTTAGTGCTAGCTGGCCTATTTCATCGTTGGATGAGACTGGAATCATTTCTTCCAAATGGCCTTGTGCAATTTTTTCCGCGCCTATCGTTAGCCGATTGATAGGCTTGGTAATGCGTCTGGATAAAAAAAGTATAATCAATGCGCTGAATACCGCTATTGCAACAATAAGTCCTCCCCAAAGCTTGAGGATGTTGATACCGGATTGTTCCAGTGATTTTGATGACAAGCCCACTCTGACATAACCAATTTCAATGAATTGTTCGGAGTTTAGGAGTTTTGAGCTGTCGGTAAAAGAGCCCAACAATTCTTCGTCGGGTAAGGCTTGAATACGAAATAAAATTGGCGCTACGTAATCAATCGCGTTTATGCCTAGGCGGTCTATACGGGTGATGACCGCTTTGATCCTTTCAGGTTTCTGGCCAAGCAATTCTGGCACGATGTCAAGCGATTCGACGGATGCCCGTTTGGCCTCGGATCCGGCGCTGGCAATGAGCTGCGCATCTTGGTTATAGATCAATACATAAATGACGTCTGTATCAATCATTGCGCTATTAATCGCTGTGTCCAAAAGGGGTTTATTCTCCGCATAGACTCCCAGTTTGGCGCTATGCGCAAGATTTGTTGCAATCAGTTCGCCGCGTTTTAAAAATTCTTTTTCCGCCAGCGATTCTTGCATACGCAGACTGAAATAACCGAATGAGATGAAAATGATCAGAAATATCGGGACGATCGACCAAAATATCTGCGTACGGAAACGTCTTTTGGGTTTATTTGTTTGGCTAGAATAGGTCACGAGATGTCTTCTATGTGTGAAAGGTTTCCGGGGAAGCAATAACTGAAAATATCCATTTGTGCATTGGTGCAGCAAAATAATTGATTTACAGAAATATTTGCGGTTTGTTGGTGGCTTTTCATTCTATGATTCTATCGGCGCGATCCAATAGCGCTGGTGATAATTCAATCCCCAATTTATGCGCGGTTTTCCGATTTATAGTCAGCGATGTTTCTCTGGCAGTAGTAAAACCAGGCGTTTCAATCGTTTTTCCAGACAGTATTAGGTTGGCCAATTCAGCGGCTTGTTTCCCGATATCTTCGCTACTGGCAAAAGCAAGCGTAAGCAATGCGCCCAATTCCGCATGGGAATTGGAAAATCCGATCGATGGAATTCTGTTGCGATAGGAAAATAACAACATTTCTTGGACGAAATCGGGCGCCAACACCAATTTTTCGGGAATAATCCATAGGAGGTCTATGTGGTTGGATTCAAAATCTTGCAGCGCGGTCATGGCTTCCTTGGAAGAACCGATTTCAGCAGCGACAATCTCAACATCGAACTGTTCAGCGATTGCCTTGGCTGACTCGATCAGAAATCCGGTGTTTTTTTCAGAATAAAATGTGCCAATACGCTTAAGACCGGGGTTAAGTGAACGGATCAGTTGCAGAGTCTCGTTGACAGCCACGTTCATACTTGCGCCGGTAATATTGTTTGGCTGTATACCGACCAAGCTGGGGGGGTTTAGTACCATTGCATAAACGATAGGAATGGACATATCTGCATATATCGCGGCTTTTAATGCCCAAACGCCGACCGCAAAAATTAAATCGGTTTGGGACTCCTCCTTGATCGAGGACAGTATCCCTCGGGCAAGTTCGAAATCACCCTTCATGTCGAAAGTTTGCCTAACATTATGATTCGTTTCGGCAATGAAACCTTTGATTGCTTGGTGGTAGGGTGGTACGTCTGCGCCTAGAAGGATAGTGATATCGGCGGCGTTAGATTGTTGGGTAAAAAACGCCAGAAGAATTAGCGTGGTAACCGAGAAAAGTTTTGCTACTCTAATCATCGGTTGGCTGTTTCACACGAATAGAAATAAGCTATTATTTGCCAGTTGAAGGTCATAAACCAAGCAAATAAGGCTAACTGCTAAGGTGCAAACGAGATACCGCGTCATTAGAATCCGACACTATTCAGCGTAAGTGCCGTAAAATTTTGGTTTCGGTTAATATTCACGAGAACCGTCTAGAGGTAAATGTTAGAAAGATTAACGCAGTGGGCAGTAGCGGTTCGTCGCGGCGTATAAGGCCATCGTCCCGTTCAAGCGGATTGTTGCAGGAGCGCCGCAATTTTTCCCAGTAAGCGGCGCAATTCCACTGGTTTGGTATCGTAATCGTCACAGCCCGCTTCCAACGCGGATTGCTTGTCATCGGACATCGCGTGCGCAGTTAATGCGATAATCGGGATATCGGCAGTGCAAGGATCCGATTTCAATCGGCGTGTTGCCTCCCATCCGTCAATAAGCGGTAAACTTAAATCCATTAAAATTAGGTCGGGTTGGTCCGCAAGAGCCGTGTCTATACCTTGTTTACCATTGAATGCAGTGATCACATCAAAGCCCTTGCGTTTGAGTCGGCGAGAGAGCATATCGCTATTCATCTCGTTGTCTTCGACCAATAATATTGTTGTCATGATTGCAGATTAGATGTTGGCAGAGTATTAGAAACGTTTAATAATATTGCCGGTAATAGGTATTGTTGGGTATCGAAAAGCATATCTATATCGATAAGAATAGACTACAGAGCAATTCTATTCGGTTTTTGGGTTGATGGAAAATAACCGACGACAATTGACTAAACGGCAAATTAGGCGCGTCAATTTTAAACTAATCGGAAAATATCAACTTAGTATGGACTGGATGAAAATTGGGGTCGCCAATTTCTACAATACTATAGTGTGACCAGGTATCAATGCATGATCAGTTCACGCTAAGAATAGATAACCATTCTACCTTTTCCGCTTTTTTTCGCTTCGTACATGGCTTTATCGGCTTTATCGAGTAATAGTTCATAGGTAATCGCGTGCAGAGGGAACAACGACACGCCGATAGACGCATCTATGGACACATTTTTATCATCCTTGACAAAGGGTGTGCGTATAGAAGCGAGTAATTGATTACCTTTTCTATAGGCTAATTCGGCATCAGCAACGTTGCAAACGATTACAAACTCGTCTCCCCCCACCCTGGCGACGGTATCCGTATCGCGGAATATTTCTTTCATCCGAATAGCCAACTGTTTGAGAACATAGTCGCCAAATTCATGGCCCCACCGATCATTTGCCGGCTTGAATGAATCGAGGTCGCAATAGAGTAACGCGAAGCTTTGCTTTGCGGAAATCGCCCGTTCGATAATTTCTTTCAGCAGAGTTCGATTGGCCAGACCCGTAAGCGGATCGGTCAACGCCATGTTTTTCCATTGCTCCTGCAATTCTTTGCGTTCGGTGACGTCCTTATGAATGGTTACGGTACCGCCGTCTGGCATACTGGAATACGCGATTTCCATCCAACGTTTGTCGGGTAATTGGCGGACAATCGATTGTTGTTCGGTCATATTTAATTTGTCTATATCCGATCCCAATAACGTGCCCAATTCCGTCCCCATAATCTGCTGAAAATTACTCGATTCACCGCAAGCCAATTTGTTGCCGTAGATTCGGTAGAATCCTTTGTTGGCAAGTTGAAGTTGCCCTTTGTCGTTAAACAGTGCGAACCCGTGTTCGATACTTTGAACGGCTTGATTCAATACCTGCCAATATTGCTTTTGCTGCTGCCTGAGCAATTGATTGTCGAGGGCCAATTGAATCTTTGCGCGCAATAGAACCGCATTGATCGGTGCTCGGACAAAATCGTCTACACCGCTTTCCATACATCGGATAATCAATTGAATATCTGAACACTGCGAGATGACCAAAATCACCAGATTCGGATTGTCGCGTCGTACGCTCGAAAGTAGTGTTTGATCTGTCGATGAAAGATTTTCCAACCGGAAAATAATCATTTCGATCTTGACCAGGGAAAAGGCCCGAACCACGGATTCAAGGTCGTGCGTCAACGATACATCATAACCATCCCGGATCAGTCTGCGAGACAAGATTTGCTGGCTAATAGGATCATTGTCGATGATTATGATCCTCGCGCTCACCTTGGCTTTGGTATACCGGTTGACGTTTAAAACACCATTATTCCCCAGTTTTGGGTCTACAGATTCGACCAATTCCAGAATGTAGGTCGCTGATGCGAGTATGTCGTGTAAATAGCTGTAAGAAGTGGCTAGCTTGGAACAACCGTCGGATAATTCTTCGATCAACAATTCGCCATAGCCGTGGATATTACTTACTGGAATTCGGATGCTGTGGCACAAGGTCGGCCAATCAAGGGTTTCGGCTTGGGTATTTTCCAGCGCGAGTTTTAATTCGTGGGTCGCGATTGCGATTCTATTGAGGTCTTTTTCTATTCCGTGGTCGATATCCTCGCGTTCTTGCAGAAGTTGGTTGATATCCAATATGACGTCAGCGTGATAGCAGATGTTATCAACTATAAACTGAAAATATTGGTTATCGACGCCGGTCATAAGTATTTAACTCGAATAGTTTGTGATTCGGCGGATCACGGCAAACATTTCATCCATTATCGCGGCCCATATTAAACTAGCGAATTGAACGAAATTATATGGCGAGATTATACGATGTTTATGAAGGGTGCAATCTGCATTTATCAATTTTTTGGTCTATTCAAAAACGGATAAAAAATTATAGGTTGATTCGGGCTATAAAAAGTAAAGTTGTCATCTAAAGATAGAATGAACCGAATATAATATCAAGCGGTGGTCGGGGTTGTTCTGACTATAGCCATAATCGAAAAATCACTCGAGTGGCGAGTCCTAAAAAGACATCACAAGGCGCAATCTGCGGTAATATTATCAGTATCGATAAGTTTATGATGGCTTCGCTTATGACGGAGTAGAATGTGATCGAAGCGGTGAATTCATCAATATTCCAGCGTTAGCGTAATACTTCGCTTTGGCCGCCTAATCAGAAGTTTTAGGATTAACCAAAATACGGTCCAGTATAGGAAGCAACGACCTTTCTTCGATATAGTCCGCCACTGAAGATTTGACCGCGTGACGTATGGCTACTCCACCAAACCCAATAACCTCGACGCGCTCTTGTCGGGCTTCCAGGTCGGTAATGCCGTCACCGATCATTACCGCATTTAGTCCTGTACTGATAATCTCTGCGCAAACCAGTTTTTTCCCACCCGATTTAGACAACGGAGATCTCTCGTCAAAACCACAGTAGTTTCCTAATGGGTCGAAGAAAATATCAACCGCGTGAACATTCTGCGGGTTAATTCCCAATGAGGTAGCTAGTCGCAATACAGCAGGCTGTAAACCGCCACTGACAACATGCACCTGTTTACCCGCGGATTGGAGGGATTCAATGACTTGGCGCGCGCCATCTACCAGGGTCTCAATATAGCGCTCGCCCAACCATTTCAGATCGGATTGGGTCGGCAAAGTGAGCTCTAGTCGACGCTTGAAGACCTGGTCCAGTTTTAGCTGCCCTTGCATGGCTTGTTCGGTAAGCGGGGCTAGTTGTTCGTATACGCCCTTCCGAACCGCCAATTCGTCGATACCCTCCAAATAGGAAAGGGTGCTGTCACAATCGAATATTACCGTATCAACACGATAAATACGGTTCATATCGAAATCTGCATGACTTTATTGATTGCTGGGATCTGTTCGATAGATGCTAAGGTTTGATCGTCTAATAATTCGGAAATACCGATCACGGCGATAGCCATCGCAAGTCCATTGGCGGTCCCAACCTGCATGTTGGTGATGTTGATATTAGCTTGGCTCAACGCTGCGCCTATAGCACCGACCACACCAGGCTCATCTTTATGCCGGGTGCATAGAAAATTCCCGTTCAGCGGCGCTTCCAATTCATAGCGATTAATCTTAACCAATCTTGGGTGACGATCATCGAATAATGTGCCCGATACGGTAATAGTTGTATCGGATAAATGTGCTTTGAGCGATAGAACCGAAACATAACCATGGGTTTCTTCAGAACGGGCTTCTTCCAAACTGATACCTTGGCGGTGCGCAAGTTTGAGTGCGTTGACTTGGTTGACCGGAACCGAAAGGTATTGATTCAGTAAGCCCGCCAATGCGGAAACCGCGATTGGGTGAGAATCGTAGCCGGCGATTTTTCCGGTCAATCTGACCTCTAGCTTTGATACCGGACCGGAAATCATTTTGGCAAGTACACGGCTCAATTTGTCCGCTAATTCTTGATAGGGTCGAAGTTTTAACGCATTTTCGCTGGAAATACGGGGTAGATTGATCGCGTTGATCGCCTCGCCTTTCTGCAAAAAAGTGGCGATTTGTTTGGATATCTCCACGCCTACAGCGACCTGAGCTTCTTCGGTCGAAGCGCCTAAATGGGGCGTAAATACAACATTGTCCAGTTGTAATAATGGCGAGTCTTTGGGTGGTTCGTTGTCATACACATCCAAGGCGGCGCCGGCTAGATGCCCACTTTGTAGGGCTTGGTATAGCGCGGTTTCGTCGATCAGTCCGCCTCTAGCGCAATTGAGCAAACGGCTGCCGGGTTTCATTAGCGCAATACGTTCCGCGTTAATCAAACCCTGGGTTTTTTCCATTAACGGGCAGTGCAGCGAGACAATATCAGATTGGGATAATAATTCGTCCAGGTCTTTTGATTTAACGCCGCACTTGGCGAAGACATCCGCGCAAACGAACGGGTCGTGGGCAATGACCTTCATATTTAATCCCAGGCCGCGTGAAGCGAAAATTCGGCCAATAGTACCGAAGCCAATGACCCCCAGTGTTTTGCCGGTCAATTCGGCGCCCAAAAATTTGGACCGTTCCCATTCGCCACCACGTACCGATCGGTCGGCCGAAGGAAGGTGTCGGCAAAGTGACATCATATGTGCGACAGCCAATTCGGCGGTTGTAGTCGCATTGGCATCCGGCGTGTTGAGAACCACAACACCTTTTTCCGTAGCAGTCTCAACATCAATATTGTCGACGCCAATACCGGCGCGACCGATTACTTTAAGTCGAGTAGCCGCATCCAGTATCGGACCTTTAATACTGGTTGCACTGCGGACAATTACCGCGTCACAGTCTTGGATATGATTGCACGCGTCTTGTATATCCAATCCGGGACTAAAGTCGATCTCCAATCCATCGATCCGTTTGAGAAATTCTATACCCTCGATGGCAATCTTATCGGCAATGAAAATTTTCATATTTCTCCATGGTAAGTCATCACGATTTTGACCAAGATCGCTCCACAAAAAGCATATTAAACGCGGTCAAGATTCTTTTTAACATACCATATTGCAGTGCACAATAATATCATTTACTCCTTTTAATTTGGTGTGTGCCGGATGCTGGCAGTTTATAGCCTGCAGTGTCTAAGGTCTTACCAGAACGTGGATGCTTCGCAGTTGATCTGAAGTATTGGTCGTCTAGTGCATAGATTGAACTATCAGGGGTAAGATTGGCTTGTGCAAAATGAATTGGCTAGACGGTCTGATGTTAGCAGATAAAGTGATCTGGCGAAGGTAGTGCCAGCCAGGGTCAAAGCAAAATAGACTCAAGGTCATGTTGCAATAAGAAAGCCATCTATTCGTTTAAGATAAGATAATGTCTTGCTAGTGCTCGGTAAAAGGTTATAACCCAAATGTTGGGAGCGGAATTGAAAGAAAATTAGATCGCAGTTTCTATAGTTTGGGTGGATCATGCAGGCTTAAGGGGATACTAGCAAACCGGAAATTTCTGATTGCGCACAAACTGCCGACTGGAGCCAGAAACGTTCAGTCGCCAATACCGTTAAAGTTTATTTCGATAATGACTCTATCCACGATTATGTTCAAAATGTGTTTCTGGTTGAACCTAGGCGGAGGCGCGAATAAGCGCTGACACTTTTGATCTTAAAATTAGAAACAAATCTATCAGCCAGACTGCCAAGTGATGATCGTGATTGGCTGATAGCGCTAGTTCACAAAAAGATAGAATTTGAGAAAATGCGGGTAGAATAATTCATCGACTTATTTTCAAACGACCGTGGATAGACATTGCGGAGAAATTGGTATATCAGGTTTTGAAATGAATCTACGCTATCCTGTTGTGGTTAAATAGGTTGGTCCAAATATTAGAGTGTTTCTATGAATTCCATCGTTTGGCAACCTTCGCAGCAAAGGATAACGCGGGCAAATTTGACCCGATTCATAGCGATGGTCGAATCAGAACACGGGATCTTGTTGAATGATTATCACGCGCTGTATTTATGGTCGATCGATAACCGCGAAATATTTTGGGATTCGGTTTGGCGATTCGCGGATATCATTGCCGAATCCAAGAGTGAACGTATTTTGATTGAAGAGGGTTCGATGATCGAAGCGCGTTGGTTCCCGGATGCGCGCTTGAATTATGCGGAAAACCTATTAAGAAATCGAGACAGTGATCAAATTGCTGTTGTATATAAAGCTGAAGATGGTCGTACCAGCGAATTAACTTATGGAGAACTTTACGTTGAGGTAGCCAAGCTATCTCATGCGCTTCGTGATGACGGTGTGGTTTCCGGGGATCGAGTGGTCGCGGTATTGCCGAACCTGCCGGAAACGCTGATCGCGATGCTTGCGGTGACCAGTATCGGAGCAGTATGGGCCAGTTGTTCGCCGGATTTTGGTAGTCAGGCAATTATCGATAGGTTTGCCCAAATCGAGCCCAAAGTATTGTTCTACGTAGACGGCTATTATTTCAACGGACAGTATTTCGATTGTCGAGACCGAATAGAGCCTATTTTGCAGTCTATCCCATCATTGCAGATTAGTATCCTTGTCGGTGGGTCCGATGGGCAACATAAAGTGAACACTGTCTCGCTGGAAGCCTATAGCCAACGCTATCGTGGTACCGAAACAATACCCTTTACCCAGATGCCCTTCGACCATCCGTTGTTTATTTTGTTTTCTTCCGGTACGACCGGGGTACCCAAGTGTATCGTTCATGGTGTTGGTGGCACTTTGCTGCAACATGTAAAAGAACATATGTTGCATGTTGATATTCACCCGAGCGATCGCTTATTTTACTATACGACGTGCGGATGGATGATGTGGAATTGGTTGGTTTCTGGCCTCGCTTCGGGGGCGACGTTGGTGCTTTACGATGGCTCACCGGTTTATCCCAACGCAAGTGTATTGTTCGATTTGATCGATGAAAAGCAAATCAATATCTTCGGCGTATCTGCGAAATATATAGATAGCGTCAGGAAATCATCAATTTCACCAATACGGTCCCACCAACTTTCAACGCTTAATACAGTGCTATCGACCGGTTCGCCGCTGGGGCCGGAAAGCTTTGATTTCGTCTATGAAGATTTCAAATCTGATCTGTGTTTGTCATCTATTTCGGGTGGTACCGATATCGTGTCCTGTTTCGTGCTGGGCTGCCCAATATTGCCGGTTCGCCGTGGTGAAATACAATGTCGAGGTCTGGGTATGCGCGTTGAGGTTTTTAACCCACAAGGTGAATCCATAGTTGGTGAAAAAGGCGATCTTGTATGTACTTCGGCGTTCCCATCGATGCCTGTAGGTTTTTGGAATGATGCTGAATCAAGCCGTTATAAATCGGCATATTTTGATGAATATCCGGGTGTTTGGTACCACGGCGATTATGCTGAATTACTGCAGAGTGGCGGGGTAGTCATCTATGGACGATCTGATTCGGTGTTGAATCCGGGCGGAGTTCGCATCGGTACGGCGGAAATTTATCGTCAAGTAGAACAACTGAACGAAGTCGAGGAAAGCGTGGTAATTGGCCAACAATGGGAAGGCGATTGTCGGATTATTTTGTTTGTGTGTCTTCGCAAAGGGTTGGCGTTGACCGATGTTTTAATAGAAAAAATCAAAAATCGACTACGCATTAACGCATCTCCACGCCACGTACCCGCTAAGATCATCCAGATTTTTGATATTCCCAAAACTAAAAGTGGGAAAATTGTCGAAAAAGCCGTACGCGATATAGTGCAAGGTGTTGTGGTGAAGAATACGGATGTGCTTGTTAACCCTGAAGCATTAAGTCAATTTGCGAATATCGAGGAATTGCATAAACCCAAATGTTAAGCCACCGGTCAAGGCGGTGCGAAAATCGAAGGCCTGACCTTTCACCGAAATGAAAAGAGCGAAATAGTGATTTCTTTTGTCATTTGGGTCTGCCAAATTCAACCAGTAGAAGGGATATAAATGGAAGAATGTTGCATACAGATATTCGAAAATGACCGCTTTATATAATTCTACGCTAAGTTGTGTGTCCGGTTTAGTGAAGCCACATCACTATCAAAGGATTTGGTTAAGCTAGCCAGAACATGTAAATTTTGCGCTGTTGCCAGCTCTGGCATTTACTATCTATCCACCCAGTGTGTTAAGAGTTGGCCTAAAGGTGTCTGGAATTTTGCAAACTTCGTTTGGCTTCATGCCGAATAATCAAATTGGTTGAACGGCATGATACGGTGCCGTTGGATTTTTCTTGAAAGAATTATCCGTATTAAAGGTGATCGTCAGATTCTGTCGAGCGAATACATTTGATGCAGATTATAGATCGCCAGCGAAATGTTGATCAGATTCTTGTTTATAATGGATTTTATACCAAGCTCCAATCCGGGGCCCACGAACTTTTGCATTTGCGCGCGATAAATCAAATAAGTAAAAGAAATCTCAACTTAAACCCGTTAATCAGATGGGGCAGGTACATTAAATACTGCATAAATGACTGCGTTGTGACGAAGAAGGGGATTATACTAACCGCAAAAACCCCAATTTTAGATTTATGAGCAAGCTTTTTGGTATCCCCAGTTTCAAGTGTTGTATTCCTTATGAGTAATGTTGATGTTTGTATACTTGGGGGCGGCCTTGCTGGGCTTTCGCTTGCTATACAGCTTAAACGTGCGCTTGCCGATATCCAGGTTATGGTGCTGGAGCGGGTCAAACACCCGGTTAGAGAGGCTGCTTTTAAGGTTGGAGAATCGACTGTTGAGGTCGGTGCTCATTATTTTGCAGAGCAGCTTGGGTTAAAAGATCATATTCTCGACCATCAACTTCCAAAGTTAGGATTGCGTTTCTTTTTTGATGGAGGTGACAATTCCGATATCAGCCGCCGTGTTGAATTGGGGGGTACTATGTTCTCGCCGACACCAAGCTATCAGCTGGACCGGGGTCGGTTCGAAAATTATCTGGGGGAGGAAGCGCGGCGACTGGGAATCAAATTTTTCGATGACGCAAATATTTGCGCTATCGAACTGGACCGAAAAAACGGACATCACGTGTCGTGGCATACGGGCTCAGGACAAACTTATAGCGTAAAAACACGTTGGGTAATTGATGCTACAGGTAGGGCGTCATTTCTTAAGCGCAAAAAAAGACTTCACGAGTCCACCAAGCACCATGCGAATGCGGTTTGGTTTAGGATCAATGAACGTATCAAGATTGATGATTGGACCGATAATCCGCGATGGTTGGGTAGGACCGGTGCCCAAGGTGCTCAACGTTGGTTGAGTACCAATCATTTAATGGGACGGGGTTATTGGGTTTGGTTGATTCCACTGGCTTCAGGCGCGACTTCTGTAGGTATTGTTTGCGATGCCGAATTGCATGATTTCGAATCAATGAACTCGTTTAAGAAAACTCTGGTTTGGATGGAAAAGCATGAACCCCAGTGCGCTAAATCGGTAGAGAAACATCAAGATAAATTGTTAGATTTTATCGGATTTAGAGATTATTCGTATCGATGCAAACAGGTATTTTCGCCAGATCGTTGGTGCTTGACCGGTGAAGCGGGGGTTTTTCTTGACCCGTTTTATTCGCCAGGAAGCGATTTTATTGCCATGAGCAATACCTTTATCACGGATATGATCATTAAAGATTGTCAGGGAGAACGCGTTACCACGATTGCCGGTGTTTACAACGATATTTTTATGCAATTTTTCGACCGTCAGTTGCAACTTTACCAGGGACAATACGCTATCTTCGGGAATTCCAGGTTCATGCCGCTCAAAATTCTTTGGGATTTTATTTATTATTGGAGCATACCAGCGTTTATTTTTTTTCAGAAAAGATTGTGTGATCTGAGTATGTATACAGCTTGTAATCCGCTGCTACAGGACGCCGCGCGTCTGAATAACGAAATGCAATCCTATTTTAGGATGAACGGTCGTGTGGAAACCATTCCGCTGGAAGATCGGTTTGTGGATATTACTCGAAATTCTTTATTGGTAAAGTTGAATCAACAATTGACAGAGGTTATCTCCGTGACAGATTTTATCCCCCGGATGGAACAGAATATTAGGCAACTTGAGCAGGCGGCGGCAGAATTAAAGGTTTTCGGTCAGGTACGTTCTCGCGGACCAAAAAGTATGGGCACTTCGTTGCGGAGCGAAGAATGGTTTTCGGAGACAGGGCAGTTATTGTTTGGATAAATTTCAAAATTCATGATTTGAGTGCAATTAACGTGAGCAAAGATTGGAAGACTCAACGGGAGCGCAGTTCACCGCTGGCTATAGCGATTATCCGTTGGATCGCACTCAAAATGGGGCGTCCTTTTGCGCGTTTTCTGTTGTATCCAATCACATTGTATTATTTGCTTTTTTCACCGGTTCAGCGGCGTGCCTCGTTTAACTATCTTAAGCGGGTTTTGGGTAAAACTCCGAATTGGTTTCAAATTGCGAAACATATCCATTGTTTCGCCGCAACCATATTGGATCGGGTTTATTTTTTGACGGGTCGGGTCGAACAACTGGATCTGCAATTTCCCAACAAACAATTGGCGGTGAGCTATTCGAGCAATGGCAGAGGGTTTGTATTGCTCGGCAGTCACATAGGAAGTTTTGAGGTGTTGCGCGGCGTTGCAGAAAAATTCCCGGTACCGGTCAAGATCATGATGGATGAGGAGCACAATAAGATGATTGTTAATGTGCTTAATACGTTGAATCCTAGTTTAAAGGATATGGTAATTTCTTTGGGGCAACCGGATAGTTTGATTCGCGCTAGGGACTGTTTAGACGCTGGTGAGGTTGTTGCGTTGCTAGGAGATCGTGTGATGGACAGTGAGAAAACTACAACCTGTTATTTACTTGGCGAACCGATTCAAGTTTCTACCGCCCCAATTTTGCTGGCGTCTGTACTCAAGGTGCCGGTAATTATGTTTTTTGGTCTTTATATGGGGCGAAATCGTTACGAAACTCACTTTGAACTCTTATCTGAGCGAGTCGAATTGAAGCGTAATAGCCGGCAACAAGATATCCAAAGATGGACCCAAATGTATGTGAATAGCATGGAACGCTATTTGAAACGAGCGCCCTACAATTGGTTTAATTTTTATGATTATTGGGGAGATGAGATTGAATAGTATTGCATATTATAAATGCAACAATTCGTTTTAGGACTTATGCTAAGCGGAAAACCATTTATTCACTGGCACTCCAGTGGTTGCTTGGAGGAAAATACTAGCTCCATCGCAAGATCAAACTGAAACGGTCGAGTGGTTCGATTGATCCTTCTGTTTCATGCCTGTCGGTCCGTAGGTGTAGGGCAGATGAGATTGTCCTTTTAAAATTTCGAGCGAACGTTGTGCGTGACAATTAAGTAATTCAATACGTGCGCCATTTTGTTCGTTAAGATGACGGCATTTGGCTAAGCGTTCAGATATCTTCATCCAGAAGGTTTTCAGTTCCGCCAATTGCGGATCGCTTTTCGATACTTTATCCACCAACTGTCGGAGTCCGTTGTCCCCATCCGGCAAGTTGATCGTCTTAAGAAAGCTGTTTTGTTGCTGGGTCAATAGATTGATGCGGCTTATAACGCGTTCTTTGTCTCTGGCTATGCTTTGTAAATTCCCAGATGACCTTGTGTCAAGCGCATCGGCTTCACGCAATAAGAATTGGTAGAGATTATTTATGTCCTTCAAAAGGTCCTGAAAAATGGCGATCAATTTATAGGGTTTCTGAGATTCCATGGTGCGATATTGTGCAATATTTAATTAGGATGCTTTTGTTCAGATTCGATGATTTTTTCAGCGACCTGCTCGGAATTTATCTCGTAATTACCGGTGGTAATAGCCTCAGCGACGGTGGCTACGTGGTCTGAGTCAACCACTGGAATCGATGCAAGCAATTCCTGAGCGCGCGCCATTACACCAACAGTTTCTGTCAATGACACAGAATCTGCATCGGTGGACGGTGCGCCAGGTTGAGAACGGTTGTTTGCTTTTAGTGGCGCTGAAGTTTTCTTAGCGGCCGAACCGGTGGTCAAGTTCGAAACCGTTCTGATGTCAATTGGCATTATGAATAATTGTAGTAGATAAATTCAGAGGCTTTATCGGCTTAGCCGAAAATTACTTTAAATAAAGCCGTCTACACGGCAAATTTATCGAACTAAAACTGGATTCTCACGAGTCCGGGTGAAATCACCGTCCCTTCAATAATTCGCTTAGAACTGATGTTTCTCACTCTAATTCGTTGCCCCAAAACCCCATCCATTAACGCTGCTCCCATCATCCTGATTTTCATACCGTTTGCATCCGCTATCAGTGTGACTTGTTGACCGCGCTCTATCGTTTTTGGGTCGGATAACAGGGTCATATTCAAAACCATACCGGAGGCCAGTGGGCGGCGGGTATTTTTTCCAATGACATCGCTAAGTTCAGTCAAATAATGTTGTTCAGTCTTAGATAGTTCGATTCGTTTTTTGCCTACGTGACTGGAGGTAATCGTCGCGCCGCGTTGCATAGGTTTGGTCAGTACAACGACATTCTTGTAAAGGATAACTTTTACGCTGGTATAGATAGTCCAGGGTTTAATAGCGGTACATCTGACGCCTATTGAAACATTTCCGAAAGGGCGGCTGCCGGGTGGATTGAAAATGTCTAATGGGGTGGTACAGCGAGGTAATTTTAACCGTGGATCCAGTTTGTTGAGCTGAATCTTAAAGTCTAGTTTCTGGCGCCGTAATTTTGACTCAAGAAATGAAGTTACCGCTTCGCGGATGATCCCGTGGTCCTGGTAATCGGATTCATTCATAGCAAATCCAGCGGTTTGTATGGATAGAAACAGGATAGAAACTATAAGAGTACGCATTCGCAGATATAATTAATTGATGAATTCATAAAAAATAAAGCACAAAAAATGCCATATTAAGAGCTTTAGTGTTTTTATTAATAGCCGCTATGCTTATAGCTTATTATTCAATGATAGGAGAAACGAATGGCCGGTATTTTAGAGGGCGTTGATCAACGTACCAAGTTGGCGGGTCATAATCGTCTCGAACTATTGCTATTCAAACTGAGTGATTCTCAACGTTTCGGAATTAACGTTTTCAAGGTTAAAGAAGTTATTCAATGCCCTTCTTTGATACAGATACCAAAATCTCATAGTGCGGTCTGTGGGGTCGCTCATTTGCGCGGTACGACAATTCCGGTTTTGGATCTATCGTTCGCGATTGGCTGTCCAGCGTTACCCCGTGACGGGCAGGGTTATGCGATCATCACCGAATACAATAGAACCACTCAGGGTTTTTTAGTGGGCGCGGTAGACAGAATAATTAATGTCAAATGGGACGATATCAAACCGCCTCCCAAAGGTACTGGTAAGGATAGTTACTTAACCGCGGTGACAGAGGTGGAGGAAGAACTCATAGAAGTGATCGATGTAGAAAAAGTCATGAAGGAGGTCATGGGAGGCGCTGAGTCCGTGTCAGACGGCATCATCGACGAAAATTTATGCCCGGATGGTCAACATGTGCTTGTTGTCGATGATTCATCCGTCGCCAGAAATCAGGTCAAGCGTGTGCTGGATCAACTCAACGTCTCCTGTACATTAGCGAAAGACGGTATTGATGCGTTGGAGAAATTGCAGAAATGGTTGGAGGAAGGTATAAGTCTTCCCCAATTCTTGGCCATGATTATCTCTGATGTTGAGATGCCGAGAATGGATGGTTATACACTCACCACAAAAATCCGTAAAGATCCGGCAATGAGTGAACTTCACGTTGTTTTGCATACATCGTTAAGCGGGGTCTTCAATCAAGTCATGATTGAAAAGGTCGGGGCAAACAAATTCTTGGCTAAATATGAACCGGACGAACTCGCGGCGTTGGTTCAAAATCGTTTAAAAGATCATTCGCGCCAAGTCAATGTGGCCTAATCCACTTGTTTTGAAAAGCATCTAAAATTTTATAATAAGTTTCAATCAACAGACCAGATTAATGAATCTAGAGTCATTCAAAACTGTTGGTGTTCGGACTGAAATCAGCCCTCTACAATACAGGACGTTACAAAAATTCCTGAATTTCACTTGCGGAATTGTACTCAAAGATAATAAACAATATTTGGTCAACAATCGCTTGGCTGCGCTTGCGGAAACAAAAGGATTTTATTCGATTGATGCGTTGGTTAATGTTCTAGGCAATAACAAAGCGAATTCGAAACTGGTTGCTGATGTTATTGATTGTATGACGACCAACGAAACCTTTTGGTTTAGAGATACGGTTCACTTTGATGAATTGAAAACAGGAGTTATGACGGAGTTGTCAAAACGAACCCCTGCTTCTCCCAGAATTTGGTCGGCTGCGTGTTCGTCTGGGCAAGAACCCTATTCTATAAGTATTGCCGTAGATGAATACTATAGCAATCAAAGGTCCAACGGTTTCCACAACGTTCAGATAATTGGTACAGATATATCTGATTCAATACTTACGCAGGCAAGGAGCGGGATCTATAGTGATTTAGCGATTTCTCGCGGGATCAATAATTCCCATAGGGCACGATATTTCGAGCCCTATGGGGGCGATTGGAAATTAAAACCGAACATTACATCCAAGGTTAAATTTCAACAGTTTAATCTATTGAAACCGTTTCGGGCGCTTGGACAATTTGATGTAATTTTCTGTCGGAATGTATTAATTTATTTTTCTGATGAGGTCAAATTGGACATTTTGGAACGTATGACTCACGTGTTGAAATCAGGTGGGTATTTGTTTCTTAGCAGTACAGAAGCGATGCCGCTAGGATTTGATTTATTTGAATTGGTTCCCGATACCAAAGTTCGATATTATCGATTGCGGAACTAAATCCATAAAGCCTATAGTCTAGGTTAGCCTGGGCACGAGAATATCCAGCCATAAACTGGCTGGATTCTGCAGTTCAACAAAACCCTTCTTTTCTATTCTCACGATAGCCAATTTTAACGGCAATGCGTTCGTCGACCGGATTAATAATCGCCAAAGCATTGCCGCTGGGTGGCGGGAAATTGCCGCTTTTTGAATTATTCTTTTAGAGTTGATATATAACCTATTGAATATAATATAAAAAATGAGTGGCATGAGTTGTGCTCTTTAGAAACGAACTCAGTTTTAGGTGAAGCAATGACGATAAGTTTTGACAAATTGTTTGGTATGCAACCGCAGATTCTCCAAATGCGCGGAAAACGCAGCGAGTTGTTAGCGAGCAACATGGCGAATGCCGACACGCCCGGCTACAAGGCAAAAGATATCGATTTCAAGACAGCTTTGAAATCGGCCCAATCGGGTATGACTCCGGTGCATTTGGACACGACCCAAACCAATCATATTGGCGCTATAGATCATGTAGGACAGGGTCATGTCAAATATCGGAATCCGACCCAAGCGTCGATCGACGGTAACACCGTGGAAAACCAAATAGAACAAGCTAAATACGCTGAAAACGCATTGCGTTACCAAGCGAGCCTGAGATTTATGGGTGGCAAAATCACAGGCATTATGACCGCACTGAAAGGAGATTAGCATGTCGTCATTTAAAGTTTTTGATATTGCCGGATCGGGTATGAGTGCACAGAATTTGCGGTTGAACTTGGTCGCAAGCAATCTTTCCAACGCCGATAGTGTTAGTAGCAGTACCGAGGAGACCTACAAATCAAGGCATCCCGTATTTGCAGCTCAGTTGCAAGATATCATCAATAAACAAGATTCAACTTCTGGGGTCAAGGTCTTGGGCGTTGTAGAGAGCAATGCGCCACTTGTCAGAGAATATGCGCCGAATCATCCAATGGCTAATGAGACAGGTTATATCTTCAAGCCGAATGTAAATTCGATCGAAGAAATGGCGAATATGATGTCGGCGTCCCGTTCGTATCAGAATAACGTAGAAGTATTGAACACAGCCAAGCAATTGTTGATTCAAACTTTACGTATGGGACAGTAATCCACGGAGATAATCTATGAATTTTAGCGTTGATACACTTAAAGAATTGGGCGTTGCCCGCAGTGAGCCAACCAAGGCACGCAATGAATTGGGCCAGGCCGAGTTTTTAAAACTGATGACCACGCAGCTGACCCACCAAGACCCATCCAAACCCATGGAAAGCGGCGAATTCTTGGGCCAAATTGCTCAATTTAGTACGGTGACCGGAATCCAGGATTTGCAAGATGCGTTCAATGGTTTTGCCAGTTCACAAAGTTCGGATCAAGCATTGCAAGCAGCTAATTTGGTCGGTCGCACAGTACTGGCACCCGGCGACGAAGCTTTGCTGGCCGCTGGGGGAACATTGGACGGCGAACTGATTGTACCGGAAAGTGCGACCTCGGTTGTCGTTGAAGTGTTGGATTCCAATGGTGGTTTGGTGCAACAAATCGATCTTGGCGCACAATCGGCAGGACAGGCTAAATTCAGTTGGGATGGTTTGGGTATAGATGGAACCTATGCGAATCCAGGGAAATACAAGATTCGCGGTAGTGCGGTAATCGCCGGAACAAATACCAGCCTTGCTTCATTGCTTCAGTCTAAGGTCGACAGCGTTACTCTAGGGCGGGGCAGCGGCGGATTGACTATAAACGTGGCCGGGATAGGGCCAGTGAATTTTAGTGATATCCATCAAATTCTTTAAAGGTAGAAAAATATGAGTTTCAAAACAGCATTGAGCGGGCTTAACGCAGCCTCGGTAGATTTGTCTACCACTGGAAATAATGTCGCGAACGCCAGTACCACCGGCTTCAAAGAATCGCGCGCAGAATTCGCGGATGTCTATGCGACCACTTTTCAGGGGATCGGTAATGTGACCCCGGGAAGCGGTGTCCGAGTCACCCAAATTGCTCAACAATTTTCTCAGGGTAACGTCGATTTTACATCGAATAATCTGGATCTTGCGATAAACGGGGAAGGATTTTATACCTTGAGCGATAATGGCACGATTGAATACACCCGTGCCGGCGCATTCAGTGTCGATCGTGATGGTTTTGTTGTAAACCATTCGAACCAACGATTGCAGGTCTTCCCAGCGGTAACGAATGGTACTGTCACCACGTTCAATACCGGTGTATTGCAGGATTTACAATTATCGACCACAACATCTGCTCCAAACGCGACCGCCTCAGTGTTCGCGAAC
Organism: uncultured Methylococcaceae bacterium; assembly: GCA_964619885.1. Taxonomy (GTDB): domain Bacteria; phylum Pseudomonadota; class Gammaproteobacteria; order Methylococcales; family UBA1147; genus CAZUGA01. The sequence continues at coordinate 23,349 of CAZUGA010000023.1, forward strand.
TTGAACTTGGATGCGCGCTCAACACCACCGGCAAATGCCTTTAACCCCAATGATCCGACCTCTTTCAACCACTCGACCTCATTGAGTTTATACGATTCGCTCGGCAATCAACACACCGGTACCTATTACTATGTCGCGACCGCGACGCCAAACCAATGGAATAGCTATTTATACATTGATGGAACCAACGCAACGGTCGGTGGTGCCGCATCGACACCGTTGGTGTTCGGTACTAATGGAACGCTGACTTCTGCCGGCGGGAACGCTAACGGACAATTGACCTACGATGCTTTTAACATAGCCGGGGCAAATCCGCTGGCTATTAATATCGATTACTCGACTTCAACGCAATACGGAAACAAATTTGGCGTCAATGAACTAAGGCAGGACGGTTTTACCACGGGTCGGCTTGCAGGCATTGATATTTCAGATGAAGGTATTGTGTTACAACGGTTTACCAACGGGCAAACGCAGGCCTTAGGGCAGGTGGTCCTCGGTAAGTTCCAAAACTCGCAAGGCTTGACAAAATTGGGCGATACGAATTGGGCGGAAAGCTTCGAATCGGGCGATGTGGTGTATGGTGCGCCGGGTAGCTCGAATTTCGGGAATATCCAATCGGGCGCTTTGGAAGCGTCTACGGTCGACATCTCCAAGCAGCTGGTTAATTTGATTGTCGCGCAACGAAATTTCCAGGCCAACGCGCAGGTAATAACCACCGAAGACACGATCACGCAAACGATTATCAATATTCGATAGAGACTAACCGGCTAAGGAAAACTAATGGATCGCAGTTTATACGTGGCAATGAGCGGGGCAAAGCAGATACTGCAGGCCCAAACCTCTAACAGTAACAATTTGAGCAATGCCAATACGACAGGGTTTCGCTCGGATCTACAACAATTCCGGAGTATGCCGGTGTTCGGCCCAGGCCATCCGTCGCGGGTTTACGCTATGGCTGAGCGTCCCGCAACCGATTTCAAAGCTGGCTCGATTATTTCAACCGGACGCGATCTGGATATTGCAATCAAAGGTGAAGGATGGATTGCTGTGCAGTCCCCCGAAGGCAGCGAAGCTTATACCCGCGCTGGTGATCTACGGTTAACAGCTGAAGGTTTGCTGCAAACCGGCGGCGGTTTGGCGGTCTTGGGTAATGGTGGCCCCATAGCTTTACCCCCATCGCAAAAACTGGAGATCGGGAGCGACGGAACCATCAGCATGGTGCCATTGGGACAGACCTCCGATTCATTGGCAGTCGTGGACCAGATTAAATTGGTCAAGCCGCCGCTCGATCAATTAGAAAAACTCAATGACGGTTTGATGCACTTAAAAGAAGACAAACCGGTACCGGTAAGTGACCAGGTTTTTATAGTATCGGGCGCGTTGGAATCCAGTAATGTTAATTCGATAGATGCAATGGTACGTATGATCGAATTGGCGCGCCAATTCGAATTGCAGGTAAAAATGATGAAAACGGCGTCGGATAACGATGCGGCGGGTGCGCAATTGATGCGCATGGGTTAAAACAAAATAAAGATTGAGTAAGAGGATAAAAATATGACCGAACGCGCTTTATGGGTTGCGAAAACCGGGTTGGATGCCCAACAGACCCGAATGTCGATTATTTCCAACAACCTTGCCAATGTTAATACCACGGGTTTCAAACGGGACAGGCCGGTATTTGAGGATTTGTTATATCAGAATGTCCGACAAGTTGGTGCTCAAACAACGCAAAATTCTGAATTGCCCTCTGGCTTCCAATTGGGCGCGGGTGTGCGGACGGTAGCTACGGAAAAGATCCATACTCAGGGGAACATTGTCCAGACGGGTAACTCTTTGGACGCCGCAGTCACCGGTCGTGGTTTTTTCCAGATTTTATTACCAAACGGTGATATCACTTACACTCGTGACGGAACTTTTCAAATGAATTCCGCCGGTGAGATGGTGACATCCAGTGGTTATAACGTGGAACCTGCCATAACCATTCCGAACGATGCGATAAGTGTGACGATTGGTGCGGACGGTACCGTATCGGTATTGCAGCCTGGATCAGCGGCGCCGAGTCAAGTCGGACAAATACTTCTGGCCGACTTTGTGAACCCCACGGGATTGCAGCCAGTGGGCGAGAATCTGTTCCGAGAATCTTTGTCCAGCGGTGCACCAACGGTGGGTACGCCAGGACAGAATGAATTAGGTCGACTCGTCCAGGGTTCACTGGAAACATCTAATGTTAATGTAGTAGAAGAGTTGGTGAATATGATCGAAACGCAACGCGCTTACGAGATGAATTCCAAGGCCATATCGACAACCGATGAAATGCTGCAATATGCATCGAATAACCTTTAATAGAACGGCATAGGTCGGGAATCTCAAATGAAACTGCTTACAGCGCCCTATCGATTAAGAATGATAAGAATCGGTATGAATTGGCCTTTGGCCACGCGAATTTTTGTATTGTGCTTCCTATCGGGGTTACAAACCGGCTGCATGTTGAGGCACGATCCTCAGTTCGCACCGACTCGGCCTCAAACCCAGGCAACCATGCCGCAAAACAATGGTTCTATTTATCAGGCCGGTGGCGATGTCCGTTTGTTTGAAGACCCTGTCGCGCGCAGAGTTGGCGATGTTCTGACCATCGTGTTAGTAGAAAACACCAGTGTCATCCAAAACAACGATATGGATTTGCAGAAAAATAGTCAGATCACAGCCGATGCGCCGACGGTTTTTGGTCAGTTCGACCCTAAAATTTTGGGGCTGAGCCTAGAACAAAGTATCCAACTAAATCGGAAGTTGAATTCAAAAAATAAGGGCAAACAGGACAATAATTTGAACGGTACCGTAAGCGTTACTGTCACCGAAGTCCTTGCCAACGGTAGCATGCGAGTTCGTGGAGAAAAACGGCTAGGTATGACCGGCGGTAATGAATACGTAAAGATATCCGGTATCGTTCGACCCATTGACATTGATGTCGCGAACACGGTCCCGTCGACCAAGGTCGCTGATGCGACTATTGTATACTCAGCAGAAGGCCAAATGGCCGATGCGTCTAAACAGGGATGGCTTGCACGTTTCTTTTACAGTCCATGGTTTCCATTTTGATTGGGATATTAGATGTGCCAATTTATAAGCGATTAAGTTTGCCGATGGTAGCAAAAATATTGATTCTGGTGTTTGTGCTGGGATCAAACGCTAATGCCGAACGCGTGAAAGATCTTTCGTCGATAGCGGGTGTTCGAAATAATCAACTTATTGGTTATGGTTTGGTCGTTGGGCTTGACGGCAGTGGCGATAAAACACAATTTACCGGGCAAAGTCTGCGCAGTATGTTGGCCAGATTGGGGGTTAGATTGCCGCCCGGGATTGATCCCAAATCCAAAAACGTTGCCGCTGTATCGATACATTCCGAACTACCGGCATTCGCGAAACCAGGTCATACTATTGATGTCACCGTATCATCGATTGGTGATGCCAAAAGCCTTAGAGGCGGTAGCTTACTGATGAGTCCTTTGCAGGGCGCAGATGGTCAGGTTTATGCAATTGCTCAGGGAAATCTTGTTGTCGGAGGTCTTAGCGCGGAGGGTCTGGATGGATCCAAACTTACGGTAAATATTCCAAGTGTCGGCAGAATTCCGAATGGTGCGACGGTTGAACGTTCCGTTACATCGCCATTCGCCGATAGTGCTTTCCTCGTGTTTAACCTGCATAGGCAGGATTTTACAACCGCAAATCGATTGGCGGAAGCGATCAACAAAACGGTAGGCGCTGGTGCTGCACAAGCGGTTGATGCAGCGTCGGTAAAGGTTAATGCGCCGTTGGACCGGTCACAACGCGTGGCGTTTACGTCGATGATCGAAAACATTGACGTTTCACCAGCTGATGCCCCAGCCAGGGTAATCATAAATTCACGTACAGGTACCGTTGTTATTAATAGCACGGTTCGCGTCAAACCAGCCGCTGTCTCCCATGGCAATCTAATCGTGACTATCAATGAAAATATCGGTGTCAGTCAACCTGGACCATTTGCCGCTGGGGAAACAAAGGTTGTACCGCAATCGGATCTTGAGGTGGAAGAAGATAGTCGGATGTTTGTATTTGATCCTGGAGTAAGTCTGGATGAAATCGTTCGTGCGGTCAATGCTGTAGGCGCTGCGCCAAGTGATTTGGTAGCAATCCTAGAAGCACTAAGAAGTGCTGGAGCGTTACGTGCCGAGTTAATCGTAATCTAGGTCGATTTGATGGTTTTCGATAAAAACGTATCTGATGTCTATGCCAGTTTTGACGGATTGGCAAAATTAAAAGTGCAGGCTAAAAAAGATTCTCCCGCAGCGCTGGAAAATGTTGCCAAGCAATTTGAAGCTTTGTTTTTGCAAATGATGCTGAAAAATATGCGCGAAGCGGGTCCTGGCGATGGTTTGTTCGATAGCGATAGCAGTCTTTTCTACCGAGATATGCACGATAAGCAGCTGGCTTTAAATTTATCACAGGATTCCAAAATTGGTTTGGCGGATATGATCGTCAAACAGTTGGGCGGAAAAGAACAGCAAAACGAGATCCAGCTTAACGGAAAGCAATTGGACGATTATAGACATCAAGCGTTGTATTCAACACACAAAGCTCCGCCGAAGGTACAATCAAGCTCCGTCCCTGAGAAGACCGGGCATGGAACGGTTCCGAGCAGAGAAGCGGGGGGAAGTAAATCGGCGATGGGATTTGTAAACGATATGATTCCTATTGCTCGTCGGGCGGCGCGAGAGTTAGGCGTCCATCCTGGAATTTTAGTCGCACAAGCAGCGTTGGAATCCGGGTGGGGACAACGATTGATTCATCGTAGTGATGGACGCAGCAGCCACAACCTTTTTGGCATCAAAGCAGATCGGCGCTGGGACGGCGAAGTTGCATCGGTCAAGACCGTGGAATTCCGGCAAGGAGTTGCGCGCAAAGAACGGGCTAATTTTCGCGCTTACCAAGATTTTTCAGATTCTTTCGGCGATTATGTTCGATTCATCAAGTCAAATCCACGTTATCAGTCCGCGTTGGCGCATGCATCCGACCCTCAGCGCTACATGCAGGAGCTACAGAAAGCCGGTTATGCAACCGACCCTTCCTACGCCGACAAAGTGCTAAAAATATTCAACCAGAATGGATTGCAGGATTTGTCCAATGGCTACCTGAATAGTTCTTTAGGAATTGATAAATTAAATAGTATCTTGTAATCGATTGAACTTCATTTTTGTGTGAATCATTGATTAAAGTTGATTGATCGCGTGCCGATACAATGGGTGGGCGTTGGTCATAGAGAAGCAAAAATTTGTGGGCAACCAATGCCCGCGCCCATCGTATATTAAGAAATCAACAAGATTGTTAGAAAGGTGAATACATGGCAGGCGGATTACTAGGTACGGCCGTATCAGGATTGTTGGCTTTCCAACGAAATCTAGATACGGTTGGTCATAATATAGCTAACGCAAATACCGAAGGTTATAGCCGACAAAAGGTTACATTATCGACCCGTGAAGCCCAGCTTACGGGCTCCGGTTATTTAGGGCAGGGGGTGCGCAGTACTGAAATTAAACGGGTTTATGATGATTTTTTGAATAACCAAGTAATCACCAGTAAATCTGCTTTCGCGGAGCTTGACAGTTTTCACAGCTTAGCATCGCAGGTCGATAATTTTATAGCGGAAACCGGAACCAGTTTAAGTCCAGCTCTACAATCATTTTTCAACGGAGTGCAAGAACTGGCGAACGATCCGACATCGGTCCCGGCTCGCCAAGTTTTACTCACTGAAGGTGTTACGCTAGCGGATCGATTCAAGACGGTTAATGGGCGGCTTAACCAATTGCGTGATCAATCGAATAGCAATATTTCAGATATAACTGGAGAAATCAATTCAATAGCAGGATCGATTGCCGAACTGAATACCAAAATTACCGTGGCTACCGGCCTTGCTAGTGGGCAACCGCCCAATGATTTGTTGGACCAACGCGATGTACTGCTTAACCAATTGTCCGAAAAAATAGATGTTTCTACAACGACACAGGAAGATGGCTCGCTAAACGTCTTTATAGGCAATGGTCAACCGGTTGTTCTCGGCGCAGCTGCGGCCACATTGGGTGTCACTAACTCCAGATTCGATCCGTCGCAAAAAGATGTCACGTTCAACGGACCTTCCAACTCAGTCGTGATTACTGATAACCTGAGTGGCGGTGAACTGGGTGGGACGCTAAGTTTTTTGGCTGATGTATTGAATCCCACGCAAAACGAAGTAGGGCGGATAGCGGTCGCCCTTGCCGAAGATTTCAACGCTCAACATAGCGCCGGGTATGATCTCAACGGTAATACCAATTTAGATTTTTTTACAACGCCGAGTACGACCGTATTCGGTGCGCTCGGTAACACCGGACAGATTACAGCTAGCATAAGTGATGTTAATCAGTTGACAGCAAGTGATTATCGATTGGACCGTAACGGCGGAAACTATACGCTTACTCGTTTAAGCGATAACACGTTAACGACTATTTCACCGGGTTTTCCAGCGGCACCGGCTGTTGTCGATGGAATTACTATTACTGAAACTGGCGCTTTAGCTAGTGGCGATAGCTTTCTAATTCAACCCACTAGAAATAACGCGGATCAATTGAGTGTAGTATTAAATAATGCATCCCAGATCGCTGCAGCAGGCAACAATACCGCGGGTGGAGGTGTCGGAGATAATACCAATGCATTGGCACTTGTTGCGCTTGAGAGCAATCGAAATTTATTGAACGGTACAGCAACCTTTCAGGATGCATTTGGACAATCAGTCGCCAATGTCGGCGCGGCAACCCAGGCGGCTGAAGTTAATAAGAATGCCCAGGAAGGATTATTGAATCAAGCCAAGGAGGCACGTGAATCTGTGTCAGGTGTAAATTTAGATGAAGAAGCCGCCGATCTTGTTAAATTTCAGCAGGCTTATCAGGCAGCGGCACAGGTCATTGCCGTAACCAATACTTTGTTTGATACGTTACTCGGCGCGTTTAGGAGGTAAGTATGCGTATTACTACAGCGCTTTCCCAACAACTTGGTGTTAAAGCGATTCTCGACCAACAGGAAGAGTTGACCAGGACGCAACGTCAAATTGGTACGGGGTTACGTATTCTAAAACCTTCTGACGACCCGGCAGATTCCGTGCGAGTCTTGGATTTGGATCAATCAATCAAAGAAACAGAACAGTACCTAGCCAACAACGAAACAGCAAAATCCAGATTATCGCTAGAAGAAATTACCCTGGCCAGTGCGACTGATGTATTACAGAGATTGCGAGAATTATCCGTACAAGCGGTAAATGGAAGCTTGCCCGCGGCGAGTCGGGTTGGGTTGGAACAAGAATCTAGACAATTATTAGGGCAGCTATTGGGATTGGCCAATACTACCAATGCCAGCGGAGAATTTCTTTTTTCCGGGTTCAACTCGCTAACGCAGTCGTTTACTGGCTCAGGAACCACGCCACCCGGTGGGTTTGTATATAACGGTGACACTAATCAACGTAATCTTCAAATTGGTCCAACCCGGCAAATAGCCGATGGTGATTTCGGTATTGCGGTGTTCGGTGATCCATCGACAGGGAATAGCATATTCGATGATGTGGCACGGTTTGCGGACAATATCAGTGTGGCTGTAAACACGCCCACGCAAAATGATATTACCGCGCTCGATCAGGCTTTAGACCAAATATTGACCGCGAGAGCTAATGTAGGTGCCAGATTAAATGCATTGGATCAGCAACAGGAATTGAATCGAGACTTTATTTTGGACGTCCAAACCACGCTATCCGATGTACAGGATTTGGATTTTGCTGATGCTATCAGTCGCCTAAATGTTCAAACGGCTGCCTTACAAGCGGCGCAACAAGCATATATCAGAGTCCAAAATTTGTCGTTGTTTAATTTCTTGTAGGTATCTTACACGCCCGTGAAAATAGCGCTGCTATGAATCGGTATTGGTAAATTTTTAGGATTTCGAATAGCCGAATCTGAATCCCATCATCTTGGGAATTCTTCTGTAGAGAGTGATTGTTTGTCGCTGGATCGCTCTTCATGCCTGTCAAATTAATGGCAGACATACTTTATTTTCTTATTTATCTCATAATCCATTGTTATTAAAGTTGATTATTGTTGGCTTGCTAGTTGCTAGTTATTTCCGTCTGTAGGTTAGGAATGTAACAAAATTTTAAAATCGAGATTCAAATTTCAGTGGACCTGTCCCGCTCGTTAAAAACCAATAGCAGATGGTTCTTTGAGAAAGCCTGATTTCCGTTGATAGATGTTGGATTGTCCCAAGGGCTGTTTTGATGCTTCCATTAAATTTATCCCAATTGATCAGTCAAACTAACTTACATAATCGGTTGATAGTTAAATTGATAATTCTAGAACAACGAATTGCATCGTTCGGAGATTGAACATGGTGAGCCAAAACCCTCTAGTCAGCGTCGTCATTCCAACCTACAACCATGAAAAGTATATCGAGCAGACTGTAAGTAGCGTTTTGTCTCAGGAAATCGATGACATTGAGATTATCGTACTGGATGATTGCTCACCAGACAGCACGACCGAGGCCTTAGGCGCATTAGCTAATGACAAACGAGTTAAATACATTCGCCACCCGTTTAATCTTGGATTGAACAAAAATAATGATCTTGCGCTTCAGTCTGGAACCGGAAAGTATTCTGTTTGGTTACATGGTGACGATGTTTTATTACCCGGCCACCTAATATCGTCAATTGATGCGCTGGAACGTCATTCAGAATGTGTGCTTGCTTATTCGCCGTGTCGTTGGATCGATGAGAATAATCAAACAATATCAAAGCCTCGGCACCCCGGACATCTTCCAACAAGTTATGCTGGAGGGCGGAACGAAATTGCAGCCCTGCTTGTATATGACAACTACATCACCCCAAGTAGCGCGGTATTTCGACGCGAAGCATTGAATAAAGTAGGTGCCCTTAATCCTGATATTAGTGGCCCAGATTGGGATTTATTCTTGCGATTGGCGATGCATAAAATGGAATTTGTGTTCGTCAATGAGGAAAGCACCGCTTATCGAATACATAGTGGCCAGGATTCGAATAGCTTTTATGCGTCTATTGAACCCTTAAAAACACATATTCATGTGTTGAATATGGTTTTGAATTCCGATTATAAAGATTCTCTGTGTGGATTCGAGACGTTGGTATCTGAACATTTGCTTAGACGACTTGGGGCCTATGACAAACAGAGCGTGACACCATTTGCGCCGGCGCTGAATTCGCTTATTGATAGCTTAAAACAATTAAATATTCGAAAACGCCGAGCAAAAACATCCCGCCCGATAGACAGTGGCGTTCCGCTAATTAATTCCGAAATACAGTTAGCGCCTAACGCTAGTGAGGAATCAATTTCCCGCGATGTTGATCAGTCATCTCCCTTAGTTTCGGTTATTTTGACGACCTATAATCGGCCGACAATGTTGCACGATGCGATCAAAAGCGTACTGGGACAAGACTACAAAAACTTTGAACTTATTGTGGTCAACGATGGTGGTGAAGAAATCGGATCAATCATTAATGAGTATAATGATAATAAACAAATTTCTTATTTGAGTATTGGTAAAAATGCCGGGATATCCGCTGCGAGAAACAAAGCCTTATCGATAGCTCAAGGTGAAATAATTACTTATTTGGATGACGATGATACCTATTTGTCGAATCATTTATCGGTAATTACAGAAAAATTGGCAGATCACTCGGTAGATTTCGTCTTTACGGGTACGCTAGAAATATCAGAATCTTTGGATGGAAATTCTCGAGTAGAACTACAAAAATCACAACCCTATGCGGGCATAGTTTATTCACGGGAACGTTTACATATTGGCAACTTTATCCCGGTTAATAGTTGGGGACATCGCAATTCTTTACTGGATCGAATTGGAACCTTTGACGAATCTTTAAGCTCGCTTGAAGATTGGGATTTTTTAATCAGAGTGTCTAGGGAAACGAATATTGTTCAAATCGAAACAATAACCGCTGAAGTCCACGTTCGACCTAACGTCATGGACAATCTGACTGCGCAAGAGAAACCTAAGAATGCCCAGCTTTATCGGTTGATTTATGATCGATATGATGATCTAGGTAACCCAGAAATAGGTGCATTGCGTGCGGATGTATTAAAGGGTTTTGATGCTGAAAATGACGCTGGGTCGGATTCTTTAATAAGTGAAAGTCTTCAAATTCAACCTAACCCACCGGCTGCAAAACCGGATCGAGAGCTCCGCATCGCTTTGCTGTCGGTGGATGATATTGATTATGCATGTATTAACCTTAGGGTGTTGTCGCCAGCCAGATCCAATGGGGATAGAGTTAAAGTTCGATTGGGGTTAATCCAGGGTAGCCAGGACCAAGGGAAAATTGACCACGAGGTTATAAATTGGTCAGACCTGGTTATCGTTCAGCGTGGTTTTCCGATGAGCGATACCATGCCTTTGCTTGAATCCGTATTCCGCAGTGCCAAACCGGTAATATACGAATCGGACGATTTACTCGGATCCGCTATTCCATCGAGCAATCCTTGCCGTCATGAATTTATTGAAAAACAACCTTATATCGAAGAAGCAATCCGTAAGTCTGATTTGGTGACGGTATCCTGTGAACCATTAAGAAATGAAATCGAAAAATTCGGTACTGAATGTTGGGTATTGCCCAACCTGATTGATGAGACAAATTGGCCTACGCAAAGTCCCAAAGAAGCTTCGAATCCAATCATCATAGGATATGCAGGTAGCTCCACTCACGATGATGATTTGTTAATGGTTGAAGAAGCTTTGATTCGAATAGCTGAAAAATATTCTGAAAATGTCCGGTTTATTTTTATGGGTGACGCGACTGATAAAATCAAAGCGCTGCCGGGTTTTGAGCTTAGACCGTTTGTAAAATACAGTGAATTTCCGCAAGCATTTCAAGCAATGGCGGCTGATATAGCTATTGCGCCGTTGTGTGATATTCAATTTAATCGATGCAAAAGTCATTTGAAATGGTTGGAATATTCGATTAGCGGAATCGCCGGAGTTTTTAGCGACATACCCACATACAACTTGTCTGTTGAGCATCGAAAAACAGGATTGTTGGTTAATAATGATGTGGATGAATGGTTCAATGCGTTGGATGAGTTGATCGCGAATCCCGAATTGCGTCACGAAATTGCGATTAATGCGCAACGTGAAGTATTGACTAAGCACACCATGGAGGTTCGGGCCAAAGACTATCTAAAAGTATGGCGTAGCCTAGTTGGCAGAAAAACTAGCTCGATGACCAACAACACGGACTACAGTTTGTCGCCTTCGAATATTCAATACCAAAAATGGCAGGATCTAACCCAACTGAATGAAGGCCAGGCACAACTGATGGCTGAACGAATGATTAGTCATTGGGTAAGCAAACCTTCTTTTCATATATTGATGCTGGTAAACCCAGGCGAACAAGATTTGATTGCGGATACGTTAGATTCGCTTTCTGTGCAACTTTATTCAGGATGGGGTTTGTCTATAATCAGCAACGCTGATATGCCTGGAGCATTATCCGGCGCCGGCGATAATATCGAATGGATAGGTGCAGACGAACAGCCTTGGGATGCACTACATAAAACTATAACCGAGACGGGTGCGGATTGGGTGATGTTGATCAACCCAGGTGATAGCTTCTCGGTCAATGCGTTATTTTCACTAGCGGATTACGCGAATATTCGTCCGGAGTGGGTGATGATGTATTGCGATGAGGATATGCGCAATTCTGCAGGTTATTTTGTCGATCCGAAATTCAAGCCAGACGTCAATGTTGAATTTTTGCGTTCTACCAATTATATCGGCAACGCCTGCGTAATTAGGCGCACTACGTTGCTGGAATTTGGTGGATTTAGCAATCTGGCTTATGTGTATTGGCAAGATTTGGCATTTAAAGTGATCGAAACGCAGGGTGAAAAGGCTTTAGGACACATACCATTGCCCCTATTTCACACGACTGAGTATGGTCACAAGCAATGTAATACGGAGTTACGCTATGACAATGAACGCGTAATCCGTTATGAACATTTTTTGCGAAGCGAAATTTCCGCTGATTTAACGGCGGGACTCAAGCCTGATTGCCATCGCGTCCTATATAAGAATGCGGGGAAACCATTAGTATCGATCATCATCCCGACAAAGGACCGAGCGGACTTGATCATGCCATGCATCGATACCTTGCTTGACAAAACAGCCTATCAAAATTATGAAATACTGATCGTCGACAATGGCAGTGTTGTGGATGATGTACACGATTACTATATGGATTTGCAATCCAAACATGCTGAAAAAATACGGGTGATTGCGTTCAATCAAGCGTTCAATTTTTCCGAGATGAACAATATTGCCGCAGAACAGGCTCACGGTGAATACCTTCTTTTGTTGAATAACGATACTGAAGTTATTCATGGAAATTGGTTGGATGCAATGATGAATCATGCCCAACGGTCGGATGTTGGCATTGTTGGCGCACGACTAATTTATGCCGATAAAAAATTGCAGCACGCAGGGGTCGTACTTGGGATCGGCGGAATTGCCGCACATGCGCATTATCAACAGCCCATGGACCAGGAAACATTGCTTTCGGAATCCTTTGTTGATCGCAATGTTTCTGCAACAACTGGTGCTTGCCTGCTTGTGCGTAAGGAAATTTACGAAAGAGTCGGTGGTTTGGACGGTGATCAGTTTAAAATTGCCTATAACGATGTGGATTTGTGTCTAAAAGTGTCGAATCTCGGTTATAAGATTGTATGGACCCCATTTGCGACGTTAATTCATCACGACTCAAGTAGTCGCAGCAAAACCGGTAAACGTGATGAAACTACCGAAAGATTCGCGGCTGAAATGAATAAAATGTGGGAACGCTGGTTGAGCAATTTGGCCGTTGACCCTAACTATAATCGTAATCTATCTTTATCGTCGCCTAAAGCGGATATCGAATTGGATTTTATTCCGGGTTGGAATTCGGATTTCCGCGATCGTCCCCGAGTAATCGGTTTTCCTCTGGATGGATTGGGATGTGGTTACTATCGAGTTTATGCGCCGCTTTGGGCCTTGGAAAACCACGCGAAAGCAGAGATCGCGTTTGTTTCGGAGCACGATAAAAGTGACTTTCCGAGAATACCGACTGTAACAGAAATAGCACGATTATCGCCTGATGCTTTGTTGTTACAAAGTACGTTAAAAGACAATCAATTGGAAACATTGGAACACTATAAGAAATTTAATTCAGTGTTTAAGGTTTTCGACATGGATGATCTCAAAACGAATCTTCCAGATACGAATAGCCGTAAGAAATCAATGTACAAAGACATGAAATATCGGCTTCGACGTGCGTTGGGACTGTGCGATCGCCTGGTTGTGTCTACGGAACCATTAAAAGACGCTTATGGGCACTGGATAGACGATGTTGTTGTCGTTCCAAATCGGTTGCAAAAATCTCGTTGGTTGACGCATGAGATCGCGTTAAACGATCGGGATAAACCTCGGGTGGGTTGGGCTGGAGCACAACAACACCATGGCGATTTGCGAATTCTGATCGATGTTATCAAAGCCACATATAAAGAGATTGATTGGGTATTTTTTGGTATGTGTCTGGATGAACTTCGTCCATATATTGCCGAAGAGCACCCATTCGTATCACCGAATGATTATCCGGCTAAACTCGCTTCTTTAAAACTGGATTTGGCAGTCGCGCCGTTGGAACAAAACCCGTTCAACGAAGCAAAAAGTAATCTGAGATTGTTGGAGTACGGGATTATGGGTTGGCCCATTGTGTGTTCCGATATTTATCCGTACCGAGGCGCTCCGGTTACGACCCTGCGCGACAATAGTTCGGAGTGGGTGGATGCAATAATGGATAAAGTCTCAAACCGTGACGTGGCTTGCTTAGAAGGCCAAAGATTGAAAAAGTGGGTGGTGGACAATTGGATGCTGGAAGACCATTTAGATGAATGGTTGGTAGCCCTCAATCAGGATAGCTTGGTACGAAAGAATAAGAAAAGCGCGACGATTTGAATACAAAAAGTTTATTAAAGATATTTTTCTACGTGCCGTTAACAACCTCGGAAGCAGTGAATATCAAATCAATGATATATCTGCTATGTACAAAATAGAGGTGTAAATCCACCTCAACGGTAGGAGAACTATCATGGCTTTAACAGTCAATACCAATATTTTTTCGTTGAATGCTCAACGTAACCTTCAGAAAAGTCAAAACGATCTTGGCACGTCTTTGCAACGCCTATCAACTGGCTTACGTATTAATAGTGCGAAAGACGATGCAGCGGGTTTGTTCGTTGCCGAAAAGATTACCGCGGATATCCGTGGTTTGAATCAGTCTGTTCGTAATGCAGCCGATGGTATTTCGTTGGGTCAAACAGCGGAAGGCGCGCTGGGCCAAATTTCAGGAAATCTGCAAAGAATTCGGGAAATTGCTGTTCAGGCGGCGAACGCAACTGTGCAGGATCGTACCGGTTTACAGAAAGAGGTCGATCAGTTGACCCAGGAAATTTCTCGTATCGTACAAACAACAGAGTTTAATGGTACCTCTCTGTTAAGTGGTACAACAAGCCTAGCTTTTCAAGTGGGTCAGGACGGTGTTGCGACAAATCAAATCAATGTGAGTACTGCTAACTTGGCATCTAGCGCCACAGTCGTTGCATATAACTCCTCATTGACGGCAACCGGCACAGTAGATGTTAGTAGTCAGGCTACAGCGTCAGCGGCCTTAACTACATTGGATACTTCTATTGACAATGTTTCACAGAACAGAGCTACATTTGGTTCGGTTCAAAATCGGTTTGAAGCGGTAATTTCGAATTTGCAGAATTATTCTGAAAATTTGAGTGCGACGCGTAGCCGTATCCAGGACGCGGATTTTGCTCAGGAGACGGCAAATCTAACCCGTGCTCAAATTCTACAGCAAGCTGGTGTTTCAATTCTGGCTCAGGCGAACACGCAGCCGCAATCTGCATTGTCGCTACTGCAGTAGGTTTATTGGATATTCCCGGGGATATTGAAATCCCCGGGGAATATTTATTCAGTTTCGTAGGTGTAGGGTATGTCAAATCAAGTGTCGGCAAATCAAGTTTTGCAACCGTTACGTTATACAGAGAGTATTGGTAGATCCGATACAAGTTTACCGTCGAGTTTGTCACCGGTAACAACACAGAAAGTAACCGAGATATCAGAGCGTGATCAATTGAGTACAGGTCAGCAGAATTCGGAAACGGACCATGAGATAGACTCGGCGATCAGCCAATTGAATGATTATGCGCAGAATTTTAAGCGCGAACTTCATTTCAGTGTAGACGAAGCAAGTGGCCGGACCGTGATAAAAGTAACGGATCCGGAAACCGAAGAAATTATCCGACAGATTCCTCCGGAAGAGGTTCTGCGTATTGCCGAGTCTTTGGAAGATAATTCTGGGCTATTGCTTAGAGCCCAGGTTTGATGTTCGAAATTTGAATTAAGAGAAACTCAACATGCCTCAAATTCAAGCACCGGGTGTCGGTTCAGGACTGGATATTAATTCCATCGTTAGCCAGTTAATGGTTTTGGAACGGAGACCTCTGGATTTACTGGAAAATAGGCAAGACCAAGCAGAAGCTCAACTTAGCGCGTTTGGCCAATTAAAGAGCAGTATATCTAGTTTCGAAAGCGCAATGGGTAATCTGAGCAGTTTATCCAAGTTCCAGATTTTCGCACCCACTTCAACGGATGAGACGATTTTAACCGCATCTGCGGATGAAGCAGCAGTAGAAGGAACTTACGATATTAACGTCACCGCATTAGCGGCGAGTCACAAGCTGGCCTCCAATGCCGTTACGGATCCGACCGCTGTAGTCGGTGAAGGGACATTGACGCTCAGCGTTGGCGGGAATTCGTTTGATGTGACCATAGACAACTCCAATAGCTCATTATTTGGTATTAGGGACGCCGTGAATAATGCATCTACAAATACCGGAGTTACCGCAACCATAGTTAATGAAAATAGCGGAAGCCGATTGATATTCACATCGGATGATGCCGGCACCGCAAATTCGCTTTTAATTACTGCAACCAATGGTGCCGTAGGTAATTTGTCACAGCTGGATGGGGCGAATTTAACGGAAAAGCGTGCTGCGGCTGACGCGCAATTAACCATAGATACATTCCCGGTCACGAGTTCCACAAATGATGTCGCAGGTGCAATTGAAGGGGTTACTTTGAGGTTGGAAGGGATTGGAGCCTCCACTATTGATGTGGCACGAGACGACGACGAAATTAAGAAATCCGTGCAAGAACTTGCCGATGCCTTTAATGGACTTCGAGATGAAATTGATAAGCAAAGAGAAGGACAGCTAGAGGCGGATGGAACCCTGTTAGCGCTTGAGTCGCAGATTCTACGAGAATTAAACCAAGGTCAATCCATCACCGGATCAAACTATAAATTTCTATCGGAAGTTGGGATTTCCTTGGACAAGGAAGGTCGCATGCAGGTCGATTCCGATTTGTTACAAACCTCGTTAGATTCGGAGTTTCGTTCGTTCGTGAATTTACTGGCAGCGCCCAATGAAGGTTTTGCATTCCGATTGGAAAGTTTGGCGTCAACCGTATTATTGCCGGATGGATTAATAGATGCTCGAGAGGATGGGCTAAATGATACTATCCGCAGATTTGATGATCAGAAAGCCAATATGGAATTCAGGCTTGAGATTATTGAAAAACGAATCCGTGCTCAATTTACCGCAATGGATGCGCTCGTGAGCAACTTAAATGCGACAAGTTCGTTTCTTTCCCAGCAATTGTCGTCAGTTGTGGGTAATTCCGGTAGTAGCAACGGTTAATCGCGGGAAATGTCACCTAATTGGAGTTAATAGATGCAATTATCGAAACAAAGCAGAGCGCTTAATAGTTATGGTCAGGTCGCACTGCATTCTGAGGTACAGATAGCATCGCGCCATCGATTAATCCAAATGTTAATGGAAGGTGCTTTGGAGAAGATCGCTTATGCCAAAGGCGACATAGAGCGGGGTAATCTTCAGGAGAAAGGTAAAAACATCGGATGGGCGATTTCAATTATTAACGGTTTGCGCTCTAGTTTGGATTCGGAAACAGGTGGAGACATTGCGAATAATCTCGATGATCTTTATGAATATATGGGACGATGTTTGTCTGAAGCTAACATCTCTACCGATGTTGAGAAATTGGAAGAAGTTACGTCACTTCTGCTGAAGATTAAAGGTGCTTGGGATGAGATTCCGAATGAATTTCATAAATGAATCAATGCTAAATGGGAGAATCCTTTGATGAAGCAAGATCAATTTAATGATTTCAAGAAAATCATGTCTCTGAGTGAGAAAATGCTGGAAAATGCCCGACAACAACGTTGGGATGATGTCAGTGCAATTGAAGATGAGCGGCGTCAACTACTAACAGATTTCTTTTCTAAACCGGTAAATGGACAGAAAGGTATGCTCGCTAACAGCATTAGAGCTATTCTTGAAAAAGACCGTGAGATCGTTAAGTTGGGTTCCGAAAAACGTGACGAATTGCGCGGTGCGCTTCAAAAATTTAGCCGCGGTAAAGATGTCGTTCAAGCGTATTCGGCAGCTGTTTAGCAGTTAAAGATCAGACCCGCTGAAGAATAATCTCTAAAACCATTCTACTGCCGAAATAGGCTAACATCAAAGAGGCGAATCCTCCCAAGGTCCACCGAATGGCGGTTTGCCCGCGCCATCCATGACGCGCTCGCCCCCAAAGTAGTACGCTAAATACAATCCACGCAAATACAGATAATACTGTTTTGTGCGCTAAATGTTGTTCCAGTAAATCTTCAACAAATAGCAATCCACTCCCCAACGATAAAGTCAGAAGAATTACGCCCGCGCCAATCATTTGAAACAATAAAGATTCCATAGTTTGTAGCGGCGGTAATGACCGAATAAATCGGTTTGATTTGTGATGGTGCAACTGATGGTCTTGCACAGCAAGCAATATCGCTTGAACGGCGGCGATATTCAGTAGGCTGAATGCAAGTATTGATGACAATATATGTAATTGCATACCCGGGCTTGCGTCATTTAGATGTTGGGCTTTTTGCGGAATAATTAAATTCATTGTTAACACTAAGGCCGCGAGTGGGAAAATTAAGATACCCAAATTATCTACCGGTTTACTGAATGCGGTAGTCAGCAAGATTACAACAATAATCAAAATGATAAGTGCAGCTGTCTCAGGTAGACTAAAATTAATTCCAGCGTTACTCCACATTCTATCGGCTAAACATAACCCGTGAGCGACTGCTGCAATCCAAGCAAGTAGCAAGTAAGGCGGTGTTTTAGAATGATTTCGTTCAACCTTGCTCGGCGAAACAATTGCCGATTTAATGATTAAGCTGGTTGCTGCTATATATGCAATGACCGCGAATATGCCGAATACTATTGAGTTTATCAAATTGGCTGCCCTCCGGTGATTAGTCTGGCATAATGCGCGGTGAAGTTGAAGTCGGAGTGTGTAATTAGGTGTTTGGGTATTCAGGTGTGACGATAGTCGCGTTAGCGTCGTTATGGCTATGCCCTATTGGACGCTTACCGCATCGGGGTGACTAAAATTTCGCCTGAATTTTGATATATACAATGTTGGTGGAACATGTTTGACAATCTTAGTGATCGATTAAATCAATCTCTGAAAAAAATTCGTGGCCAAGGACGATTAACCGAAGCCAATATCGAAGAAACAATGCGCGAGGTCCGGATGGCCATGTTGGAAGCGGATGTTGCACTTCCGGTGGTCCGTGGGTTCATTGACCACGTAAAAACCCGAGCATTGGGACAAGAGGTTCAATCTAGTTTAACTCCCGGCCAGGCTCTGATAAAGATTGTTCAGAGTGAAATGGTTACGCTGATGGGCGAGGCGAACGAAGGACTCAATCTGGCCGCTACCCCTCCGGCAGTAATCTTGTTGGCTGGACTGCAGGGCGCGGGAAAAACAACCACGGTAGCCAAACTCGGTCGTTGGCTAAAAGAAAACCAAAATAAAAAAGTTGGTGTGGTGAGTGCCGATGTTTATAGGCCTGCCGCAATCGAACAACTTCAAACCTTAGCGCATGAGCAGTCATTAGAATTTTTTGCGAGTGAAACGTCTCAAAGTCCGGTGGATATCGCAACCAAAGCTTTGAACGACGCACGCAAGAAATTTTTGGATGTGCTCATTGTAGACACAGCAGGGCGATTGCATGTCGATGATGCCATGATGGGCGAAATTAAACAGCTGTTTGATGCTGTACAGCCTGTCGAAACCTTATTTGTAGTGGACAGTATGACCGGGCAGGATGCGGCAAATACGGCCAAAGCTTTTAATGACGCTTTACCTCTGACCGGCGTAGTTTTAACAAAAACCGACGGCGACGCCCGCGGTGGTGCTGCGTTATCAGTGCGTCAGATTACTGGTAAACCGATTAAATTTCTTGGGATAGGCGAAAAATCGGATGCACTGGAACTATTTCACCCCGATAGAATTGCATCACGTATCTTGGGAATGGGTGATGTACTCAGTTTAATCGAAGAAGTTGAACGTAAGGTTGATCAGAAAAAAGCTGAGAAACTCGCCAAGAAAATTAAAAAAGGAAAAAGTTTCGATTTATCCGATTTTCGCGACCAAATCCTTCAAATGAATAATATGGGGGGAATTAATTCGCTGATGGAAAAAATGCCTGGCATGGGAAATCTGCCACAAAATGTACGCAATCAGGTGGATGATAAAATGTTTAACAGATTGGTTGCAATTATCGATTCAATGACGCCTCACGAAAGACAATTTCCCGCATCCTTGAATGGTTCCAGAAAACGCCGTATAGCTAAAGGTTCAGGCACCCAAATTCAAGATATAAACCGTTTGTTGAAGCAACATAAACAAATGCAAAAAATGATGAAAAAATTTAAGGGTGGGAACATGATGAATATGATGAGGGGCATTAAAGGAAATATGTCAGGTCGAATGCCGTTTTAGGTGTATTGTGGGTGATTTATTCTAGTGTTATTGTTTAAATTGCTTCACATTTCATATTTTTGACGTAAAATGATCCGGTTTATTTATCTGACAAAAAACAAATATCCAAAGGAGTATTGATGGTAACTATTCGTTTATCTCGGGGCGGGGCAAAAAAACGTCCGTTTTATCACGTCGTTGTAACCGACAGTAGGTTCCCGCGGGACGGTCGCTATATCGAACGTCTTGGTTTTTTTAACCCGGTGGCGAGCGGAGGAGAAGAGAGGTTGCGTTTGAATGTCGAGCGAGTTGAATTTTGGCAATCGCATGGTGCGCAGCTTTCTGACCGCGTGGCGAATCTAGTTAAAAACGCGAAAAAAGCTGTCAACTAAAATTTAGCATTGCAATTCGATGTAAATATAGAACCGGATGACGATCCCAAGATCTGTTTGGGTTATTTGTCTGGTGTATTCGGTGTTCAGGGTTGGGTGAAAGTATTTTCCTATACCGATCCGAAAGAAAATATACTTTGCTATTCACCCTGGTTGCTAATTAAGCAAGAAAGAACCCTCGAATCGGAAGTCGTTGCTGGTAATCTTTACGGGAAAGCCATAGTTGCAAAGCTGGATGTAGTTGATTCACGCGAGGATGCCGCTTCTATTACCGGGATGAATATCTACGTAAAACGCTCGTGTTTACCCGTGCTGGAAAAGGATCAGTTTTATTGGTCTGACTTGCTTGGATTGTCCGTACTGACCGATGCTGGGGAAGTGCTCGGACGTGTAGATTCCTTGATTGAAACAGGTGCTAACGATGTTTTGGTTGTTCAAGGCGACCGTGAACGGTTAATTCCGTTCGTATTGGAAAGCGTCGTTAAAAAGGTTGATTTGGAGAACGGTATTATCAAAGTTTCATGGGAGTCAGATTTTTGAAACCGCGCTAAGAATGCGAATAGATGTAGTTACTTTGTTTCCTGAAATGATTCAGGATGCTGCCCGGTATGGAGTTACAGGTAGAGCTATAAAAAACGATATAGTGAAACTGGGTGTATGGAACCCTAGACGATATACCAAAGATAAAAGGCAAACTGTAGACGATCGGCCTTATGGCGGCGGCCCTGGTATGTTAATGATGGTTCAGCCACTGCGTGACGCGATTCAATCGGCCCGTGCTGATGAAAGTGATTTGGCTACAGTGATTTACCTCACTCCTCAAGGAAAAAGGATTGAGCAGCAGGATTTGTTGCGATTTTCAAGATTGAAACGTTTGATTCTCGTCGCGGGACGATACGAGGGGATAGAC
Organism: uncultured Methylococcaceae bacterium; assembly: GCA_964619885.1. Taxonomy (GTDB): domain Bacteria; phylum Pseudomonadota; class Gammaproteobacteria; order Methylococcales; family UBA1147; genus CAZUGA01. Next base: position 44,688 of record CAZUGA010000023.1, read on the forward strand.
GAACGGATCATCGAATCGGAAATTGATGAAGAATGGTCTTTGGGGGATTATGTTTTAAGCGGGGGGGAGTTGGCTGCGCTTGTGTTGATAGATGGAATTACTCGGTTGATCCCCAGCGTATTGGGTGACAACGAATCGAGTCGGCAGGAATCACATATGCAGGGTCTATTGGATTACCCGCAATATACCCGGCCAGAAATTATTGATGGAAAGGAAGTTCCAAAAGTTTTGCAAAGTGGCAACCACCAAGAAATTGAACGGTGGCGGATAAAACAATCGTTGGGTAGAACTTGGCAACGTCGGCCTGATATGATGCAACGTTACCGGTTGAGTCCTAATGAAGAACGATTGTTGAACGAATTTATTAACGAAGAAAGTTTGAAAGAGGAATAGCGGATGAGCAATATCATTCATGAACTGGAAGCTGAACAGATTAAAAAGGATCTACCGGACTTTGGTCCAGGTGACACTGTAGTTGTCCAGGTCAAGGTAAAAGAAGGTAGTCGAGAGAGATTGCAGGCTTTTGAAGGGGTTGTAATAGGGAAACGGAATCGTGGTCTAAATTCTTCGTTTACTGTACGTAAGATTTCGCACGGTGAAGGAGTAGAACGCGTGTTTCAATCCCATAGTACGCTGATTGAAAACATTTTGGTGAAACGTAAAGGTGATGTCCGTAGGGCGAAACTTTATTACTTGCGTGAAAGAACCGGTAAGGCCGCGAGAATCAAAGAAAAACTTTGAAATTTATTACCCCAGAATCTGAATAGATGTAACATTCGATTCTTGCGCTTTAAACACCATTTTTGCATTCCCAGGTAAATATTTTGAAGCCTGTGGATCAATGCGGCTATTTCTTAAGACTTTGGCCTATTGCCGAATCAAATATTTCTAATGATGACGGTTCATAACCGTTAAACAGCTAGTTCAGCTAGATGCGAGACAATAGTGAAACCGCATTGATCGAATCGTTTCAGGACTCATTATGGCTTGAATCCGGCTTGAGCCAAAACACGTTGAATGCTTACGCCTCGGACCTGAAGAAATTTTCTTTATGGTTACAGCCTAAAAGTTTATTGGTTACACAACCAGGGGATATCTCCGAATATCTCGCAACGCAGTTCCGCGAGGGTATTAGTGCGCGCTCGAGTGCTCGTCTGCTGTCGAGTTTTCGCCGGTTTTTTGGGTTACTTGTTCGTGACGGACGTTTAGCTACCAATCCATGTAGTAATATCGACTCGCCGCATATTGGCAGGCCATTGCCAGGGACGATTTCCGAAGGTGATGTAGAGCGGTTGCTAAAAGCCCCCGATACATCGAAACCGATTGGCTTTAGAGACCGGACCATGTTGGAGTTTTTGTATGCGACGGGTGTCAGGGTTTCAGAATTGGTTGGGTTAAAGAGTAATCAAATCAATTTTCGCCAGGGTATTGTAAGGATTATTGGGAAAGGCAATAAAGATAGATTGGTACCGGTAGGGGAAATATCGTTGTCTTGGATAAACGACTATTTCAATCAATCCCGTTGTGAAATTCTGGGCGATCGGCAATCGGACTTTGTCTTTATCAGTAACCGTGCTTCTCCCATTACTCGCCAGGCATTTTGGTATAGGATTAAAGTTTATGCCGAGAAAGCTGGTATCAAGAAATCGATATCACCGCATACAGTACGGCATGCTTTTGCAACCCACTTGTTAAATCATGGAGCTGATCTGCGTGTTGTTCAGTTATTGCTAGGCCATAGCGACTTATCGACTACTCAAATTTATACCCATATTGCACGGCAACGTTTAAAAGACCTGCACGGCGAATTCCATCCCCGGGGGTGATCAATGCAACAATCCATTCACCCAACCGCACAAATTTCCAGTTCAGCAATTTTGGGTTCAGATGTGCGTATTGGTCCTTATGCCGTTATTGAGGAAAACGTTCGTCTTGGTGATGAATGTTCCATTGGCGCGCATGCAGTGATTCATCCTTTTGTTTCTATGGGGGTTAATAACCAAGTATGTTCGCACGCTGTAATTGGTGGTTTACCCCAGGATATAAGTTTCGATCCGGTAACGGAGACTTATATTTCAATAGGAGACAACAATGTTTTCAGGGAAGCGGTAACAGTTAATCGGGCAACTAAACTAAATGCTTCAACGCTTATAGGGTCGAATTGTTATTTCATGAATAACAGCCACGTCGCGCATGACTGCTCGGTTGGGAATAATACGATATTCGCCAGCGGAGTTGCCATTGGTGGACATGTGACTATAGCGGATAGAGTCTTTCTCGGTGGTGGAGCGATGGTCCATCAATATTGCCGAATCGGTTCATTGGTGATGGTTTCCGGGACCGTTGGAGTATTGCAAGACTTGCTCCCCTATACAATGGCAGGAGACAGTCCAGCGAGGCATTATCGGTTAAATGTAGTTGGTTTGAAACGGGCGGGAATTACCGGAGAACGCTACAAAGCGCTGTCGGTTGCATTTCGTCGTTTAAAAAACCGGCAGGATCTTAACGATCTTACGGATACTGAAGAAATCAACAATCTGAGAACTTGGCTTGCCAGTGAGAGTAAACGCGGTATCAGTTCGTTTATGGGATCCATCTAACATCGAATAATATGAAAAAACTAAAATGTGCGGTGATTGGGGCTGGCTACCTAGGCAAGTTTCATGCAGAAAAATACGCTAGCTTACCGATGTGTGAATTGGTCGCTGTCGTTGATATAAACCAAGAGGTGGCCAATGCCGTGGCGGAAAAACATGGTGTTCAAGCCCTGGTTGACTATGAACCTTTGTTGGGTTCAGTTGATGCTGTGAGTATTGTGGTTCCCACTAGTTTGCACCACATCGTGGCGAAAGAATTTTTGAATTCGCAAACACATGTCCTCATTGAAAAACCTATTACTGTTAGCGTAGAAGAAGCCGATGAACTGATCTCGATCGCGAAGGCTAATAATGTAGTCCTACAAGTCGGACATTTGGAGCGTTTCAACGCCGCATTGTTGGAATTGGATTTTAGCCGAGACAAACCCTTGTTTATTGAGTCTCATCGATTGTCTCCATTCAACCCGCGCGCTAACGATGTTAGTGTGGTATTGGACCTGATGATACACGATATTGATATTATTCTGGATATAGTAGATTCTGCGGTTGACCGCATCGATGCGAGCGGAACACCGGTTCTGACGGAAGGAACAGACATTGCCAATGCGAGAATTGTATTTAAAAATGGTTGTGTTGCTAACGTTACCGCAAGTCGGGTCAGCATGAAGGTCGAGCGTAAGATGCGCATGTTTCGTCCCAATTCCTACGTTTCGGTAGATTTTCAGAATCGTGAATTGGTTTGCCATCAAACCGGAAATAAAGAAATGTTTCCCGGCATCCCAGAAATTGTTACTGAAAAAGCGTCGTTCGAAAATGGCGATGCCCTACTGGAAGAAATTAAACATTTCACCACTTGCATTGCCGAGAATCAGCAGCCTATTGTTTCGGGCGAAGCAGGCAAGCGTGCGTTGGAAACGGCGATAGCCATTAATAAATTATTGCATTGACTGATAGTAATTTCGTCCCAAACCAATTATTCCTTTAACCATTTAATTACGATTTCGAGATAATTTCTATGATTCCGATGGTGGATTTACAAGCCCAACTTCAAGACATTAGGCAAGAAATTGACCGGGGTATGGAATCGGTACTCAATAATTGCCATTTTGTTTTGGGTCCTAATGTTCAAGCATTCGAGCAAGAATCGGCCGACTATCTAGGTGTAAAACATGCTGTCGGGGTCGCTTCAGGGACGGATGCTTTGCATCTCGCTTTAGTCGCTGCGGGTATAGGTGCTGGCGACGAAGTTATCACGACCGCGTTTACTTTTATCGCAACAGCTGAAGCGATCCGCTATGTCGGAGCTAAACCGGTTTTTGTCGATATAGATCCTAGAACATTCAATCTTTGTACCGAAGAATTGGCTTCCGTGTTATCTGAAAAAACTGCTGCTTTAATGCCAGTACATCTATTCGGTCAACCGGTTAATATGGAACCATTAATTGACTTTTGTGAGTCCCATGGGTTGAAAATAATTGAGGATTGCGCGCAGTCGTTCGGCTCAAGTGTAGATGGTAAAAAAACCGGATCTATTGGAGATACGGCTGGCTTTAGTTTTTTTCCAAGTAAGAATCTAGGTGCGTTCGGCGATGGTGGACTGGTTACGACCAATTCAGACTCAATTGCGGAGCAACTCAAATCACTGCGCAATCATGGGTCCAAACAAAGGTATTATCACGATGTTATAGGTTACAACAGCCGATTAGACGAAATACAAGCTTTGGTTTTGCGTACAAAATTGAAGCGTATTGATGGTTACAATCAAAACCGGCGCCGTGTAGCACACCTTTATTCAAGTTTAATGTCGAATCTACCCGTGGAAACGCCTTACGAAGATGGAAAGGGTGTTCATGTGTATCATCAATATACGCTTTTGTCCGAACGCCGCGATGAAATTTCCCGGGCGTTGAGCGAGCAGAATATTGCATCGGCGGTTTATTATCCTATTCCACTGCACCGTCAAACAGTATTTCGGGAGGAATATGCATCAGTTCATCTCCCGGTTACTGAGCAAGTTGCCGAGCGCTGTATTTCACTTCCAATCTTTCCGGAACTAACCGAATCCGATATTCAACGTATAGTTGACGTGATAGATCGTGTGTTCAGCGGTTAAGGATCCATATAAGGTTATGATCGTGGCCGGGGAGGCGTCCGGTGATCTGCACGCATCTAATCTATATCTAGAGCTCAAAAGGAAAATGCCAAACCTCAGTGGTTTTGGTATGGGCGGAGTGTGCATGCGAAAAGTGGGTATCGATATTCGGTTTGATTCTTCGAGTATCGCCGTTATTGGTTTGGATGGCATTGTTAGAAACTACTCGAAAATTCACCGGGCTCTCAGGCAAATGAAGCACCTTGTTTGTAGAGAGCGTCCTGATTTGCTGATCTGCGTGGACTATAAAGAATTTAATTTCAAGTTGGCCAAACAGGCCAAAAACTGTGGCATAAAAGTGCTCTTCTACGTAAGCCCACAGGTTTGGGCTTGGCGACCGGGCCGTGTTAAAAAATACGGGCAGGCGATAGACAGAATGGCAGTAATTTTTCCGTTCGAAGTGCCATTCTATGAAAGATTTAGTATTCCAGTCAGTTATGTCGGGCATCCATTGGCGGAGAAAGTCCATCCAAAACAAACCAAGCAGGTGGCACTCGAAAAATTAAATCTTAATGCAAAACATCCGATCATTGGCTTATTGCCGGGAAGTCGTGAAAATGAAATAAACCGTTTGCTACCGGTCATGCTTGCTGCCGGAGTCCAGCTAACATTAGCCCAACCGCTGGTTCAATTTGTATTGATACAAGCCGCGACGGTTAAAGATAACCAAATTGCTAAATTTGTCGAACCCAGTAAACTTTCTATACGCGTGGTAAAGGGTGAAACTTATGACGCTTTACAGTGCTGCGATGCTGTTGTCACAACTTCCGGAACAGCGACCCTGGAAGTAGCCTTACTCGGGATACCGATGGTTATTAGCTACATCGTATCGCCAATGACATTCGTGATCGGCAAGTTACTCGTAAACATACCGCATATTGGGTTACCGAACATCATTGCCGGTCGAAAAATCGTCAAAGAATTCATTCAGGGGGATGCAAGTGCCGAAAATATTTCAACTGAGCTGGTAAGAATTCTCACGGACAGAACCTATGCTGCCACCATGGCGAAAAATCTACAGCATGTGAAACAACAATTGGGCGAAGGCGGTGGAACCGAAAAACTTGCTGCTGTGGCTGCTCGCATGTTGTCGGCGAACTTAGCGGGTTAGGTATAAGAATCCGAGAGGGTAATAAAATTCGGTACAAAATCGCACTATAATTTACAGTCAATGGTTTTGTTGTTTTTGCTGAGTACAGGATTGCATATCCGGTTTAAATTTAAATTAAGACGAATTTCACGATTAGGAGAGTTATAAAATGACTGATATCCAAGCCTTACTTGCTGATGAGGCGCAGAGCTTATTGTCTTACCAATGTGGCACAATCGCGAAAGAGGCGATCCATTTACCGGGAAGTGATTATGTCGACAGGGTCGTTGCGCAAAAAAACAGAACGACGACCGTACTCAGAAACATGCAGGCCTTGTTTAATCACGGTCGATTGTCGGGAACCGGGTATTTATCTATCTTACCAGTCGATCAAGGCGTAGAGCACACTGGGGGTGCATCGTTTGCACCTAACCCGTTGTACTTTGATCCTGAGAACATTATCAAACTTGCGATGGAGGGTGGCTGTAACGCGGTTGCGTCGACTTTGGGCACCTTGAGTTCAATTTCTCGGAGTTATGCGCACAAAATTCCGTTTATTTTGAAAATTAACCATAATGAATTACTCACTTACCCGGCCAAATTTGATCAGACGCTTTTCGCCAGTGTCGAGCAAGCTTTCGATATGGGGGCTGTCGCTGTCGGTGCGACAATATATTATGGATCCCAGGAAAGTCGTCGACAAATCGAGGAAATCAGCCAGGCGTTCGCACGCGCCAACGAACTTGGAATGGTCACGGTGTTGTGGGCTTATTTGAGAAACTCGGCCTTCAGCAAGGACGGTATTGACTATCACGTTGCCGCAGATTTGACGGGTCAGGCTAATCATTTGGCTGCAACTATCGATGCGGATATCGTAAAGCAGAAAATGGCGGAAAATAACGGCGGATTTAAGGCCGTTGGATTCGCTAAAAGCCACGATAAGATGTACGGTGAACTGTGCGGCGATCATCCGATAGACTTGGTTCGTTACCAACTGGCGAATTGTTATATGGGGCGTGCCGGTTTAATTAATTCGGGCGGTGCTTCTTCAGGCAGCGGAGATTTGGCTGAAGCTGTACGTACCGCAGTGATTAATAAGCGTGCAGGTGGAATGGGATTAATTTCCGGACGAAAAGCGTTTCAAAAATCTATGGACGATGGTGTTGGACTACTCAATGCTATACAGGACGTCTATCTATCTTCGGATGTAACGATTGCATAGTCGTCAAATGTTTATATCAATAAGAACGAACAGGGGAAGGTCAGCGTCAATATTTTGATCTTAAATTTGGTATTGAATCAGCTAAAAAGGCGAACGGGAGTTCGCCTTTTTTATTGCATTCTATGAAATTATGGTTTTCGACTACGAAAATCATCGATGCGTGCTAACTTTAATGGTGTTATACGACAAACATTATTGATCTGACAGTATTTGTTAAACAAATGGCGAGGGTCAATTAATCTATTGGGATTGATTAAGGTTTAGATTTTTATGGTTAGTTTGAAATACGATACCCGTGAATTTAAGTATCGACCTTCACTTATATCTAATTCTGGTTACAATTCGAGGACTTATAGGAGTATTTAGTGGATATCGCTACGCTTATCGGATTTCTCGGTGGATTTGGGATCATAATCGGTGCTATCGCGACAGGCGGAGATGTGATGCTGTTTGTCAATACACCATCAATTCTGATCGTTGTTGGCGGTACGTTTATGGTGACATTGATGCGTATTCCGCTGGCTGATTTTCTGCGGTCATTTGGGGTCGCGCTAAAAGCGTTCTTGAACAAACGAGAAGATCCGGCAGGGTTGATTGAAGAAGCCGTGCGCTTGGCCGATGTGGCACGCAAAAATGGCTTATTGGCGTTAGAAGGTGAAACCATAGAGAATGAATTTTTGCAACGGGGCGTTAGTTTGTGTGTTGATGGCCACGACCCTGCCTTGGTCAAAAAAATGTTAGGTGAGGATATTAATCAGGCTATACAGCGACATGACGTCGGTCAGGATATGTGGAAATCGGTGGGCGATATGGCTCCGGCCATGGGTATGATTGGAACCTTAGTTGGATTGGTGCAGATGCTTTCCAACATGTCGGATCCCGCAAGCATTGGTCCTGCAATGGCTGTAGCTCTGCTAACCACTCTGTACGGCGCCGTAATTGCTAATGCTTTTGCAATCCCGTTGTCCGATAAGTTGGGCAGCATTTCCAATTATGAGCGATTAAATAAATCATTGATCCTGGAAACCATTGCTGGGATCCAAGAGGGGATGAACCCAAAGGTCTTACAAACCCTGCTTAATAGTTATCTACTCGAGAAAAAGCGGCCAGCCGAGGAAGGCGAGGGCTAACGGGTGTATGAATAATCTATTTCTACTAATCAATTGCTGTTGTAGGCAATACACCAATGTCTGACGATTCAACGCCAGCCCCCAAGTGTCCACCAGCAGGAGCACCGGCCTGGGTTATGACATTTGCCGATTTGATGTCATTGTTGATGTGTTTCTTTGTTTTGTTGTTGTCCTTCGCAACCATGGATGCAATTCGCTTTAAGAAAATGGCAGATTCCATGAAAGATGCTTTTGGTGTCCAAAAGGAAGTTCCAGTATATGAGATAGTAAAAGGAACCAGTGTAATTGCCCAACATTTCAGTCCGGCTCCTACGGAACCGACACCTATGGAAGAGGTTAAACAAACCACGACTCTAGACGACCCAAATTTGGACATTCCGGAAGATCAAAAGGAAAAATTGAAGCGAGAATTGCAGGAAGCCATGGAAAAGAAAACGGCGGAGGAAGCTGACAAAATAATTGAATCACTGCAAGAGGAAATTACAAAAGGACTAGTCAGCGTTGAAACAGACAAGCAAAGAATAATAATTCGCATCCATGAAAAGGGCTCTTTTCCATCCGGAAGTGCCGTGCTCAACGCTGCGTTTTCTCCGGTCATGCAAAAAATTACCGTGGCGGTGCGCGAAAGCCCGGGTAATGTCGTAATTGCTGGCCATACTGACAATATTCCAATCCATACGGACTGGTATCGCTCAAATTGGGAGTTGTCATCGGCCCGGGCGGTGACGGTCGCGCATGAAGTGCTTAAGGATAAAGCGATTGATCCAAACCGAATGGTCATTGAAGGTTACGCGGAAACTAGACCATTGGTACCCAACGATTCAGGGTCAAATCGGGCGAAAAACCGTCGAGTTGAGATTGTATTGGTTCAACCCGATTTAACACTTTCCGAAGCCGCATCGGATAACATTATCCATTATTAGGGAGACTCAAGGTGCAAGCCGAATCCATTGAAAATAAGCATTCTGAGCGCAGACGATATTTTCGAATCAAAGATGAAATTGTGCTTTTTTATGAGCGAATGGACAGTGGCGAAATTCCGGAGGACCGAAGCTTTAAAGAGCAAGCGGTTGACCCGTTCTCGTTGATTGCGGCTTTGGGCCATTTAACCGAAGATACCCGAGTTCAGCTTAAATTGTTGGAAAAAAGTTACCCAGACGTTTCCGCGTACTTAAAAATACTGGATAGAAAAATCAATCTGATCGCACAATCCGTATTACTTAACGATGCGGCAATGGAGGGGCAGGCGAGCAAAGAAGTCGATCTTAGTGCTTCCGGTTTAGCTTTTGCCTCGGAAAATCCTATCGACATCGATTCCATCTTGGAGTTGAAAATGATTTTGCCGCCGTCATTAGTTGCTGTAATTAGCTATGGTAAGGTTGTACACTGCGAGCCCAATTCTGACAAAGGCGATGCTGAGTCTTCTGATGCTGAGTCTTCTTATACTATAGGCGTAGATTTTCTGAATCTAGATGAACATGATAGAGAATTATTGATTCGACATATCGTCAAACGCCAAATGGTGCAACTTCGCAAACGTAATAATTCCGCTTGATTTCTGCTGGTTTTTCGGTAAAGCTACGCGTCTCGATTTAAAGACTTAGCGTCTTTCACTATTTGTCAAAATTTAGGTCCGATTTTGCGTCGGACTCATCCGGTTGTTTGTTCCTGACGATGTATCTGTCCAAATTGCAAAAGAAAGTACTTGTATTGATGAGTGATGGTAAATTTCACTCGGGCAATGAGATCGCGGAGAAATTGGGGACAAGTCGGGCAGTGGTTTGGAACCAAGTTAAAGGACTAAGTCGATTGGGAATTGACATGAATGCGGTTACCGGTCGGGGTTATCGCATACAACGGGCAGTGGAATTGCTTGATAGCGAAAAGATTAGAGGGGGATTGTCGTCCCACGCGTTACAGTATCTATCCGATCTTGAAATTCACGATGAAATAGATTCCACCAATAGTTATCTGATGGATCAAGTTGGTGGTTTTAGCAACGCTACGGTTTGCTTGGCGGAATCTCAGTCTGCAGGTAAAGGGCGTACTGGACGAAAATGGATTTCACCGTTTGCGGCGAATATTTATATGTCGGTATTGTGGCATTTTCAGTGTGGAGTTGCGGCAATCGCTGGATTGAGTCTCGCCATGGGCGTTGCTGTGATACGCGCATTACAACCTTATTCCATCACCGGACTTGGATTAAAATGGCCTAACGACGTCCTCCGCCGCGATCAAAAATTGGCGGGAATTTTGGTGGAAGTTAGTGGCGATACGCACGGCCCTTGCAAAGCGGTTATTGGGTTTGGTTTGAACTGGCGTATGCCAGCCCATGTCGGTTCTTCAATCGATCAAAAGTGGACGGATATGGAATCGATTATGGGATCGGCTCGTCCACAGAGAAACGTCCTGGTACCGCAATTATTGAATTCAGTTTTACCGATTATTGCCAACTATGATAAAAACGGTTTAGCACCATATTTAGATGAATGGCGAAAATCAGATTGCATGACCAATAAAGAAGTTTGCTTGTATTTGGGAGGGCATCAAATAAATGGACGGGTCGAAGGTATCGATAACGAAGGCATGATTGTAATGCAAACCGATAGTCAAGGCCTGCGGCGTTTCGCCTCTGGAGAAGTAAGTTTTAGACATGTAGTTTCATGAATCTGCTGGTAGATATAGGCAACTCTCGGCTTAAATGGGCGATTGAAAACCAGGGTTCAATCTCTACACCCGCTGTAAACTCTTGTTTTAAGGAGCAACTGGTTCCCTATTTTGATGAACATTGGTCCCAATTAAATAAACCGGATAAGGTAATTGTTTCAAACGTTGCGGGGCCGGATATTCAGGCGCGCCTGGATCGATGGTTGAACGATCAATGGGAGATTAGCTGTAAAAGATTTAGCTCGCAAAGATCTGCGGTTGGTGTGGTGAATGGGTACACCGAGCCAGATAGATTGGGTGCAGATAGATGGGCATGTTTGATTGCCGTGAAAAAATATTTCAGTATTCCCGCGTGTATCGTTGATTGTGGTACGGCAATTACGGTCGATTTTATCGATGAATCTGGAATTCATAAAGGGGGGCTGATTATTCCGGGTCTGAAATTAATGGAACGATCTCTGATAGAAAATACTTGTGAGATTGAGCGGTTGGGCCAGTTTAATGATGGGCTGTTGGGTACTGATACTGGCAGTGGTATTGTACGGGGGATACTAGTCGCAGCCTGCGGAATGATTGAGAAAATTACGTCTACGCTGGCTGAAGATTATCGATGTACGCCAAAAATTTTACTAACCGGAGGAAACGCCGAGCGCATTTCGTCTGATTTGAATCTGTCCCATAAAATAATTCCAGATTTGGTATTGCGTGGATTAACTGCTGTGATATGAAAAAAATTTTCCTAATATTGCTTTTCGCTAATATTGTTTATTTGATGTGGGAGATCACCATGGGGCATCATGATGTTCAATCATCAAATGTTTCAGCGGATAATGGTACGAAGAGGCATCGAATTGTGTTGGTTGATGAAATACTTGCATCGAACGCAAATGATTCTGAATCTAATGAGGTTTTGGAAATCGAAACTTTGAATACCGTTATTGCGTCATCAAAAACATCAATTGCTGACCTACCCGAATTTAATACTGCATTGATCTCTGCTTCCGTCGAGAATGTGCTGTTATCTAACGTCAAGGACGATCTCGAACAAGAAAGCAAAAGGATACTCAGTAATAAAGGGCGAAACAGGTTGCTCGATGACGTCACGCAGCCGTCTATTGATGGCGCAGTAGAGCAATCACTGGATCTTAGCGTCAAAGCTCCATTTTGTTATCGAGTAGGTCCTTGGACATCCAGATCGTCAATTAAAAAAGTAGCAAATGGGTTGTTTCGCAAGGGGTATACTTCAGATAGCCAATCGAAGTTGGTTGACCTTAAGACTGGATATATGGTGTATCTACCGGCTGCCGCCAGTTACGCAGATTCCCGTAAAAATCTTAGAAATTTGAGAGATAAAGGTTTAAAAGATGTTTGGATTTTTAAAAAAGGGGAGGAACGGGGAACCATTTCGCTGGGCCGTTTTAAAGAACGCGAACGCGCGATTTCGATGAAAAAGCAATTGCAGAGTATTAGCGTAAATGCCCGTATTAAAGCCACATATGCAAAAAAGAAAGGTTATTTTTTAACATTCCGCTGGCAAGGCCCAACGCCAGAAATCAAGAAAGTGATAGAAGACGCGGGAGCTACGACGGACGGGTTGGAACGACTACCATTGAAAAATTGTAGCTAACAAGCTCCGCTTATTGTGATACGAGGTTTCGGTAGCGTTCAGAATAGGACACAGCAATAAAAATAAAAAACTGCGTGCCGAAAATTAGTGATGCCAGCAGTAAATGGACCGGTTGGGCTGCTGCTGGGATTGCGAAACGGTCCATTGTCACTCCTGTGGCAATGGCAATGACAATCAATAAAGCGAGCGTAGTTGCTGCCCGGGCCAGAATACATGTGGCGTCTATTTTTCCGCGTAAATTCCAAATCAGCCAAGCATTTGTTGCTAATATCACTGCTGAAAAAGTTCGATGGATGTAAAAGATCAACGGGAATTGCTCTGACCATCGGTCGCGGTTTTCATGGTTAAACTGTTCCGCGATAATATCAACTGCCTCCCGAATCTGGGTTCCCATCACGATTTGGATCAAGGTCATCCCCATCGCAACTAGCATGATGGTTTTGAATCGGCTGTCTACTGCAGAAGTGTCTATAGTTTCGACCAATCCCTTTTGCGAGCGTGTAATGGTATAGATCAACATTGCGACGATACACAATGCCACAATCATGTGTACAGTAATCAATACCGGTCGTAGATTGCTGCCGACTACAACAGCGCCTAACCAGCCCTGAAATCCAACCAAGAAAAACACAGTTAACGATAGAAAAAAAATGGTCTTGTCTGTCTTAATGAATGGCCAAGCAAAAATTACAGTAAGTAATATCAGAAAGCCAATACACACACCAATCAACCTATTAATATATTCGGTCCATGTTTTAGTGGCATTAAAACGTGTGTCTGCGTAACCTCGGTCCGCGTACATTCGTTGGTAATTGTGGGGTAATTGCGATTCCATCGTTGGAGGAATCCATCGGTCGAAGCAAGTTGGCCAGTCTGGACAACCCATACCTGCTCCGGAGGCGCGAACAACGCCGCCTACCAGAATAAGAAAATAAACCGCAAAAATGGTAAGGGTGCCTATACGGCGATAGTTACTAATGTAGGGCAAATCGTTCATGTCCTTGCTGCACTGAAGTTGAAGCTGGCTAGCTTACTTGAAAGGTTGGTATTAGATCAATGCTGCAACGTGCCGGTGTTGAATACGCAATTTAGAGAATGGCTAAGCAGGTCGCCAAATTAAGGGTTCAGGCGCGCAAAAAGTACATAATTGGTTTGGAAATTGAAGAAGTTGGATATACGACTTTGTGTCATGGGTGGTCGTTGCGATGTAAGCATAGAATACAAACATCTCCATATCACCATTAAGATACAAAATGGGCATTCTAATATTGGGATCCCTCATCAGATGTTAAAAAGAAGTTGACAATAGTGAGTGGTTCAATAAACCGCCCGTACGGAATGTGGGGATTAAACGGCATGGGTAAGCAGTAAACAGATCTTTAGAATTTCTTTGTTATGCCTTGGTCAATCCGCGTGATTCCAGTTCTTTGATCGCCAAGTCCTGATATCGGTTGTTCAGGAAAACAGTAAAAAACACCATTGCGAAATACCCATAGGGTAGCTTCGGGCTTTCCGAACGGTGGCGAAGCTGTGGATAGGGGAGGGTCGGGGCTTGATGATGGTCGGTATGGCGAGACAAGCCGACCAGGGTATATAACGTAAACCAAGAGTCGGTATCCCATGATAACTGCTTACCGGTATTTCCGGTACATTGGGATAAACCCCAGTGTTGGATGTAGTTGACGGTTTCAAGTTTGTGTATAGCGGCGTATGCTTGTATCGCGAAAGCGATTAGTGTGATCGGTCCAAAATACCAAATGATGCCAACTGCGAGTCCGCATTCAACCAAAAGTCCCTGTACCACGTGGTGTTGTAGGAAACGTCGATGTGGCGATCTATGAGTAAATAAGCCCAGTCTTTCGTTCTCCAACCGCCAAGCGCTTTTGAATTGAGCCGGAACCGTTCTGCGCCAGAATGCTTGAAAGCTTTCACCCAATTGCGCGGTAGCGGGATCATTTTCGGTCCCGACTTTGCGATGGTGGCCGCGGATATGCTCTGTCGCGAAATGTTCGTAGCATTCTAGTGTAAGTAGTAATCGACCGAGGACCTTGAAATGGGGTTGTTTGCGGTGGATCAACTCGTGTGCGACGACGATCCCGGAGAAACTTGAGCTGGTCCCGATCACGATCTTGATTGCGAACAGATTGCAGACGGTTGTGAATAATTCGTTACCGGTGGTCCAGCTGAGTTGGCTGGCCATAATCAACAGCATTGCGATGTTTCCGAATTGCAACGCCGACAACAGGTAGAGTATTGCGTCAAACTGATCGGCGGTAAAACTGGCGTCGGTCGTTTTCTTGACTTGTGGGCTGTAAAGGTCAGCCAACACCGTTAGCCAAACAGGAATAACCCAATACAACGCGGTCCAACCCGGGTGTGGTCCGCTGACCAAAAAACTAAACGCGTAGACCGGTAATATCAGGCATAGCAAATGCGGGGACGGTTTGAGCCCGTTGAGCCATCTTGATTGCTCGATGGTCATATTCTCGATATTGTAATTGTTATGAACCTGCAAATTGGTTTTATTGCATTAATTTTGGCTATTGTCGAGACTAGTATTTTCACATTCGGCAAGGTCTGTCAAGTTGATGGTTGGCTACTTTGAGTTGAATTGGGATACGGATACCATCGGTGAATTGAATCAATGAAGCACGAATATTACATCGGATTATCCGTGACCTATCACGACTCAGCTATAGCAATTGTCGATTGGAACCGAGATGTGATATTCGCCGAAGCGACCGAACGCCAATTGCAGATCAAGCGCGCGTTGAATTGCGAACCGGATAGTTTGCATTGGATGGCCGAAGTATTACGTACGTATTGCGATGATGGTGCCAGTTTTAGAATTGGCCTGAACTGGAATAAACGGCGGCCATTTTACGAATATTTTTGCGCGCTATCCGATTATTTCACACCCCAGGGATTACTGCGGAAGCGTTTTGAAAACCACTCGACCTTTTTGGAAAAATACAAATTATTCCACATGCTGGCCTGCCAAACCCGCAGTATGGCGCAGGGCGGTGTCAATTTAGCCCGAATACTCAAGGAAGCCTATCCCAATAGCAAGATCACGTTCGAACATTTTGATCATCATCTAACCCACGCGGCCGCAGCTTGCTTTGGCAGCCCGTTTGACGAAGCTGTGTGTTTGGTTGTCGATTCTTTCGGAGAGAAAGGCTCACTGGCGGTATATCGGTACAGGCAGGGCCGGCTGAATCTGTATAACCAATTATCTGGTATCGAAAGCTTGGGTTTTTTTTATATGAAGTTGACCGAAATGTGTGGCTTCGATTGGCTGGAAGGTGAAGAATGGAAGGTGATGGGGCTGGCCGCTTACGGCGAACTGGATGTAGAGATTTACCGGATTTTTCAAGAGATGATCTGTGTTAATGGTTTGTCCTTGCAGCAAAATTTAACTTCGGTTTGCACCGGATTACGTGAAATTGGCGCGATGATCGATGGTCAAGATCACGTGCAGCGCGCTAATCTAGCTTTTACCGGCCAATATTTTTTTTCTGAATTGATGAGGCAGTTGGTTAACGCGGTCTACGATCTTGGGTTTTCGCGCAATCTGGTTTTGTGCGGTGGTTGTGCGTTAAATTCCTCGTTCAATGGTCAAATATTGGATCTCACCAGATTTGATGCACTGCATGTTCCGTCTGCGCCAGCCGATGACGGGACGGCAATGGGAGCCGCGTTTCTCGCTCACGACGAGGTACGGCAGCGGCCATCACGGTTCAATCGAATGAATTTGACGCCATATTTGGGATCAAGTATGTCGGACGACGCGGTTGAAAGGCTGGTACGTTTCAGCGGGGGCTTGGAGGTTAAACATCTGCCTGGGACGATTTGTACGGAAACGGCGAAACTACTTTCCGAAGGTAAGTTAGTGGCATGGGTGCAAGACCGGGCAGAATTTGGCCCGAGGGCACTAGGAAATCGTTCAATTTTGGCGGATCCTCGCGATCCCGGGATGAAGGATAAAATCAATGCGATGGTAAAATTTCGCGAAGAATTTCGCCCTTTTGCCCCGGCGATATTGCACGAATATGGGGAGCAATATTTCGAAAATTATCAGGAGTCCCGCTATATGGAGCGTAGCCTGAAGTTTAAGGCAGCGGTTAAAGACTTGATTCCGGCCGTCGTGCACGTCGATCAAACGGGGCGTTTGCAAACGGTAAAGCCGGAGTGGAATCAGCGTTTTTATCAGTTGATACGAGAATTCAATGAAATCACTAACATCCCCGTTTTGCTCAACACCAGTTTTAATATCATGGGTAAACCAATGGTGCATTCAGTTGAAGATGCGGTTGGTGTATTGCTGACCACCGGTTTAGATGCGTTGGTGATCGATGAAACGCTATTTTATAAACCGGGGACAGATTCTTGATTGCGGAACCGTTGTTAGACCAGGAAGAATCGATTGATGTATCTGGTAATACTCGCTATCGCCGCTTGTTTTATCAGTTGATCAACGTGGAGCGCTTTCCGAGTGTTGCGAATGAGGCTAAAGCTGAACTCAACGGGTATTTAGAAAAGTTGGCGCAACGCCATAAATCAAATACGGATCTCCTCGTCAGCAAAAAAGCAATACTCGATTATTTTGAAAAAAAAACCAGAAAATTCCCGATCGAGGAGCCCTTGAACGCCGCACAATGTGCCTATGTTTTACAGCAATATGCGCCTCTAGCATTGACCGAAGCGTCTTGGCTAGAATCTTCGTTTCAAGCGGTAAACGGTCATACCGAAGTTTCGGCTGCATTGTTTCAAATATATCGCAGATTGACGTCGGGCGTTCGAAAAGGATCGGCCACTCGTGACTATCGATATTTATTGCAGCAATACGGTCTAACTTTACCGGCCGTTTATACCCATTCTTTCAGCCTGCAACCGGATGTGGCGGATGCTTCTTTCCACACTCCCGTGATCCAACAGAGTCTGGCGCTTTATAGTCGGACATATTTGGCCGAAATTATTGGCTATACCCTTGCACGGGCTTTTAATCCTTCTTTTCTTGGTTTGTTGTCCAGGTCGACTACATCTGCCAATTCCTCGTTGGCAGTTAGACAAGAGCAGATATTTGCGTTCGGCGGGGCGGGTCAGGAAACACAAACCATTGGATTGGCAGCTGTGGGCAGCTATTTGGATTCGTTTACCAACTTAGAAGAAATCAATTTTCAATATCGCAAGATTTGGTTGGGAATAGGGCTGTACGAGTCGCTCATCGATTCTTTCGGATCGCGTTTGTTGAAGCAACTTGGTTCAATGCCAAATTCGGCTGATGGGGTTTTGGCGGTGTTTCGTCGAAAGGCCAAGTACGCAAAAGGGCACCACGGACATATTTGCGTCGGCGACAAAACGCTGGACCAATGGTTTGAGGATGGGATAAGCGATGGGCAGGCGTTTTTGGACGGGCTGGTTGGGTCAAAATACGTTGATACGGATCAACCTGAAAACAGTCGTTTTATCAACGAGATTACAAGCCCGAATGGATTGATGTTTGGTGTATTCAGCGCCTCCGAAATAGAGATAATATTGCGCTGGCTCCGAACTAATTCAAATAATCTTGGAAGGCCAGCCCCTGTAGATATCAATGCATTTCGCTGGTTAGAGGTTTCCGCGTCATCCAATCAGAGCCGGACTTCGATTAAAAAGTTGTCGAACCGAGAATTGTATTACCGCCTAATAAATATGGAATTCCACCGGGATGTTTTACCGATGGCAAGGTCGTATGTCGTTCGGTGCCTGCGCAAAGCCAAGGTTCAGGCAAAAATATCGAAGCGAGATCGGTGCATTCCATACAAGCATGAACAATTTCATCGATTTATCGAAGCGTCGTACCAGCGTGAAATGGACGCGTATCAACCAATTACGGGTCGTCCGAGGTTCGGTAAAAACGTTTATATTTGGGCGGTCGAACAATTTGCGCCGACATTGCTCGTAGATGGTTGCTGGTTGCAATATTTTCATAGAGTGAAGGTAGTAAACCCCGAAATAGGTGGACGGTTATGGTCGATCTATGCGGATGAGATTGGTAATGGCCGGTCTCCTGAAAATCATCCAAACGTTTACCGCCGGTTACTCCAGAAACTGAAGGTAGACTTACCGGCGTTTGATACCCGTGAATTTTCTGAACACCAAGGTTTTGCGGATTCTGCTTTTGACCTGCCAGTTTATTTTCTGGCGATTTCGCAATTTCCACAAAGCTATCTTCCAGAAATTCTGGGATTGAATATGGCCATTGAATTGAGTGGTTTGGGTGCTGTTTATATGCGTCTGGCCGAGTCGTTGGAATATTGGGGAATCGACGCCCAAATCGTCCGTCTGCATTTATCTATAGACAATTTGGCTTCGGGTCATTCGGCGCTCGCCAAGGAATCTATTGGATTGTACCTGGATCAAATACGTGTAAATAGCGGTGAGGTAGAAATGCAGCGACAATGGCAGCGAATCTGGACCGGCTATTTGTCCCTGGGTACGGTTCCCACGGTATTCAAGTTAGGATTGTTTTGGCATTATATAATGCGTTTCGGTCGGCATAGTCTGTGGCGACGATGTTTGGGTGGGAACGCGTGAAAGAATAGATTAAGCAACCATCTTTCGGGTCGCCGTATGTTGCTTTAATGATTTATTTGATAGATTAACGCGTCCGTTAACAAAGAGAATTAATATGCAATCCATTTGTGTATTTTGTGGTTCGTCGCTGGGTGACGAGGCCGAATTTTCAGTTGCGACCCGCAATTTGGCGGCGACGTTGGTCGGGCAGAATTTCGGAATTGTCTACGGAGCGGCGAGCGTCGGGTTAATGGGGTTGTTGGCGGACGAAGCACTTGCGCTAGGTGGTCGTGTTGTTGGTGTGATTCCGCGCCATTTGTGTAGCGAGGAGGTGCTGCATGATGGATTGAGCGAGCTGCACGTAACTAACGATTTATTGGGGCGTAAGCAGTTAATGATGGATTCTTCGGACGCGTTTATAGCGCTACCCGGTGGACTAGGAACCTTGGACGAATTGTTGGAAGTATATACGTGGGCCCAACTCGGGCAACATAGCAAACCGATTGGTTTATTGAATGTCTGTGGATATTTTGAACCTTTTCTCACAGCTTTAGACCAGGCTATTTCACACGGGTTTGTGCGGGCCGAGTTTCGCGATTTGATCCACGTCGAGGACAGACCCAGCGATATAGTGAATTTACTGGCATCTAAAATTAAGGTTTAGTCCCAAAACCGCAATGCGAACGATTGAGGGTATCGCGAAGAATTTTTTCCCGAGGTGGTCAATTTGCAGTGTAGATCCGCTCGGAGAGGGGTTGATCAACGATACCTATCTGGTTAAATCTGATAGCGGCTTGCCATCCGAGTGGATTCTGCAGAAGCTTAACAAAAAGGTATTTCAGCAACCCGATCGGTTGATGGCGAATCTTTCTAAATTACTCGAGCACGCAACAAACGAAAGCCGTAAGGATGGTTGCCAGATTAGGATTAGGCTACCGAAAATCCATCTGACGCAGAATTTAGAAACCTATTTTGTCGATTGCGATGGTGAATATTGGCGCGCATTGGAATATATCGCGAATTCTCAAACGCTGCAGACGATCCGACATGAATCAGACGCCGAACAGATCGGCTTTGCGTTGGGACAATTCCATCGACTCGTCGCGACGATGAATACTGATTGCCTTCACGACATCCTACCGGGCTTCCATGATTGTCCGGCTTATTTGGATGATTTTCACGCTAGCCTGCAGCGTAGCAATAAACTGATAAATTTTACCGATTTACGATACGCGATTGAATTTCTGGATAAGCGCAAAACAAGCGTCGCCGTGCTTGAGAACGCTAAGCGCAGTGGACATCTTAAGATTCGGGCTATACACGGTGACCCCAAAATCAATAACATCTTGTTTGATTCGGACGACCAACGAGCCGTAAGCCTGATCGATTTGGATACCGTCAAACCCGGTCTTTTCCAATATGACATCGGTGACTGTTTGCGGTCCGCGTGCAATCGCCAAAGCGAAGATAGGGAATCTACTGCGGTAGATTTTGATTTGGACATTTGCCGGTTAATCCTCAAAGCCTACTTGGCCGAGACGGCCACTATTCTGAACGATTACGATTACCGATATTTATATGACGCTATCCATCTACTGCCATTGGAGTTGGGTATACGGTTTCTGACCGATCACCTGGATGGAGACGAATACTTCAAAGTCGAATATGCTGGGCAGAATTTGCTCCGCGCATTAGTGCAATTTCGGCTGACTGAGCGTATAGAACAACAAGATAGCCAAATTTACCGGATGATAGACGAATTAGTGGATCGTTAGTTTGAGCGGTCCGTGAAAGAAGGGTTATTTGCACTAATCGGACCAATGCTTCATAAGATAAAGTACCAAAAAAAATACCGGGATCAACAATAGAGGGTGGGGCTTGATGATAAGTAACAGCAATAGAAAGGGAATGCTACGGATGGCCATGGTTTTGTCCCATCGTAGCAGCGGCGCATCATCGTCCTCTGCGCTGCGTTCAATTTCGGACAACGTATAACCAAGGCTTTGCGCATTGGCAATAAAACCATCCAATACATTCTCGTCGGTTAACATCAGGTGGACGCGAGAATCAGTGTATGAAACATTACCCTTAATTCCTTCGGTTTGGTTCACGATTTTTTGGATTTCCGATGCGGAACGGCGGTTTTTCATTCCACCGATTTCTAGTGACAGTGTTCTCATATATAACCGAATCGTTGTTACAATTGATATTGATGCTAAAGTGATAATTTAGCGTAAATTCAGTTTTGGTTTCTGTTGGGATGGATTAGTTTTAGGTCATGATAGGGATGTTATCTCATAACCCGGCAATGCGATACAAATCGTGTAGATGCTGTGTGGACATCATCCAAGAGATGTACCAATTTTTTTGAGATCCAGGATTTTCCAGCAAGAAATCTGATGTTCCAAATTTTTCCGAAAACTCCACCTAGTTTGTAAAATCAGCAAATTACTTTTTACACTCAGATATCAGGTGACTAACTAAGCCATCCCCCAACCATGTTTTGAATAGGGTTGCTGCCCGAAGTGCTGTTTCTTCGGTTTCCATCCAGTGGGTTAGCGTAGTACACAATCCGCCAAAGTCTGCCCCGTTCTTAACCGCTGTCAACGCTTCTGCTTCATCTGGTTTCAAAGAACGATAACTGGTATTCAGGCCCTGCCGCCAGATCAGATAATTGACATCTGTATCTAGAGCCTGGGGCTGTATCAGTTCGGATTCGATTTTCATCGACTGCCAGATAGACAGACAATTCCAAGAGCAGGTGATTAGGTATACCGACGGATGCAGTCGCAATCGCAGATTTGGCCAGGAATCAGCGGGAATTATTGCTGCATCGTCGATACAACATAAATCAGAATCTTTGGCGTCAAAAGCATCGATGAAGGCCCATTCTAAGCCCGCTAGTTCGGTTAAATAAGGAAGTGCCCGGTAGTCTTCGTGGATAGCGAGAAATCGTGGCAGATTTTTACCCAACCAACGAAGCGAATAATAACGAGACGGGAAGCTTTTGATATAACCTGAATCCGTGACAACAGTCCCGGATAAATGGGTGTAAAGCACTGATAAAG
>CAZUGA010000024.1:0-65111 GCA_964619885.1 uncultured Methylococcaceae bacterium
TACATCAATCAGATCAACCATAATAAAATCTAGGTGGTTGCGCTGGACGCTTACCCCTGAACTTGGTGAAACGATGATGAAGGTTCGTGATTTTTCCGATTCTGGGGTTTATCTCCTGGGACAATTCAGCGATCGTCCCGAACTGGAGGATTTTGTGGAAATTCAGATTCAGGGTTTGCCCGTTACGGCGCCAAAAGTCCCGGCAAAAATCGTCCGAATCGAAAAAGCCGGTATAGCGTTTCAATTCTGCTAGTACAGGTTCCCCGCGTCATCTATATTGGGTATACAGAAAATTTGTGCTTTTTACCCTTAAGTAACGTTTCTGTATTTCCGACCGTCGATATACCTGTACGGCCATTCGAGGCAAAAATCTAATCGCTAAGATGCAGCCGACGGAGTATCGGCGAGTAATCGTTTAAGTGTTTGGTTATCGGTAATTGTTCCGCTATATACGGGTAGCTCACATTTCTCCAATAGCAGCTGTCCTTGTTGATGGTAATCTGCTTGTTGATCCAAAATTTTACGCAAATTTTCATCAATTTTTAGTTTGATTTGCTCAAGACCTGTCTCAGTCCCAACATTTAGTGCTTTGAACGCAACGCTTTCGGCGGAGGGTTTCAGTTTTCGGTGGATAAACCACGGAAGCAGCCATGAGATGGATATTAACAATAAACTATGGATGGCAAAGTTACTGCCTAGATAATTGCCGCCCAACCCGGTACTGCTGATGTAATAACCTTCATAGATTTCGAATGCCGCCCAGCTTATGGCAAGCAATGGGAGAAGGGCCGCGCAAATGCCGGTTAGCTTCAAGAAAAATCGCTGCACGATATTCCCTGGGTTTGCAAGCGCTTGGCGTAAACTCAATTCGGTTTGCCCGTGCAGAATTTTTTCCGCAGCATTACGCACCGCTAGCATGCCGGATTTAAATGGTGTGACGGGTAGTTCTTTGTTGCCGACCTCCACTATGAGTTGGTCAATTGCATCGTTAAACCGGGTTTGTGCCCAATCATCCCAAAGCAAGGCACGGGTCTTGGACTCAGACTCTTTTTGTTCCTCAATCTCTGCAGATTTTTTCAGCTTACTCAGTAAACTCTGTGTACGAGTGCTATAGGTTTGGGCCAATTGTTTGATTGGCCATTGCATACCTTCTAATATTGTCGGAGAACTTTTTCTCCAGATTGCATCCCATAGATCGAAGGAATTGGCCTTACTGTCGCTACTTAATAAAGCCATAAATTCGCCGATCACAGTGCGTATCTGATCGAATCTAAGTCTCATCCCACGGTGTTCAAGCTGATCTATGACATTCTGGTTGGCAAGAGATGCAAGGGTTTGCTTGAGTTGTTCGAAATCGTCTTGACTTTTATCAGTCTGGTTCATACGACAATCTGTGCGTAATATAATAGGCGTTTCGAATCCCGCGTTGGAAAGCTGAGCTGCAAATGCATCTATTTGTCGATCATCTCCTTTGTCCCATTGATTCATAATAAATAGCCATGCATGACTGGCGCTTTGGGACAGCAGGAGGCGCCATCCTTTTTCATCTTGATAGCGTTCCGGACTGACGACGTAAAGCAATACATCGATGTGCGGCAACCATTCCAATACTATATTTCTATTATTAGACTCGGTGCTATCGATATCCGGCATATCAATCCAAAGAATATCTTTCAATTCATCATTTTTGTGAAGCGCGGTTCTGACTTTATCTACAGGAAAGTCTTTTGGAAGCCGATCGATCTGAATCGATTGATGCAGATACATAGAAACTTCTTTGGAGGTTGGACGTTCGACGCCAGTATTTGCGATTTCCTGCTCAGCGAGACGATTCAATAGGGTGCTTTTACCTACGCCGGTTCCGCCGAAGAAAGCAACGATTAAAGGTCGTTTCTCTGTGTCGCTGAATAGATTGGACGGATCGCGAACATCTATCGCATCAAGTTTCTTTATGTGACTGTTCGACAGCCACCCCGCTTGTTTGGCGGATTCTGCCCACGCTTGGGTAGATTCGTAAAGACTAGGAAAGTCGTAATCCATATCGTGGTTCTTTAAGTTGCGTCTCAACGTCGGTTAGTTGTTGGGTCGAAATATTAAATTTATTAGAATTATCCATCTTATGCGGGAGATCTTGGAGTAATTGCTTCAATATACCGACAAATAAAATATCTTTTACTATTTCAAACTGGCGCTGTTTTAATTCTGCGCCAATTTTATTCATGTAACTGCCCAACGCGCTCTCGGCCAATAGTGAGGTGACCGATAATACTGCTGGTGTGATCACGAAGTCATGCACGCCGATACCACCGGTATGTAGTGCGACTGCAAGTGCCGCAGCATCGGCTGTTACGCGGGTTGCACGGAGGCTATTTAGGGTTGCGGGTTGTTGTTCGAGTTTTTGATATAGCCGTTGCGCAGCGGCTTCGATTTCCGGCTCGAAATCCGTCAAATAGGCCTGCATCGCTATATTGTATTGATGTCGCAAAGTTTCTTTTTCTGATTTCAGCAGTTTGGACATTTCCAACCACCAGGATCGTTGTTCGTTATCGTCTTCACTTTTTTCTAGAATAGCTTCGGCCAGTTGGATGACAAAATGGTCCTGCACTTGTTCTAGAATGGTCGCCTCTAGCTGGTTGTCCATATCGCCAGCACGTGATTTACCAATTCCGAATAGCTTTCGGGCGGGCCACGTTATCACCTGTCGAGCACGGTACAACACCGGAGCGAGACCTGGGATCTCAAGTAGTCTAAGCAGTTGTGCCAAGGCTTTTTGAAATGTTTCGTAGTGTTGTGGGTGGTCCAGGTAGTCGCGTTGATAAAGATTCAGCGCATCTTCAATGCCATTTTCCAATATTTCCGCCCATTGCTGACCGGCCTGATGTTCTGCTTTAATGGGATCGGTCCATTTGGGCCAATGTTTTGCCACTAATGCATCAGCGTGGGGTTGATGGTTTTGTCGATTGGCGGGATCGCCGCAATTTTTAAGATGATCGAATAGTTGATCAATTTCAACTTTCAATGCATCGATTACGGGCGGTCCCTCACAATAGGGCAGTGAAACAATCGGAGGGAGGTCGTCTTGACGCGATGCGCTCCATTTTTGCGATAGTGAGTGCTCAATGACTGATTGATTGGCGGCCTGCGTTTTATTTAAGCAGATAATCGTTTGTTGGTTCATCGGCTGAAGTAAGCTCATCATGTCCCAAACCGATTGATCAGCATATTTATCTTTACTGATTACAAGTAACACAATATCTGCTAGAGCAACAGTACGAAGCATACTACTTCGATAAGAAGAAGAATGAATCGAATCGAAATCCGGGGTATCCCAGATCATGCATTTATCTAGAGGGTGGTCAGGGTTGGGTGCTGCTTCGATAATTGCATAGCAATCTAACTGTGACGGCGAAAGGGCGGTTACCCCAACCCGCTTATAGTCGACAAAAAATTCAGTGAGCCAGTCTAATTTTGTAGTTTGGGTGTTTACGCAAAAGCCTTGAGAATGTACTGTATAACCTGCCAGAGGGCTAACACCAGCGAGAGGTTCTTGTAGCAATAGATTGACTAGCGTACTTTTCCCCGCTTGGGTAGGACCAACAACTGCAATTTGAAGCGGATGTTCGGGGCGCGTTCGGATGATCTCG
Organism: uncultured Methylococcaceae bacterium; assembly: GCA_964619885.1. Classification (GTDB taxonomy): domain Bacteria; phylum Pseudomonadota; class Gammaproteobacteria; order Methylococcales; family UBA1147; genus CAZUGA01. Next base: position 3,645 of record CAZUGA010000024.1, read on the forward strand.
CCTTTATCCAAGAATGCTTCCGCCAGTGCCAGTGAGCCAAGGTTTACGCGCAAGCCCTGCTGCCAAATTGTATCGCTCCGGATATTTTCCAGAACGATTTTATAACGATGCTTTAAAAGGCGGATAAAATCCAACATATACGGATCCGGTCCAGTAAACCTGGGTTATGATGAGCCGCCATTATACGTGAAGAACGAGAGGAACAAGCAAAATGAAAAGTAAAACTTTTGTGTATCTAATTGGTTTGTTGTTATTGGTGACCAGCTGTGGGATGGGTGATCAAATTAATGCGAACAGCGAAAATTCATTGTATCGTTCAGTGACGACTTTGCAGCGGCGTCTTCAAGATAAAGAACGAGTTGAATTTGAAGTTTCTTTTTGGTCCCTCAAACAATATGCGGAAAGCGAAGAGGCTTTTCGATCTCAAGTAAACGGCAAAACTGTCTATGAAGTTATTGATATGGGCAAGGCAAATTTTACTAAGCAGAAGGCTGCCGGTAATCCCGAATACACGGAATTTGATTCCTGGGATTCGATGATCGCCAGTCTGGTAAATGAACGACGCCAATCGGCAAGAAGGTACGACAAGCGAGATCGGTCCAACACGATCCATAAAATGTGATTTTTAGGCTTAGCCCTAAAAACGCTTGTTTTACAGAGTGAAATGATGGTTCGGATTTGGTTGGTAGTTTCGACATTGATTCTAGCTTTTGCGGCACCCGCAGAAGCTTTGGCAGTTGACGCGTTAAGACTGGCAACTACAACCAGCACCGATAATTCCGGTTTATTGGGAAAGCTTAACCCGCCTTTTGAAACCAAAAATAATATAAGAGTGGATGTAATAGCGGTGGGTACCGGTAAAGCGCTGCGCTTGGCTGAAAATGGAGACGTCGATCTTGTGTTGGTACACGCGCCAGATGCGGAGCTGGCTTTCGTTGATTCCGGTTTTGGCGTTAAGCGGTGGCCGGTTATGCATAATGATTTTTTAATTTTGGGTTCGGAAAACGATCCGGTCGGGATTGCCCAAGCGAATTCCGTAACCGATGCATTGCGACGAATATCGCTAAACAACTCGGATTTTGTTTCTAGGGGTGATGATTCAGGGACGCACAAAAAAGAAATGAGTCTATGGCGGAATGCCGGTATTTCACCTGAAGGAAATTGGTATATTTCTACGGGGCAAGGTATGGGCGCGGTATTGCGTATTGCAGATGATAAAAACGCCTACACCCTGTGTGATCGAGGCACCTATCTTGCCCTAAAGCAGAAGTTACGCTTAGTTCCGCTTTATCAAGGTGCGACCACGCTTTTTAACCCCTATCACGTGATCGCGGTTAATCCGGCTAAGCATGCTCATGTTCAGCAAGCTTTGGCTCGCCGTTACATCGAGTTTTTGACGGGATCGGTTGGGCAAAAAATTATTGCGGATTTTACGGTTGATGGTGAAATTCTTTTTTATCCGGACGCAATGCCTGAATTGCAAGGCGAATGAATTAATTTTGACCACCAGGCCTCAGATTAACGAGAAGCCGTATATGGATTATTTGAAACAGTCAATAATATTCATTTGCAAAATTGCAATGCTTTAATACCCAATCGTCTTATTTCCTCACAATATGCGCTGGGCGAAATCCTTGATTGCGAGCTTGTTGATTGTGATTGTAATCACAGTTGTAATCGCTATCGCTATTCTAAGCCTCGATTCTAATGATTATAAAAAGCTTCTGATAGGTTGGACGAACAGTGCAACAGCAGGCCGTCTTACTCTTGATGGTCCCGTAACGGTTGATTGGCGCAAAGCACCGATCGTTTCGCTGTCAAAACTGAGCTACGTATCCGCGGATCATATGGACCGAATAGAAATCGGCGATCTTGGTTTTCAAATCGAACTGTATCCGTTAATTCATGGGATGGTGGTAATCCGACATCTTTCCATAAAAAACGGACGATTTGTATTTACTGAAAATCCGGGCGAACCAGAAGAGGCGTCAAGCAAAAATTCACGCGTTAAAATTCCCATTCTGCAACGTGTGCGGTTAAGCAATTTATCATTTGAATTCCACGACCAGCGCCAAAATCAGACCAAGCAGGTTTTTTTTGAAAATTTAACTATTGATTCCAATGACGTGGGCGGCTTGCTGTCGATAGACGGTTCTGGAGCCTTGGGTGACAGACGGTTTAACGTCGGCGGCAATATGGGCAACTTGGATATAAGTGCAGATTCAAAGCAACCTTTTCCTATAAATATACTCATTCGACTCCCCCATTCGAGCTTGGCTATAGAAGGATCAGTTGTGCAACCGCGTGTGGGTCGAGGGTTGTCGCTTGACGTTAAGCTGGATGTGGAAGATTTCAGCCAGGCGATTACATCGTTGGGAATGAACATACCAACATTAGGACGATTGAACGTCGATGGTAAATTAAACGGTGATTTTTCTAACCCATTTCTGTCAGACACCCACATTGCATTAGGCAACGGTGATTCCCTTCAACTTAATGCAAAAGGCACGGTCCGCGAATTATTAGGTGAGTTCGATGCCGAATTCCGCGTGCGTGGGAAAATAGCAGATCCGCATGTGATTCAGTGGTTAGTGCCCAATCAGATGCTTTTTGTCGACGCTATTAAATTAGATGGAATCCTACGATTAAAGCCAAACAACGGTTACTTCGAAAACCTGAATTTTGTGACAAGTAAAAAAAACAATAGTATGGATCTTAATTTGGCGGGTGATATCGGGTTCGGCAAGCAGGGTGCGGATTGGCGTTTTACTGATGTAAATCTTTCGCTAGACGCAGACATTAAAAATCTGTCGACGATACTGCCGAAGTTGCGTCCAGAATATTCCAATTTGGTTCGTTTAACCTTGGCAGGTCAACTTATTGGATCTCAGTCAGTGCTGGGTTTTACCAGTGCAAATATAAGCTTGTCTAAAGAACGTCTGGTGGCATTAAACGCGACTGGAGAAATTAGCGATCTTAGTGAGTTTTCGGGTGTTAATCTAGTCGTCAAGGGTACTGTGGCTGACTCAAGCGTTATTGGTCAATGGTTACCGGATAAAATCGCGAAAACTGCTCGCTTAAATATTCTAACGAATTTGACTAAACGCGCTGAAAATTGGAGATTCGATAATCTTAGCCTGAAAATCGACAACACAGAAGGATTCAGCGGCCAACTTGACGGACTTGTAGAAATAGCCAAAGATTCGACTGAAACGAAAATTTTAAAAGCGGATTTTAATGCCCATATCATGGCTTCATCGATCGCGAATTTAGGCGGCTCTTATCCGCTACTCAAACCACAAATTGGACCGTTGCGGGGAAGCGCTCATATTTCAGCCATTACAAACGGAATGTCGATTGAAAATATTGACTTGGAATTGGGTGAGGGTCCAATGGCTTTTTCAGCAAAAGGTCGTATTGGTAACGTCAATGGTCTAAATTCAGATGATTGGCAATGGGATGGATTCGATGTCGAATTAGCGTTTAGATCCGACGAAGGTCGTTTAGGTGATTGGTTTCAACTGCTTAGCGAATATCGGTTGAGTCCTTTTTCGATACATGGGCGCTATACCGGAAGTTTACGAAAGGGTTTATATAGTGGTGAATTCATAGCGGCTAAAAGTAAGATTTCAACAAATATTGCGCTTTCAAATAGACAGAACAAAACACAGCTATCTGGCGATCTAAGAAGTGCCAAGTTATATTTGAGCGATCTTGGATTGACACAATCCACAATACAAAAGAATCCTAAGACAAAGTCAGTCTCAACTGCCTCGAAATATTTTTTTAGCCGAGAAACATTGCCGTTACCAACATTATTCGCAACAGATCTAGATTTTAAAATTAGCGCAGACCAAATAGTGGGGTTAGGCTCGGAAATAACTCAACTTGAAACTGGGTTTGAGGTTAAAAATGCGAATGTACGGCTAAAAGATGGGAAATTCAATATGGCTGATGGCTCATGGAATTTTAATGCTAGCATGTCAACAGTGGGCGTACCAAACCTCAATTTCAAATTAACTACGAATAATATCAATGCTGCATTATTAACCGTTGGAAAAGCTAAAGTAGCACCATTGAAGGGGGTTTTATTTTTTTCGGCGGATTTGAGCAGCCAGGGTCGATCGTATTATGACCTTGCGTCTCATCTCGACGGTAAAATTGGCCTAGCGCTGGTCAAGGGTGAGGTTAAAGATGTTGATTTTGACTTGCTAGGACTAAGATTGATTAAGCTAGCGATACCGGTACTGGGTGACAGCGATAGTAGCAAGGTCAACTGTGCGGTAGCAGATTTTGTATTCAACGATGGTTTGGGTCGAAGTCGGGTGTTTTACATTGATACCCCAAATGTGATTGCCCGGGGAGAAGGGCAGCTGAATTTCAAAAGGGAAACCGTTGATATGATGATTAGAACAGAACCGAAAAGATCAATATTTCTGGCCGGTTTACCGGTACACATTGGCGGTTTATTGGTCGATCCTAGCGTTCATCCGGTCCCGATTAGCGCGGCGGTTCAATTTGCCGCTAAATTGGCTTTGAACCCGATCAGTATTCCCGGAAAAGCGCTGGGGTATGTTGCATCGTTAACAGAGTTGTTAGGTAGCTCGAGTACCCAATGTGCACCAGATTAATATTCAGAGACTTGTTACTAGGATTATGCCGCGACTGCGGAATCTTCGTTGAGCTTGCCCGTTGGTATAGAAAATTGGAAATTAGCGCCATCACCGTCGTTATTTGCAGCCCATATGCGACCATTATGCCCCTCAATAATTTCCTTGCAGATTGCTAGCCCCAATCCGGTGCCACCTGCGCCACTTTTGGTGTTGCTACTTTGAATAAATTTATCGAAGACGCTGTCCAATTCATCATCTGGCAGACCAATGCCCTCGTCGATTACACTGAGCCTTATCGCCTGGCAACTTTGTAAATCTGAATCCGTTTCGGTCGTTAACGGTAACGAATCTTCGCTAATGGTGACATGAATGGTTTTCCCAGAAGGGGTGAATTTGATTGCGTTCGACAATAAATTTGTAATGACTTGACCGATCATTGCGCCATCGAAAAAGCCTACGGCGTTAATTTCCGTGGGTTCGAGCAATAAATTCAGATTTAATTCCTGTAAGCGCGCTTCCCATTCGGCAACACAGATATCTGTGATCTTCATAAGATCATTCGATTCACGGTTAAATTTCATCTTTCCCGCTTCAAGTTTTGCCAAATCCAGAAGATTATTCAGCAGTTTTAGCAAGCGATCTCCGCTTGTATTGATGCGCTCGAAATAATTTCCGAGTTTTTCTAAAGGTGCTTTTTCGAGCTTATTGATGCCAAATTTTGAAAAACTCAATATCGCGTGCAATGGTGTACGTAGTTCGTGCGACATGTTGGCTAAAAACTCTGTTTTTGCTTGATTGGCCGATTCCGCGGCTTGCGTCGCTAATTCCAATTCTTGCGTTCGTGCTTTAACCGTGGTTTCCAAAATATGATTGTGCTCGCGTATTAGCGATTCGGCTTTCTTTCGATCAGTTATATCACCAATGGTTGTCAGATATCCGGTAATGCTATCCGGTAACGATCCCAGAGCGGTAGAGCGCACATTAATCCATGTTGGTTCGTTTTGTTCGTTGTCTAAGCGGGCTTCAAATGTGAAATTAGACCCTGAATCCGTAGATTCGGACCATATGTTTAAGATTTTCAGACGATCTTCAGGGTGAACCAGTTGCATCCAGTCTCGGTCGAATTCCTGCTCTTGAGATAGATTCATGACACTACGTAGCTGGGGATTCGAATATACAATTTCACCGTTCTGGTCGGTTCTAAAAATACCGACCGGCGAGGCTTCGCTCAATGTACGGAATAGAGCTTCGCTCTTTCTTAATTTTTGTTCCGCCACCTTCTTTTCGGTAATGTCGCGTAAAAACATCGAAAAGTATTGTGTACCTTCGCTGGTTGAATCGTGTTTGACGATTAACTGGCTTACATCCATTAAGTGTCTATCGGCCAATTGTATCTGCGTTTCTCCGGTCCAGGAGTTGTGCATATAAGCTTCAGGTACGGCTTCATTCAAAAGTTGATCGATCTGGGATTTGGGGAATATGGTTCTCAGATTATTATCTGTATACTCAATTTCCGGTCCCCATCCAAGCATATGTTTTCCGGATTGATTGACATAGGTAATGCGACCGTCAAAATCGAAAGTTGCTATAAAATCGGGGCTGGTTTCGACGATAGTCGATAACAAGACTCGCGCTTCTTCGGCGATCTTTTTCTCTGTAATATCGTGTGATATAGAGACATAACTGTCGATGAAACCCTGCTCATTTTTGTGTCCAATGATAGTACTATCGACCCAATAAGGAGACCCGTCTTTACGATTGTTCAATATATTTCCGTGCCATGCGTCACCGGATACAATAGTTTTGTACATAGCCTGCCAGAAAGATTCCGAATGGTAGTTGGATTTTAAGATTCGATGATTATTTCCGTCCAATTCTTCCTCTGAATATCCGCTAATCCTACTGAATAAAGCGTTACTGTAAATAATTGAACCTTGGGTATCGGTGATAGCTACTCCAGCAGACGAATTGAGTGCGAATCGTTGGGCTTCAATTTCGTGCAAAGCGGATTTATATGCTGCTTTGTTCTGGTTGGATGATTGTTCCGCTTCATCTCTTTTTCGGTAAACTGATTCAAATTCTGCAAGTAAGCCAACGACGGGTATTAAATACCCAAATATTTTTAGAGTGTGGGCAATATTAAACGCAGAATCGTGCAACGCAGATGAGCCGAATGTCATATACAGTTGGATTGCAATTTGTGGTATCAGGGAGATTAAAAGCGCCTGGGCAAATACACTTGGTTCCCTGGATAAATACTTGGGGAATACAAAAATAAGACAAATAGAGTATGGGATCAATGGTAAAACATCGTAGGGACGCTTGATTAGTGCCTTTGGATCAATTGTTTTAGGAAGTATATCTGAATGAGCGCAATAACTGATGACCAAGTAGCCGACCACAACTAATGTGGCGTTGATGATTAGAATCCAGCTGTATGAAAAAGCTTTGGTCTTTCGATCGATCAAAAATAGTCCGATCCCCATCAATAGGATTAAGCTGTTGAATAATCGGCATAATGCCCAGGTAAACGGCACTAGACTACCATTTTCCGCCATCGAACTGATTAGCTGGTCCGCGGCTAATGTGTGAAAAGCGTCCATTGCGCCAGCACTCATTAAAGCGATACCAATTATCGGAAGAGATTTGCTCCCTGTGAGTCGATATTGAGTAAAAGCTAGCAGTCCGACAAACCATGCGGCGCATACGGCGGACCATTCCAGTAATGTATGGGTGAGAACACCTCGGGATGCGGTAATGGCTGCATTGCGAAAATCGGCTTGACTCATGCGAACCGCAGCGTGATTGTCCGCGGGAAGGCTACTGGTCGAAAAATCAAACCCCAGGTTTTGCATCAACCAAGGCAGAGTACACAGCCCCGTAACCAATGCCGCATAGTGAAATAGCCGGGGTTTCAAGATGCTACTTGGTGACGGTGGAGAGATGCTCAGGTCTTGGGAAGGAGAATTCATATCGGCTATGGGTTTATGATCTTATTGACCTGACCAATGGTCGATCCTATAGCTCTATGACTGACGTATTCGTACGGTAATTTATCTACGCAACAATGGACGCGACTACTTGGTTACCGTTGCCAATGTATTCGACCTTTGAAAAACTTATTTCTTTAGCAACAACAATGCCTCTTCCGTGATTATCTAAAGCACGTTCGGCACTAATGTCCACATAATTTTGCCAGTCAAATCCGGTACCTTGGTCGGTAATTTTGATTTCCACATTGTTGCCGTTTCGATGGAAAACGACCTCGGCAAATTTATTTTGGTTCTGTTCCAGATCAACCAATCGAGTAACTTCTTCTTCCCATTTCCCATCCATATTCAGGCTCGATTTTTCCTCGTAGCTAATACCAAGATTCCCATGTTCTATGGCGTTAACCAGTAATTCGGATAGGCCAATCACTACCGTATCCGGTTCCGGGCAGGCCTGCGCTATAAAGGATGCCAGAGTATAAGCTTCGTCAAGTTTCTGAAACCGAAACTGGCCGGCATCCATCAGCGGTGGAAGGCATTGATTTTCAGATAATTCGCGAGCTAAACTCTTATACCGCGCCGAATCAACGATCGCTGATTTAACTACGGAAAACAACAAGTCTTCGTCAAATGGTTTGGTTAAATAGTAAAATGCGCCACCCTTTATTCCCTCCAGAACATCGTCCTTGTCTGCGCGGGCGGTTTGCATAATGACCGGGCAGTTTTTCAGTTGCGGATGTCTTTTTATCAGCTTCAATACTTCCATGCCATCCATATTGGGCATCATCCGGTCCAATAGGATGATGTCGTATTTTTCTGGTTCAGCATCCAATTTTTCCCAAGCGATATCACCGTCATCCGCCGTGCTTAACTGGTAATTGGAATCCTCAAGGTATTCGCAAATAATCTCTAAGTTGGTTGAATCGTCGTCAACAACCAGTATATGTGGATTCATAGTTTGGTCTTGGGCATTTTCGATAGCTGTTAATCAAGTCAAACCGAACATGGAAAATTTGTTTGCCGTTCGAATTCAGTATAGTCAAAACCGATACAAACGATGATCTCGCAATTGGTTTGTCTGTTTAGAAAAAGTTTTTCGCCGTGTTGATCTGTTCTTGCGCATCATGCAGAAGATTTAATGAAAGTTCCGGTGAAAGTCCTACCTTACCTAGTTTGCCATAGGCCGGGATTGTATTAACGAACGGTAGCTCAGACATTCGCGCTGTACCGATATAACTATGTAGTTTCGCTAGAACAACGATATCACTCAAAGTTAAGTCGTCACCGCTATCGTGGTACCAATCTTCTGCGAGGTGGGGAATCTCCGCTAGATCTTCGGGGAAATCCCATTGTCTAAGTACCATGGTTCCAGCCGCCCCGCGAATATAGGGTATCGCTGCATTCAATTCGTTCGTATCAAACAATTCACGCGGAAAATTTTCTGCAAAATGCAAAAACGGTATGACACCTATGTCGCTGAGTAATCCAGCCAGCAAGGCTTTATCCGGATCAATACGTTTGGTTTTCTGCGCCAATACGAAACAGATACTGGATAATGTAATACTATGTTTCCACAGACTGACCAAATGTTCTTTGATTTGCGGTTGATTACTTTTAAATACGTGGTGGAGACTAATGCTGGTGACTAAGTCTCTTGTCGCGACCATCCCCAATCGGGTAATTGCATCTTGGCAGCGGTTTACCGGATTAGCGGTCAGATAAATTGGACTGTTAGCAACTTGAATTAATTTGGCGACAATGCTTGGGTCTAATTGGACGATTTTCGCCGCCTCAGCAACGCTAACATCATCTCGGATGGCTCGGCGAAGTTTCATCGAAACATCGGGCAGAGACGGGAGTTGAATATCGTTTTTTTCCAAATGCTGGAAAAAGGAGTGCACCAAACCACTGAGATGAAGTTCACCGGGCACATTCAGATGCTCGAAATTGACAGACAGCATGTTATTACGTTTAGTTTTTGCCCCCATTTCCATTATTTTATTTGGGACACGTAAAAGTTGGACATCTGATTTAGCGTAACCGGTTGCGCTGTGTTTTTTGCCGGATGAAAGCGGGAAATGAGCTTTTGTTGTGCCCGCTTGAATTTCGTATCTGCGATTACCTTCGGTTTCAACCGCGACGGTACCTTGTAGAAGAAATATGACTGACTCTACCGGTTCTTCCGCCCTAAACAATATACTGTTGGCACCGACGGCTTCCGATTCTTTATGGATAAGCGATAGGAGATCGTTTTCCATATAGCGAATCGGGACTAGTTTCTTTAGCGTGGCCACGGATATTTTTTTCGGGGTCAATTGACATGGGCGAGCAGTGCTTGTGGGCACAGAAGTGACTTGCTGGACAGAAGCGGGTTTGGAGCCGCGTTCTACCGCTATAAAAGAAGATGCTGTGTCATCCGATTGGGCTGCACGTCTTCTGAAATACAAAATGCATAAAAGCGCCAATGTCGACAGTACGACAAATGTAACAATCGCTATGTAAAGTGTATTCACGGGTATTTTTCCGTCGTTACTAAAAGATTTTATTGCTGGTACAACAACACCGAATACGCGATCTCAGTGTTATTTCCAAAGCTTGGCTCAATTTTTGTTTATTACAAGGTAAATAATCGTTTACCGGGCCCAATGTTTCAAAAGATATTAACTTATGCGCGTTAAGTCCTGATTAGAAAGGACTCGAAGAAGTTTATATTGTAGTAGGATAGGGGGGATGAGCTTGATTTGACAAATAATTTAGTACTACAATTCAGCGGCTTCGCCAATTCGCGCTTGTTGAAATCAAAAACGGCGTTGGTGGGTCTATTGAATAGTGTCAGTTTATTCATTACCGATGATTAAAAAACAAAAAAGATTACAAACTAAATTGTATCGCCGAGAAGGTAAGGAACGGCGAGGTTGGTCCCCAATGCCTGAATCACCGTTTGAAGACAGCGAGGGTGCGACGGTAACCTACGATCGCAGACGAGTTATCGATCGCAGAAAAGAAGGTCAGATTAAACGCGCCAAAGTGCGCCGAACATTCCTTCGCGTTCGATAGGATAGGTTGTGGGCTAAACTGGGCGTGTGATTCAGAATCAATGGAAGAATAAAGGATAGCCTGTCAAGAGGGCAGTAAGTGTTGCGGCACTTATGGTTAAGATCACGAATACGGAAATGGCCAATAATGAATCGAATACCCATATAGAGGTTTCAGACTGTATGGTTGTCGATTCATGTTTGTATGTTGGAGTTAGCCATCTTGAAATCGCGCGCTGACGGGCCACGGCAATAGTAATCCATAGATTAGCCAGCATGACCGTCACGCCCACGAACAAGTTGCCGCACCAAGGACAAACGATGCTCGCGCTCGGGTCTGCGATATTGCAGTGTGAAGCGAGACCCGCCCACGGCCAAGTGCAACCACAGTAAAAAACTAATCCGCATAATGGAGTTATGATTACCGCGGATACCAATCCAGCAAGGATTGATTCGGGCTCATTGCAAATTTTCACGGTTGTTTCTGATTATTTTTCATGTCAGGTCTAGCACTACTTTTCCGGTGGGTTTTGACTGCTCCAGATATTGGTGCCCGAGACTCGCTTCGTTCAGTGGAAATACCTTTGCAATCGTTGTAGTAAGTACACCAGAATCGAATAAATTTGCGCACTTTTTAAGTATATTGCCATGGTGTTGCAAACCTACAGGATCATCGGTCAAGCCAGGAGTAAGCATTAACTCCAGACTAATCCTTAAATTCTTGAGTCGGGCCGTATTCCATACAGTAGAATTATCAGGTTGAAGAATAGTGACTATATCCCCATAAGTTTTTGTGCAGGATAGACATTGTTGGAAGACGTCTCCACCGATGGTGTCGAATGCTATATCGACGCCGTTACCTTGGGTTAGTTCGATGACCCGCTTGACCACATCTTCTTTTTTATAATTGATTACATCATCTGCTCCAATCTGGCTAACGTACCTGGCTTTTTCGTCGGAACTGACAGTCGTAATTACTTTGGCACCAATATGTTTAGCCAGTTGGATTGCGAGGTGGCCAACACCTCCGGCACCCGCGGGAATCAGTACGTATTGTCCTGGCTTTAGCTCAGTTCGATCGAATAGGCTTTCCCATGCAGTGATTAAAACCAGTGGAACTGCGGCAGCCGCGTGGAAATCGATCGTTTTCGGTTTGTGCGCAACCAGATCACAATCGACGATACTATATTCAGCATAACACCCTTGTTTTCCATGAAACGCACATTGGCAGAAATAGACTTCATCGCCAATGTTGAATTCGGTGACATCGCTGCCAAGTGCCTCGACAATTCCCGCGCCATCAAAACCTGGAACCATAGGTAGATTCACGGGAAATGCGTCTGGACTCGTACGAATTTTTGTATCTATTGGGTTGATGCCGGCAGCTTTAAGTTTTATCAACAGTTGCCGGCTATTGACGATGGAAGGCTTGTCCAGTGTAATGGGTTTCAGAACCCTATGATTCCCAGGTTCCGTGATTGCGATCGCTTTCATCATTATCAGTCCTCATTTAAACTGGCTGTATTATCAGCTCTGATTCTGGTACTTGCAATCCACCGAAAGGGTAGGGAAGCGAATTAAGAATGGAGATTGGGATTGATGAAGCTCACAGATCGGAGTCAGCATGAAATAGTTGGTAACGATGCCTGATGTACGGGAACACGTATCCCGGGAAGTATGATCTGGAAATGATCTTCACCTTCAACAAATCCGCTCAGCACTCACACATCCGTTGGATAAGCCGCAATATACCCTCCTGCTGAGTATTCACACAGTATGAATCTTAATCAGACCCTGTAGATCTGGCATTCAATTATTAATACAGCACTATGTGAATTTCTTTGTATGAAGAATCCAAGTGCGTATACTAATTTATTACATCGGCACCAGAGATAAAGGGAGATTCGGATGCAATTAATCGCTCGGCATGTTGTTGTATTCATATTCGTAAATGTATTTCTAACAGCGTGCATCAAGCAATCGGTTATAGACCCACCGTCAAATGTTGCTGCAGACAAATTGCTGACTAACGCCAAAGTCTATACCGTCAACCAGGACCAACCCTGGGCAGAGGCCGTTGCGATCAAGGACAATAAGATCATCTATGTGGGCGACGCTGAAGGTGCCACTGCCTTTATTGACAGAGACACGCAGACTATTGATGTAACCGGAAAGATGATTCTACCCGGTTTTGTCAGTGGCCATGATCATCTGGTGGCATCAAATTGGACCAAGGCGGGTGTTAATCTATTTTCTGGTAAATCCAAACAGGATTATCTGACTTTAATCAAGACCTATGCCGAAGCACATCCTGATGACGAGTTTCTCTACGGCTACGGGTGGAACTATACCACCTACGGTGGTCGTCCAACAGCGGCTGAATTGGACGCTGTCGCCCCCAACCACAAAGCGATTCTGTTTGATTTCACTATTCACGATGCCTGGTTGAATTCCAAAATGATGAGGGCTGGTAAAATCTCCGCTGAGACCAAAGACAAACAGCCTGGTTTCAGTTACTGGGAGCGCGACAAAGACGGCAACCCTACCGGCAACGCTATTGAGTTGGCCTGGTTTCCCGCCTATGTTGAATCCGGCGCTTGGAATCGTGAAGAGTTGGTCAATGAAAGTCAAAAAGTGCTCTATGATCGCGCCGCCAGTCAAGGCTGGACCAGCGTGATTAACCTTGGCTTATTAACGCCGAATGTTTCTATTCCGGAAGAAAATATTGTCGAGCATGAATATGCCATGAATCTGCTATCAGAACTCGATAAAAAGGGTGCACTGAAACTGCGCACCTTTATGCATTACATCTACAAAAATGGCGAATATTCCGTTGATGAGCTCGTTAAGCAAACACTGCTTTTCCGCGCGATGTATGATAGCGATACGTTGCGTATGGCAGGTATCAAGATCCATCCGGAGGCAAATTGGGGTACTCAAACCTCGTTGTTGCTGGAAGGTTATGCAGACAAGCCGGACTACAAGGGTATCCGTGGGATTTCGGCGGGACGCGTCGAAGAAGTGATTATGAAAGCTAATGCCAAGGGTATCGATGTTTCCACTCATGCCGATGGCAGCGCAACCATTCGTGCCACCATCGATTCGATTATTGCGTCTCGGGAAGCGGGGAATACTGACGCCCGCAATAGTTTGCAACACTACGCTGTGGTACACCCCGACGATATGAAGCGGGTCGCCGAATTTCAGATTCCCGTTAATCTTACACCCATCTGGCGTACGGATTGGGGTAATGGTTATCAATTGGCGCTGGATAAGCTGGGCGAGAACAGAACGCATAATTATTTCCAGAAACTAAGAACCGTGATTGATACCGGTACCAAGGTAAGTATCTCAGCTGATGTACCTTCGACACCTTCAGAAGAGGCCGGTGCTCTATTCCAGCTTGAAGCTGCAATGACACGGGTTAATCCTAATGATCCCAATTCCGAACCGTGGCCCGCCAAAGCTGATGAAATCACACTGGAACAGGGCTTAAAGGCACTGACCATAGATCCTGCCTGGCAGGCACGAATGGAAGACAAGGTGGGTAGTTTGGAAGTGGGAAAATACGCAGACCTCGTTATTTTGGAAAAAAATTTATTCGATGTAGCGCCAACTGAGGTTGCTGATGTCAAAGTGATGGGAACGATGATGGATGGTAAATTCACCTACTACGATGGCATTTAGCCATTTGTTATTAGTAGCGCTAATTAATGTATTCGGCCAGAAAAGCTAAGCTTCCAATTTTCGAATGAATAGCCGATTCATTTTTCTCTTGTTACTCTGCGTTGTAAGTGTATTAGGATGCGCTCGCAGTGTTCCGCATTCCCGGACGGTAGAGGAAATCCGAATCATGTTGAAGCCTGGCGACTACGAACGATTTGACTACGTCCAAGGAGAAGATTGTGTCGCGCGCTACTTGGCATTTTTTCGGCTTTCATCCCCTAGCGTTGTGTTAGCGGCTCGAAATGCAATGCAGGATGCGGACGGCGCGAATTTTCTTACAAATAGGCACGTATCAATGGACGAGCGCTTCATTATCCCTCTTTTGTATCATAAAGTTTGTGTGGTTGTGGAAGGTCGAGCGATCCGACTTCATACCGCGGAGGAGAATCGACAATGAGATTTCGCTACTCGCGGACGCTGCTCGTTTTGTTGCTCTTTACGGCTGGATGTGCCTATCAAGTTCCAGTCACCCAGAGTCAGGACGCGGTGGAGCTTGACGTGACTCCGCGTGAAATGATTCTTAAGGGCGGGACGATGGCCAGCACCCGACGGTTCCATCTCTTATTCATCGGTTTTGGAGAGAGAAATTCGTTTCTTCGGGCCGAGAGCGAGGCGATCAAAGCTGTAGATGCCGAACTACTCGTAAACCGAATCCGATTGAAATATTTCGAGGGTTTGTTGATCCCAAGCTTGTGGCTACAGACACTGGGTTTCAATGGAGCCAACGACATCCCGATTATTGGATGGGAAATTTACACGGTTGCAGGTGTCGGGGTCCAACTTATTCCTCAAGACTAACCGGTGTGAATATCTGAATTTTCATCAAAGACGTCTACACAGCTGAATTTTTGAAAATCCAGATGGTATTCGCTCAAAACTCGCTAATTGTGATGGTTAAGGTTTGCTTTGGGTGGATCCAAGCTTAGGCTTGAAACGGGTCCTGGATTCCCATCAATCACCACAGTTTGTGGATACACACCTAAAAAAATCATCGCGGTAAGAAAGGTAATTATCCCGTCCGAAATAGTATCTACAGTTTGGACTCGAACCTCGACCAAATTTTCTTGCGCGATGATTTCCTCGGGTTGAATGGTTTTGATCGGCAAAATACCGCCAAACAAGTACCAGTTTCGGTATTCCGTATGGTAAGTTGCCGGTTCTTCAACCGACAGCAATGTAACATTGCGATTGAGTGGTGCCACCAAATCCGTGTTGAAACAACCGGATAGCGTTAAGCAGAGCAGCGCATAAAATCCGACAATATGTATGCGTTTCACTACCGATTCCCCTCCACAATCAAAGTACGTCTTGGAAAACCGATCATTCCCGGAAAAATATTGCATAGACCGTCCATGAAGGTATTGGTCATATAAAGGCGAACTTCCTTGAGATTATTTTCTTTGATGATGCCCGCAGTATGCGGATCATCCCAAGGTTCCGCACCCCACCATTTAAACCAAACCTTTTTTTCGATGCGAACCTCGGTCGCAGCATCGCGCGGTAATACTTTAATCGAGCCGTCTTTTGGGGCATCGAGATACATAGAACCGCACCCCTGAACCAAGATGCCTGTCACAAGGATGGTCAGAATAGTCAAATATCGTGTCATGGGGTACTCCTTGACGTTGTAATTTTTATAATGACTAGTTTCGATGGTGAATGATTTAACGTGTTTTAGTAATTATATCGGATTAGCGGAATGGTAGGTATAGCAAATTCCGTGCATTCATGTTCGCTGCGGCGCAGCTGTATTCACATCAAATTATTTAAAAAGAGAAAAACAAGTCTATTCGATATTATTGTGGTAAATCGTGGATCTTCCAGTTGGGCAGGCTAGTCGAAAGGGTTACGTTTAGGAAGGGGATTCGGTCCGGCGTTGCCGGTTTTGATCCAACGCGGCGGTTGCGTTAGACCGCTGTGCAAATAATTCTATCGCTAATCTCAACGATTATGTTTTAGTGCAAACCATAGGTAGTACATCATGGCCATACGCTTATCTTTTAACTGGCTTTTGGGCGATGGTTTCAGCAATTTAGCACGATGGCTATGCTTAGGTTTGGATTTGAGTAGTGAAACTGCAGCTACTGTTTTTTGTGAATTGATCGTGGTTGCTGCCATCACGTTTTTTGCACTCGCGCAGGGGTAAAAAAGTGCAATGGCGAGTAAGGTGGCCAGCGATCTTTGGCGCGATACCCTTGGCCAGGTGAGTTTCATTTGAAATGGTATAAATGATCAAGAACGTAGTGAGTATTTTTAGTCTAGTAGTTTAAAAGGATATAACAAGTGATTCGATTCAGAACCTTCCAGCGTAAATTTAAGCGACAGGATAGCGGGTACCATTTCCTGGTTTGGTCGATAACGATACGAGCCACTAACACACGCTGTGCGTCCGTACTGTAGGAATATCGGAGGGGTAAATTTGGGGCTTAGCTATCGAACTATTTCGATGTGATAACCGGTGGGATTCCAGCGTAAAGCGTTTCCGTATTTTTGCCATTGATCCAGTACAATGCGTTGTGCTTTTGAACCGTTCAGTTGGAGTTCGTGTAGCGCAGGTCTATGAGTATGCCCGTGGATCAATCGGGTAACGTTGAAATTTTGCATGGTGTGCTCAACTGTTTGTTGGTTGACATCCATAATTTCTTGGCTTTTTTTTCGTTTATGAAAGTAACTTCGAAATCTATACCAACGAGCGTACGCAAGTCGTAATAACAGGGGTTTGGCAAGCACTTCGCTTCGCCAATTAAGGTTGCGGGTTTTGGTTCGAAATTCCTGGTACGGAATGTCATCCGTACACAATAAATCACCATGCGTCAAAAGCGTAGGGGTACCGTATAAATTGATTACCGCATAATCTCCGAGTAGTTTAA
This sequence comes from uncultured Methylococcaceae bacterium, assembly GCA_964619885.1. Classification (GTDB taxonomy): domain Bacteria; phylum Pseudomonadota; class Gammaproteobacteria; order Methylococcales; family UBA1147; genus CAZUGA01. The sequence goes on from CAZUGA010000024.1 coordinate 20,879, forward strand.
CCCCGGTTTCATCGGCAAATTTCTCTCCGATCAAAAAATCTCGGTTGCCGTGCTGGAAATAAATTGTTGTGCCAGAATCGCTAAGCGTTCGTAGCCCTAATTTAACGGCATTGCTAGGTGGCGATGGGTCGTCATCGCCAACCCAGGCATCAAATAAGTCGCCTAAAATATATAGTTTTTCCGCCCCGATAGCCTGGGTTTTCAAAAATCTCAGGAATTGCCGCGTTGTATTGAATCGGGAATGCCTAAGATGTAAGTCTGAAATGAACCAGGTTTCGTTTCTCAATGGGGCCGGTTTTTATTCAGCAATCAATTCGGCTTTTTCGATTATGATATCGGTACTCGGCACGTCTTGATGTGGACCGCGTGATCCCGTGGGAACTTTGGCCATTGCTTCTACGACGTCCATCCCCTCTACGACTGAACCAAATACGGCGTAGCCCCAACCTTGCGGCGTAGGTGCGGTATGATTCAAAAATGTATTATCTGAATAATTGATAAAAAATTGGGAGGTTGCTGAATCGGGAGCAGGCGTCCGCGCCATCGCAACGGTACCGATCGAGTTAAGCAACCCATTATCCGCTTCATTTTTAATCGGTGAGCGAGTTTCTTTCTGGTTAAAATCCGTCGTAAAACCTCCACCCTGGGCCATGAAGCCAGGAATTACGCGGTGGAAAATTGTCCCGTCATAAAACCCTGCTTCGACATATTCGATAAAATTTTTAGTACTTATGGGCGCTTTATCGCTGTTCAACTGAATCACGAAATTACCCTGTGAGGTTTGAATTCTTACTTTAGTCGGAGTGTTAGGCATAGTTTCGTCGGCAGCCATTGTTAATGTGGATAATATAAAGAGGCTACAGAACAGTAAGAACATTGATCTCATTGCATTTCCCTCTTGCGTTTAAAAGTCGCGATTTTACGTGTTCTTTGCAATATTTGGTAGCGCTTTTGTTAGATTTTTTTGTGTCTGGGATTTCAATAACCATTCGCGTGGGAGCAATACTCCGCAGATGTTTCGAATTACTATTACATTTTGGAGCCTCAAAAATGTTAACTCTGTCACAAGCCTAATTTAGCATCATTTGTCGAGATGAAATTTATTATCTATGGTTAGTTAAAGTCTAACGGGGCAAAGCGGATGAACGAGGAATTGCAGCAGCAGCTAGAAACGATGGTGGGGAAAATGCCCGCGTTTCCAACCAGCGTTCAACGAATTATCGAGTTGACTGCAGATATGCAGTGTTCACCCAAAGAGCTGGTCGATGTTATAGAGCACGATCCGGTGATGACCATGAAAATCCTCAAACTGCTAAATTCCGCATATTACAGCCTGCCGCGAAAAATTACCTCAATTAAACGTTCTGTGGTTTATATCGGGATCAATACCATCAAAAACATGGCGCTCAGTATAGCCGCCATTGGTATGTTGCCGACCAAAAACACTGGAGGGTTGGATACCTCGGAATTTCTCCAACATTCTCTGGCTACCGCGGCTGTCGCAAAAAAACTGAATAGTCGATTCAATCACGTGCAGTTCGAAGGGTCCGATTGCTTTGTCGCTGGGTTGCTCCACGATATAGGTAAGGTCGTATACGCTCAGTATGACCCCACCAGATATACCGAAATTCTCAATATAGCCCAGGAAAAGGGTCTCTCTATTTTGACTGCCGAACAGGCCGTAATTGGAGCAGATCATACCGTCATAGGATCGATGCTTGGAAACAAGTGGCAATTTCCCGAAGCATTGGTTGCTTGTATTGGTGGGCATCATGACACTGACACACTTGGCAACGAAATGCGTGATTGTGTAATAGCGGCAAATTATGTTTCTAAATTTGTCAGCGGTGAAGGTAAAGAAAACGAGTTGGAAGGCCGGGCCGATTTTCCTGCTCCGATTCGGGAACGTTTTGGTATGAATTTACCAGATTTGGTTGAATCCCTAGGGGATCTGTCTTCGGAGGTTCGAGAAGCCACGATGTATGCAGCGTAGACGAAATCAAGGGAGGCTCTTTGAAAATTAGATTTTGGGGGGTAAGGGGTTCGATTCCAACACCGGGACCGAATACGATTAAATATGGCGGTAATACGACATGCATAGAGATTCGTACCGACCAGAATCAATTAATCATCCTCGACGGTGGCAGTGGCATCTATATGCTTGCGCAGCATTTAGCCAAACAAATGCCAGTTGAAGCTCATATTTTTATAACCCATACCCACTGGGATCATATCCACGGTCTACCATTTTTCACGCCGTTATTTATCCCGGAAAATAATATAACTCTATACGGGGGGTTTGATGTGGTCGCCGGGCGCGGAATAGAGCACGCGATGACTACTCAATTTCAATATAGCTATTTCCCGGTGCGCGAAGCCGAACTTAAAGCCAAATTAAAGTACGAAACTATAAGGGCGGAGGAATCGATAAAGGTTGGTGATGCGATAATTACGCCTACATTGATGAATCATCCGGTTTTGAATTTTGGATATCGAATTGAATCCAACAGCAAATCCATATTTTTCACCGGGGATCATGAACCTCGATTCAACATATTAGAACCGGAGGACGAAACCTATGATGAATATCAGCGGATGTTAGAGGAACAAGATCACATGCTGATTTCGTTCGTGCAAGGCGTCGATATGCTAATTGCCGATTCCTCGTACACGGAGGAAGAATACCTAACCAAGAAAGGTTGGGGGCACGGAACATTCAATTCCAGTATTGAATTGGCAAAAAAGGCAAAAGCCAAGCAACTTTACTTTACCCACCATGAACCTACGCGTACCGATGCCGAGTTGGAGAGCGTGTTAGATGGGATTAAACTTCAGAATCCTCCATCGGAAGATAGCGTGGAGTACCATTTAGCCATGGAAGGAATAGAAATAGAAATCTGACTGGCGGGATTCTAAGTACCTAAACCATCGGTTTAACGTTTAACCGAGGCGTGTTGTCCTAACCGAAACATCCGATCCGCCCGGTTTGAGCACAGATTTGTCAGCAAGCCGGTACCCAATCAACAGTTCAGTACCCTAGGAATGTTCTATGGTTGCCTATTCAGCAATCGTTGGGAAATTACGCTAACCACCGGGTCATAGTGCAACGATTCCGAAGATCCCTTTGTTATTTGGATGGTTTCCGTTACTATGCGCGCGACAGAATTTCTCAATAAATATACACTATTATCCTAGGAACCTATCCCCAAATACCCCCAGTATGTTGAAGATCTACAATACACTTACGCGTCAGAAACAAGAGTTCAAGCCGTTAGAAACCGGTAAAGTCAATATGTATGTGTGCGGGATGACAGTCTACGATTTTTGTCATGTCGGCCATGCACGCGTAATGGTCGTATTTGACGTTATAGCACGTTATCTGCGTACACTTAACTATCAGGTCACCTATGTCCGCAATATTACCGACATAGATGACAAAATAATCGCTCGCGCGAATGAAACAGGCGAGCCGTACGAACAATTGACCGCTCGATATATCGACAAGATGCATGAAGATGAAGCGGCGCTCAACGTATTGCCGCCCGATATTGAACCGCGCGCAACTGAGTCGATGGTCGATATTATTCGTATGATCGAACGTCTGATCGAAAAGGATTATGCCTACGTTGGGAAAAACGGTGACGTATTTTACGCTGTTGCAAAATTTGACGAATACGGTCAACTGTCGGGCAAGAATATCGATGAACTAAAGGCCGGTGAGCGTGTAAATGTCAACGACGCAAAAACGGATCCACTGGATTTTGTACTTTGGAAAATGGCCAAACCCGGGGAACCTGCTTGGGACTCGCCGTGGGGTTCCGGCAGACCGGGGTGGCATATAGAATGTTCAGCCATGTCCACACGCTGTTTGGGAGAGCAATTCGATATTCATGGGGGCGGCATGGATTTACAATTCCCTCATCACGAAAATGAAATTGCTCAATCGCAAGGTGCGTCCGGTAAAAATTTTGTCAATTTATGGATTCACAATGGATTTGTTCGCATCAACGAAGAAAAGATGTCCAAGTCCTTGGGTAACTTTTTTACGGTTCGTGAGGTATTGAAAAATTATCGTGCCGAAGTGGTTCGCTTTTTTATAGTGAATAGCCACTATAGAAGTCCCCTAAATTATTCGGATGAGCATTTAGATGAGGCAAATGCGGCACTGACTCGGTTGTATACAGCGTTGCGAGATTTAAACACAGATGATACTGGGAAAGGCGTTGCCTCTGATTACAAAGATCGATTTGATTCTGCGATGCAAGACGATTTCAATACGCCCATTGCGCTATCGGTGTTATTTGATTTAGCCCGGGAAATTAACCGACAAAAGTCAATGGATCTGACATTAGCGGGTAATTTGGCAAGTAGTTTGAAAGCCTTGGGTGGACTTTTGGGTATTTTACAAGAAGATCCCGATGCTTTTTTAAAGTCAGCCGGTGCGGCTCAAACCGATGGACTTAGTGATCGGGCTATTGAGGCTTTGATTGCCAAGAGAATAGAGGCGAAGCAAAATAAGGATTGGTCCGCTGCCGATCGAATCCGCGATGAATTAAAAGACCAAAATATAATATTAGAGGATGTTGCGGGGCAAACGAAGTGGCGACACGCATGAGCTTGTTTGGCTACACGGATTTAGGTTTGACGGGTTACTCCGAAACTATCTCGAAACGGTTATATAGATCCTAGAGCAACCCACCAAATAATATTACCGATTAACGATTAATCAATTGATTTTTTGCCGTCCAATAATTGTTAGGCCATTTCTTTAGCTGTTTTATATATTTCCTCGGCGTCTAGGATTAGGTCATTGCTGTCGAACAGTCTTGCTATACATGCACGGTGCAACGCGAGCTTTAGGGTCCCGAAGCCAATCGCGCCCCACATAATTTTACCGTTACGATCAGCGCCTCGATCGAACATTTCAGTGCCTTCGATTCCCAACGGGGGCGTCGCATTTGCGTCGGCCATCATTTCTATATTGGAGTTATCGGCCCAGTGGTGAGTATTAAGAAGTTGAACGCCAGCCGCGCCAGTTGCAAAGACAATTTGAGCATTTTCTATAGCGAATCCCCGAGCATCGTTACTGTTGGCTTCAACGGGCGTAAGCGTGACGCCAAAACGTTCTTTCATCGCATTGCACGCCTCTGCGGCTCGAGATAGGTCGCGTGATGTGAGCGATACGTCGGCGCCTTCATTGGCTAACATTACTCCGGCCCTTTGTCCGACCGGGCCTGTTCCAGCCAGTACTACCGCGCGCTTTCCCGATAAACTACCACTACTCCCAAGTTTGGCAACCCCGGCAGCTGCAGTGGTATTGCTACCGTTACTGTCGAGCATGACCGAAACTCGAAAATCGGCAAAGAACATTTTTTGCACTGCAGTAAAAAGATTTTGGCCGTCGATCAGGTCGCTGCCACCTACAAAAATAGCGGTATTTTTCTTTTCTTTTGGCGCCCGGGTAAAAATACAACCTTCGACCAATGCGCCGACATTTTCGGGTGTAAGGCCGCCGTGTCCGATTACGTGATCAGCACCGCCGTCATAAGCAACTACGGTATCAAAAACAGCCGGATGCTGGTCTGTATCCAGCTGAAATAAAAGTTTCTTCATTTTACGACCTCAACTTTCGTATTATTGTCTGAGTTTAAGGGCGGCGGTCGCCAATAATCACGTTAGGTGTGTTGCAAATTGCGCTAGAAAAGCGATCCTTGTACCCCGATTTAGGATTTACGCCGAATATCAAAGGGGAAAAATGATAAGGTATTTTCGCATCTACTGAAATGATTATTTTGGATTTGGGTGCGTATCGCTTTGTAAAGAACTCGATTATAATCTGCTACAAACTTAACTATAAGAAGTTTACCCAGGGGGATAGCTCATGATAAAAGAACAACAAATACAATTGTTTTTGGACCAACTGGCCAGTAAGGCTCCGACTCCGGGTGGCGGCGGAGCAGCGGCTATAATGGGGTCGATGGGCGCCGCGTTGGTCAGTATGGTCTGTAATCTGACTATCGGTAAAGAAAAGTATGCCGATGTTGAAGAAGAATTAAAGTCGGTTTTGGATCAAGCCGAAGCACTCAGAATACGGTTGACCGAAATGATACAAGCCGATGTGCAGGTTTTCGACAGGGTCATGGCGTCATATGGAATGCCCAAAGATACCGATGAACAAAAAGACGCGCGTAGCGCAGAGATCCAGGAAGCACTTAAGGCAGCCACTGACGTTCCGTTGGAATGCGCCAAAGCCAGCGCTGATGTAATAAAACTGAGCCGGGTGGTTGCGGAAAAGGGAAATCTTAATGTAATCAGCGATGCTGGCGTAGCAGTTCTGGCAGGCTATGGAGCCTTAAAAAGTGCAGCGCTGAATGTGAACATCAACATTGGTGGTATCAAAGATCCGGTCTTTGTAGAAGATCGTCGAGCTCAATTGTTAGCAGCGATTGATGGGTGTGGTTGGGACACTGAAGAAATCTACAAAATCGTTGAGAGTAAATTGTAGGTATCAGTCTCATGTGCGCCGCAATTTCGGCCAATTGTTCCGACACTATGGCTATCTTTCGTGGATCTAAAAGGTTTTGCAATGTTAATGACCTCGGCGAATGTTTCTTAGAAACCTTGTGCCGTCTTTAATATAGGTTAGCATTTGAAGAAAGTTGACGATGCAAAGTGGGGCAGGTATTATCGTCAGGCTTCGGTGGCGCCTCGTCCGGTGCCTAGGAACTAGAAGGTCGTTCGGGGTATAGCGCAGTTTGGTAGCGCGCCTGCTTTGGGAGCAGGATGTCGGGGGTTCGAATCCCTCTACCCCGACCATTTCGCGCTTGTAGCTCAACCGGATAGAGCATCGGCCTTCTAAGCCGAGGGTTGCAGGTTCGAGTCCTGCCAAGCGCGCCATTACAACCAAATTATGGTGGGTGTAGCTCAGTAGGTAGAGCCCTGGATTGTGATTCCAGTCGTCGCCGGTTCGAATCCGGTCATCCACCCCAATTTTTCAATCACTTGTGTTGATTTCACGATGGCCCTTGAGCTCTTTGCGTGAGTTTTGCGTGACGCATTCTGCTATACCCGCTTTCTGACCAGGACCAATTCCGGTTTCTTCTCATCAATTTCGCAGATCAGTTCCGCGGCATTGATCAAGTTTTGAATCTCCGCCTGGCTGGAGGCTGGAGTGCGTCGTCATCCGCTCAAAAGGTCTTGTCGGTCTTCATAGCTGACACCCGGCGCAAGCGCTAACTAAAGATATGACATAGAGCGTGCGCTTAGACATCCGGCAATCAATCTCCGAATATCATATCGAACCTTGATGTATAACCCTATGCAAAGAAGCTAGATGTGATTGAGCGATTGCTTATGAGCGAAATTGACGGAAACTGCGTCAATCTATAGCTATTGTTTATGCCTGTGATTCCAGTTGTCTCCGGTTCTAATCCCGCCATCCACCCCATTTTATTGCGTTACCGACTTTTTTATCTCTGCCTTGGTTATTTAATTTCGATTATTCCGTTCAATCGAATACATTGACAGGGGTTAGGCTGTTCGATCTAATAATATTCAGAGTGATTCTGCCAATCACCTCGGAATTACGCGGATTGCACGGAGTGAATTATGAAATCGATGCTAATTTTACAGCGGATCTCCCTCGGGCTGACGTTGGCATTAATTTCTTGTGATAGATCGAAAGAATTATCTTCAGACTTAAACTGCAATGTGTCGACGAATCGCGCCAGTCAATGTAGTGATCATCCGACACTTCAATCGGGTCGAGTAGTGTTTCGCAAAAATGGACAATTTAGCTTTTTCGGTGATTACGAAGCATGTTTCGATAAACATCGGGTTAAAGCCCATGGGCGGTACAGCCTTGATAACTATCCCGATGGGATGAAATTCGAATTACTTGCAGATCAGTTTTATGGGGCAAATTTAAACTCGGACGGTATTCCGCGCACCATCGGAACTGTAGATCTCGAACTCAAAACGCTCAATGGTGTCTATACGGATTTATGGGCAATTGTGGCTCGCGGCGCAGTACAATCGAATGATCGACAATCTATTTTGAAGATAAGTTGTCAGCGCTAATTTTTTTATGGTTTGTTCACATAAATTACGCGCGGCTGTGAGTGAGTACGGATCTAATTAAAAGACAAATAGGTAGGTAAACAATCAACAAGGAGAGATAGTGATGGCTGATCACCAGGAAACTTTTGCAGGATGTGAAATCGTTATCGAGAACGATTCTGCGCTCACGATTAATGGTAAGGTTATCGAATACACCTACGATGGTGTCAAGAAAACATGGTATTCGAAATATTTGCCGTATACGGATTACCCATCCCTCATCGAGCTTGCACGTGCCATCGCTCGTGATACTGTCGAATTCTCGACTAGCGTTCAATAGGAGATTGTCATGGCCATCAGGAAAGATGCGAACACGCTAAATACAGCCGAAAGAGAAGAGTTTGTTTCGGCGATAATGGCATTGAAAGCCAGTGGAATTTACGACCAATTTGTTTTGAGACACGCCAATGCTGTTATGGCATCGATTCACCGCTGTCCAGCATTTCTGCCTTGGCACCGCCGTTATCTTTGGGATTTTGAACAAGAACTGCAACGTGTTTCAGGAAATCCAAATTTAGGCGTACCTTACTGGAATTGGCCCCAAGGAAACGAAAATGCGTCTATGTGGGATGATAATTTACTTGGCGGCAACGGTGATTTTGTTTCATTGATCGTTGAAACCGGACCGTTTCGAGAGGGACAATGGACGGTAATCAACTCCAATAACCAACCTGCGGGGCCATTACAAAGAGCCTTTGGGAGAGAATCATGGGCCCGTGCATTGCCGACGCAAACCGAAATCGATTCGGTAATGTCGGTTGTTCCATATGATGTCTTTCCTTGGAATACGGGTAGTTCACCAAGTTTTCGGAATCAGTTAGAAGGCTTTGATGGCCCGAATCTACATAACCGGGGACACGGGTGGGTTGGGGGATCGATGTTACCGATGACTTCGCCGAATGATCCGGTATTTTTTATGAACCATTGCATGGTCGATAAGTTATGGCACGAGTGGCAGTTACGGTTCCCAAATCATAACTATTTGCCGACGTCCGGTGCTGCATTGGGTCAAAATCTGACGGATGCGATGGACAGTACACCTCCCGGTGCGGTAGGTTCGCGACCCATAGACATATTGGATTCCGCTGGTTTGGGCATAGAATACGATCAGCTTATGCCGGGGACACCTAATCCGCAAGATCCTCCGCCTATTGATCAACCTACAGAACAAGAACTTATCGTCAACGGCGCAGCGATTGACGCATCTATTGCGACTCCAGGGGAAGTGGATCAATATCGATTTGACGTTCCAGTGTTCGGTCAATATACGATAGAAACCAGCGGACCTTCGGATACTTTTATTACGCTTTATGGCCCTGATGATTCAACGGTTGAATTGGCGAGAGACGATGACAGTGGCGAAGGCTTTAACGCTCGCGTTAGAGGTAATTTGGGTGTTGGTAGCTACTTTCCACGGCTTAGACTTTATTCGGCGGCACAAACTGGAAATTATTCGATCCGAGTGAGTGGTGAAGGCGGCCCTTCTATACCCGAGTTGATATTGGGTGCTGCTAGTCTTTCCGCAGCTATTTCCGCCGCCAATGAAAGTGATGTATTTCGCTTTCATGTCAGCTCATCGGGTGAATTTACCGTAGAGACAAATGGAACAACCGACACTTTCATGACGCTCTATGGGCCTAACAGCCAGACCTTGGAAGTAGCTACAGATGACGATTCCGGGGCCTCGTTGAACGCCAAAATCACTGCTAGTCTCGGAGTGGGAGAATACTTTGTCCGAGTGAGACATTACAGTTCTGCAAGAACAGGGGCGTATGAAATTAGCTTGCGGTCGGGTTCATAAATATCCAATATTTAACCGATAAGGTCACTGTGACTTCCCGATGACTTAGTTTATACTGCTGCACTTAGAATTACTTAGCTTCGATTGATCTAAAAATTGATCATCGCATTTTATATGCGGCTATTCGTACATCGGATGAGTCATCATAATATTCCATCACATATGGGCCGTTAGCTCAGCTGGCAGAGCAGTGGACTCTTAATCCATTTGTCCAGGGTTCGAATCCCTGACGGCCCACCAATCAATTCAATAAGTAAGGAGTATGGAGATTCTTAGAGATTAACCTGGTTCATATCAGGTTCACATTTGAGCAGCATTTTTCGTGGTTTTTTCACCCGAGTCCGATTGGAAAACATTTTCTACCGGCGACATCTCAAATTGATACTGAAACGAAATCGGTTTTTCGGTGTCAATGTACCTCGGAAGATATTCTTACGGAAGAAACCCAGCCTTAGCCTTACAGATTGCGACCGGCCAATTCCTGCAAGTTGAGAAATTCAGGCAAATTACCAACGTTATTCTCAAAGCCGCCATTCAGGCGAACCACTCCGGCCATTGAACGTAAATTACGAATCGCTGGTATGCTCAAGACTAACCGGTCGGGCATCGATGAAAATGTAATCACGACCATCTCAAATATCTTGATTGCCGACTCTCCTATTCTACAGGCAATCTCTTTAATGCTTCGATGTAGTCTTCGCATTCGGTTCGCAAAATTCTTTGTAATTCTGAATCTGCAATCGATGAAAAGACTCGAGAATTACTGTCCAGGTCATTTCCAAGTTCTTTCATCTCGTTGATAAACGTCTGGCTTGAATCGACGCCCGTTTCACTGACACCTAAAAAAATTCCGCCGGAATCCGCGGCAAAATGTAAATCGCGAATTGAGTCGCCGATCATAAATGGAGGAAAGGTTTTGCCCGTATCTGAAGTCAGTCTACGTTGAGCACGAATTTCGCGTCGCCACATTTTTCCTACGAACCGAGCTTTAGAACCATCCGCGGATGAACTTGGTCCGCCCACTGAAAATGCGTTATGGACTCCGAATAACCCACGCTTAGTTAAACCAACGTCATCTAGGGAAGCAAGAAAATCTCTTTGAGGCTGATATCGGTAGGAAACCAGTATAAGTGATGCAATATCTGTGAGTGATTGTGCGAATTCCAAATAGGATTCTGGAACAACGTCATATTTAAGATCTTCTTTATTATATTCTTGTAAGCGTCTTTCAAATAGCCCATTAAAGTAATCACTTAAGCATTCTTTAACTTCTTCACCTAATTTGGTATTACGCAACACATGCTTAATTAAACCTAATGGGCCACTGTGATCACGATGCCATTGGCTGCATTGTTCATTGTCTAAATTCGGCAAATTAACGATTCCAAATTCCTCTTTTGCTACTTTGCTTAGTTTTTCATAGGCGTATATCGCGATAGCGATTCGACGGCCAGAAGCACTGGTTGAGGGAATAATAGTGCCATCCAGATCGAAGAATAGTAACCGCTTCGGTAATAGATACTTGCGATAAGTATTGTCAATAAAAGTAGACATGATTTTGCAATTCTTTTAATGATATATACGAAAATGAACGAATGGACAAGGTTATCATGGATTTTGGCGGAGCCTTTGGGAATCACAACCCCAAAATTCCAATTAAACGGACTGAATCATTACCGGTATTCCGCGTAGGGGCGAAGAACGCATTCAAAATTAGGCTAATGACCGCCATTGAAATTCGAGCATGAATTTTATACGTAAACCGCCTAAGCAAGTGTCCCACGTTAGTTGACCATTACATTTTGTAGTGACGCCGTCGCAAAAGAATCAGATCAATAAAAGTCTGTGAAATCAATACGGTAACCAACCACAAAATAGTAGTTGCCATCGGTAAAAGAACCCCGATTATCGGCAACATTGTGGGTGGAGAATTCTCCTCCGAATTCCGCTTCAAGACGAATACCTTGACGCACCTGATAACGCATTCTGAGTGATGGCCTAAAAAGCCAATCATTAACCCCTTGTTGACCCTTACGATAATCGATTCTGAATCTGGGGGAGACATCAAAATCTAAATTGACCGGATATCGCGCGTCTATAGTTGCGCCGTATCGGTTAGACGTTTCCAAATGTGCGTATTGCAAATTTAATCCCAAAAAATCGCCTTGAATCACATTATGGTTAGAAAAAAATTGTAACGTCGTAAAATATTCCCAACCAGTTGCATCGATTCCTTCAATATTGACTGGGTTAACCAAAGAACCCGGAGGTTGAATGAATGTGTCGGGAATAGCGCCCAATTTTGTCGCTGTAAAATCTCCTCCAATCTGGAAGCGGTCGTTGATGGGATGCGAAAAACCTACACTCCCGGTGTAGCTTGCGACTGTATTACGCCGGGCAATATCGCGTACTTGATCAATCGTTAGAATTTGCAGCAGATCATCAACATCTGATGCCGTAGTGTTTCCTAATAGGGCATTACTGGTTGTCAATAAGGGTGCGTTCCTGTAATCCAAAAGTAAGTTCAATGATGTTTGACTTGGTAATCGCCAGTTACCACTCAAGTTCAAGATATTTAACGAATCGTAAAGCAAGTCATAATCGAATTGTGAGAATATGTTTATCGAATCGGTAAAGAATTTCATGTCTCCGCCGATCGCTAGCCTATCCTGGATGTTTTCTGCAAATTGCTGAATAAAAAACGCATTAAAGTCGATATTGGAATCGAGAGGCCCGTTGATATTCAGGAAATCGGCATTTAGGCCATAAAAGAAATTGAATTGATCCGCGCGGGTGATCGATGCATATTCGACCGGAAAGCCAAACACAGCATTCAAACGAATCTGGTCGGTGACCATAACCCCGCCGTTGATGCCATCAAATCGTCCGAGGATGCCACCGTTGTATCCAACCTGACGTCCCAGGCGTGCGCTCGCTCGCCAGGCCTTGTTGTTGATATCCAAAAACCCATTAGTGATTCTTGTATGGTCCCCCGAACCTCCATTTCCCAGGGTGTCGGCCAAGTGTCCCCCGGTAAAATTTGTTCTAATATCCCAATCGCCGGATTGTATGCGTCCAGACAAGTAGAGATCGGCTTGTATCGTGGATTGAACCATCTCCGAGCCCTCATCCGTCAATAACACAAAACCGTTATAGAAATTTGAAAAGGTTCCGTAAAAATCGGTGATTACAGAGGGTGTTGCCGAAATTTCGTTAGCATTTTCGGTTTCCCGTAGTTTCTTTATAGGTTTGAATTCCGCAGTTTGTAAGCTTTGAAACCTTTGCGATACCCTTTCATGATCCTGACCCTTGGGATAGCGCCGCATAAAGTTTGTATAGATTGATTTTGCGGCATCTGATTCGCCGTTAAGTTCTTTGGCAAGACCAAAATATTCCAAGGCTTTCAGACTGAAATCATTTTCCGGTAACGCTAAGGCTTTGAAGTAAAGATCAGCAGCAAGGTTATAGTTCCCATCTATGATGGCCGTTTTGCCCTGTTCCATGTATTCGCTCATTTGGCGATTTATTTGTGCAAGAGAGACACTTGGCGGTAACTTTTTAACTAGCGGGGGAATCGTGACTGGAACCAGTATTTCAACGCCCGATTCCAATGGACGTTGTGATGGAGATAATTCATGTTGGGCGCTTGAACTATGCAGCACGGTGACAATTAAGCTAAGGGCATCGGGAACGCCGTTTACGGTAAAATTCACCGATTTATTGAAACGCAAACTAATGAATGGCTGAGTTTGCCTACTATAGTCAAAAATTACTTCGGTCAATTCAGATCCGTCCCGCGCGGTCCACGGGAAGCTTTGCCGAGCATTTGATGCTAAGTCTACAGAACTGAGATCTAACGGCATCAGCTGGATAATCAGTAGATCGCCGGTTTTTGCTGGCGAGTTGGATAAATACGTCATCCGACGGTTAAGATTTATTGTAATAATCGAGCGATTTCCTGAGTTTTCCACCGTCACGTTATCAATTGCGTCCGCACTAGCTAGTGCACATGCGCAAAACAATAATAGAAGGGTCAAGAACCGTTTTAACGTTTTCGTCAGCAAGCTATCCTTTCTCTGAATAGGTAATGTAAATGCTATTGGGGCCATGCTTTTACGAAGCACCGGGTAAAAAGAACGAGAGCTTAGGGGTGACCGCATCCACCCGGATTCCAAAGCATGCGTAACGCTATTGGAGATGAAGGGACGCAAAAATTGGGGGATGTCATGTGACAACCAGATTGGCCGCAAGTTTGTCGTGCTGAGTGCGGTGCTGGCGGTGCTTCGTTAGCGTGACAGAAACTACAGCCGACTGTCTGACTTGGTGTTTGGCCGTAAACACCCAATTCCAAGTGATCGAGTCTTACTGCAAGAAAACTATTAGTATTTAGATGACAAGCATCACAGTTATTGCTTGGGTCGATACCGGAGTTTCGAATATGCGCTGATGCGGCAGGTTTTAGAAACGTTCCGAATTTCCCCGGGCCGTGGCACCGGCCGCATTGACCGGCACCGGAGGCCGGTAAAAACCCATGGTCAAAGCGTGCGATCTCCCAGGTTCTGGTCAAGTGACAGTCGTCGCAAACATTACTGGTTGGTAGATGCCGATTATGTTTTCCCGTCGTAACCACACCGTTATGACAGGAAAAGCAGGAACCACGTACTTCCAGGTGGTCTACGCGCCGAATTGGAAGCCAGCTATTAGCTGTGGTATCGGTATGGCATAGGTCACAGTTATCTGTGCTACGGATGTGCCTGGCACCCTTGCGCGACGCAGTACGGATGCCTTGAGAGCCATGGCAGCCTCTGCATCGTCGTGGGGTTCCGGAAAAAATACTTTTTAAGTGGCAATCTGCGCAATCGGTAAGACGATGCACCGCGGTTAAGTCAAAACCGGTCTGACCCAAGTGATCGAAATTTTTTCGTTCCCGTGTTTCAGCAAACCCATCTGCCGATATCAGCAACAGCGCCGATATCACAAGCCATAACAATCGGGGAATTAAACCGCACGGTTCCATCCTGAATCCATTACCGAGCAAATTATTGAAAAGAATCTTTGTTAATTTCGAACGAGGAAGAACCTAGTAGTTTAGGTAGGCCTCGCCACAAAGGTGACGATGTAAAGTGTACGCCGTAGTTTGTTATAAGCTGTTCAGAGCCACGTGAAATTTTAGACTTGTAGTCATTGTTCGTCAGAGTAATGGATTGATCCTTTTTACCGTCAACCCTTGATCGTTTTTTAGTGCCTTCCAGATCAAATGAATCCAGGTTGTGGCATCGGTTGCAGTAAATTCCAAACTTGCCAAAGTGAATATCATCATCCGTGTGGCAGCTATTACAATCAGTCGCTAATACAATCTCATTGTCACCGATGGGGTCGGCATGACAACCTAAACAGTCAAGTGATTTATGCGCGCCCTCCAATGGATAATCGGTTTGTTTATCATGGTCGAAGATCCAAGATCGCCAATGGTTTGGAGTGTGGCATTGTTGGCATTCAGATCCTAGCTTGTCTTTGTGCACGTCATCCTTTTCGTGACATGACTTGCAATCTAGCGGCGCTTTTTGATATTCGGGCGTTAAATGACACTCTTCGCACGATGTCGTGGCATGCATTCCGATAAGTGGAAACTTACTGAAATCGTGATTAAAAAATACGTTGTGGCTCCAACTTTTTTCGTCGTGGCAATCATCACATTTTTCTCCTTGTTCTCCTCGATGCGCATCATCACCTTGATGACACGCGCCACATTCGACGTTGAGCTCTTGGTGTACGTTGCCGCGGTGACAAGCTTCACAAGCGACAGAGGCATGTTCGCCGTTGAGTGGGTAATCTGTGTCTTTA
The DNA here is from genome assembly GCA_964619885.1 of uncultured Methylococcaceae bacterium. GTDB lineage: Bacteria > Pseudomonadota > Gammaproteobacteria > Methylococcales > UBA1147 > CAZUGA01. The sequence continues at coordinate 36,642 of CAZUGA010000024.1, forward strand.
TCATGATTAAATGAATCATCCGCCCATTTATCCAGATTGTGACAGTCCTGACATTTTTTTCCGTAACGGCCTCTGTGCACATCGTCGTTTCTATGGCAGGCGACGCACGATCTATCCAAAGATCGATGTATATCCTGTTGATGACAGGCGCGGCATGTGGTTCTTTTGTGTCCGCCTTTTAACGGATAATCAGTGTCGCGATCGTGGTCGAATTTTATTTCGGACCATTTGCGTTCATTATGACAATCATCGCAGGCCGCGCCGTAACTGCCACCATGCACATCATTTAACTTGTGGCACGAATTGCAATCAATAGGGAGCTCTTTGTAGCGTTCGTCAGGATGACATCCGGTGCATTTAACATCTTGATGGGCGTCTTGCAGCGGAAATTTTGTTTCGTCATGATTAAATTCAGCTTTGATCCAACTGGTTTCGTCGTGACAATCAGCACATTTTTTACCCAATTCAGATTTGTGGACGTCGTCGTCTTTATGACAGGCAAAACAAGCTATATCCGTTTCCCGATATAACTCCTCTGCTTTATGGCATCCAGAGCAGGCAACCTTTTCATGTGCACCATTTAACGGGTAATCGCTTAAGTCGTGGTCAAAGGTTTCGCTATCCAGTAACACGATATCGAATTTTCTGCCTTTATGATCCGTGTGACAGGACCTGCATTCGACATTGGCAACCAGAGTATGTTTGCCGTGATAGCCTTTCTTTTGATTCATGTCATTATCGATCTTATCGTGACAAACTAAGCAAAGGCGGTCCTGCTTGCTTTGATCGAATGAAGCGTGACATTTTTCGCATTCCGCTTCGATTTCCTCATGCCCTGAGATAAGTTTACCGGGCATGATCAACGTATCGAATTGATCGCCGTAGACAACAGAAGCAATGGAAAGCACGGACATCAGTGTTAGCACACGTACAAAAGTTAAGCGGTGCATGATTAGTACATGTGGACCGCTACAACGTGGTATACGCCCGTAATCAGTAAAAGAACGAATAAGGGAATGTGGAGCACATGCCATTTCGCAAATAATCGTTCGAAGAATTGATATTGCACAAGCCTTACGATGCTACTCAGGTGAGCACCAATGAAGTCGCGAGTTTCTTTTTTATGCGTACTATATTCTGCCTGGTTCCAGTCCAATTCCCGCGCCACTGTGCGCAGTGTCGAAGGGATCGTAAATATGGCTGTCCAATAACTTTTTCTTGCTTTTAGCCCGACGACTAACATTCTCAAAAAACTGCCCCTTACATTGGATTTAGAGGTTAGAACGGCAGTTTCAAACTCGATAAGCTGCCGTTTAAGCTCGGGCATGGAATTCAATGCAATATCCAACCTTTCCGTTGTGATTGCTTTATCGATGCGTAGCTCTTCCAAGGTGAACTTTTTGCCGTAAAGTCCGTAGTGGATCTTGTTGTAGATGTAGCGCCCGAACACGCCACTCCCGACGACTAATGCCATCGCAAGTAGAGAGACGTTGCTGTTTACTGCGCCAAGGCTAAAATTGCAGTGATAGAGGATTAACAAGGGTCCGACCAACCCCATAATCATGTGCGCTCTAAACCAATACCGTACCGGTCCAAAGTCACGCATCCATCGTACGCGCTTCCTTAATGGGTACAGTAGTAGAATCAAAAGCAGGCTGCCGCCGATTATTCCCAGCCAATAGCCCAAACCTGATTCTGGGGTCATATAGTTATCTAAATCAGTTGTCCATCCGGCATAAACCGCTAAAGCGACCAGACAAAGTATTAACGGCGGCGTAAAACTGAAATCAGAGGGTGCATACATCTTTTTGATGGCTGCACGATAGTCTCGATGTTCCGGATTTAATCTTTGTTCTGGGTTTTGCGGTTGTCGATCGATAGTCGGATGGTTGGATCTCGAATCTGTCATAATCTTCTGCGGATTATTTTTACGGCTCCCCGCGGTCAAGCAACATGAATGCCAATAATATTTGGCGGGGCATTGTGAATGTTGGCATTGTTTCTGCTTCTGATGTTTGGTTCGCACCGCGTTCCTTCGTATAGCTCATATATAGCGGTCTTGGGACGCATTGCTCTTTACTTAATAACTAATGCCATGGGTGCGAAGAATCTTTTGTTGTAGTTAAGGTAAAAATTGAATGAGTGAACAAAACCCAATATTAATTTATATGACGACCATGGTCGTCATATGGCTTATTTACTCAGGATTAAGATTTCGTAAAAACCAGCGTTATGCGATGATTCGCGAACACGCGATCGCTAACCAGCTGACCGAGCCAGCCTCATTGCACCCGGTTATTAATACCAATCGGTGTACCGGTTGCCAGTCTTGCGTCTACGCCTGTCCGGAGCGTCAGGACGGTATCGTGCTGGGTATGATTGGAGGGAAAGCGGAACTGGTTAATCCGACCGCATGCATCGGTCATGGCGCGTGTGCTGCCGTGTGTCCCGTGGACGCGATAACCTTAGTATTTGGTACCGCGCAACGTGGCGTGGATATTCCGCATATTAAGCCAAATTTCGAAACCAACGTACCCGGAATTTTGGTTGCCGGTGAATTGGGCGGAATGGGATTGATCAAGAATGCGTTCAATCAAGGTATGCAGGCCATTGATTCAATCAAAACAATTATTCCGAAGTGTAACGCCAAAGCAGATTTCGATGTATTGATTGTCGGCGCTGGACCGGCCGGATTAGCCGCTTCACTGGCAGCGAAATTGGCTGGATTGAAGTTTGTAACGGTCGAACAAGATACATTAGGTGGTTCGATACGCCATTACCCAAGAAACAAGATTATAACGACTGTTCCCTCGGAATTACCCATAGTCGGCCGACTAGATCTTAATGTTGCGTCGAAGAGCGCACTCCTGGAGATGCTGAACCAGATTGTTGACAAAGCAGGTTTAAAAATAGCATTCCACGAACGAGTGAAGCATATAGAACCTGAAGCGGGTTCGCGGATTGGTTTTAGCGTTAAAACAAACAAAACACACTATTCGACCCGCACTGTGCTCTTAGCTATCGGTCGGCGAGGAACACCCCGCCAAGTGGGCGTTCCGGGGGAAGATAAATCGAAGGTTACGTACCAATTAATTGATCCAGAGCAATATCGGGGTAAGCACATACTGGTCGTTTCGGGCGGTGATAGTGCCCTGGAGGCGGCGGTCAGTCTTAGTCGGGAACCCGGTACTACGGTAACCCTTTCGTATCGATCCAGTTCATTCAGCCGAGCGCGGGAGATCAATCGTAAAAATTTGCTTGAGGCAGAAGCAAATGGAAGAATTAAGGTTTATCTTAAATCCAAGTTAAAATCGATACATGATGATTTTGTCACCCTGGACATCCACGGTAAGAAATTAGATATTCCAAACGACGCAGTCATTATTTGTGCAGGAGGCGAACTGCCGTCCCCATTTTTGCGCAAGATAGGTGTCGATATGCAAACCATGTATGGTATTCCGCTACACGGTTAAGGATTTATCGCTTAGCCTGAAATCGAAATGAAAGCCACGCTACAAAAGTTGTTTCAAAATATATTGATTGCCGCCTTAATCCTATCGACAGGTTATGCCAATGCCGATCTAGATGATGCCAATCGGTCTATCCGTATGCGAGATTTTGAAACAGCCGTGACGCTTTTGCATCCATTAGCCGACCAAGGAGAGGCCAACGCGCAATATTTGCTTGCGGTCATGTATCGTAATGGGCAAGGGGTTGTTCAAGACTATGGGCAAGCATTCAATTGGTTCAATGCAGCAGCATCAAACGGACATATAAATGCGCAATACGTGCTGGGTAGTTTTTATGAACGAGGCTGGGGCGTACAAAAAGATGTCGAGGCGGCTAGAAAGTTGTATGAAAAGTCTGCACGTAGTGGTCACGCAATGGCGCAAAGCAAGCTTGACATTATCGATCCAAAATTATCGAATGCTCTGGATCTCTCTGATGGAGGGAGTTTGTCCAAAAACTCTGCGCAACAAGAACGATCAGATTTTTCTGCGGTAGAGTCACGAATCAACCCGTTAAGCCCTCAAAACAAACTACGCTGGGCGGTTCGGAAAGGGTTGTCACAGCAAGTTCAATCGGCTTTGGATGATGGCGCGCAAATCAATTGGATAGATGAATACCACAGAACGGTGTTGATGGATGCGGCGGAATTGGGTCAGTTTGAAGTCGCCAAAGTACTAATCGATTATGGCGCTTTAGTTGCTGGGAATGATAAGTACGGCGACTCGGCATTACTATTGGCATCACGCATAGGACATGCAGGACTAATTACACTGCTGTTAAAAAAAACAACGGACGTTAATCAGACCGATATCAACGGTAATACTGCATTAATTCTAGCGACAAAATCGGGATCTGTACCAGCGGTAGCTCGTCTGCTAGAACATGATGTCAACGTAAATACGCAGAATAATAAAGGATTGTCTGCATTAGCGGTGGCAAATCGACCGCAGACCGGGACTCATGGTTTACGGGAAAGAAGTAGAAAAATAGTAGCAATGCTCAAGCAAAATGGGGCGAACATTGCGCCTACGCACAAAACGAATGACGGATCTAACGTACCATTAGAAATCCTGCAATCCATTGCGTCCGAAACCGAACACCCACGAGATAACAATCCGTTCCGCCAGTGGCATCCTCTGTTTACAGCCGCCTGGAGAGGGCAGGTCGGTATTGTTAAAACTTTGCTAAAAGGCAATCCTTCTGCAGTGAATCAGTTGGATAAAGAAGGCTATTCGCCACTTGGTCGAGCCACACATCAGGGACACCTTAGTGTTATGCGGTTGCTATTGGCAGCCAAGGCTGATCCAGATTTGGCGGATGACGAAGAAAAACGTCCAATATTACTCGCCTGTTCCAACGGATTCCATCACGCGGTGGATTTACTGGTAGAGTATAACGCTAACTTAGAAGCTCAAGACGCATCAGGTCGAAGCATTTTGTTAACGGCAATTGCTCATGGACATCTTGCTGTAGCCAATCGATTGCTCGATCACGGTGCGGATATAAACGCAGCGGATCAGAGTGGCAAAAGCGCGTTGATGTACAGTATTGAACAACGTGAAATCGGTTTGACAAAAAGAATCGCTGCAGAGGTTGTAGATCTTAATGTAGTCGACAATACTGGACGATCAGCAGTTTGGTATGCGGTAGATCGCAATTGGCTAACGGGGTTGATCGTACTTCTTGAATTGAATGTGCAGTATGATTTAAGAAATAGTTCTGGATATACACCATTGGCTCTTGCGTCATCAAATGGAAATTACCAAATAGTGAATGCATTAATTGGCGCGGGTGCTAACATTAATTCACCGTCCGCCAAAGGTAATACACCATTAATGCTTGCCGCCGAAACAGGATGTACGGAATGCATCGTATCTTTACTGAAAGCAGATGCTAAGGTTGATGCACAAGACCATGAGGGAAACACCGCGCTGATCCTGGCGGCTCAATTCGGACATAATGACATCGTAGGTCATTTACTTGAAAAGCGTGCGAAAATTCATTTTCGTAATAAGAAAAAAGAAAACGCCAGAACCCTGGCGCAAATCAACGGGCGCAGTGCAGTAGTCTCTACAATTGATCGCTACGCTCCGACAGCACGAATGCTAGACGATCTATTTTGACCCTTCTATACTTGGTCGCGTGCAAATGCAGGCTTAATTCAACATAGAAATAGGCTATATGACACGTTAAGAGGGCAAATGACGCAAAAATGCCTGACTTTGAAGGGAATGTATAGGGTGGATACAGTGAGAGCTTTTGATCGTGCAAGAGTCAATTATTCTATAAAACCTCAAAAGTGACCTAGAAAGGTCAATCCCGAATGAATGGTCCAAGCGAATTTGGCTTAGTGCAGTTGACAAAAAGAGTCGCTGATCGTACCTTCAAGTTTCTTAAAATTGGCCCGTTATCCATTTGCTGGAGAAAATTAAGCATTGCGGAATAAGATATGTGTATTCTTCTTCAGTACCGAAAATCAAGTATAGCGCATTGCGTTAAAACAAGCTGATCGAATTATCTTGATGACCCAGATTAACCGGTTTACACAAGCTGTCGGAATAGAAGTACCGCTGATTTGCGGCGCAATGTACCCATGTTCAAATCCCGAATTGATTGCGGCAGTGTCAGAAGCAGGCGGTATTGGAATCGTTCAACCACTGAGTTTGACTTATGTCCATGGTTACGAATTTAGAGAAGGTTTGCAATACATTCGTAAACTGACAGGCAAGCCAATTGGCGTGAATCTGATTATTGAACAAAGCTCGAAAAAATACTTGGATCGAGTTCATCAGTGGTTAGAAATTGCATTGGAAGAGCGCGTTAAATTTTTCGTAACCGCGTTGGGCAATCCGAACTGGGTCGTAAAAAAGGCTGAACGTGTCGGTGCGACGGTTTTTCACGATGTCACCGAACGAAAATGGGCACATAAGGCTTTGGACGGCGGTGTCAACGGTTTTATCTGTGTAAATAATCGTGCCGGTGGTCATGCCGGTGGATTATCCCCGCAACAACTCATGGAACAACTTGCGGTACTCGATAAACCTCTGATATGCGCCGGCGGTGTTGGAACAGCTGTGGAATATGCCGCGGCCTTATCCTTAGGCTACTCGGGTGTACAAATGGGTACCCGGTTTATTGCCAGCGTCGAATGCAATGCTCATAGTGATTACAAGGAAGCTATCGTAACGGCGCAAGCCCAGGATATCGTGTTGACCGAAAAGATATCAGGCGTTCCGGTATCGGTGATCAATACCCCTTATATCGAAAAGGTTGGAATTCACGCAGGCCCGATCGCCAAATGGTTATTACGCGGCAACAAAACCAAACATCTAATGCGCACTTTCTACTCCTTGCAATCCATTTGGTCACTGAAGCGGGCATCCTTACAGGGTGTAAGTTATCGAGACGTTTTTCAGGCGGGGAAGAGCGTTGAAGGAATAAATCAAATAAAAAAAGCCGGACAAATTGTTCGGGAGTTCAATGCTGTCGCTGACTAGTTACTAACCGATTAATCTAATCAAACAGCCGTTAAACGACGCCCAAAATCTTTTTGCTACTAAAGATCCGAGGCGCCGCTATTGCGAAATGAATGTTTTATGCTGCGACCGGTTCGAGCAATTCAGGCCTGCCCAATTCTTTTAAGTGTTTTAGGTGAGAGCCAATAGCCGATTTTAAGGTCGGATATTCTTTGTAGGGTACATCGAATTCTTCACAGGTATTCTTGACTATATTGCTGATATCGGGGTAGTGCAAATGGCAGATGCGGCTGAACAAATGGTGTTCGGCCTGAAAATTCAATCCGCCGACGTAGAAATTAATGAAGCGGTTGTTCCGAGCGAAATTTACCGTGGTTTTCAACTGGTGTATCGTCCATTCGTCCGACATTGCCCCATTTTCTGCGGGTCGCGGAAAATCCGCATTATCTACGATGTGTGCAAGCTGAAAGACCAGTGATAGCGTAAAACCCAATATTAGGTGGACACCGACGAAGGCCAACAGGACGTGCGCGATGGGGTGAAAAAATAGCGGAAGAACCAGCGCGTAGCTGACGTAAAAAAGCTTTCCCCCCCAAAACATTATCTTATCGGAACGCTTGGGTTCCGGTAGATCATAGATACCGATCTTGCCTTGTATAAACTCTTTAAAATCGCTAAAAAATATCCAGTACATTGACAACAGTGAATACATCGGCAGTGCGTACCAATTTTGGAACCGATGCCACCACTTAAGCTCTTGATCCGGCGTCAATCGAAACATGGAACCCGAGTGAACGTCATCGTCCAGCTCTTCGATATTGGTGAAGGTGTGATGCAGGATATTATGTTTTTGATTCCACAACCATTGGCTGCCACCAACCGCATCTAACATATGTGACATAAACCAGTTTATTTTTTGATTATTGGAATATCCCTTATGACCCGCATCGTGCATGACATCAAAACCGATCATGGTGTGGCCTTGTGCGAGCAAAAACCCCCATATTACCGCTTCAAACAAGGTATCACTATGGAACACCAGCATGACATAGGAAACTATCGATAAACCAATAATAAACGCTGATTTTACGTACATTTGCCAGAGGTCGCGCTCTGGTTTGCCTTGCGACTCAAGGTGCTCCGATACACGTTTTCGGATTTCATTGGTGAAAGGACCCCGCACCGGAAAATGGATAGAATGACTCATGTTTTTTTGCTCTCCCCGCGTTCTAGTTGTATTCGATGATCAATTTTGCGTCGGATACTATCCGGTCGTGATGATCCGCTAACCGGCGTATTTTATCTTTTGTTACGACGAAAAAACATGCTATCTCGCGTTTTTTGCCCAATACAAGCGTTAATTTTGGAATATTAGGTCGATATTTACCGATGATAATTGACAATTCATTTGAGCTTCAGTACATTCCTTGTGGTTAAAATTTGGCGTTTATTTTTCCTATTCTATGCTCTGACAGGCCTTGACAGAGTTGCCGAGGGTTCGAAAAAAAATAAAGAAGGAAGGTTCATTTACGCCTTTCCAATAAGTCTAACCGAAATACCCCACGGCACGTGAATTAAAGTATTTTGGCAGGCCCAGCTTCTGTTAATTCAGAAAGCGTTAATTCAGAGGTACGTATTATGTGTTGGAGTGGAGAAGCATCAGCAACGCTCGCGGCGGTCGGGTTTGGCACAGCCTATTATGTGGCAAATAAAGGGGAATCCAAAGAGCTGTGGGTACCCTTGGTTTATTTTGCATTGATGGAACTGTTACAAGCCGGAACTTACGTATACATTGACGAATGCGATAAACCGCAGAATCAATTACTAACGTTTTTTGGGTACATCCATATTGTTTTTCAGCCATTTTTTGTCAATATGGTTGCAATGTACTTTATCCCAAGGGCAATCAAGGAAAAAATTCAACTTTATGTCTACGCACTTTGTGCAGTGGGTGCATTGGCAATGCTGATCAAACTTTACCCGTTTGCCTGGGCCGGAATCTGTAATATTGGTAATGAAGCATTTTGCGGTCCGGTGTCATGTTCGGTCTCCGGTGATTGGCACATCGCGTGGCGTTTTCCGCTGAATGGGCTATTGTCCGATCCGATCGATTATTATTTGGGGATTACCTATGGCCTGCATAGTGTGACCTATGTGTTGGTTGGCTTTCTGATGCCCTTTTTGTACGGTTCCTGGCGCTTTGTTACATTTCATTTTTTTGTCGGTCCGGTGATTTCAGAGTTGTTAACCGAAGATCCGAACGAATACGCCGCGGTTTGGTGTTTGTTCTCGATCGCGCTTTGCGTTTCCGTTATAAAGACCCCGGTCCGCCGTTATTTACACGTTAATAATTGGATTTTTTACAAAAAGATATCTGCCGATACCCGATTGGCGGAAGCGACAACCTGACGAGAGAAAATTTACGTTCGGCGATTTACCCAAAGGTCGTAGTGCAACACTCAAGCCACTTTGAAGTAGTTCAAATTTTTGTGACTGCGTTGTGATGGGCTACCTATAGGGGACAATCGTCGGTAATTTGACATTAAAGTTTCTAAGCTTGGATTAATTGGGCTCGATTCGACAAATTAGACCGATAGTTATCCAATTATCAAGGTGTCCAACAACGGACTGGCCGATATTGTGATCAGGTGGTTTTTTCAGTGATCTTTCCAGCAGCCCACAAGGGTTTGATCGTTTAGCGAAATAGCTGACGATTATAATTCGGAAGGCTAGGCGTATAAGATGTCCTCGGCGATTCGATCAGCGACGCGATGGGCCGGTTCATCAGTCTCTATAGAGCGTTGATAAATATCCAGGATGGCATCGTAAATACGTTCGATTCGTCTGCGAAGTTCGTCCGTATCCCCAAGAATCACATGGGTCAATCCGCCTACGTTTACCACATAATCCGGTGCGTAAAAAATTCCACGATTATGAAGAATGTCACCAACGTTTTCTTCCGCCAGTTGATTATTGGCCGCGCCGCAAACAACCGCGGTATTGACATTATTCGCTGTTGATTCATCCAAAATCCCTCCCATTGCGCATGGTGCAAAAATGTCAGATTCCCGGTTCAATATATCGGTCTTGCTTAGCGGTGTTGCATCGAATTTAGCCACGCATTGCTGGACTGCGTTCGGGTTCAAATCGTTAACGCATAGTGTTGCACCGTGCTTGTGAAGCAGTGATGCCAGGTGAACACCTACTTTTCCGGCTCCCTGAATCGCAACTCGTAAACCATTAAGATCTGCGCGATCAAACTTTAGTCTTGCGATAGCGCAAATACCTTTGTAAACGCCTAGAGCTGTAAAAAATGATGGATCCCCGTGGGTTGCGGATGTACTCAATACGTGCGCGCTTTGGTTTGCGATGATGTCCATGTCGCCAACCGATGTACCGACATCGACGGCGGTAATAAAGCGCCCGCCTAAACTATCGATAAATTTACCGTAAGCTTCGAAGTAGGCGGATGGGTTCTCTATGGTATGCGGTCTAATTAATACCGCTTTACCTCCGCCATACGGCAATCCAGCGAACGCAGATTTATAACTCATCCCACGGGCTAACCGAACCACATCGGCGATCGCATGTTCGGTAGAATGATAGTCCCAGCTGCGGGTTCCACCCAACGCAGGCCCAAGATTGGAATTGTGAATAGCAATAATGGCTTTGAGTCCAGTTGACGGATCACTCCTGAAGTGAATCTCATCCAGGCCGTGGTATTCTGCCAACTGAAACAGGTCGCAACTAGATTGAGAGTTCGCGTCTTTTGAAGAAATTAATGAAATATTCGAAGAATACGACATGGATCTGCCTTACGTATTGAACGTTTCTATGTACCTATATAGACCACCTATGCATTGCATAATTCAGAATAGGCGCTCCTCGGAAACTAATATTCTATGAAAGGCTATTGTCGATTTTTTTTGACACTTTGTTACCCGATAATCCTTGAATGCCTTTTTGTCCCGCAAAAAAACTAATACGTCCCCAGCAGTAGAAATTCCCGGACAAACTTTGACTTCGCTGCCGGACTTACCTGTTTGTTGTAGCTATATCCATCTAGATGCCTAGTGATCGTTCGATATTACTAGACAGTACCTGATTGGAGCCGTTGCGAAAATAAATCGCAGCCATTAGGAATATCTATGAACCCGTTCGGAATCAACGCAAGAAGGTCGTCTGGGTCGCTTTCGTGCATCTATATGACCCGGCTGCTACTTCTCCGTCTCCAGCAACCCATTACGTTCCAAGAATTTCCGAGCGACATCAGCTGGGCTGTGTTTCTTTTTATCCACCTCGTAATTGAGTCGCTGCATCGTCGAGTCATCGAGGAGCCCGGCTAGCAGATCGAGCACTTGGCGCAGTTCTGGATGGGTCATAAGTACCTCGGTCCGGATCACCGGTGCGGCCTGGTAGGGAGGAAAGAACCCCCGGTCGTCCCGCAGTGGTTGGAGATCAAAGGCAACGATTCGTCCGTCGGTGGCGAAGGCGGAGATAACATCGATTTCGCGGTTCGCAATTGCCTGATACATGAGCGCCGGTTCGAGGTCCCTTATGTTCTGGAACTGAAGCCCGTAGGTACCACGCAGTCCCGGGTAACCGTCCAACCGCTCACTGAATTCAGCAGTGAACCCAGCTCGTAGTGTTCCTGATATGTCAATAAGATCGGAAATCGTCGACAAATTGCGTAATGAGGCATCGGACTTCCGAATAGTGATCGCGTAAGTGTTATTGAAACCGAACGGTCTAAGCCAGTCCGCCCCAAACCGTTCCCGGTAATTACGAGTGACCACCTCGTGGACTCGATCTGGATCAGCTATACCAGATTCTTTGAGGATCACGGTCAATGCAGTACCGGTATACTCGGCGTACAAATCGATTTCTCCGGCCTTGAGCGCCTCATGACAAACCATCGTTCCTCCGAGGTTGAAACGCCGCTCCACGCTCAGATCGGTGCGCGCTTCGATGAGTTGGGCCATCAATTCTCCAAGGATTAGCTGTTCGGTGAAATTCTTCGAGCCGATTATGAGCGTTTGACCATCTGGTGGAGACGATCCCCAGGCCTGGTTCGAGGTCGAGGTGTTAGTCGAAAAGTACGCAAACCATCCCACGACGATAAGAGCCAATGGCAAAGCAAGCGCCACAGGGCGCAAGAAATGGTCAATTGTCGTCTTGAAACCGGGACCCCTCGACCGCTTACGACGAAATCCCCATTGAAACGTCGCGATGGAACCATCAACGGTCAACGCGAGTAATGCCGCAGGAATGGCACCTAGCAGGATCAAATTAGTGTTTGAGAGAGCCAGGCCTCGGTTAATAAACTGGCCAAGTCCTCCAGCGCCGATGAAGGCCGATAGGGTCGCGATCCCGACACCGGCCACTGCGGCCGTTCGGATACCTGCCAAGATTACTGGCATTGAGAGCGGAATCTCGACTAGCCACAGCCGCTGGCACGGGGTCATCCCGATCCCGCGAGCCGCTTCGATCACCTCCGGAGGCATACTATTCAATCCCGTCAGTGTGTTGCGAACGATAGGGAGTAGGGCATACAAAGTGAGAGCGATAATAGCCGGGACCGCACCGATCTTTTGCAATAACGCGAGGAGAATCGCAAGCATCGCCAAACTGGGAATGGTCTGTAGGATGCCAACGCCTCCAGTCACTGGGCTGCGGAGCCACCATATCCGCGCTGCGCAGATGCCGAGCGGCACGCCGACAAGGATTGCCATACCTGTGGAAACACCAGTCAGCATAAGGTGCTCTCCCGTACGCAACCAGAGCTCAGGCAGCCGATCCGAGACGAATCCGATCCACGAGTTTGCGGTCATTACAGCATCTTCCCGTATGCTGCCAGTTGTTGGGCAGGTTTGGTAAAAAGCTTGCGTACAAAATCAGTGTCCGGATTCTGAAGTATTTCCTCTTTTGTCCCGATCTGATGCAGATGCCCGTCGTGTAATATCGCAATTCGATCTCCAAGGGTGAGTGCCTCGAAGATATCGTGGGTCACAAATACGATGGTCTTATTCAGTGTTTGCTTGAGCGCCAGAACCTCCTGCTGGAGTGTGTCGCGTGTCAATGCGTCTAGCGCTCCAAAGGGTTCGTCCATTAACAGATAAACCGGATCTGCCGCAAGAGCACGCCCCACACCCACGCGTTGCTGCTGCCCGCCCGAGAGTTCTTCCGGAAATCGTCCTGCGTAGGTCTCCGGATCAAGTCCAACGATTCGGAGCAGTTCGCGAGCGCGTTTAAGACGCTTCTGAGCCGGCCAGCCGATAAGACGCGGCACCACAGTAATATTTTCCGCAACCGTCATGTGGGGGAATAATCCAATCCCCTGAAAGACGTAACCTATGCTACGCCGTAAAGCGACCGGATCCTGGCAGGCAATATCTTTGCCGTCTATTTCGATTGTGCCGCTAGTCGAATCGAGAAGACGGTTTATCAGTTTGAGGAGAGTTGACTTACCGCTGCCGGATGAACCAAGTAGAACAAGCGTCTCGCCGTCTTGGATATTGAGGGAGATATCGTTAATGGCGAAGTGCCGCCCTTCATCGAAGGACTTTGAGACGTTCTTCAAAGATATCATGTTGCGTCAGACCTCTGGATTAAGAAGTTCAAACGAAGACGTCTTGAATACGATCAATTAATAAATGAGCTATTCAATTTGGTCCGAGATTACCGACAGATGCTAGTATTCGTCTCGGATTCGGCGCTATTAAGCAGTCCTCATTCATCGTCTAAAGCAATTCCAATGAACAGTGGGGCTTTGCGGCAATGAACAGCTCGGTACATTGGTTGCCTTGATCTTGCCGTTCAATGATGTCGACATTTATTCCGTAGTATCTTCGATACATCTTTTCACTCGTTCTTATCCGTGAATCTCCGTTGCGGGAGCACGGCTTGATGTCCAACGGCAGGAAAAGCTGCTCTAAACTTTAACGCGTATTTACAGATCAAAACACCCAATACGGATGTTTACTTTCCACGCGTTGTCATGAAATGATGCCTTGTGATGCAATGAATTCTGAGGAAACATCCGCATTTTTTCGACCGGCTATTGCGAAATAAAAAAGCGGTTCACCGTCAATTGACAATCTGTGCCGATAGCGTTCAATATGATAAATATCGAGATATTTTGAAAAAATCAATTCTCTTATTAATCGTGAGAATCCGGCGTCATCGGTATGGTCAAGAAAAGTTTCCTTGATATTAAATGCAACCCATCCTTGGGCATTAATAATATTGAATGCCTCTATAAACGCTCTTGATGGAATATCGCCAAATCCAAGTGCTGCCACTGTGACCATGCAGTCGCACTGCCATGAGGCAATGTCCTCTCGTGTGTCTTCATTTAAGCGGGTGAAATCTTCTACATAATAAGCATCATACAAACCGGGCCGGTCTCGGACAGTCGCATCATAGGCTTCTGCAATGATGTCCACACCGATTAAACGCGATACGCCTCTTTTTTTTAGTTCCTCACCCATCATGCCGTTACCTGCACCTAGGTCCAAGACCCGAAGTTCGGTAAAACTATCTTGGGACTGTTTTAGAGAAGATTCGAGAATGGAGGTGACTTTACTGGGCGAGGTACATTTGAGCCGATCGTAAAACACTTGCTCATAGAGCCCGGGGACTTGATAAATCTCGTCGTAATCATGGAATCTAACCTTCCTCTGACCACTTGATCCCTGAAGAAAAAAATAGGCTTCGTCTTGATGAAGATTCGAAGACTCGTTTTTTGGAAATTGAATCCTGTGTCTTTTTTGCATACCTCATTTATTTTTAGTTTAGATTTAACTTTATAATGACGTCAGGGTGCAGCGTCTATTTTTATTGGATAAGGATGGAATAGTTTATTTTTTGTCACGTTATTGTCAAGTTTATAGATTCTACCATAACTCTTTGAGAGGAATATTATGGCTAGACAACGTATTGGATGGGATAGGGCAGTTTTCATCTGTATATTTCTAGCATCTAACAGGATTATAGATTCAGAATTAATATCAACTAACGAAATGTATTTCAAATAGTCCAAGATGAAGTAATCAGGAGAAGTTGAAATGCCAAAGAAGAATTTTCAAGCCTTAAAAATTTATTCGTCTGCAAAAGAACACGTTACAAAAATTGAGTTGGTAACAATTGATGCGCTAAATCCAGGTGAAATATTGATCAAGGGCTATTATTCAGGCATCAATTACAAGGACGCATTGGCAGTATCGGGAACAGGTAGGATACTGCGTAAATCACCATTAATCGGCGGTATAGACGTATCTGGAATCGTAGAATTTTCAGAAACTCCTAATATTTCGCCGGGGGATAAAGTACTGGTTTGCGGTTGCGGTTTATCAGAAACCTTGGACGGAGGATATTCAGAATATACTCGCGTGCCGGCAGATTGCGTGGAGCCGTTACCGGAAAATATTGACCTATTCGACGCAATGGCAATAGGATCGGCCGGTTTTACCGCTGCACTCGCGATCGACCGAATGGAGCACAATGCACAATCGCCGGATAAAGGTCCGATTGCGGTAACCGGTGCCAGCGGTGGTGTTGGAAGTTATGCGATAGATCTACTATCCAATCGAGGGTATGAAACCGTTGCGATCAGCAGTAAGCAGGAATGCCTTGAATACCTACTTTCGTTGGGGGCGGATAAGTTAATTGTGCGGCAATCTATGACTCTGGGCGAACAAGCTTTGGAAAAGGGTGAATGGGGCGGGGCAGTAGATAGCGTAGGCGGCGATTTACTTTCATGGTTAACACGTAGCGTTAAACCTCAAGGCAATATCGCAAGTATCGGACTGGCGGGTGGCATGAATATAAAAACAACGGTTATGCCATTCATTTTACGTGGTATCAATTTGCTCGGGATCGATTCCGTACATTGTCCCGAAGAAACAAGGTCCAGGATATGGCGCCGTCTGGGGACAGATTTACGACCCCGTCATATTGCAAAAATTGTCAATCGGGAGATTACGTTAAGTGACGTCCCATCTGTGGTCGATGCTTACATCGATGGACAGAATAGTGGTCGAACCGTCGTGAATCTTTTGGGCTAGCGATCCCTATTTTTCATCTACCGGCAAAACAGTCCGGGTGTTGAATCATTTTTGCTATTAGGCAGTTCAATCTAGATCCCATCAAAACAAAAAAGGGTTTCCCTCGCTTAGCAACCAAGATCGATGTTGCTCGCTCAGAAAACCCTTTTTTTCGCAGGTACACCTGCAGTTAAAGTTGCTATTCGTGATAGTAAAATCTGAACAGATTATATTCCTTAGTTTATTTAGCAACAGGCGCTGGTGCGGGTACTGCTGCAGCTGGCGCCGTTTCACCGGATTTACCCGGTATCGGGTCTGGTGTTGCTACGGGTGCCGGTTCACTGGGTTTTTCCTTTTCAACCATAACGATGGCTGCCGCTGTTTTTAGACTGTCCAAGTATTTTTCTATACTTTGTTTTTGCAATCCAGCCTGAATTTTTGATTTAACCGATTCCAGTGGAGGCGGTTGCTTGGACCGAGAATCTTCCCGATAAATGATGTGCCATCCAAATTGTGTTTTGACTGGAGCTTTGGAGGTTGCACCATTCTCCAACACAACCACGGCTTCAGAGAAGGGCGGTACCATTTGGTCGGCACCGAACCATCCGAGATCACCGCCTTTTGGACCAGAAGGGCCGATTGAATGCTTTTTCGCTAGCTCCGCGAATTTGCCACCTTTCTCCAATTCTTTAATGACATTTTTGGCTTCATCCTCGGTTTTAGTCAAAATATGGCTAGCTTTATACTCTAAACCGGCCATGCCGCCCACCTGCTGATCATAGGCGGCTTTGACCGCTTCGTCGGTTACTGGCGAGGTTTGCAAAAAATCCTGCATCGCTGCTTGACTCAAAATCGATTTATTCACCAACATTAGCCGTTTAGCGACATCAGGATTGTTCTTTAGATTTTTACGTACCGCTTCTTGGTATAACAATTCCTGTTTAATCAAATCATCAAGTAACCGATCGCGCGGAATTGCGGCGCCGCGGTTCGCGCTGTTGATCATTGCTAAGGTTTCTTCGGTGATGGGTTTATCGTTAACCGTTACAATGGTTTCTCCACCCATCACCACCTCGGGCTCAGCGGAAGTTTGATTTGCTTGTTGGCAGCCGGTAGTAAATAGAACACTACAACTGAGTACTATTAAGGTTTTTTTCATCATTCCTTTAGGTTCCTTTATTGATTTCCTGGGGACTATAGACTTTCATGCTGAACGCATGAATATCCGTTTGCATCAAATCCCCAAGTGCCGTATAAACCAGCTGGTGGCGCTGGACTAAATTTTTACCTTCGAACAGGGGTGAGACTATAGTCGCAAAAAAGTGTCCACCGCCGTGTTGCTTTGATCCCGCGTGGCCGGCATGAGAGTGGCTATCGTCAATTATCTCCAATTTTTCCGGGGACAATGTCTGCTGTAACCGAGACTCGATTTTCTCGACGCGCGAGGTCATTTGGGAAAGACTTTTTTGAACGGTTTAACCGTCACGCCGGCATAAACCCCAACCGCGTTATAGGGATCAGCGTCTGCCCATTTTTGCGCGGCAGCCAAATTTTCGAACTCGGCGATAATCAAGCTGCCTGAAAAGCCCGCGTCCCCTGGGTCTTCAGAATCGAGGATAGGGTGGGGGCCCGCAATCACCAGTCGCCCCTGATTTTGCAATTCCTCTAACCGCTCCAGATGTGCCGGTCTAACTTCTAGTCTTTTTGCCAGGCTGTTGGGTACATCTTCACAAATTACTGCGTAAAGCACGTTTTACTCCTTTGGTTGCGATTCCAGCTCGACATGTTTGGACAGATAAACCGCTTGCAACAAAATAAACAACAGCATCAATCCAAACATACCAAACAATTTAAAATTAACCCATGTCTCTGTATCAAAATTGTAAATAACAAATAAGTTGATACAGCCAAGGCTTAGAAAAAACAATGCCCACATCATATTTAACCGGCGCCAGATTGGATCAAGCAATGTCATGTTCCCACCCATTACTTTTTGAATGAATGGTTGCTTACCGATGTAATGACTGCCAAGAAAAACTATACCGAAAATCCAGTTAATTATGGTCGGTTTCCATTTTATGAAAAGTTCATCGTGAAGTACCAGTGTGGCCCCTCCAAATACACAAATAAGCACCAACGTTACCATGTGCATGTATTCCACTTTCCGCGTTTTAACCCAAGCAATACCAACTTGGCAAAACGTAGCGCCAATGGCTACGGCTGTCGCTGCGTATATGCCATAAAACTTGTAGACGATAAAAAACAGTAAAACCGGAAAAAAATCAAAAAGAAGTTTCATCGCTTGAGAAATTAACTATTATACTGCCCGTTTTAAAATTACGTTTTCAGGTCAAACGTAATAGTCGACACCCAACATTTTGGACAGCATGGATTGTTCTTCGAATTTGGCAGCATTGAGTTCAGCGCTATAAGCCGATAGCGCGGCAAAGGTTTTAGGATTTGAATAATCGTCAGAATTCGATTTACGCAACACGTCACGGACAACTGTCACATCGTTGGCTGCTGATTGCTGGTATACCGAATGTCGTTGTGCTGGCGTATCCTTATCATCTTCGCCACGAGATTTTTCGACTGCAGCAACAGGTTTAAGTTTGTCGTTGTTGGATTGCCTAGCAATACCAGCAATATTCTGGGTTTGAATACCAGTAAGGGCAAGTGGATTGGAATATGACTTTTGGATTTGCATGGATCAGCTTTTGACGCCTGCGAACACAGCGTATTCGTTCATCCTAGCCCGACTCGCTCGTTCGTGCAAGTCTATAGGTAAAAAAATCGCCTGAAATAGACCCTGAACACACAAATACAAGACCGTAGAGTGCCATTTGGATTAAAATTCTCGGCGGATGCAGACCTTTAACATTATTAATCAACTTTGATTGAGGATTAACTGTGGACAAAAACAGAAAGACCGAAATAGAAGCCGCAGCGTTTAGGCGTCTTTTAGAACACCTACGCAGTCACCCTGATGTGCAAAACATGGATTTGATGATTCTGGCAGATTTTTGCCGTAATTGTTTATCTAAATGGTACGCGGCGGCGGCTGACGAGCGTGGCGTTAGTTTGAACTATGAGGACGCCCGGGAAATCGTGTATGGAATGCCGTATGACGAATGGAAGGACAAATTTCAAACAGAAGCAACACCAGAGCAAATGGCG
Organism: uncultured Methylococcaceae bacterium; assembly: GCA_964619885.1. Classification (GTDB taxonomy): domain Bacteria; phylum Pseudomonadota; class Gammaproteobacteria; order Methylococcales; family UBA1147; genus CAZUGA01. The sequence goes on from CAZUGA010000024.1 coordinate 55,849, forward strand.
GCCTATGATGAGGCAAAAGAAAAGCGAAAGAGTCGCTAAGCAAAAACCACAGGAATCGGCAAGTTGACCTGAAGGTAGTAGGGAATTCAAATCTTAGCAAGAAAAAGGCTGGGTGGCAGGAAATTACGAATTTGGGTATTTATTTAACATAATATACATTATGCGCAATAAGAAATTTCTAATATTCCATTCAAGAGGCTAATTTTTTATCCTTGAAAGATTTAAAATGCCAACCTGGTCTTTTAGATATCGTTCGTTATTATCGATATCATAGAAATGGATTTTGAATTGCTTCGAAGGACCTGCGCATTGAGCAAAATCGATTGCGCGAGATTTTTTAACGTCTCTTCACGCACCATTCGTAATTGGGATATAAGCGACAACCCACCAGTTGCCGTCCGGCGTTGCCTTGGTTTAGAATCACTCTGACCGCAGTTATCCGCAAGCCAACTGACAATAATGCTTTGTTTGGCCAGTCAATGATATCGGCAATTAATCTGTGAGAAAGAATGTGATAGTTGTTACGACACGAACATCTTTTTCTATTTTTCTCGTATCACCATGTTCTTCGCCAGCATCACGTATATAAAAACCACCTTGCCTGGCATTTCTTATACCGCCAACGCTAACTCCTGCGCTTTCTGCAAATTCATTAGCAGCAATACGGGCATTTTTTGTGGCTTCTCTCAACATATCAGGTTTAATATCGTTTAGTTTTGTAAAACGATAGGCAGGCACTCCGTTAGTGATATTAATTCCTTGGGCTATTAATTTGTTTACATTGGCCCTTACTTTAGATACGCGTTCAACTTTGTCTGTTTCTACACTGATTGAACCAACCAGCTGATGCTCTTCATCCACTAATTTTTGATTTTCGTCTCTATATGCCCTGTAATTATAATCAATAATTCCTATTTCAATTTCCTCTTGTTCAAATCCATTCTCTTTTAACAATTTAGTGATAATTTGTTGATGTTCCTCTGACGTTTTATAGAGTGTTGCTATTTCTTCGCGATTTTTTCCGGTAACGCTGAATGTAAGATTCCAGTTCGCGCGATCAGCTTTTACTCTTCGTTCTGCGAGACCTTTCGCTTCCGCGGTATTAATCGCAACTTTTGCGTTATACATTGTTTGACCGATAAAATAACCACCGATTGCGATTCCGATAGCCAAAAATACACCGAGGAAAGGTAGTCCTAAAGAATTTTCATTTTTCATACTTAAAACAGTTCAATTATCATAATTAATAAACAAATTTTCTATTGCACTTAACGGGTTTGGCGATCTCAGGCGCGCTCGGTCTCAGTGTTTTCTCCTTGGCTTAATGGTTCCACGTTGGCCTGAGCTAGGAAGTAGGGTTCGAAACCTTAGACATTCTTTAGCCTCATATCTCACTTTGGTTTTTTATAATTTTTCTACATCGGTCGATCTTAAACCCAACCCAATCAATTGCCTACCTATTATTGCGCGATCTTGGATCCACGCACATCGTTGGTGAATTATGGAAAGATTCTCAATATCTATTGAGACCATCGGAATAACGTAATTCATTGCATCGGCCAGATCAGGCGGATTACGATATACTTCCGCACAGTCTTTATCTCTAATTTACACATAAAGTATCTAGTCCATGCTTACAATACAACACCCAGAATTTCCGTTATCGGACGATGTTATCTATTTAAACCATGCTGCGGTCGCCCCTTGGCCGAACAGAACCACACAAGCAGTAAAAGCTTTTGCAGCAGAAAACGTCCGGATTGGCGCGCGTGATTACCCCAATTGGCTAGCAAAAGAATCTGAACTTCGTGGACAATTAAAACGGTTGGTCAACGCCGCCTCCGTCGACGATATCGCATTGGTTAAAAATACGTCCGAAGCGATTTCTTTCGTGGCGATGGGATTGAATTGGCAGGACGGAGATAATATTGTGTCCAGTAACGAAGAATTTCCATCCAATCGAATTGCCTGGCAGGCATTGGCTGAACGAGGCGTTCAATTGCGCGAGGCCTGTGTTGCGAATACAGATAAACCAGAGGCTGCTTTATTCGATCTTGTAGACCGAAATACACGGATGATCGCGGTGAGTTCGATCCAGTTTGCTTCGGGTATTCGACTGGATTTGGAGGTGATCGGTGATTTTTGTCAGTGTCGCGGAATTTTGTTTTGCGTGGATGCAATTCAAAGTTTGGGAGCAGTTCAATTCAATGCACAAGCATATCAGGCTGATTTTGTGATGGCGGACGGCCATAAGTGGATGCTGGGTCCCGAGGGATTGGGTGTGTTCTATACGACGCCTCAAGCTAGAGACCGGCTGAAGCCCAGTCAGTACGGCTGGCATATGATTGAAGACTCTAACAATTACGACAACGTCCCCTGGACTATCGCGCGCAGCTCTCGGCGTTTTGAATGCGGTAGCTCAAATATGTTGGGCATACATGCGCTATCGGCCAGCTTGTCTTTGTTGCTGGAAACCGGAATGGATAAGGTTGAATACGGTGTTCTTGAAAATGCCGCGTATTTGAGACAACGTATCGATGCTTCGTCGCACCTCATTTTACGTAACAAGCCCTCAGTTGATCTTCAATCAGGAATCGTTACATTTTCAAGTAAAACAATCAGTAACAGTTTGTTGTTTAAGTATATTCGAGAATATGGTGTGGTTTGCGCACTGCGCGGTGGAGGTATTCGGTTTTCCCCGCATTTCTATACTACAGAGATCGATCTAAATCGCGCAATAGAGATTATTAACGCGTATGAGAATGATAATATTTCTTAAATATCAATAAAATAAATGACATTCTTGATATCCATCAGCCTTATTTCCAACGCTGGATGGGATAACACGCTAATCAATTAGCCTCCGTCTACCATCTGGGCGTTTAAATTCTTGGTTTTTATTGCCGCCAATTCGATTGGACCAGTGGTGCGGTCAATCGCAAAATCAATGATGATGGGGTAATGGTCAGAACCAATGTCCGGCCCCCTACTCCATTGTTGAATTTCTATGGTGGGAGAAACCAAACAATGGTCGATAGGGATTTGCATCAACGAGAACTGAACCGGCCAGGTCGCTTGTATACCAAACCCTTTTCGGCTATCTACCAAATTCGATTGTTTGATAACGTCATCAAAATATGGCGACCACGGGGTTATATTTAGATCGCCGATCAACATAACGGGATCGCGCAATTCCATAGCAGTATTGGCAAGATCTAACAATTGCTTATTGCGGAGATCAAAATATTTCTTCTTCGTAGGTGCTGGAACGTGTGCTGCGATAATGTGGAACGGCTTATTGTTCACAGCCAAATGGGCAATGATCGCGTATTGACTGTTGGATGCAAATTTCCTCATCTCTACGCTTTTAATTGGGTATTGGCTAAATAGCGCTATTCCGAAATATCCCGTTGTGGGTTCTATTCGGGAATAATTGAACCTTTGAGCTAAAGATTGGGTTACGTCCGACCAACTGTCGTCCACTTCGAACAAGGCCAAAAAATCCGGATTGGCTTGTTCAACAAAACTGCTTAGTTGGTGCCGCTCCTTGTTTTCTGCATAAACATTTGCGGAAATTATTCGAAGCTTCGGGTTTTCGTTATCAGTACTATGCCCGGACATATATAGCGGAATGAGTAAAGAGAGATTAACAAGTGCAAGACTACCCGCCAACACGGCTGCGTAGTAAAACCGGGAAAAAACCAGATAAGCTAAGCAAACCACTAGCACAGTAAAATATTGACCTCGAAAATGGCTTATTTGATTGAATGGCCAAAGCCAATGACCCGCAAAGCCTAGAATTGATAAAGTGCACGCTATCCCGAGTACAAGCCAAAATATTTTTTGTATTATTATTCCGAATTTCATTAAGCGACAAATATCTTCAATAATTGAGTCTCCCTGCTGACCGAAATTATTTCCTGAAAAACCTAGTTTGTTTAATCACGTCATTCACGCTGATTAAATAATCTTTTGGTTTGGATATATGCATAAATTTTTAGGAAAATCCACAGCCCATATTGTTTATTCAGTGCGAAAATCGCGTAAAAATCGGTCTATTCGCTCGGAGCCCCGATTATTCGATAGAACATGCGATTTGCGACGGCATTGCCAAAAGCCTAGACTGATCTTCTAAAAACACTAGGCTTATCTGAGTTTGCAGCCCTATCGATACATCGAATATATAAAAATCTTCGTCTGCAATTAAGATCTATCGGATTTTACGGGAAGAAGAAATTTTTGACAGTTACATTGTTATTTCCGCTTTAGTAGGCCCTATTTGTCATTACTTCTTTGTAAATCTGTATGTAAGTTTTTGCCCTTTACCGGAATCAACTAGATTACGGTAATTGATACCAATTTATTTACAACAACAATTCTGTCGCTTACCGAAAATTCTTTTTCTTGTTGTATAGGTGGGTCCTATTGTGGAAATCCAACTAATCTGTATCGCCATTCTGATCTTGTTGTTAGCCGCAACGAATGGTGCAAATGACGTTTCTAAGGGTGTGGCAACATTACTGGGCAGCGGTATATCGACGGCCAGGATTGCATTGTTATGGGGTACCTTTTGCACTATCGCTGGAGGTATTGCGGCTATCGTCTGGGGAGACGCGCTGATTCAAACTTTCAGCAGCGGCTATTTGTCAGATGATTTTCGAATTACACCTGCATTTTTGGGCGGAAGCATGACAGGTGCGCTGTGTTGGCTTTATTTTGCGACACGCAAAGGATGGCCCGTTTCCACTACCCATGCCCTGTTGGGAGGCATTGTCGGAGCGGTATTGGCTCAGGTTGGCCCGGATGGACTACAAAAAACTGCGGTAACAACCAAAGCCGTCGCACCGCTTTTACTGAGTCCTATACTTGCGATTCTGCTTTGCGCTGCGATTTTATTCGCAGTACAACGTATGAACGAGCGTTTTCCTCAATGGCGTGAAGGGTGTTGCTCAAAGAATGCTTGGCACCGGAACCCTTATAACTGCGCAGATCGACAGAACTATAGAAAATTCTATTCGATGTTGCCATTTGTTTGGACGGGTCTGCATTGGTTTAGCGGCGGTATCATAAGCTTCGCGCGTGGACTGAATGATGTTCCAAAGATAGCCGCGATCCTTTTCCTAACGCTGGGCCTTCTTCCCAAAGAATCCACTTTATATTTATATACAGATAATAAGATTATTTTTCCGATTTTGCTTGTTACTATAGCAATGGCCATCGGTAGTTTATGGAAGGGCCAAAGAGTATTGAAGGTCCTTGCCCATCGGGTGGTACCGCTGGACGCGACTACTGGAACAATTGCAAATTTTGGCACTGCCGCCCTCGTACTCGCAGCTTCACCGCTTGGGCTGCCGGTTTCAACCACACACGTCAGCACCGGTTCCTTGATGGGAATACGCTTCAAAAACAAGGATATTCCAGATCAAGACGATTCACTACGCTGGATTATTTTCGCCTGGCTCGTTACATTACCGGTTACCGCGTTAATCGCCGCAATTTCTAGCCGATTCTACTAACGTATTAAGCGACTATCATGCACGCTACCCTACCCTTGCTGGAAAACTCGACTTTTCCACAAATTTATCGGAAGAAACTTGAGATCCTCCAGTTGAATCTTGGTTATTTATGCAATTTAAGTTGCGTACATTGTCACGTTAACGCGGGACCCAAGCGAACTGAACTCATGACGCGCGCAACAATTGAACAGGTCATTCAGTTTATCCGCCGAGAACAGATCAAGATCCTGGACTTAACCGGCGGAGCACCTGAAATGAACCCCGAATTTAGATATCTGGTCGATGCAGCGCGCAACGACGGAGTTCGTGTTATAGACCGCTGCAATCTGACCATTCTCGAGCATCCTGAATTTGATGATCTTGCCAACTATCTCGCCAACCGTGAAGTTGAGATTACCGCGTCGCTGCCTTGTTATATTGAAGATAACGTTGACCGTCAACGCGGTAAGGGCGTATTTGATTCCAGTATATCGGCATTGAAGCGGCTCAACGGGTTAGGCTATGGCAAGCCAGAATCCGGATTACTACTTAATTTGGTATTCAACCCACAAGGCCCGGTACTCCCGCCACCCCAACAAGAACTTGAAACGGATTATCGCAGACATTTAAAGGAAGAGTTCGATATTGAATTTAATGAATTGTTTACGCTAGCCAATATGCCGATCCAGCGTTTCGGCAGTACATTAATTGGCAAAGGTCAATTTGACGAATACATGACACTTCTGGAAACTAGTTTTCGTCCTGAAAATCTAGACTCGGTCATGTGTATTAATACGCTAAGCGTCGATTGGCAGGGCTATGTTTACGATTGCGATTTTAATCAAATGCTGGGCTTGGCGTTGGGTGCATCTTCATCTAAACGAATACACCTATCCCAATTAAATGTTTCTAAGATCGAGGGCCAACCTGTCACAGTCCGGCAACACTGTTTCGGCTGCACCGCCGGACAAGGCAGTAGTTGCAGTGGGGCTTTGTCCAAAAATAATTGATAGCGAAATCTAACTTTTCCATCAACCTGGTCCAACGCACAGCGCAATTAACGGCAACATAATCAGTTCAGCTCATGCTGTTTAAAATAACTAGTCGAAAAACTGATGAAGGATTTGATCTTTAACGATGGGTATTTGCGCTGAGTGTATATCGCATAAACCGGCAAACTGGATAAACGGCATTGTGGTAACAATTCAGTTAATGCGCCACTTTTGGCGTAGGCAGCGGCGGTTAAATGCGGCACTTGTATAATTCCTACACCCAACGATGCTACCTCACATAATAGGCCGCCATTATTGGACGAAAAATACCAATTGGTGCTAAAAGTTTTTAACGTATTGGCGCATTCAAATAGCCATTCGTCACCGTGTGGCGTCCCCAAAAAACGAAGACATCGATGCGACGATAAATCCTCGATTGATTCCGGCCGGCCATATTGATCCAAATAGGTGGGTGCAGCAAAGGTACAGAGTTTGGTCGAGGCAATCGGTTTTGCGATCAAATCCTGATCCGGCGTATCGGTGACTCGTATCGCGATATCGAATATGCCTTGGTTTAAATCTACATAATGGTTGTCCAACGAAAGGAGGATGCGTACATCAGGATATTCGCTTTGAAATCCTGCAATCACAGCCGCCATGTGTTTTCCACCAAAATCGACTGGCGCGTTAATTTTGAGCAACCCGCTCGGAAGATGGGTCATGCCGGTTACGGTATCTTCCAACTCAATAAGGTCGTGTAGCAGTTGATTACAACGCAGATAATATTCTCGACCAATTTCCGTTTGACTGACTACACGGGTTGTTCGATTAAACAACGAGACACCCAATAATTTTTCCAGATAGGCGATATGCTTACTCACCATTGTGCCGGATATATTCAAATCTTTGGCGGCCGCTACGAAACTACCCAATTCCACCACGCGACAGAACGCACGCATACTACTTATTTTGTCCATTATTATTAACCCTGGGTTTATAATATTAAAACTCTTAGCTAATTTACCAAGTATTTAGCATCAAATAAAATAAGCTACGCTATTGGCGTTTGCCGTCTGGGTTTCGACATACAAACCCCTTTGCCGCTGTGGAATAGATAGCGTTGGGTCGGCGGCTATCGAAACACACTGCCGTTGCTACGGTGAACGTCAATAGTTTTTTTTCAATTTGATGACTAGTGGAGCAATCATTAGCCAAATTCTGGACGAAGTCTTACAAGCGAACTAATCCTACGCAGCCACTTTTGGAGACAAAGCCAAATCGCGTTCCTCCCATTTTTCCTATCCGTCGGTCCCTTGAACTACGTGCATCGTCGATTGAACGATTGACGCTGAATCAACACAGCAAATCTTAAGCCTTTTTTCAAAAACAAGCGATATTTCCATTGTTGCCAAAATCAAACTATACATTTCCAGTATTCTCAAACCACTAACGTAAAACCCGATTTAGCCGCGATGCGTTTCTATTTGACGATATAATACTTGCCGTTGCTCACCTTAACTGTATGCGCGGGGATGCCGATTGGAAAAAAGAATAATTTATGTTTTAGGCTGTGGAAGAAGTGGTTCTACTATTCTTGGGTTTTGTCTGGGTAACGCGGAAAATGCTTTGGATCTGGGGGAAGTCGTTGAATTTACGCGTTTCAATGGACATCCCAACGGTTTCAATAGCAATACAAAAAATTACCTGTTTTGGGATCGTGTATTAACATCCATTGAGGCTAAAAATGCCGAGATTGATTTAAGCGGGGTTAAGCGGCTGCAGAAACGATTCGATAAGCATTACGCCATTCCTTTACTGTTTCTTCCTACCCCTATACTGAATCAGTTTGGGCTTTCCGATTATAGAAAATTTCTGAAAGCTAAATACGATGGTATTTTCGCTCAATCGAACTGCGAGTGGTTTATAGACAGCTCAAAATACCCGAGCCGGCTAATTCACCTTCGCGAGATCTATGGGAAGGAAGCGATCAATGTAGTCTATTTGATTCGTGATCCGGGAAGCGTAGCGATAGCTTTTCAAAATTCAGCACAATCGATGACAAAAGGATTTGCAGTCAGCATGACCTATTATTTTGTCGTCAACTCTTTTTCTTATTTTGTATATTTATTGACACCATCAAAAAATAGAATCCGAATTGCTTACGAAGAGCTTATCCAGTTTCCCAGTATACAATTGGCAAATATTGGTCATCACTTTCAGCTTAACGTAGATAGACTGTTGGAAAAAATAAAAAAGGGCTTAGAATTACAGCGGGGATATATTTTCAACGGTAACCGAATGCGGACCAAAGAATCGGTGATATTTAAAAAAAGTACGCCGAAATTGATTACTTTGCCCTGGCACCAAACCGCAATATCGAAACTCTTGAAATATGTCTTTATGCCCTAAACTTGCAACCAAACTTAATTTAGAAAGTTTGTATCGCCTAAGGAATGATCGTTCAAAGCGACAAGCGAAATAATTTGATTCCTTTCTACGCTGACGAAAGTACCACTGAATTTCATTAAACAGCTCTTAGGTCTCAAATTGTGGTTTTGTATGCTCTTGCTGTATAAATATCGGCCAAATTGGAAACCTCGTTCGGTACAATCAAGTTTCTTGGGTTGTACCCCGGCAAATAACTCTTTAGCAATCGTGGGAAAAAGTATTTAAACAACAATTTTTGCCATTTCCAAATTCTTTTTAGTCGACCGGTCCAACCGCTGCATATTCTGGCCCAATCTGAACACTGATTCTGGCGCAACGTGAACAGCGA
>CAZUGA010000025.1:0-63146 GCA_964619885.1 uncultured Methylococcaceae bacterium
ATTTTTATTTGCGCTCACTTGAAAGCCGAGTGTTTTGCAAGAGGCTCAATATATTGAATTCAGGGATTGCTTGGAATTTTTCCGGATCGATCCCAAATGCCCAAAAACCGAGTACGTCACCGGCATAGATAAGCGGCGCCAGAAATTGAAACTCTGTCTCATCTACGGCCTTCAGGTAATTTCGCGGTACCTGGATAGGACGATCTTCGCTAATGGCTGTACTGTACGGTGTTCTTTCATAGTCTCTGCGTCGCTCATCTATATCGTCTACGCTGCAGTTCAATGCTCGAATCTCGCGTAGTCGATGGTCGCCCTCTACCCTCTCCAGAAATATAACCCTGTTAAGATTTAAAATTTGATTGACCATCGTGATAATAGGTCCCCAAGGATCGGGGGCCCGGTAGAAACTGGTTGGGAAGGCTTTGTCCTTTAGTTTTCCGGATAAATCCAACAACATCTTACGCATGACCTGTTCTTCGCGTATTGCCCGTTGTCGTATGACGATAAAAGCAAGTAAACATTGAACCGTTAGAATCTGTGCCAACGGCAACCATATCTCCAAAATATGTAGAAAAAACCAAGTTCCCAAAAAATAGAAGGCTAACGCCGATATCGTCGCCCACACCGACATACGAACCGACATCCATTGATAGAAGAAAATAAGTAGTCCGGCAATCAAAACTAGAATTACTAAGGTTGCCGGCTGGTTTACAATTTCGATCACCCTATTCGAAATAAGCGTATCCAACGCAAAAGCATGATAATGGGCGGCTGGCATCATGCTATTTCCGCGCGAAAGCGGCGTATACAACCAGGCATTTTGCGGAGGATTCAATTCACCGATCACGACGACACGACCCGCGACCAATTCCGAGATCAAACCTCCATCGACCACACGATCCAAGGACAGTTTCGGCAAACGATCCTCACCGCCGGTAAAATTGATCCTAAAAGCGTGATCGGGGACCGATCTTGATTTTCTATATCCAAGTTTAAGTACGACCCGTTCCAGCGTTGACCACCGCTTACCCTCTATTAGGGCGGTAGTCGGTTGCTCGCGGTACACACCGAATTGACTCGAACCTGAAGTCACCAATCCATACGGCACCTTCAATTTGGTTAATCCGGCAGGAAGCGCTTGTAGATCTATTATTTCGCCATTTCCGCCGGAACGGATAACGGGACGTCCGAATACGGTTCGTTTCGACTTACGGGCCAATCGATAAAATTCGGCAGATGCGCGATCTGGCAGAAAGGTAAATACGAGTTCTCGGGGTTTTGATTTGAGCAGATCTTTGAGTACCGGCAACCAGATGTCATCACCGGCCAGCCTATATTTCGGGCTAGCTTCAATCAATAACACGGAGGATGAAGCTTCAACGCTGATGGACGCCCGGCTTAAGTAATCATAAGCCCAGCCGTTTGGTAGTATAAATCCACCGAACAGGCCAAAAACCCATACACCGAGCGCAATAAAGACGCCGGTCAGAATAGCCGAATAATTGTGTTCGCGCATCGTTGCTATCTGATAGGATTTTCGTTCTTGTCACTTATATAATCAGCCAACCTCCAAAGGCAATTGTTCAATAGTTGTCAGGAGTCAATTCTCTGTTCCCGTGGGTAGTCGTTCTAGAGTATGGCCATTCAAACTAATTCTAGGCCAAATTTATTTATTTGCGTCTATTCAAATAGTTAAGGACCATTACCAAACGACAAATCCAATCGTTTTCAGCGAATCTACAGAGCATAATTCTATGACTCGGAAAGCATCTTGCGGCTGTACATCTTTGTTTTTTGTAATAATTCCTGTTTTTGCAACATAACGGCGCACTTAACCGAACTTCAACATCAAGTTCTAAAACTCTAAGCTTTTTTACATTTTCTTGGTCTCCGATAACGTCAACGTATACTTTTTCAGTCAAGAACATCGATGAATCCCCGGCATAAATACTCAATATTTTCAACAAATTTACCCAATAAGCTCATATACAATCTAGTCTTCTTGAATCCGACGGATCACCTCATTATGTTCAGGTTAACGCGCGTGCAATGAGCGATAGATCCATTAAGATTCTACACGTTTGTGCGGTAAATCTGCGGGCAGATACGTTGATTGTTATCGAAAAAGAGAATTCATTGATCTGTATTTCAACTTGTAGGCCGGCAATACCATCTATTTAGTCTGGTGCACCGATTACACTATGATTAGTAGCTTATCTTGTAATTTTCCCAGGAAAATCTTTTTGACTTTGCGATACATTCATATTCAAAACTGGCGGGATTATTTAGAACGATCTCAAGTTTCTCAACGATAGAAAGATCGTCCACGATATACCCGGTAACACCATCTTCTACCACTTTACTTGCGTCACCGACATCCGTTGATATACAGGGTACCCCGGATGCCATCGCTTCGATTAAGACCAATGGAAACCCCTCGTGAATCGAGGTTAAACCAAGAACATCCGCACAAGCGAATATTTGCGGAAGTAACTCATATCTGACCGGCTTCAGAAACTTAATATCCGCGCCAATTTTTTTGACCAATTGTCTTAGTTCACTTTCTTTTCTTCCCGCACCGACAAATAAACCTTTTACATTTAACTTATTAATCGCGAAAATAAGTAATTCTATATTTTTCTCCCTTTCAAATCGACCCAGAAATAAAACAATTTTATCACTCTCTTTAAAGCCATATATTCTTTTGGCTTTTTTACTATCAATTTTTTTAAATTTTGAAATATCAATTGCCGGGGGAATATAACGTATTTTGTTAGCAACACAATCTCCATATATTTCCTTAATATATCTAATCGTCTCTTCCGACACAGAAATCACATCATCCGCTACACGAAACCCAATACGCTCAATATAAGAATACAATTTTGACATCAAAAACCCTTTTTTGAGCGATACATTTCTTAAATGACTGCCATGTAGCGTGATAACTTTTTTATTTTTGAGTTTTCTAAACGGTATGATCCAATCAGGTCTTTGCGCGTGAATTACCGTGTCACTGGATAAAATAAGCCGTCTACTCGCTTCATACAATCCATAGAAGAACAATATATTTGAATGCTTCGACTTCTTAGTGCCTTCAATAAATGCAAAATTTTTAAACCTATTGATTATTTCTCCATCTGTCTTTTTCCCGATGACTATCACCCGGTAACCATTCTTGGTCAAATACTCTACATAATTTTTAGTATAGACCCCTATACCTCCAATAACTCCTTTCCTAGGGTCTGAATCCACTATCAATATCACTGTCTTCATGATAGGAATGATTCATTTTTCATTAAATCTAACCTTCAAGAAAATAGTCATGGAATGTTGGCTTCTAGTTCCGATTAGATTTGTACCGAGTCAAGTCCTCTTCAATACCAAAGACACCAGGTTTTAAATCTCTAAGAATGACAAAGCATATCTATCTGGTTTTGATGCCAGTTGAACGAACGTCACTTGCATTACGCCCGATACATGAAAGTAAAATGTCACAATAACGTGCCCAAGATCTGGCTTTTTTGTTGCGACGAATACCGTTCTTTAAACTAACACGATTTTCGTAGGCATCTCGGAGTGCCTGCGCAAATCCATAGGAATCGCAGGGTGGAACAATATAGCCGGTTACGCCAGTTTCGATTGCTTCACCCAGCCCTCCAACATTGGTTGCAACGACAGGCACATCAAATGCAAAGGCCAAGCTGGCGACACCGGATTGTGTACCCGACTGATAGGGCAGTGCCACAACGTCCACAGCGGTAAATATTTCAGCGACTTCACTGTCGGCTATATAACGATCTAACCAATAGACCCGGCCCGAGATACCGAGCTTATCGGTTTGATCACGAACAGACAGACAGGCCTTTGATATTTGGCCTGCTACGATCAGGCGAGCTTCTTTAAAATGAACCATAGCCTTCAACAAAAGATCGAGTCCTTTGTACGGCCTAACGAATCCGAAAAATAGCAAAACCGGAAAGTTACGGCTGGTATTAAACCAATCGGGGAAATGGCGATTGGTCGACAGGGGCGTCGCAGAAACATTAACGCTGAGGTAGCGATCGTAAATCGGATGAAACCCGATTCTAATTTTGTTTTGTGGAATTGATTCGAAAAACTTCTTATTCTCGGAATGCGCATGAAGCAAAAAGTGGGATACTCCGCGAAAACCCAACCACCGCATAAATTGGTCCCCAATACGGGGTTCATGAGGTTCTGCGTTATGTACAATGTAGGCAATGGCGGTATTCAGATTGCGTCGTTTAAACGCTGAAATAATAGCGGCATAAACAGGCGCAACTTCGGGCACAGTCCAATGTGCAACCAATAAATCTGGGCTCAGCGACGCACAATATACAGCTGCACAGCGCCAAGTCCGGGGACTGTACCACTTAAGTATAAATTGGGCTTTTGGGTGGACGGACATGCTTTCATCAATCTGATCGGTACGGGAAACTCCGATCAGTCCGTTTTTCCACGCAACCGGGTAAACATCATGTCCTGATCGACTGAGTTCTTCTGCAAGACTCGTATTAAAGGCGCTAATCCCACCCTTAAAAGGAGAAATCGGGCCCAGTAAAACTATTTTGAAGCGGTCTTTTGTCACGTCAAAACCGCATTATTTCTGCAAAACCATCGCTTGGACCATTGCAGGATACCCACTACCCACCAAGTACTTATGCCGATTGATATAAATATGTTTTGGATCGAATTCCGGAAAACCGTAGAGTTCTGCCCGATTACCGTGTACCAGGCTAAGACCGCTTTGCTCGACCAGCCATTTTGCAGAAACGTTCTTTCCATAGCGGTTGGTCTTACCCACCGCAAAAGGCTCGATATTGAGAAATAGGTCTAAGGTTACGATAAATAATCCTCTGGGTTTCAGTGCCCGTTGAACATGCTGTAAAATAGTCTTGATGTCATCTTCAGGTATATGTTCAATTGTTGAAATACTAAACACACGATCGTATTTCTCATCCAAGATTCCCGCCTCTTCTATAAAGCAATTCTTCAGTTCAACCCCTGTACAAAAATAACGGTTGAGCGTGGCAATTTTCTCAATTGTAACAGGCCACCCCTTACCATGCGCGTCAATTCCTGGGTCTACATTAGTAACGTGGCATCCAACACGATCGAGCATAAATTGCATACCAGATACACCCCCGCCGATCTCAAGGATTTGCATGTCCTTTTGCGCTTGAAGCATACTGGATACCCAAGGGTATTCAAAAACGCGAGTATCGTTATTTGGTTGCATCGCGAATAAACCGCAAAGCTGAGCGATACCGGTTTGCGCACGAAAATGCCTGGGAATCAATTTGCAGCATGATCGACCAAAAGGAGCATGCCAAAGGCGATTCCATCTAAGATATTCTTGAGGAATTTCGGAGGCTGCAAGCACGTTTCTCGCCTATCTGTGAGGAAAAATATAAAAATTGTCTTAGTAAGAAAACGTACCGACCGACCAAGGTTTTGTCAATTATTCCGAAGGATTACAATTCCGTTAACAAACAATTTACATGGTATAAAATATGACTTTTTTACTAAATAAAAAATTTTAATTAATAGCATATTGATTCAATCAAAACCATGTATAACGTTATCTAATTCCAATGGCTTCAGTCGACCAATATTCTGTGGTTTTACCGTTAAAAATATCTAGCCATCATCACCACAATGAATTAAATAGACTAATTCAAGTCCTACTACCCAGCTTGAATAGGTACTTGGATAATACGTCGCTATGCGAATTTATTATTATATGTAAAGCTAATGAAAAGTCTTTTATCGAAACCGAACTTTTCAAACAAAAATACTTTGCACCCATTCGTCTTATTTCCGAGAATTCTATTTTAAAAGAGTTTATTATAAAAAATACTGAAGGGTGGTATATTCAGCAACTATTAAAACTTGGTATCGCACGATACATCAAGACCAATTTCTATCTTGTGCTCGATAGTGATTGTTTTCTTACCAAACCGTTTGGTTACGATAATCTATTTAGTGACCAACAACTCTTAACGAATTCGAATTCTTGGAAAATTCACAAGAATTGGTGGATCAGTAGCGCTAAAATATTAGATATTCCAGTTAAAATGATTCAAAATCAGCCGGTCATGGGGGTAACTCCTCAAACCCTGATCACCTCGTACGTTTCTGAGTTATTAAGTTTCTTAAGTTCTAAAACAGATCATTTGGAATGGGATGAATATTTATGTACAAGAAAATTCACAGAATTCAGCCTCTATTGGTTGTTTTTGATAAAGTCAGGGTCAACTAACAGATATCTAACCAACGCCAAACCAAAGCTACTCGGCAATGGACTTTGGCGAAGCACCTACAGAAATAATTTTCCATTGGCATTTCAAATTCTACCTAATACATCGAATAAAGAAAAAAAAATAAACGACTTTGTCGGGGCACATATTCAGAAAACATTTGACGAAAACGACGATTATTACTTTTCACTTGTTCAATCCAACATCAATCAAATATCGGTTGAATGCATCGCGAACTGTGTTGACAACTATTTCAAAGAATAAGATATACGCGCATCAACCAAAACCAACTCACGTAAATCCGACTTACTCGACAATTACACAGTGGCCGAACAGTTGAATACTCTAACTATGCTTGTTTAACTCAGCTAGCCGCTTTTGCTCCTTTAAGCCAATAAAATAGCGCATTTGTTAAACGGCTGGCATTGCATTGCGGTGAAAACTCTCGAAAAATAACCAGACTCTGCTGCCCGTGTCTATAATCCAATAACGGGTTATACACGTATGATTTCATGGCTTTTGCCAGCGCCTGGAAATCATTGGGTTGAACGCTGTACCCGTTCTTGTTGTTATTGATCAAATGATCCGCGGCTCCGCACGCGGTAGTGCTAATTAGTGCTTTGGCCATCGAGGCCGCTTCGTTTAACACCACACCCCAACCATCGTACCTGGACGGTAAAATAAAAACATTGGCCAGAATCATGGCGTTCGCAATATGGTCCGCGGGCAATACACCGCGAAAATAGATCTTGGATTGAATCCCTAATCGTTGCGCCAGTGCTTGATATCTCGAGTCAAATCGATCCGGCCCAACCAAAATCAATACCCACTCGTCATTAGGCATACTCGCAAACGACTGGAGCAGCACATCAATACCCTTATGCGGTGATAATTCGCCGCAATACATAAATATCTTTCTACCTTTGGCGAAACGTTCTATTTTCTCATCGGGTTTAGTATGCACGGATAGTGGCGCGACAGCATAAGGGAGAAACGCGATTTTGTGACCAGGAATTCCCCAAAGCCTAAAATCTTTTGCCGCCTGGGCACCTATCGCAAAAGCGCCTAATGCATGTTTCGCGACCAACCTTCCATAAAGGCACCAAAATGGAAATCTAAAACACATACTCCATCGGCGCGCACCCCTTTCTCCCCAATGTATCCAACAAACCTTGTTTTCACAAAAACTTCGGATAAGTTGGCGTCTGAATCCATCGCGCCCTTCAATAATATGTATCCGGGTTTGCCAGTCAGGAATCGTCGTTAGCGCGTCCAAATTGGGCTCGACTGTCATTTCTCCAATTGGAAGTTTACTGGGGACTTGCCAGCCTAGTTGCACACGTCGAGGCGTGACCGTTCCATAATAGCGGACAAGCAAGTCTACATCTTCACGTTGCCGCAAAGCGTCAAAAAAAGCTGACTGATGATGAGATGGCATATTCATCCATATCACCAATTTTAACTTCATGCTCTCCAACCCGAATGAACACTGTCAAAATATAAAAACTAACCCCGACCGAACACCAAACCTCGAGTTTTCATAAGATTTTGTCTAAAACACGGTTTAATTTCTGACTAACATCTGATCCAAGGAAGATGCGAACGCAACTTATTAATTTTATTTTTATCCTAAAACTAGCGCTCGACCATGATGACTTGAAATGATGAATCACGTAGGTAGATGAATCCATACACCAGGTATTATTAATACAATTGAAAGGAGATAAGTATTTTTGCTCCAAAACGACCAATTCCTCCTTGTCTTTATAGGTCAATTTTTGTCGCCTGTTATCCCTGACTAACCCGATAGAAATCATTCTATCGGTTAGCATTTGAACGTTAGTCGTCAGATCCAATGAGCCATCATTTCTAACAAATACTCTTTTTTCGTAAGAGTCCATAAAGTCTTTAATAAAGATCGAACCTTTTTTGGCCAACAACGTACTCGTAGCAATAAAATTTTTTTGTTCGAATCCCAGTACCACATCGTTTTTGAGCAGATCATCAAAAGGCCTAAGCACTTCGACATCCGTATCCAAATAGATCCCGCCATACTGAAAAATCGAATGAAGCCTTACGTAATCGCTTACAAACGCAAACATTCCAGCATCATAGGCCTGTCTAACATAGTTATTAAGGTCAACATTAAAATTAGATTCATTCCATTCCATTATTTGATAATGTGGCAGCACTTCTTTCCAACCTAAAATACATTCATTGACGAATTCTGGTTTGATCTGATTGCCAAACCAACAATAATGAATTAATTTCGGGATGTAGCGCATGTCTATTGATCAGATTGATGCTTGCAAATAGATGAACTTGATTCAAATCGCACTCAGATTATGTGTTCACAGTCACACTCCGATGTAAATGTCGCTTGCTTGTTGTGCGGTCAGGATACATTATTGGATCATCCTGAAAAGAAGATGTTCTTAGATCAGGGTTGGATGAAATATTCAGATATCGTCGGCCCAGTACAGCACAATACGACGATTTTTGGCAATTAGCTGATTTTACCGTGTTTATTTATCGAGATTCAAAGAAATGAGCCGTTTGTATAACTACACTGCATTGTTCCTAGCGGCATTGGTATTGTTGTTTTTTGTCGACGATGACTACAACAAAGTAACCACGCTCGAATGGATTTTGCTCACTGTATTGTGTTATTCGGCAATCGAAATTTTCCGGATTATTTTGCGGTCAGGTTCAGAATAGAACGAATTTTTGAATTAATTTATCACCCTGCTCTTCAGTGCCCTCATCACTTGGGACAACCTCGTCTGAAAGACCTTTGATTTTAATGGCGAAAGATTCTTGGACGAGGATTCGCACCGACATTTATCAAGGAATCCATCGCTCGACGCACACAGTTATTAGTATGCGCTTAAATTAGGAAAATTGAATTATATTCCGAAGCGTTCTGGAATCGAAAGGGACCTTTCGCTATGGAACCTATGTGACGAGTTCCTAATTTGTCAGAAATCGATGCAGGCTACGAATCAGAAAAACGTACAAGATGAGGCTACGGAATAACGCAGCACGTAGATTCAAGAAAAACTCCGAGCAGGATAAGTTTTTTTATCCTGATACCGTACGATGACTCAAGCGTTTGATCGCTAATGAAAAATATTCTCGGGTAAATAATCCGTATATGCCCAACAATATCAAACCAACTTTGAAATAACCTACGAATCTGTTCATTTAATTAACCCAGCTAGTGATGGTTACGAAATAGAACAAGGCAATTACAATGCCACAACCAAATTTTACTGAGAATTCGGCGATTTAAAATTTCTAAGCTGTGACAAACCACAAAGTTGTAAAAAAAAATGACGCTTTATGACCCAAAATGTCATTTATTGGCCATTTAAATTATCGCTACTCAAAGTACCCGATAAATTTACAGAATACGATCACCCGTCTATCGAGGAAAATCGTTTTTTAATTATTCAGCCAGCATGCAAACAGCCGAAAAACTAACCGGTAGGATTCTAAATCGACGCGATTTAGACCTATTTCAACTCGAAGCTATACTCGGCAAATACCAGATCCGCACCATCGGTGACCCGAACCGTCCAGTCGCCCAGCATCGTTCGATTCAGCTTTTTACGCGAGTAAACTCTCCAGCGACTACCACCCACCGGAAATTCACGCTTGGCTATTAGTTGTTGCCCCTTCAACCATTCGTGCGCCCGTTTGGCGCCTTTGATCGATTTAAATTCAGTAAACAAATAAAGTTCGTCTGACCCATTTCCCGGCAGAAACACCGGGCTAGAAACTTGCCCGACAGGCTCGCGATTCAACATTTTACGAGTAAACTGTACGCGCGCAATGCCGGAGCCCGGGATAGGTTTAATAGTTGGATCGTTGGAAATGCTAATCTGGGCAGGACGGGTAACCACAGCGGAATCAACACTGTCTCTACTAGGCTTATCCACCTGCGTTTCCGATTGGGCCGGTTTAACGACCGCCGCCGAATGAGACGATGGTTGATCGCCCTCCGCTACCGCGACCGAAGCTTTTTCAAGCTGCCGGGGACTTCGTTCGCTAACGGATGAAGGTGCAGGATCGATTTTGTTCTCTATTCCATTATTCTTAATGGATTCTTCTTTAACTCGTGTTGTAGCCTGTGCGGCACTCTCGGAGCTCCCCTGCTCGCTTGAAAAAAAACCGGACAATCCTAGATACAACGTAACGGTCAGAAACAGCAGCAACGCAAACGCGGAGACAATGCGTTTGTAATTCCATTCGGTTTGAACGGTCAAGCCCGTTTCGGACCCATCCAAATTATTCGGCGTCGCAGCCGAATAATTGAGCTTAATCACTATTTTTTTTTGCGGCACGAATCAATAATCCGTCAATCTAGACAGTTGAATAAAAATCTGCCCAAGGTCTGAAAACGCCGATTCTACCCTGAGTCAAGTCAGGATGCTCGTCCTTTTTAGAGATTTTTACCGGTAGCAATCCACTCTATATCTAAATTGACTCAATGCGTTTGCCTTGGTGTAGATTAAGCGCCGCAATTTATCTATTTATTTATATCTCGGTGTAACTGACGAGTAGGCAAGAACAGAGAATTCCGTTATGCTGCTTATTTTGACACTCATCGAAATTTACTTGGCAAATCGAGTTCGATCAGTGCGCTGCAAGCGGTCTCTCTTTCCGCTTTGAATGGATCATTCACCTACAGGGCCACAGCGAAAATGAAAACAGAAGTATTGGTACCCAATCTACCGGAATCAGTCGCCGACGCGACGTTGATCACATGGCACAAACAAGTTGGCGAACCAGTTCAACGCGATGAAAATTTGGTTGATCTGGAAACCGATAAAGTCGTACTCGAAGTTCCGGCACCCGATAATGGTGTCTTAGAAAAAGTATTGCAGCAAAATGGCGCCACCGTGACAAGCGGTGATTTGCTCGCGGTTATCAATATCGATAAGTCTGCAACACCTTCTGAAGATACGATCGATCAAGCGACCGAAGAATCCCCGGCGCAAGCGCTTAGTCCAGCGGTCCGACGATTGATATTGGAACACGAACTTGATTCGAACAAAATACCAGCCAGCGGAAAAGCTGGTCGACTCACAAAAAACGATGTACTTGATTATATAAAAACAGACGTAACTGTATCCGAACAGGCGACTCCTGAGCCAATAGTCACTACAAAAACACCTCCACCAAACGTTGTAACGCCTGGGCCGGCACCAACACCCGCGACATCTGATTCTAGACCAGAGCAACGGGTACCAATGACTCGACTGAGAGCACGCGTCGCCGAGCGTCTTATCCAAGCACAACAAAATTCGGCAATG
Source organism: uncultured Methylococcaceae bacterium (assembly GCA_964619885.1). Taxonomy (GTDB): domain Bacteria; phylum Pseudomonadota; class Gammaproteobacteria; order Methylococcales; family UBA1147; genus CAZUGA01. Next base: position 11,600 of record CAZUGA010000025.1, read on the forward strand.
CTAACGACCTTTAACGAGGTTAACTTGAAAAAAGTAATCGAGCTACGTCGAGACTATAAAGATTCGTTTGTAAAAAAACACCAAGTTAAACTCGGTTTCATGTCTTTTTTTATCAAAGCATCGATCGAAGCATTAAAACGATTCCCGCTAATTAACGCCTCTGTTGACCAGCGAGATATCATTTATCACGGCTATTATGATATAGGCATAGCCGTAGCATCTGAACGCGGATTGGTTGTCCCGATTATTCGAGATGCCGACCAATTGGATTTCGCGGGGATGGAAAAACAAATCGCTGAATTCGGGGTAAAAGCCCAGGCGGGCCGCTTATCGTACGAAGATCTTAGCGGTGGCACATTTACGATAACTAACGGCGGGGTTTTCGGTTCGATGCTATCCACACCGATTCTGAATCCTCCGCAAAGCGCAATCCTCGGCATGCATTCCATTCAACAGCGACCTTGGGTGGAAAACAACGACGTCGTAGTTCGACCGATAATGTATCTGGCATTGTCTTATGATCACCAAATTATCGACGGAAAAGAAGCCGTCCAGTTTTTGGTTGCTATCAAGGAGTCTTTAGAAGAACCCAGCCGACTGTTACTCAACATATAGCTCAGCAATTACAGCGGATAACGCGATGAAAAAAAGTCCCAAACATTACGACGTAATTGTCATTGGGGCTGGGCCTGCTGGCTACGTCGCTGCTATTCGTTGTGCCCAACTGGGGCTGAAAACTGCATGTATTGACCACTGGACAGGCAAAGACAAGCAACACTCAATGGGTGGAACTTTTCTAAACGCCGGCTGTATTCCAGCACTCACGTTGCTGGAATCTGCAAAGCTGTATCGAACAATAACGGAACAAAGTGCTATTCACGGTATCCGAGTATCTAAAGCTGAATTAGATATCGCGGAAATGATCCAACACAAGGATGAAGTCCTAAGATCACTTTCGGATCACATCGCCCAATTATTCGACTCAAACCAAATTGACTGCATATTTGGGACAGCTCAATTAATGGACGCAAAAATTGTACAAGTGCATCCCATCGAAAAATCTAGTAAAGCGTATTTGTTGGAATGTGACAACGTTATTCTTGCCACCGGTTCAAGTTCAGTCGATATAGACGCAGCCCGTATAGACGGTGATAAAATTGTAGAATCTTATACCGCTATGAATTTCTCGTCCGTTCCCAAACGCCTCGGGATCATCGGGGCAGGCGTAATCGGGCTGGAACACGCCAGCATTTGGGCCCGACTCGGTTCAAAAGTAACCCTGTTTGACGCGCAAAATGATTTTTTGGGTTTCGTCGATGATCAGATAGTTGATGAAGCCCTGAAAATATATTCCAAACAAGGTCTGGATATCAGGTTTCGTGCACGTGTCACGGCGACTAAGAAAACACCCAAATCGGTGAGAATCGAATACGAAGACCCGGATAGTTCACACCAACTTAGCGTTGATAAATTGATCGTTGCGGTAGGCCGTAAACCAAATTCTGAAAACCTCGCCAGCGCTGAAGCTAACTTGTTATTGGATGAGAATGGTTTCGTCCATGTCGACGAACAATGCATGACCAATCTCCCTGGCGTATTTGCGATTGGAGATCTCGTCCAAGGACCTATGTTAGCGCACAAAGGTGCCGAGGAAGGTATCCTTGCCGCGGAGGTCATCTCAGGTAAAGAACGCAGCCTGCATTACTCTGTCATCCCTAATGTGATTTATACCGAGCCCGCGATTGCGTGGGTAGGTCAAACCGAGCAACATCTGCGTTCGACCGGTGAACCAATTAAAATTGGTATATTTCCCTTTTCGGCCAATGCATGCGCTCTATCAACAGGAAAATCCATTGGCATGGTAAAAATTATTTCACAAAAGTACAGCGATCAAATATTAGGGGTACATATAATCAATCCATGCGCCTCAGAATTGATCGCTGAAGCAGTATTGGCGATGGAATTTTCCGCCAGCACCGAAGACCTTGCTCGAACCGTACACGCGCATCCATCGTTGTCCAAAGCATTGCACGAGGCAGCTATGGCAATAGACAACCGGGCCTTGCATATCCCACCTTCTGAAACTCACTGACCACAAGCCGGTTTATCCTACAGGTCTGGTTCATCAATAAACCCGAAAACTATTCAAGCCTCAACCACGACTGGTATTTTTCCGATTTTGGCCTGCCACATTTTGGGGCCGGTGGTATGAACTGATTCTCCGATTGAATCGACTGCTACAGTCACTGGCATGTCTTGAATAACAAATTCATGTATGGCTTCCATGCCCAAATCGGCGAACGCAACAACCCGGGATTTTCGAATAGCCTTGGATACCAAATACGCTGCTCCGCCAACCGCCATAAGGTACACAGCACGATGCTTTCGAATCGATTCGATCGCAATCGGGCCCCGCTCCGCTTTACCGATCATACCCAATAGCCCGGTATGCGACAGCATCGATTCGGTAAACTTATCCATTCGCGTCGCCGTTGTCGGCCCCGCCGGCCCCACGACCTCTTCTCGCACCGGATCCACCGGGCCCACGTAGTAGATAAATTTATTCGTAAAATCTACTCCGTCTGGCAACGCTTGTCCTTGTTGAAAAAGATCGACCATGCGCTTGTGTGCAGCATCACGACCAGTCAATAAAGTACCCGTTAATAGTAATGTTTCACCCGGTTTCCAACTCGCTACATCCTCTTTACTTACCGTATCGAGATTAACCCGCCGGGCTGTACTAGCAGCGTCCCATGTAATTTTCGGCCATTCATCCAGACTCGGGGGTACCAACTCTGCCGGCCCTGAGCCGTCTAACACGAAATGCGCATGCCGCGTCGCCGCGCAATTTGGAATCATCGCAACAGGTTTATTAGCCGCGTGGGTGGGATAATCGCATATCTGAACATCTAGTACGGTCGTCAGGCCACCCAAGCCTTGAGCCCCTATTCCCAACGCATTGACCTTTTCGTACAATTCCAAACGCAATTCTTCCACGGCAGAATCCGGGCCTTTCACAATAAGTTCCTGAATATCGATGGATTTCATGCAAGCTTTTTTGGCCAGGATCATCGCCTTTTCAGCCGTTCCGCCGATACCGATACCCAATATGCCCGGTGGACACCATCCCGCACCCATGGTTGGAACGGTTTTCAACACCCAATCAACAATACTGTCGGACGGATTTAACATTACAAACTTCGATTTTGCCTCCGAACCGCCGCCCTTTGCCGCGACCTCCACTTCGACGCTATCACCCGCCACCAATTCCATGTGGATAACCGCCGGAGTGTTGTCTTGGGTATTCTGACGCTTACCGGCCGGGTCAGCCAATATTGATGGCCGCAGAATATTATCGGGATGGGTATAGGCTCGGCGTACTCCTTCGTTGACCATCTCGGCAACACTCATCCCGTTCTCCCAGCCGACATCCATACCAATCCTTAGAAAAACGGTAACAATACCCGTGTCCTGACAAACCGGGCGGTGCCCCTCCGCGCACATCCGCGAATTAATCAAAATCTGAGCCATCGCATCCTTGGCAGCCTGACTTTCCTCGCGCTGATAGGCGTCGTTCATGGCGTGGATAAAATCCACCGGGTGATAGTATGAAATATACTGTAGAGCGTCAGCTACACTTTGGATAATATCTTCTTGCTTAATACAATTCATGCGGTCTATACCTCAGCAGTCAACTCGACTGTCGCCCCATTATAGCCTACATCCAATCCGACACGGGTGCAGTTTCAAACAACCCAACCGGGTAAAACTGGTTGAACTCAGCCTAACACCGCCAATATTTTTTTTGCGATAGCTTCGACACCACCGATACCGGGAACCGAAGCAAACTCAAGCAAGCCCTGTTCGGCTCTCTTCGAATAATATGCTATAAGTGGCTCTGTCTGTTCGTGGTAGACGGCCAATCTTTTGCGTACGGTTTCTTCGGAATCGTCGTCTCGTTGCACCAAAGTTTCTCCGGTTTGATCATCCTTTCCATCAACATTGGGTGGATTAAACTCAATATGGTAAGTTCTGCCTGACCCTAGGTGGACTCGCCGTCCACTCATACGTTTGACTATTTCTTCGTCGTCCACTGAAATTTCCAATACGTGGTCCAATTCCACACCCATTTCCCTGAGCCCTTCGGCCTGTCCGATCGTTCTCGGGAAACCATCCAGTAGGAATCCTTCACTGCAGTCCGATTGAGCCAGTCGTTCCTTAATCAAACCCAAAATTATTTGGTCGGATACCAAACCACCCGCATCCATTATTTCTTTCGCCTGTACACCCAATGGTGTTCCAGCACGAACCGCTGCGCGCAGCATATCGCCGGTGGATATTTGAGGAATTCCGTATTTCTCAGTAATAGATACTGCCTGAGTCCCTTTACCCGAGCCGGGACTCCCCAGAAGGATTATTCGCATTCTATTCTCCTAAGAATATTAAGTGCGCGGAGTGTGCCATAAAGCAGGGAGAATTTACACCGTAGGTACGACCACAAAAGAGTTTTACAAGATTCTGTCCGTTTACCGCTTGGCGGCTCGGAAATTCTTGATCGACTGCGCCTTGCTAACTATGCTCCAACATCGATGGCAATGCGGCACGAATGTAGCGGGTCATTGACCATAGGGTAAGAATTACCGCGACATAGAGTAGTACCAACCCAACACTACGCATGGGTACGCCATTGATACTCTCACCGAACAGCAAGCTAGCGATCGCGACCATTTGCGCGGTCGTTTTCATTTTACCAACCCATGAAACCTCGACCTTTTTGCGCAACCCGAGTTCGGCCATCCACTCTCGAAGGGACGCTATAGTAATTTCTCGCCCGATAATGACGGCAGCCGGGATCGCAAGATAAACGGTTGGTTCATCTTGAACTATCAAAACCAAAACAACCGCGACCATTAGTTTATCCGCAACGGGATCAAGGAAGGCTCCAAATTTGGTGGTTAACCCCATGCGTCGCGCCAGATAACCATCCATCCAATCGGTCAATGCTGCGGTTAAAAATATTAACGCGGACAGCATGTGTGCGGCCTCCCACGGTAGATAATAAGCCACTACCAAAATAGGAATCAGTCCAATCCTGAGCAGGGTCAAATATGTTGGTATATTGAAATCCATAGTTCGTTGTCCGAAACGGTATTCGAATTATATTAGCCTAAGCCGCTCATCACAATTTACGCTACGACAAATCGAAATACTTAAACTATATTCTGCTGCAACCATAAAATCACTTCGGTATCTAACAACCCACACTACCACACAATTACATTCAATTATTCATGAAAAGTATCGTAAATCCTCTGTGCCAAACATTGACTGATTCCATCGACATTGGATAATGCATCAACTCCAGCGTTACGGATCTCGCGTAATCCACCGAATTGCTTCAGCAATAATTGTCGCCGCTTTGGACCCAACCCCTCAACGTTTTCTAGTACCGATCGGCGCTTTATCTGGCGCGCGCGCTGACGATGCCCGGTGATCGCAAAACGGTGGGCTTCATCACGGATATGTTGGATTAATAATCGAGCTGGCGCGTCATTTGATATCGTAATCGCGTGGGTATCCCCCGCGCAGTAAAATTGCTCCATCCCAGATATTCGATCGGGTCCTTTGGATACTCCAATTAATAGCACACCCGCCACTTCCAATTCTTGCAACACTTTATTGACCGCGCTAATTTGGCCTTTGCCTCCATCGATGAACAAAATATCGGGTTTTTCGTGCTCGCCCTTGTTTAGCCTTTTAAATCTCCGGTTCACCGCCTGCGCCATCGCCGCGTAATCGTCGCCGGCAGTAATACCGGTAATGTTGAAGCGCCGGTAATTTGATTTTACCGGGCCATCACTGTCAAACACTACGCAAGATGCAACTGTTTGATCACCCTGCATATGACTAATATCAAAACATTCCAGACGTTTAGGTTGGGTTTGAAGCCCGAGTTCCTCCTTCAAGCTATAGAATCGTCCGTACAAACTTTGTTTATGGGATAAACGGCTATTGAGTGCATTTACCGCGTTGCTTTCCGCCATTTCCAACCATTTCATTCGCTCGCCTCTTACTCGAGTTGAGAGCGTAACTTTTCGGTCTGCCTGAGTCGTCAAAAATACTTGAAGAAGTCCTATATTTTTCGGTTCATCACTCAATATAATCTCATTCGGAACAGGCCGGTCCAGATAATATTGAGGTATAAATGCTTTCAATACGCTAGATGGCTCATCTTCACCAGGCAAATTAGGAAAGAAGGTTTTTTCCCCAATATGCTGGCCTTTTCGAATATAAAAAACTTGTACACAAGCTAGACCCAGTTTGGACGCACAAGCGATAATATCCAGATCACCACGCACCCCGTGTACATACTGTTTCTCTAATACTTGCCTTAATATCGCTATTTGATCACGATAGCGCGCTGCTTTTTCGTATTCCAGTAAATTCGCCGCCTGCTCCATATGCTCGATCAATCGATTGATCAACCGATTACCATTCCCACTCAAAAACATCAATGTAAAATCAACATCTTCTCGATAAGCCTCTTGTTTTATCAAATCCACACATGGCGCGGTGCAACGATTTATTTGATACTGCAGACACGGTCTTGAACGGTTTTTGAAGACTGAATCCTCGCACTGGCGAACCGGAAACATTTTCTGCAATAACTTCAAACTCTCTCGCACTGCTCCGGCACTGGGATAAGGACCGAAATAGCGGCCTTGCTTATGTTTTGCACCACGATAAAAACCGACCCTGGGAAATTTCTGATGGGTCGTAATATAGATATGCGGATAACTTTTATCATCGCGCAAACAGATGTTATAGCGAGGTTTGTAGCGCTTAATAAACTGGCTCTCCAGCAGCAGGGCTTCACCTTCGGTTCGCGTCATGGTAACTTCAATCGAGCGTACATGGCCGATCATGACCCGTTGTTTTGGGCCGGCATCCTTCGACCCAAAATAACTGGACACTCGTTTTTTCAAATTCTTCGCCTTACCTATATAGATGACCTCAGATTTAGCATTGAGCATCTTATAAATACCCGGCTTTTGCGTCAAAGTCGCTAAGAAACCTTGAATATCAAAATCAGTCGGAAGCTCGCTATGTTGCTTCATCTATCCAACAATCGACACACAGTTTGAAAAACAGCTCTAAACATAGGTTCGGTCAACCTTTTGGTATTCATGTTATATCGACTGCAATGATAGGAATCAACCAGGAACATGTTGTTTTGCAGTCGATGTATGACGTTATGTTCAAAACGATAGGCATTTAAACGCAAACCGATGCCACGTAATACCGCATTGTGCGCAATATGACCCAAAGCCAAAATGACCTTTGGGCCGTGTCCCTGGAACAATTCCGCTTGCAGATACTCGGCGCAATTCGATATCTCCGCGCCCACCGGTTTGTTACCCGGCGGTAAACATTTCACCGCATTGGTGATCGTACAATCGATCAATTTTAAGCCGTCATTCCGGGATATCGATTCGGGTTGATTGCTAAACCCGTATTCGTACAACAACTTATACAACAATAAACCGGCAAAATCACCAGTAAAAGGGCGCCCAGTAGCATTGGCTCCATGCATACCTGGAGCCAGACCTACTATTAATAATTTTGAATCGTTGGCTCCAAAGGGTGCCACTGGTGCCGCGTGATATTCTGGATATTTGAGCTTAACATCGGCAAGAAATTGCACCAACCTTGAGCATTTTTTGCAATTTGGATTAAAAGCCACATTAGTCATCCGATCTTTCCAGTTTCCGAGCAAGACCTAAATACACCCTCCACCACTGCCGACAACAATCTTATTGCATGTTTATTTACCAGACCCAACATAAACAAATACTTAAACCCCATTAAAAAGGGGCCTTACGGCCCCTTAAATTTTCTAGTTCCACTGAAAGTGGATCAAAAGAGATTACTCAATCAATTCGCTTCTTTCATACTGAGCCTAACGCGGCCCTGGCGATCAATTTCCAAAACTTTAACCTTGACCGTATCGCCCTCGGATAATTTATCGCTAACCTTGTCAACGTGTTCATCTGAGATCTGTGAAATATGAACCAAACCGTCTTTACCCGGCAATATTGTTACGAACGCGCCAAAATCCATTAAACGGGCAACTCGCCCCTCATAAATCTTACCCACCTCTACCTCGGCGGTGATCTCTTCAATCTGTTTCAATGCTGCCAGACCCGCTTGTTTATCGACAGAAGCAACCTTAACCACACCATCGTCATTAATATCGACGGTCGCACCGGTAGTTTCAGTAATGCTACGAATGGTAGCACCGCCTTTACCAATAACGTCACGTATTTTGCTGGGATCTATAGTGATAGTCAGAATACGAGGCGCATAATCAGACATTTCGTCACGAACAGTCGGTAAAGCTTCATTCATTTTGGAAAGAATGTGTAAACGACCTCCTTTCGCTTGTTCTAATGCAGTTTCCATAATCTCTGCGGTAATTCCATCTATTTTAATATCCATTTGCAAAGCAGTTACACCGTTTTCAGACCCTGCAACCTTAAAATCCATGTCTCCTAAATGATCCTCATCGCCCATTATATCTGATAAGACAGCGAATTGATCACCTTCTTTGATCAATCCCATTGCAATACCAGCAACCGGTGATTTTATCGGCACCCCTGCATCCATCAATGCTAAGCTTGTCCCACATACCGAAGCCATGGAACTGGACCCATTCGATTCCGTAATTTCCGAAACAACCCTCATCACATAGGGGAATTGTTCTAAAGTCGGCATTACCGCAGCAATCCCACGTTTTGCTAAGCGACCATGGCCGATTTCCCTTCGCTTAGGGGAACCGACGAAACCCGTTTCACCCACGCAGTAAGGAGGAAAATTATAATGCAGCATAAACGGTTCTCGATATTCACCATCCAGCGCATCAATAATTTGAGAGTCCCGCTCGGTCCCAAGAGTTGTTACCACAATCGCCTGTGTTTCACCTCGAGTAAACAACGCAGAACCGTGCACCCTGGGTAACACACTGGTACGAATCGTAATCGGACGTACCGTTGAGGTATCCCGCCCATCTATTCGACTGCCGCTTGTCAGCACCATATTACGAACAATCGATTTTTCGATTTTTTCCAATCCACCACGAATCGAACCTTGATCAAACTGTTCGCCTTCGCTCAACTTTTCAATTACATTATTTCGGATCGACTTTAATTCACCCTGCCGAACCAGTTTTTCCGCAATTCTATAAGCACTTTTTATTTGATCTTCCGCTAGCTCGGTAACCGCATCACGTAACACAGTATTCGGCTCCGGCGCTACCCAATTCGATGCTGCTTTATTGACCTGTTGTGCCAATTCGCTAATCGCTTGTATAGCAACCTGCATTTGTTCATGGCCGTATAATACTGCCCCGAGCATGACGTCTTCCGATAATTCTTGCGCTTCCGATTCAACCATCAATACGGCTTTATCGGTCCCTGCGACGACCAAATCCAATTCCGAATTGGTCAAATCATCACGATTAGGATTCAACAAATATTCGCCGTTTTTATAGCCTACCCGCGCAGCGCCTATCGGTCCATTGAACGGTAGTCCAGAAACTGCCAGTGCAGCAGAAGCACCCAACAAAGCCGGAATATCTGGATCAATCTGCGCATTCATTGACATTACCGTAGCAATAATCTGCACTTCGTTAGTATATCCGTCGGGAAACAGTGGTCTAATCGGGCGATCGATCAATCTTGAAGTTAAGGTTTCTTTCTCAGAAGGCCGCCCTTCACGCTTAAAAAAGCCGCCCGGAATCTTACCCGCTGCATAGGTTTTTTCCTGATAGTTGACCGTCAGAGGGAAAAAATCACGTGGTTCATCCCCGCTTTTTCCAACGACTGTGACCAATAACACAGTACCGGCCATATCGATCATGATGGATCCATCCGCTTGGCGAGCTATTTCGCCAGTCTCTAAACTGACGATATGATCGCCATACTGAAATTCTTTCCTAATCGGATTCACGATATATTCCTAAATTTTAATGCCAGCAAAACAGAATTACTTTCGCAATCCCAACCGATCGATCAAAGATCGATAACGCGCCATATCTTTTCTCTTTAAGTAATCAAGCAACTTGCGACGATGATTTACCATTCGCAACAAACCTCGGCGAGAGTGGTGGTCTTTCTTGTGTTCCGCGAAATGTGGCGAAAGATGTGTAATTTTTGCCGTCAACAGCGCAACCTGTACTTCTGGCGAGCCGGTATCCGATGGTGACAGTCGATATTCCTCGACCACCGAGCTTTTTTGTTCAGCATCAAATGACATAAAGAGTTACTCCAAAAATATAAAAACACAAAACCGGATCATTGTAACGTCCACACTAATTTGGAACAAGAAATTAGACTACTTTAAACCTACTTTCCTCTGATCTTTGTAGGAATCGAAAGATACTCGTTGGTTACTCGCTATAAACAAAGCATTACCCGCAGTCTCATCCAGATGTATGCAGTACAAATTATCCAATAAGGCGCCGCGGCGCGACCCTTTGATCCGTCAGCACCTCTCCGATGCCTATAAATTGTTGTCCTTCTGCGTATAAACGAACCCAACCTGTTGCCGGCGCTTTTGACGTTAGCACTGCTTGCCCCTGACGAATAAAAAATACCGATTCGTTATCAAATTCCACCGACGGCATGAATTGTACGATACGGTCCAGCGGCATCAAATAATTTAAACGTTCATCGGATTCCATTAGTTTCAGACGATCCAACTTGCAGGTATCGGCGATATAGAAATCAGCAACTGCGGTACGCCGTAGGTCTGCGACATACGCTCCACACCCAATCATTGCACCTATGTCCTCAGCCAGTGTCCGTATATACGTTCCTTTAGAACAATGTACATTTAAGCTTAATATCGGACTGTTGTAACCCGTCACTTGCAGATCAAAGATCGTAACCGAACGCGGTTTTCGATCTACTTCTATACCTTTTCTAGCCAGTTCGTACAATCGCACACCATCATGCTTTAGCGCTGAATGCATAGGCGGCACCTGATCAACCTTTCCGGTAAATTTGTCCAGAATCTGTTCAATCCCTAGCCGACATAAAACCGGCACGGCGCTCTCACTGACAACGTCGCCTTCCGCATCTCCAGTGCTTGTTACAATCCCAAGCCTGATATCTACAGCGTAGCGCTTATTCGTGTTTAACAGGAATCGGGACAGTTTTGTCGCCTGCCCAAAACAAATCGGCAACACACCACTCGCCAAAGGATCCAAGCTACCCGTATGGCCCGCTTTTGCCGCTCCGAATAACCGCTTGATTTCCTGTAGTGCATAGTTCGAAGAAACCCCCGACCGTTTGTCGAGTAACAACATACCATCCAACGCGCGCCCCTTATTGCGTCGCCGCATCAAAATCTATCCAATATCGTTATCTGAATTATTATCGCTGATGAGTTCGGCAATACGCATTCCTCGCTCGACAGAATCATCGAACAAAAAACGGATTTCCGGACAATTGCGCATCCGCAAACGCCGTCCTAATTCACGCCGAATAAAGGGGATTGATTGATTTAGTATGGTCAAATTATCGTTGACAACACTAGCGTCCGCATTAAGAACCGTAAAATAGACCTTAGCGACCGAAAGGTCTTGGCTCAAGTCGACATCACTAACAGTGACAAACCCCAATCGCGGATCTTTAACCCCTGATTGCAATATTATCGCAAGTTCTCGTTGTATCTGAGACGAAACACGTTGGCTTCTATTAAATTCTCTAGGCACGAAAAGTTTTAATTTAAGTCACTGATGAATTTATTAAGATAGGTACTATCAATTTAGACAATCTCGCGAGTAACCTCGACCCTTTCATAAACCTCGATCTGGTCGCCAGCCTTAACATCATTATAATTTTTTACACCTATTCCACATTCCATTCCGTTCTTGACTTCTGGAACGTCATCTTTAAAACGGCGCAACGACTCTAATTGCCCCTCATAAATCACCACATTGTCTCGTAGAACACGAATTGGCAGGTTACGCATTACCAGTCCCTCCCTAACCATACAGCCGGCAATAGAACCAAATTTGGGCGACCGAAATACATCGCGGACCTCAGCAACACCGACAATCTGTTCTTTAATCTCAGGAGCCAGCAATCCATTAATCGATCGCTTAACCTCATCAATCACTTCGTAGATAATACTGTAATAATGTAAGTCCAATCCTTTTTCTTCGATCAACTTACGTGAACTGGAATCCGCCCGCACGTTGAAACCAATGATGATAGCATTCGATGCGATCGCTAAATTCACATCACCTTCGTTAATGCCACCGACACCGCCCGACACGACCCGAACGGCAACTTCATCATTTGATAATCCAGTCAGAGAGTCTCGAAGCGCTTCCAGACTACCTTGTACATCGGCTTTAACTACCAAATTCAATTCAGAAACATCGCCGGATTCCATCCGGGTAAACAATTCGTCTAATTTGGCCGCTTGCTGCTCAGCCAACTTCTTGCTACGTGACTTTTCTTCCCGGTGCATCGCTAGCTCACGTGCTTTGCGTTCGTTGTTAACAACATTAAATTCTTCACCCGCCCGCGGCGCGCCGGACAAGCCTAAGATCTCAACCGGAGTTGACGGAGCAGCCTGATCCAATTGTTTCGCGTCTTCGTTAAACATGGCGCGAACCCGACCAAATTCCTCACCGCAAAGCACGACATCACCTTTGTTCAATAACCCCTTCTGCACCAACAAAGTTGCCACCGGGCCACGCCCCTTTTCTAATCGTGCTTCGATGACAATACCCGAACTAGGCCCCTTGTTGGGTGCTTTAAGCTCCAGTATTTCAGATTGCAATAACAAGGCCTCGAGTAATTCATCTACACCTTCTCCAGATTTAGCCGAAACATTGACAAATTGGGTATTTCCACCCCATTCCTCCGGTACAACCTCCATCGTAGCCAGTTCTTGCTTGACCCGGTCCGGATCTGCCTCGGGTTTATCGATCTTATTCACAGCAACAATCATCGGTACACCTGCTGCCTTAGAATGCTCGATTGCTTCTTTGGTCTGCGGCATTACGCCATCATCGGCGGCGACGACGACAATAACGATATCGGTCACTTCGGCTCCACGGGCCCGCATGGCTGTAAACGCCGCATGCCCTGGAGTATCCAAAAAGGTAATTACACCTTGTTCCATGTTTACTTGATAAGCACCAATATGCTGAGTTATACCCCCCGCTTCTCCCGAAGCGATTCGACTGGCGCGAATATAGTCCAGCAGCGAAGTCTTCCCATGATCAACATGCCCCATGATCGTAACAACCGGTGCCCGGGCGTTCATTTCATCGTGTTCACTGGAAATGCTTGCTAATAATTCATGCTCTAGTCCTTCTTCGCTTTGCAATTTCGCCGTATGACCCATTTCTTCAACTACAAAAGTCGCTGTTTCCTGATCCAGGACTTGATTGATGGTTGCCATAGTCCCAAGTCCCATCAAGACCTTGATCAATTCTGCAGCTTTAACCGACATCTTTTGGGCTAGATCGGAAACAGTGATGGTTTCTGGAATTTCGACCTCTCGAACTATAGGTGCGGTTGGCCGCTCGAATCCGTGTTTTTGGTCACCGCTCAGCAATACAGGTCTCACCATCCGGCCTTTTTTCTTTTTCCGTTTTTTACCGGCCTCAACGTGAAGCTGTTTTCGATGCGTATCAGCAGCAGGCGATTTTACCTTGCTAGGTTTACCCCTGGATTTTTCCGCATTGCGTTTTTCGCTATCTTGTTTTGCCTTAGCTTTCTGAGCGGTACGTAAAGCCTCTTCCTTTACTTTCTGTTCCAATTCGAGTTTGGATGCCTCTTCTTGAATCCGCTGTTCTTCTACGGCACGCTCTGCTTCTTCCTTGCGTTTCTTTTCCTCTTCTTGCTCTTGTAGCTTTTTTTCCTGAGCCAGTTCCAAGGCTTTTCTTTCGTCCGCCTGTTTTTCTACAGATTGACGCTGTTCTTCGAGGGCTTTTTTGGCCGCTTCCAAATCGGCGGTCTGATCTTCCGCTTCATTCAATTCACTGCGCTTGACGTAAGTACGTTTTTTCCGAACCTCGACACTAACTGTTTTGGTTGCTTTTCCCGCCACTCTAGATTGTCGCAACTCACTTACGCTACGACGTTTCAACACAACTTTGTTTGGCGACGAGGTGCTCGCATTGTCTTTGCCATGGCTTTTGCGCAAAAAACTGAGTAACTTGACCTTTTCCTCGTCATCCAACACGTCGTCGGCGCCAGAAATCTGCAGTCCGGCATTATCCAACTGAGCAAGCAATCGATCCAACGATATGCCTACTACCTCTGCAAGTTGCCTCACTGTCACATTACTCATCCTAATTCCTCTAAACTATTCGCTTGCTTGATCTTGCGTAAACCACGGTGCCCTGGCAGTCATAATCAACTCGCCAGCCCGCTCCTGATCGATATCTGCCATCTCCGATAATTCATCGACGGAAAGGTCGGCAAGATTATCCATAGTCACCACACCTTTACTCGCCAAAACGTACGCTAACTCTTTGTCCATTCCGTCCATATCAAGCAAATCCTCCGCCGGATGGGCATCGTCGAGAACCTCCTCCGTAGCGATCGCCTTGATCAATAAGACATCCTTCGCCCGACTCCGTAGTTCTTCGACAATATCTTCATCAAATTCTTCAATCTCCAACATTTCCTTTACCGGAACATACGCCAATTCTTCGACGCTGGTAAAGCCTTCTTGAACTAAAATAGACGCGACACTCTCGTCGACGTCCAATTCGTCCATAAAGCTTTTCATCATGCTTCCCCGCTCTTCGTCACCTTTCTCCTCAGCTTCGGCCTCGTCCATGACATTCAACACCCAACCGGTGAGCTCACAAGCAAGCCTGACGTTTTGCCCACCACGTCCTATAGCTTGAGATAAATTGTCTGTCGAAACAGCAACATCCATGGCGTGCGCATCTTCATCCACAACAATGGCCGCTATCTCCGCAGGAGACATGGCATTAATCACATACTGCGCGTCATTTTCATTCCACAGTATGATGTCCACTCGTTCGCCGGCCAGCTCATTGGATACCGCCTGAACTCTAGATCCCCGCATACCGACACAAGCACCGACCGGATCCAATCGTGAATCATTACTCTTAACAGCGATCTTCGCTCTGGAACCTGGATCTCGCGCTGCGCCCAAAATTTCTATCAGCCCTTCCCCAACCTCTGGAACTTCCAATCGAAAAAGTTCGATCAACAATTCTGGAGCGGTGCGGCTAACGAACAACTGCGGACCTCGTGCTTCTGGACGAACAGCTTTTAGATAACCACGGACTCGATCACCATTACGCATAGCTTCTCGGGGAATCATATCTTCCTTGGCAATAATCGCCTCAACGTTACCGCCCAAATCCAGATGCGCCGCACCCCGCTCAATGCGCTTTACCACACCGGTTACCAACTCGCCCAAACGGTCTTGATAGGCATCTACAATTTTCTTACGTTCCGCTTCACGTACTTTTTGTACGATAACTTGTTTCGCGGTTTGTGCCGCTATTCGTCCAAACGCAATTGAATCGATAGGCTCCTCAATATACTCCCCTACTTCAATTTCCGGATTAATATTTTTAGCATCTTCGATCAGAATTTGAGTGGCTTCTGATTCCAAACCATTTTCAAATTCTTCGTCCGGTTCAACCACCTTCCACTGACGAAAAGTATCGTAATCTCCAGTTTCACGGTCGATACGTACTCGCGCATCTATTGTCTGCCCATGGCGTTTTATAGTAGCGGTTTCTAGCGCCGCTTCGATTGCCTCGAAAATGATTTCTTGCTCGATATCTTTTTCGTTAGACACCGCATCCACTACCAGTAATATCTCTTTATTCATCATATCACCGTCCTTTTTTAGCCATCTGGTATTCAGGAATTAATCGAGCTTTCAATATCGTACTCAACGGAATTTCCATTATTTTGTCGTCCACCTCAACCACCACATTATTCGCGCTTACTCCACGCAACAACGCTGTAATTTTTCTCCTATTATCAATCGACTCGACTAGCCGTATATCGACCCGCATTCCACTGAATCGTTCAAAATCTTCCAGCTTGAATAGCGGCCGGTCAAGCCCTGGCGACGAGACTTCCAATTGGTAATTTCCAGAAATCGGGTCTTCGACATCAAGCGCACCACTCAATTGGTGGCTAACGTTAGCGCAATCGTCCAACACGACTCCGTTGGCGGAATCGATAAACACCCGCAATATTCCGTTTTTTTGGTGTGACGCGTATTCAATACCGACACATTCGTACCCCATTTCTTGCACGATGGGTTCTACTATAGCTGTCAGTTTTTCCGGCACCCGCCCCATCTCGCCCCCACACACAAAAAATGGGCCATAGGCCCATCGTCATTCATTCGGCACTTTCGCCCGAAAACTAAAAAACCCCATCCGGGGCCTTTTTTATACTTGGTAGCGGGGGCAGGATTTGAACCTACGACCTTCGGGTTATGAGCCCGACGAGCTACCAGACTGCTCCACCCCGCGATTGATTCAGGTATTGTATTAGATAACCATTCTATTTTCAATAAAATTAATCATCTAAATTACCAAGTTTAACATTCAAATGTTTCAATAATTTACGATTTTGATGGCTATTTTGTCCAGGTAAACCACGTTTATTTGAGTACCTAGCAAGCCACGTACGGATAATTGCGTCTCTAAGATTTTCAGGAGAATAATACGCGTTGAACTGACAATTCTCATCGAAATTAATTTGTTCGATGCAGCACTAACTCTTGTGTCGTCCTTACGCCTTATTACTACCCGCATATATAAACAAGCCTAAACGACCATTGACCACATAACTCAAAAGCAGGCCACACGCCATTTCAAATCAACGAAATAAAACCTGAACTATGCATCAACCAGAGAACAGCCCAAGCCATTACACCTGCGACGATATCGTCAAGCATGATGCCAAGACCGCCACCCACCTGTCGGTCAATCAAACCAATCGGCCAAGGTTTGAATATATCAAATACTCGAAATAGACAAAAACCAATCACGATTCCAATCGACGATGGCGGTACAGCCGTCATCGTAATCCAAAACCCGACCATTTCGTCCCAAACAATGCCGCCATGATCGTGGACACCCAACCGTTCCGAAGCTTTATCGCAAATCCATATCCCCCCAATACTCGCAGCTGCTACAACAATCAGATAGGTTGTTATATTAAGCTTGGCTAACAGGAGAAATAGTGGGATAGCCAGCAAAGTCCCTGCCGTACCCGGAGCCTTTGGCGATAAACCTGATCCAAAGCCGAATGCTACAAAAAGAAACGGATCACGAAAAATGTTCATAGCCTTTTAGTATTTCAATATTATTGTTACCAAGCAGCCGAAGACCAGCTTCGGATTCAACGTCTCCAATATATGAGTACTTACACTCGATTGAATCTGTCCGTTCCGCCAATCGCTGTAGATTTTCCGGAGCAATAGTAAAACATAGTTCGTAGTCGTCGCCGGCGCTCAATGGGATTCGGTAATTATTACTTTCTCCGATATACCGTTTGACCGCAGCCGATAACGGTAACCATTTACAATCTATCGTCGCACCAACACCACTGGCCCTTAGCACGTGATGCAAATCGGCAATCAAACCGTCCGAAAGATCGATACAGGAATTCGCCAACCCTCTAAGTGCAAGCCCCATTTCCACACGGGGAGACGGGCGGTGTAATCTATCCGCCAAACTGGTATCGAGTACTATTCCCTCACGTTTTTCGGAAAGTAGAGCAAGACCCGCATCACCCACCGTCCCCGTCACAAAAACCTTATCACCTGGACGGGCATTGCTTCGCAGCAGTGCGGCCGATTTGGGCACCAATCCGATTGCTTGTATATTAATTGCCAGCGGTCCCTGCGTAGTATCTCCGCCAATTAACTCCACATCGAAGCGTCGCGCTAACGAAAAAAAGCCTGAACTAAAAGCTCTAAACCAATCTGGATCACTCTCCGGCACGGTGACCGCTATCGTAGCCCATTTCGGTTTTGCACCCACAGCGGCTAAATCGCTCAAACTGACGGCGAGCGATTTATGTCCAAGCGATTCCGGATCTGTACCGGCAAAGAAATGCACACCTTCGACCAAAGTATCCGTAGTAATCGCCAACTCCGAATGCTCATCTTTTCCAATTATTGCACAATCGTCACCGACACTGACCGTGGTTTCTTCATGGCGCAAACCGGACCTTGCAAAAAACGCTTCAATTAATTCGAATTCGGAAACTGGCACGGCTTCCTAAATCACGCTATCGCACGGCAAGGCTAATTAATTGGCCAAGCTGGAACCAAACTCAAGTGTTCTCTGCTTCCGCGCAATTTTATCCAATACACTATTCACGTATTTATGGCTTTCTGTCGCACCAAACCGCTTGGCTAGATTGATGCTTTCGTTCAGTATTACTTTATACGGCACATCGGGACGATTGAATAATTCATATACGCCAATCCGCAATATCGCCCGCTCGACTGGATCAATTCTGTCAACCTCCCGATCGACAAACTCCATCAGTGCGCTATCGAGGACGTCCAACTGCGCCGGGATGCCATGCAGTAGTTCCTTGAAATAGCTGCGCTGAGCTTTTTTAACATCCCATTCCAAATAAAACTGTTGCTCAATATCGTTGATATTCTGCCCGGTCATCTGCCATTGATATAGCGCTTGGACTGCGTTCTGTCGAGCTACTGTGCGGGCTAACCTCATCAGCGATCCAATTCGCGCAACAAACCAACCATCTCTATCGCAGATAATGCTGCTTCAGCACCCTTATTTCCGGCTTTTGTTCCGGCTCTTTCTATAGCCTGCTCAAGCGTATCTACAGTCAACACACCAAACGTTACCGGCACATCAAACTTTAAAGCGACCGCTGAGAGTCCTTTTACACATTCACCCGCGACATATTCAAAATGAGGCGTACCCCCACGAATCACAGCACCCAATGCGATGATTGCATCGTAATATTTCTTCGCCGCGACCCGTTGCACCGCAATCGGAAGTTCATATGCCCCTGGGGTTTTTACCACATGAATTTGAACTCGATCAATACCATGACGGCTTAGCGCATCCACAGCCCCAGCCAACAACTGGTCTACGATGAAACTATTAAACCTGGACACCACAATACAAAACCGAGCATCTTCAATTGCTAGCGAGCCTTCATAGGTTTTTATATCAGGCATAATATCCTCTATTCTGTAATTGCCAATTTTACCGCGGCGGGCACGCACGAAACGTACTCGACGATTTCCAGATCGTAACCCGAAAGACCGACATAATTGCGTTGCTCACCCAACACTCGCATCTTGTGCACACCCAAGTCCGCAAGAATTTGAGCGCCGGTACCAGTCGACCTCCAATCAAAACCATTTTCCTGCAAAACAGCACCCGCTATTCCATTATCTTCCATATGGTATCGATGGATGCGTTCACCCAATGATTTACTATCCTCCTCCTTCCGTATCACCACCAGCACACCGCGCCCCTCGCTAGCGATTTTCTCCATTGCCAGGCGTATCGGCATTCCGCTATCTTTACGCTTTGATGCGAAAAGGTCACTAATTAGATTGCGCGCGTGTACACGTACCAGAACCGGCTTATCATCACCGCTGACTTCGCCCATCGTCAACGCTAAATGCACTTTATTACTGACCTGATCTTGATACGCCATCAACCTAAACTCTCCATATTCCGTTGGTAATTGGCATTCGCTGATCCGCTCTACGGTTTTTTCATTCTGCATACGATAATGGATCAAATCGGTAATCGTACCGATTTTCAGGCCATATTCCCGCGCGAAACGCTGTAGATCGTCGCGCCGCGCCATTGAACCATCCTCATTCAAAATTTCGACAATCAATGACGCCGGCTCCAATCCAGCTAAACTGGCTAAATCACAACCGGCTTCGGTATGCCCAGCCCGATTCAACACCCCTCCCGGTTGCGCCATTAACGGAAATATATGCCCAGGTTGAATCAAGTCTTCCGGTTTTGCATTTTTGGCCACCGCGCTTTGTACGGTTTTGGCTCGATCTGAAGCCGAAATACCCGTCGTAACACCATTTGCAGCTTCAATCGATACGGTAAAATTGGTTGAATGCGTCGTTTTATTTTCATTCACCATCAGCGGCAATCGAAGTTGTTGACACCGGTCTCTAGTCAATGTCAGACAGATCAATCCACGACCGTAGCGTGCCATAAAATTGATATCTTCCGGCTTGACAAAACATCCCGCCATAACCAAATCGCCTTCATTTTCTCGCTCTTCATCGTCCATGATGATGACCATTTTGCCCTGCCGAATATCTTCAATGATTTCTTCAATGCTATTCATATGGATTCAAAGCTTGCTTTCAAACGTCACTCTATAAAAAACCGGAGTTTTTCAATTTTCCATAATCCACAGAACCGTTAATATCATCTACAGCTCTCTGACCCAACATCAAGCGCTCTAAATATCGAGCTATCAAATCCACCTCCAAATTGACCCGCTGCCCCGTTGTTATTCCACCCAAGGTTGTTGCCTCTAAGGTATGCGGAACAATATTAACCTCAAATCTTGCACAATCAACCTTATTCACAGTCAAACTGATCCCGTCGATGCATATAGATCCTTTCTCCGCGATATATCTGGGGAGACTATCCGGCGCTTCGAACTGTAGGCACTGGGATCGACCGTCCCGGGTTTTAGAAATAAGATGCCCCACACCGTCAATATGACCACTAACGAAATGCCCGCCCATCCGACTTAAAGGCATCAAAGCCTTTTCCAAATTGACTACACTGCCCACGATCAAATTCGTTAATGTCGTACGGGACAGTGTTTCACGGGATACATCCGCACAAAACTGGTTATCATCGAAATCGGTCACAGTCAGACACACACCATTGACTGAAATACTATCACCCAAGGACATTTGGTCTGTTGAAAAACTGTTTGCTCGAATAATAAGCCGAGCGTCACCATCTCGACAATCTAAAGCATGAATACTACCCAGTGCTTGTATGATACCGGTAAACACTAAAAATCTATTCCGCTGTGAGCGATTGATCTAGATCAACACGCTTTCCGTTGCTTGAAAAGAAATCCATTGCACCTTGTTTTTCAATATTCGAATTTTGTCCAACCCGGTATTTCAATCGTAAATCGTGGCCCACCATGCGAATATCAAACAGCGACATTGGTATTCGATCGTTCATTTCCTCCAGACCCGGCAACAGAGCCAACCCTCGGGCTGCGTCCCCCATAACGCAAGGCGCCATATAGACGACCCACTCGTCAACCAGTCCTTGCTGCAACAACGCGCCATTTAACTTCAAACCCGCTTCGACCATCACTGTATTAACTCCACATTGGCCCAAAATTGTCATGCATTCTGATAAATCCAATTTACCGTTAGGGCCAGCATTAACCCTTTTTACGCAAACACCGCTTTTCTCAAGCACAGCTTTCTTATTTTCGTCATTGGAAGCAGTTAATAACAAAACGTTTCCCGGTTGGTCAATGAGATTTGCGTTGACCGGTAAACGCAATCGTGAATCAAGCACAACCCGCAAAGGTTGGATAATTTCACCGGCATCAAGTTCAACTCTTGCCGTCAATGCTGGGTTGTCAGCCAGCACCGTATCGATGCCAGTAAGTATCGCGGAGCTTTGAGCACGCAACCGATGTACATCTCGCCTTGAAGCGTCTCCGGTAATCCACTGACTTTCGCCAGAGGCCATTGCCGTGCGCCCATCAAGACTCATTGCCAACTTACTAAACACGAAGGGTTTTGATGATCGCATTCTGTGACAGAAACCCCTATTCAAAGCCTCTGCCGCCAATTCCAGTACGCCGGACATCGTCTCTATCCCTGCCCGCTCCAGTGTTGCAAAACCCTGGCCCGCGACCTTGGGATTGGGATCCTCCATTGCCGCGACAACTCTATTCACACCTGCATCGATTAACGCGCTGGTACAGGGTGGGGTTTTACCAAAATGACAGCAAGGCTCCAAAGTAACGTAAACTGTTCCGCCCTCGGCCCTAGAGCCCGCATCTTCCAACGCCACAATTTCTGCATGGGCACTCCCGGCGCGCCGATGCCATCCGCGACCAACTATTTCACCATTGTTAACAACTACACTTCCGACGCAGGGATTCGGATCGCAGCTATATTGTCCCTGACTCGCTAGTTGCAGCGCGTTAGCCATAAATTGAACATCCGCGCTGCCTTGTTTACCATCGCTCACCGTTACAAATAAACCTTATGTCGGGTCAACTGTATCGTCTTCAAGTCGCTGAATAACCTCTCGAAATTCGTTAACATCTTGAAAACTGCGATATACCGATGCAAACCTAATGTATGCCACATCATCCAATTCGCGTAAGGTTTGCATCACACTTTCACCTATGATGCGTGAATCAACCTCACGTTCACCCATCCCAAATATTCGCTTTTTAATTTGATTAATAGCGGCTTCAATTCTATCGCTAGCCACGGGTCTTTTTTCCAACGCGCGAAGCATACCTGACCGTAGCTTATCCTCGCTAAATAATTCGCGGTTGCCATTACTTTTTACAATGCGTGGTAAGGTTAATTCGGCAGATTCATAGGTCGTGAATCTTTCCTTACAGGTACTGCATTCTCGACGACGACGCACCTGATCGCCCTCGTTGGACAATCGCGAGTCAATTACACGAGTATCGTGCGCAGAACAAAAAGGACAATGCATAACCGATTCATTATACCCCAATTTCGAGTCATCTTCCGTCAAATCTTTTGCTTACAATAGCCAAGAAATTCTTCGACCGGATCATGTCGATAGGTTTACACAACATGCTTTTCCGATTCGATCATGGAATAATAATTACCAGGCCGAGTCTAGAAAAAATTCAACTGGAAGCATTCGATAGATACCCGAACCCAGAATCACTACGCCGGGCAAATTATATCGACAGCTACTATTAATCTTCTTACAGTCCTTCTAGTTCAATACGAGCAGGCAAAATACTCGACTTTATTTCAGATCACCCCGGGATTATTTGACCAAAATTATGGCGCAATACGTATACACAATGAATCGGGTGGGGAAAATAGTACCGCCCAAGCAAGAAATTCTTCGCGACATTTCCTTATCTTTTTTCCCCGGCGCAAAAATTGGCGTTTTGGGATTGAACGGATCGGGTAAATCTACACTACTCAGAATTATGGCTGGAATTGACTCGGAATTTAATGGCGAAGCCCGTCCCCAGGCAGGAATTAATATTGGAATGCTGGCACAAGAACCTGAATTGGATCCAGATAAAGACGTACGCGGTAATATCGAAGAAGGCATCTCCGCAACCAAGGCACTACTAGATGAATTTAATGAGATCAGCATGCTGTTCGCGGAACCAATGAGCGATGAGGAAATGACCGATTTGCTTGATCGTCAAGCCAAATTGCAGGATGCCATTGATATGGCAGGAGCGTGGGAATTGGACCGCAAACTTGAGATCGCCGCCGATGCATTACGTTTACCCGATTGGGACGCCGACGTCACTAAACTCTCAGGGGGGGAACGTCGCCGTGTTGCTTTGTGCCGTTTATTATTATCAGAACCCGACATGTTATTGCTGGACGAACCAACCAACCACCTGGATGCCGAATCGGTTGCATGGCTGGAGAAATTTCTGCACGAGTACAAGGGAACTGTCATCGCCGTCACCCATGATCGTTATTTTTTGGATAACGTTGCCGGATGGATTCTAGAGCTGGACCGTGGTTACGGCATCCCTTGGGAAGGTAATTACTCAAGCTGGCTGGAACAGAAGGAAAACCGACTGGAAATTGAAGAAAAGCAGGTTTCGGCCAAAGCAAAAGCGATGAAAGCCGAACTCGAGTGGGTTAGAACCAACCCCAAAGGCCGGCATGCAAAAAGCAAAGCCCGCTTAGCGCGTTTTGATGAACTAGCCTCCCAGGATTTTCAAAAACGCAACGAAACACAAGAAATTTATATCCCACCCGGCCCACGCCTGGGCGATGTTGTGGTCGACGCTGATGGATTGAGCAAAGGTTTTGGTGACCGACTATTGATTGATAAACTTAATTTTCAGTTACCCAAAGGCGGTATCGTCGGCATTATCGGCCCTAATGGTGCTGGTAAAACCACACTCTTCAAATTGATAGCGGGCCTTGAACAAGCAGATTCTGGGTCAATTAAGATTGGTGAATCTGTACAACTCGCCCACATCGATCAATCGCGGGACGCATTGGACAACAACAAAACGGTCTGGGAAGAAATATCCGGTAGCCTGGATATCATCACCGTAGGAAAGTACCAAGCACCTTCACGGGCATACGTGGGTCGATTTAATTTCAAAGGACCCGACCAGCAGAAACGTATAGGCCATTTATCCGGAGGAGAACGCAATCGGGTACATCTGGCTAAACTACTCAAATCCGGTGGCAACCTGCTATTGTTGGATGAACCCACCAATGACCTGGATGTTGAAACGCTCCGCGCGCTGGAAGAAGCCTTGCTATCATTTCCCGGCTGCGCAGTTGTCATTTCGCATGATCGCTGGTTCCTTGATCGTATCGCCACGCACATGTTGGCGTTCGAGGGTGACAGCAACGTGACCTGGTTCGAAGGTAATTACGCCGATTACGAATCTGACCGTCACCGTCGCCTGGGCAAACAAGCCGACAATCCGCACAAAATCAAATTTAAAAAGTTGGCATGAGCAAACTCCACACGCTAGTCGATAGAATCGATTCATTAATCACCCGGGTGGAACATTTAGCTCCGAATCCGATCGAAAAACCCGATTGGCAATCGGAAATTGCATTCAGATGGATAAGGATTGGGGGCCAAGAGGGATTGCAAGCAATCCGACACCCGTCGCTGCTTCGTCTATCGGATATTCGTTGTATCGATCGGCAAAAAGCCGAAATCGATAGAAATACACGACAGTTTTTACGCGGATTTCCGGCCAACAACGCATTGCTATGGGGTGCTCGAGGAACCGGTAAATCTTCATTAATCAAAGCCTTGTTGAACGAATATTCCAATGATGGTCTGCGCGCAATCCAGGTCAATAAAGAACAACTAATGAATCTACAACAAATTGTCGATCAATTAGACAACCGAGATACAAAATTCATTTTATTCTGCGACGACCTATCGTTTGAAGCTGAAGATCCAGGTTATAAATCACTTAAAGCCGCATTAGACGGATCATTATACGGATTACCGGACAATGTATTGATCTATGCAACGTCCAATCGGCGCCACCTACTACCCGAATTCAACCAAGAAAATTTAGCCACACAATACCCACAAGGTGAAATACATTTTGGAGAATCGGTGGAAGAAAAAATATCGCTGTCGGATCGATTCGGACTTTGGTTGTCATTTTACCCATTCACTCAAGATCAGTATCTCGAGGTCGTAAACTATTGGCTGCACCAACTCGACACTCCGGCCGATGATGGTAAATCAGTGCGCGAAGAAGCTTTGCGCTGGGCGTTAAAACGGGGGTCCCGCAGCGGCCGAACCGCATGGCAATTCGCCAAAGACTGGAGAGGCCAGGTTGCGTTAGGACAGGAAAAACCGACCGGATAATGCAATACCATTAGGAATCCAACGACCTCCACTATAAACACACCGTAATTACCCCGATCATGAGCATTTATGTGGATTCATTAACAACGTCAAATCAACATCGAAGAATCATTTAATGTTAGGATTGCGCGAACTCTGAAGAACGGTGAATATTCGATTTTTAACAGACTGAAGCGAGTAAAAGTTTCGCCCCATATTAAAACAACGAAATCACTAAATTTAACTAGCGATGTAAACGAAAAGCGAGATTATCTCTAGCCTACGGTCACTCGCATTTTTTAGATTTTATCGTTTCCCAATGATGGCAACTGGGGCATCGCCAATGCAATTGAGCACCGCTAAAACCACATTGAGTACAACTATATGCAGGTTTTTCCTTCAATAATGCGCTAGATATACTACCCAGCTCCTGTAGTAATTTTTTACCGGAACCTTGCGTTTGATCAAGCCGCAAATTAATCAAATTATGCAACCCTCTGAGCGTAGGATCTCGCTTGGCCTGATCAGAAAAAAATGAAACGGCTGCGTCCAATCCATCGCGCTCGCGTAATAATCCTACAAGCACCTCGCTTATACCTAGAATAGGGTGACAATGGTAAAGTCGGCTAAATCTGTCTATTTGCTCGGAAATATTACCCAAATATTTGTAACATTCCATCATCGGTGCAATGATTTCCAAAATATATTCAGGATTTTGATCCTCGACCCGCTGCAATGAGTCCAAAGCTTCCTGGTACAAGCCTTGATATATCTGGATATCAGCCAATACTAGACTTGTCCGAACGCAGTATTGATCAGCGATTTCAGCCTCATTTACATATTGTTTTGCGCTTTCCAGGAGATTGGCTTTGAGTGCATTTTCGGCTAATTCACAATAAAAATGCGCGATACTTTCTCCACGTTTAATCTTACCAATTTGTTTTAATTTTTTAGTACACTTAATCGCTTTATGCCACTCTTTTTCGTGCTGATATATTTGTAATAATTGTTGAGTTGCCGACTCACCGTATAGCGAATCATCTAGTAGCTCGGCAAAAATTTGCTCGGCACGGTCGAAAAGACCAGCTCGCAAATAGTCCATGCCCAATTCGAACAAGGCTTGGCCGTGCTGCTCTTCACTGAGCGAGCTTTCGGTAATTAAGTCCTGATGAATGTTTATCGCCCTCTCAACCTCACCATTGCGGCGAAATAAATTTCCAAGAGCAATT
Source organism: uncultured Methylococcaceae bacterium (assembly GCA_964619885.1). Lineage (GTDB taxonomy): Bacteria > Pseudomonadota > Gammaproteobacteria > Methylococcales > UBA1147 > CAZUGA01. Next base: position 38,477 of record CAZUGA010000025.1, read on the forward strand.
TGAGATTCTGCGGCTTCCCCGCCCAGGTAGGTAGAATTTTCTGGTTTACCTGTTGATTCTTCGCTTAACCGGTAATTTAAACCACGGAATTTTGAGGTTTTAGTAGATGGCGACCCCGACACATAGGATTCGTGTACGCGACGACTATTTCTGGTTGCCGCAAACCATCCAGAAGCAGCGGCAACGGGAAGTAATAAGGCCAGCAGCTCGAACATCAGGTCATTCTAAGTCCGCTTCCATGGTTTCTATCTCCTGCTCCGCCAAGGCCAGTTCTTTACGTAATCGATTGCATTCGCTACTCAACTTCATATAACGAAGAAGTCGAACTGAATACCCGATTACAACCCCTGCCAACAGTTCCAAAGTTAATACCAGAGCGAGCGGCAATTCAATACCATGCCCTTTGTAAAAATAAATTTTTACTGGATCTAGGTTTAATAATGAAAAGACCAGGGCAATCAGAAAAATAATGAGGAAAAGCAGAAAATACAGGATTTTAGTCATAGTTTTATATGCTGCTCTTTGAACTCCTGTTTTGCAACCAAGAAGATACTTGTCTAACTTACGCCAAGCAAACTAAAGCAATGACGTAAAACAACTACAAACTGTATCGAATCAAGAATTTCTGATTCTAACTCTCTCTCGCGATTCGTCAACCCGGTCCCTCAATTCTTTACCCGGTTTAAAATGCGGCACATGTTTCGATGACAAAGATACAGAATCACCCGTTTTGGGATTTCTCCCTAGCCTAGGCGGGCGATAATGTAACGAAAAACTTCCAAAACCCCTTATTTCAATTCTTTCGCCCGCAGAAAGCGCATTACTCATTTGTTCTATCATACATTTTACGGCCAATTCGACGTCTTTGAACGCAAGATGGGATTGCTTATGCGCGAGCGCTTCAATTAACTCTGATTTTGTCACAGTGATTATTCCGTATCTTTTATGAAGAATGAGAAAGGGTGGAAAAACTCCACCCTAAATACGATTATTTTTTATCTTCCATTTGTTCTTTGAATATATCACCAAGTGTCGGTTTTCCAACCGGCGCTTGTTTACTGTAGTCTTTTATCGCTGCTGACTCTTCATCATGGTCTTTGGCTTTGATTGACAAGTTTATCACTTTATTCTTTTTGTCCACACCAATAAACTTCGCTTCGATTTCTTCGCCTTCTTTCAACAGTGTACGCGCATCTTCGACTCTGTCCCGCTGAATTTCTGAAGCTCGTATATAGCCTTCAACATTTTCACCCAAGGCAATAACTGCGCCTTTGGGATCAACCTGCCCGATAGTTCCGACAACCAGGGTTCCACGCTCCAGCGCTCCGACATAGTTCTGGAACGGATCCTGTTCCAACTGTTTAATTCCAAGAGATATGCGTTCGCGCTCCGAATCGATACCCAAAATGACGGTTTCTACTTCATCTCCACGTTTAAAATTTCTAATCGCGTCTTCACCCGCTGCATTCCAGGAAATATCGGATAAGTGCACCAAACCATCGATACTACCCGCTAAACCTATGAATATACCAAAATCAGTAATTGATTTTATTGTGCCAGTGAGTCTATCCCCTTTATTGTGCGAAGAAGCAAATTCATCCCAAGGATTAGCTTTACATTGTTTCATCCCCAAAGAAATTCGACGTCGCTCCTCATCAACATCCAACACCATAACTTCTACTTCTTCACCAAGTTGTACGGCCTTAGATGGATTCACGTTCTTATTGGTCCAATCCATTTCCGAAACGTGGACCAGCCCTTCAACTCCCTCCTCAATCTCAACGAAGCAGCCATAATCGGTCAGATTATTAACCTTACCAAAAAGTCTGGAGTTCGCCGGATAACGACGCGCTATATTCTGCCATGGATCTTCACCCAATTGTTTCATTCCAAGCGAAACTCGATTTTTCTCTTTATCGAATTTCAAAACCTTGACCTTAACCTCTTGTCCAATCTCTACGCATTCCGAAGGATGACGAACCCGCTTCCAGGCCATATCCGTGATATGTAGCAGGCCATCAATGCCACCCAAATCAATAAACGCCCCGTAATCCGTAAGATTTTTCACTATTCCATTTACTTCTGCTCCATCGTGCAATGACTCGAGCAATGCTTCTCTTTCCGCACTATATTCAGATTCAACCACGGCACGGCGAGAAAGCACTACATTATTACGTTTTTGATCAATTTTGATCACCTTGAACTCAAGATCTCTACCTTCGAGAAATGCCGTATCTCGAACCGGCCGCACATCAACCAGTGACCCAGGTAAGAACGCTCTAAGCGCATCTATTGAGACGGTAAACCCACCACGGACTTTACCGGTCAATCGACCTACAACGGTTTCATTATCTTCGAATGCTTTTTCCAGTTGACTCCAAGCTTGATTCTTCTTGGCTTTATCTCGGGAAAGCAACGTCGCTCCCAAACCATCCTCAACCATATCCAGCGCAACATCAACTTCATCACCGACTTCAACTTCTAAATCACCATCAGCATTTAGGAACTGCCACCTAGGAATAACCCCTTCTGACTTTAATCCGGCGCTTACGACAACGGCATCCGAACCGATATCAACCACAATACCCGACAAAATAGCACCAGGACGCATTTCGGTCCTCACCAGACTTTCTTCAAACAATTCCGCAAAGCTTTCGGTCATTTTATATTCTTTCCCAGTCAGCTCTATAACACCCAAGCAGACATCTAAAATTCTCTAACGTAAATAAATGTTGGCAAGCGCTAAAAATTACACCGCCAACCCCAATTTTGGATTCAAACCTTTAAGTTACTCGGATCAGATTTAACCCTAGTTCAATTACCTGATCGATGGTAAGATCGGAAGAATCTATAAAAACGGCATCATCTGCTTGAAGGAGTGGGGCATTTTTTCGGGCTATATCCCGTTCGTCCCTCTCAGTGAGTTCCGCTATTATCTGTTCAAGACTAACATCTATTCCTTTTTCTTTCAACTGCTTATATCGTCTCTCTCCACGAATAATTACGCTAGCCGTCAAAAATATTTTAAATGGGGCATGTGGAAAAACAACGGTACCCATATCTCTGCCGTCAGCCACCAAACCAGGTGTTTGTCGAAACCCACGCTGCTTATCGAGCAGTACGCTTCGTACCACTCCGATTGTCGCAACCCTTGATGCCAAATTGCCGCAAGACTCGGTTTGCAGTAATGGTGAGATATCCATACCAGAAAGCAGGACTGCAAATGTGGGCTCGTAGCGAAACGCCAAATCCAGCCGCCGTGCAACTGCGGCGACACCAGACTCATCATCAACCGATACCTTCAAATTTTGCAACTCGACCGCCAATGCCCGATATATAGATCCGCTATCCAGGTAATGCCACCCCATGGCTTTCGCAATTCCCCGGCTAACCGTACCCTTGCCGGCCCCACTTGGGCCATCAACTGTCAAAACCGGTGCCACCGCATTCATCTCTCACTCACCTTCAAACTTTCAATTTTTAAACCTAAATTCTGTGCCATTCCAATAAAGTCAGGAAAAGACGTATCCACATTATTACAATCAATAATTTCTACGGCATCTGTAGCCACCAATGCCGCGGTCGCAAACGACATAGCGATTCGATGGTCACCGTGCGAATCTATACAGCCGCCTGAAATAGAACCACCCCGAATCCGAATCCCATCGTCCAGACTACACGCATCAACACCCAGTCGCTGTAAGCCTTTGGCCATCACGTCAATCCGGTCACTTTCCTTCACCCGAAGCTCGCTCGCCCCAGTCAATAGGGTTTCCCCATCGGCACAAGCAGCAGCAACAAATAAAACGGGAAATTCATCGATCGCGGAAGGCACTAAATATTCAGGAATGCGCACCCCCCTTAGCTTTGCCGATTTAACCCTAATATCGGCTACCGGTTCACCTCCGACATCGCATCGATCGAACATTTCTATAGAAGCACCCATCATTCGCAGAATGTCGATCAGGCCCGCGCGAGTCGGGTTGATTCCCACATGCCGCAGTATAATATCGGATCCTTCAGAAATAGATGCACCTACGATAAAAAAGGCAGCGGAAGAAATATCAGCCGGAATATCAATATTGGTTGCAATCAGCTTACCACCATTGGAAGTAGAAATTTGGTTACCCTCTACTCGAACAGGATAAGCCATGCCATTAAGCATACGCTCAGTATGATCACGCGATGGCGCGGGTTCGATTATGCAGGTACTACCTTTGGCGTACATCGCGGCCAATAACAAACAAGATTTGATCTGTGCACTGGCCACCGGCATCGTATATTCAATTGCAGACAAATGGCTATTTCCGCGTATAGAAATTGGTGCAGTACCGCTCGGCTCCGTATCGATCGCTGCACCCATTCTTTTAAGCGGGTCGGTGATACGCAGCATAGGTCTTTTCGATAGAGAACGATCGCCGATTAAAAGTGAATCGAACGATTGCCCCGATAACAACCCGGCCATCAAACGCATGGCCGTTCCTGAATTCCCAAAATCCAATGGTTGATTCGGCGCGCTAAGCCCGTGCAAACCAACACCGTGAACAATAATCTGCCCACCCTTCGTATTTTCGATCTTAACACCCATCGACCTAAAAGCCTTTAAAGTCGCAAGTGCGTCCTGGGCCTGCAAAAACCCGTCAACGCGGGTCACGCCCTCGGCGATAGCACCCAACATCACTGCGCGGTGTGATATTGATTTATCGCCTGGAACTCGAACATCACCCAATAAACGACCCCCAGGTTCTACATGGAAGTTAAGCGTTTCAATCATGTGATTGTTGACAAACAACAACTATCGTCTTCAATCTGCGCCTAGCCATCGAATTGATCCAAAAACCTTTGCCGAGCTTTTTTTGCACACTGAAACATTCGAAACAGATTTTCAGAATCCTGCTCTTCTAACATATCGCTCACGGCCGTAAGTTCCACTTTAAACTGTTCAATATGCTGTTGTATTTCCGCACTATTAGCCAAACATATATCCAACCACATGCGTGGGTCACTAGATGCCAATCTGGTAAAATCCTTAAATCCTCCTGCCGCAAATCGAAATATTTCCTCTTTTTCGTCTTTGTGGCCAAGCATGTCGACCAACGCATACGCAACCACGTGGGGCAAATGACTAGTCGCAGCCAAAACATGATCATGATGGCTCATCTCCATCAGCGAGACTGATGCGCCAATCGCATTCCAGAATTCAGTTACTCGCGTGACAGCCGACTCACTAGTCGATGACAGTGGCGTTAATATAACTTGCTTACCGTCATACAAGTCTGCGACCGCGGCCTGAACACCACTTTTCTCGAGCCCTGCAATAGGATGTCCGGGGACAAAATTATTAGGTACCGCTCCGAATACGCTGTGAAGCCCATCAACGACATTTACCTTGGTACTCCCGACATCTGTATATACCGCGGAAGTTGACCAGAATTCCCGTAGCTCCACGAAAATCGCGTTCGTCGCTCCAACGGGCACTGCAATCACTATAAAATCCGCTCCATCTGTTGCATCTTTAAGACTTAAAGCATATTCGTCGATCACACCAATATCTCTGGCGATTTTTAGATTATAAGTATTGCAATCGAATCCGACGATTGTTGAACACAAACCGTTTAGTTTAACCGAGCTAGCGATCGACCCACCAATTAAGCCAACGCCGATGATGCATAGTCGATCAATCATTCGACAATACCCGGTCCAATGCATTTATAAATATCGTATTGTCCTCTTTTGTTCCGACTGATACCCGGATATGATTCGGAAGTTCGTAATTTTGAATCGGTCGGACGATAACACCACAACGCAACAAAGCTCGGTAAATCGGCTCTACCGGTCTTTTTAAATCGATACATAAAAAATTGCCGACCGATGGCAATATGTCCAGACTTCTCGAACGTATCGCTTCCGATAAATAAACTAAACCCTGGGTATTAAGATTGACCGACTTTTCCAGGTGAGACTCATCCAATAACGCCGCCTCCGCGGCAATAAGTGCGTACGAATTGACATTAAACGGTTGCCTGACCCTATTTATCAATTCGGCGATTTCTATACTCGAAACACAATAACCAACGCGCAATCCAGCCAAACCATAGGCTTTAGAAAATGTTCGCGTCACGATTAGATTGGGAAACTTATCCAACCATTGCAGGCTGTTAGGATAATCTGGCGCATCAACATATTCGAAATAAGCTTCATCTATAACACAGACGATATTGGAGGGCAGCGACGAAAGGAATACCTCAAGTTCGTGCTCGGCCAAGTGCGTTCCGGTGGGATTATTCGGATTGGCAATGAAAACAAGTCGAGAGTCCGCGTTAATATTGAGACCGAACGCGGCGAGATCATGTCCGCCTGGCATATCACTGTCAGCCCCCAACGCAGGCACTACTCGCGCCGCCGCTCCAACAGCTTGGGTGACAATGGGATACATCGCGAATGCGTGCTGCGAAAACACAGCTTCACAACCTGATTGTAAAAATACACGCGCAATAATATCCAACAAATCGCTAGAACCATTACCCAAAGATATTTGCTGAGCTTGAACACCTAGTTTTTTCGCTAACTCCCATTTCAATCGGTGTCCGTTACCATCGGGATAGCGTCCAATTTCTATTTCGCTGGATCCAATAGCTTGCTTTACTCTGGGGCTCGGACCCAACGGACTTTCATTGGACGCGAGTTTAACAACATTAGACAAACCTAATTCACGTTCCAGGTCTTCGATTGATTTGCCGGGTTGGTAGGGTTTTAACTGGCGAACTCCAGGAGTCGCTAATTTATGGAATGTATTCACTTATCTGATGCACTAAATCACAGGGCAAGAGTCTATTGGGGAAATATAAATATTGGCTATTTTTATGGATTGATTGTTAATCCCAACAAACGGCAACTCGACGAAGAAATTCAGATTACCGCCCGAGGATAAGAACCAAGAATTTTCAATAAACTCACTTTTTTTTCTATATTCTTTAGGGCCTTTGAAACCTTATCAGCGTTTTTATGCCCATCAACATCGACAAAAAAAACATAATTCCAGGAACCCCGCCGTGACGGTCGAGACTCGATTTTAGTTAAGCTAACGCCGTGTTCGGAAAATGGCTCCAGCATTTTATAAAGCGCTCCAGGTTGGTTTCCGGTAGAGACCAAAAGCGACGTTTTATCATTCCCCGTTGCCGGCGCCGCCAAACGACCGATAATCAAAAATCTCGTTGTATTATCCGGTTCATCCTCAATATTTTTCGCCAATATTTTCAAGCCATATAGATCGGATGCAATTTGCCCAGCAACCGCCGCGCTGTTATTGGTGATATTCGCCATTTTGGCGGCTTCGGCATTACTACTTACTGCGGTACGTTTTATACCTGGAACCGTACGATCCAACCATTCTCTGCACTGCGCAAAAGACTGCTGATGGGAGAAAATTTCCTCAATTTGTTCAATTTCCGAATCCTTCGACATCAAATTATGATGGATACGTAATTCAGCTTCACCACAAATCAGCAATGGAGAATTTAGAAAACTGTCCAAGGTATGCGTAATCACCCCCTCCGTGGAATTTTCAACCGGAACCACGCCGAATTCCGCGAATCCACTTTCCACTTCGCGAAAAACCTCATCGATCGCATTAAGCGATAAAGTCTCTATGCTATGCCCAAAATGTTTATGCGCAGCTTGTTGAGTAAAAGTGCCCTCAGGCCCTAAAAATGCGACTTTTAACGGCTTTTCCAATGCCAGACAAGCCGACATAAGCTCGCGAAAGAAAAAAACTACGAAATCGTTGGATAACGGGCCAGCGTTGAGTTCCTTGATTCGGCGTAATACAGTTGCTTCACGATCAGGCCTGTAGAAACATTGCTGTTCCCCTGAAGCGATCTTGGTTTGCGCTACCCGTTTCGCAATATCCGCACGCCGGTTCGCTAACAGCAAAATCTGCTCATCAATCGAATCAATTTGATTCCTGAGTTCAGAAAGCGGCTGTAAAGACTCCATCAATTTAATCTTCTAAAAATGACTGGCGAAGTTGTACTAATTGTTTTTTATAAAATTACTGTTTTGCTGCTAGGATGGAGGGATAGTTGCCGATCATTGGGTTATTTACGAAGCGCTCGCCGATCGAATTCCAAAAATTAAAGAATTTATTATCGCATATTTTTCAACCACATTTGGCCAAATATGATTATCCCAATTTATCCGTAACGCCTTTCGAAATCGGCCATAAATCCAATCAATGCGACAACCCCCGCATCAGGCATAGCATTGTATATGCTGGCACGCATCCCACCCACCGAACGGTGTCCCTTTAAAGCGACCAGACCTTGCTCAGCCGATTCTTGCAAAAATTTCGCCTCTAAGGACTTGTCCGCCAATAAAAAAGGTACATTCATTCTAGAACGCGCGGCAGGATCGACCGGATTGGTATAAAAATCGGATATATCTATATAATTATAAAGCTTGCTTGCTTTGCGTTCGTTCCTAAGCGAGAGCGCCTCTAATCCGCCGCATCCCAACATCCATTCCAAAACCAAACCGACCATATACCAGTTAAAAGTTGCCGGAGTATTTAACATGGATTCACTATTGGCATGCGCAGCCAAATCATACATAGTCGGCATTGCTGGCAAACTATGCCCTAACAGATCCTCACGCACAACAACCACAGCAATTCCAGCTGGCCCCATATTTTTCTGTGCACCCGCATAAATCAATCCGAAACGCGCGATATCCAATGGCCGCGACAAAATGTTGGACGACATATCTGAAACCAGTAGCATGTCACCAACGTCTGGTACCTTATCGAATTCAACGCCACCAATAGTTTCGTTGGATGTATAGTGCAAGTAGGCAGCCTGTTGGTCAACCTTCCACTCGTTTGTAGCAGGAATCGATCTAAAACCACCTGCTTCAGATGTAGCCGCGATATTAACCTGACAATATTTTTGCGCTTCCTTGATTGCTTTTTTTGACCAGGCACCCGTACACACATAGTTTGCACTGGGATGACTCCGCAGCAAATTTATCGGTACCATCGCGAATTGACTAGTTGCGCCACCCGGCAGAAAAAGTACGCGATAATTAGACGGAATGGATAACAATTGCCTCAGATCTTGCTCGGTCTTTTCTGCAATCGAGATAAATTCCTTTCCCCGATGGCTCATTTCCAAAACCGAAACACCACAATGCTGCCAATCGAGTAGTTCTTCTTTGGCACGAAGCAATACCGATTGGGGTAGCATCGATGGTCCGGCGCCAAAATTATAAATTTGGGTCATGGTCTAACCACGGGTGTTAATCTAGAGTCATGTCGAGAAAAACCATAGAAGGAGAGGGAACAGAGTAAAATTTCCAACAGTCTAGGGGCAATATTATTAAGACAATCCCGGCCAATACGACCAATCGGCACATAAAAGCGTACTACCGGCAGACCTATCAATCATTTGATTCGTCGGGCAATTCAGCTTCGTCTTCGTCTAATAATCCGTCAATCCTATCTACACCAACCACTTTCTCTTCATTGGTCAGTCTAATCACCCTAACACCTTGAGTATTCCGACTTAATACAGAAATTTCATTAACCCGAGTTCGAACCAAAGTTCCAGCGTCGGAAATCAACATCAGTTCGTCACTATCCCCCACTAGTGTGGCACCGACTACGCTACCATTGCGTTCGGAAGTTTGAATTGCAATGACACCCTGGCCTCCACGCTTGTGTATCGGAAAGTCCTCGACCAATGTGCGTTTTCCATAGCCATTCTCCGTGACATTGAATACCGTACCCTCTGCAGAAATAATCAATGAAATAACTTTCTGCTCTGGTTGCAGACGAATTCCCCGCACACCTCCCGCAGTTCGGCCCATCGAGCGCACATCGGTTTCGTTAAAGCATACAACCTTCCCTGCACTGCTGAAAAGCATAATGTCGCGATGCCCGTCTGTTACTGCGGCTCCAACGAGAGAATCACCCGGACGCAAGTCAATCGCAATCTTGCCGTTCGAACGTTGCCTTTCAAATTCTTTCAGTGAAGTCTTTTTCACGGTGCCGAACTCGGTCGCCATGAATACAAAATAATCGCTTTGAAATTCTCGAACCGGTAGGATGGTATTGATCTTTTCTCCATCATCCAAGCTTAATAAGTTGATAAACGGCTTGCCGCGAGCGCCTCTAGATGCGACTGGCAATTCGTATACCTTCAACCAATACACTTTTCCAAAACTGGAGAAACACAATATTATATCGTGAGTATTCGCTACAAAAAGTTTATCAATAAAATCTTCTTGCTTAGTCGTTGTAGCGGATTTTCCACGACCACCGCGACGTTGCGCCTTATACTCATCGAGCGATTGAGATTTAACATAACCCTCGTGGGACATCGTTACCACAACATCCTCTTCGGTAATCAGATCTTCCGCGGTAAGATTAAGCTGATTCTGTAAGATTTCGGTCCGCCGTTGATCGCCAAAATCATCTTTGATAATACGTAATTCTTCACGTATCACTTCTAACAGACGGCTTTCGCTGCCAAGAATTTCCAACAGCTCGTCAATTTGTGCCAGGAGCTTTTTGTATTCGTCAACAATCTTGTCCTGCTCCAAACCAGTCAAGCGGTGCAGTTGCAAATCAAGAATAGCTTTTGCTTGAACCGATGATAGCAAATAACCGTCGCCGCTAATTCCGTACGTAGGGTCCAACCCATCGGGTCGAGACCGAGTCGCATCTGCTCGGTCCAATAAGGTTTCGACCAACCCAGATGCCCAGCGTTTTGCAAGCAATTGTTCCTTGGCTATAGTCGGATTCGCAGCGGCTTTGATCAGCGCAATCATCTCGTCTATATTAGCCAATGCAACGGCCAAACCTTCCAAAACATGCGCTCTATCACGCGCTTTGCGAAGATTGAACAGAGTACGCCTAGTTACGACTTCGCGCCGATGGTCAATAAAAGCAACCAATATTTCCTTAAGATTCATGCACTGCGGGCGACCGTCCAACAGCGCAACCATGTTGATCCCAAATACGTTCTGTAATTGGGTATGTTGGTACAGATTATTTAAAATAACTTCAGCAACTTCACCGCGGCGCAGTTCTATAACCATCCGCATTCCGTCCTTATCAGATTCGTCGCGTAGCGCCGAAATGCCCTCTAATTTGCCATCCTTGACCATATCGGCGATCTTCTCCAACAATCTGGCTTTGTTTACCTGATAAGGTAATTCGGTCACGATAATGGCTTGGCGACTTGAATCATCGATATTCTCGAAATGCGCCCGTGCACGCAGATAAATCCGACCTCGCCCAGTTAAATATGCTTCACGGATACCATTGGCCCCGTTTATGATCCCGGCGGTGGGAAAGTCTGGCCCGGGCAAATGTTCGAACAGCTGATTGATGGAGATATCGGGATTATCAATCAACAACAAACATGTTTCGATTACTTCGGATAGATTATGCGGTGGTATATTGGTCGCCATTCCTACCGCGATGCCGGCCGAGCCGTTTATCAGCAGATTAGGAACTTTGGTTGGAAAAACCTTGGGCTCGGACTCGGATTCATCGTAGTTAGGGATAAAATCTACTGTCTCTTTATCCAAATCAGCAATTAATTCATGCGATATCTTGGCCATGCGAACTTCTGTATAACGCATTGCGGCCGGCGAATCACCGTCCACAGAACCAAAATTCCCCTGACCATCGACCAGCATATATCGCATCGAAAACGGTTGAGCCATACGGACAATCGTGTCGTACACTGCGGTATCGCCATGAGGATGGTATTTACCAATAACATCACCCACTACACGTGCCGATTTTTTATAGGCTTTGTTCCAATCGTTCCCCAATACGTTCATTGCATATAAAACTCGACGATGAACCGGCTTCAAACCATCACGGACGTCTGGAAGCGCGCGACCTACAATGACACTCATCGCGTAATCCAAATACGACTTCTTCATCTCGTCTTCTAAATTGACGAGCGAAACTTCCTTTGCAAACTCTGACATTAGACCGCGTAGACCTTATAAACGGAGGGGGTTACCGTATTGACGGAGGGGATAACCGCACAACAAACTGTTGTCGATAATATTAGCGACGACAAAAAACTAATTCCATATTTCTAATTACCGCGATTCGCTTTTAACTTGCAACAATGCAATCGGCTTGCTAGGCCTAAAAACTCTCGTATTATAACAAATTTTTCACGCCCTTAGCAGCTCGATTTATATCGTTTTTAGAACCGCTACCTACCTACAGTTGCGAAATAAGAAAATGCTACCTTGGAATCAACAAACCCCTCATTCAAAACCAGATCAACACATCATTGTGACACAAGGTTAAAGGTTTAAACTCTAGTATTTTATTGCAACAACTCCGATTCAATTTCAGCACTAGATTCTCTTTTGTGATTTATCCCGTGTTACAGCAAAAACGCCCGTCAACACCAACAAGGCTCCAAATACCTGTACTCGAGTTAGTTGCTCGCCTAGAAAAAAATACGCAAGAGCAATCGTTCCGACAGGGCCTGCAGAACTGATTATTGATGCCGGTCCAGCACCGAGCCTCAGAATACCCGCATTCATAAAAAAAGCTGGCATTACAGTAGAAATCAGGGCCATTAAAAATGCGATGGCATAAATATCAATGGGTAGATCAATAATTTGTCCACCATGCGCGACCAAAAAATGCAGGCTGGTTACGATACAGGCAACACTCATGGTATACGCCGTATATTTTGCCGAGCCCAACTTCAATATCATCACGCCACTGCCCATCATGTATATCGCAAATGAAAAGGCGCTAGCAAATACCAAACCCGCGCCCAACCACAACTGGGGATATTCACCCGACATATTCTCTATAAAAACGATTGAAATACCGACGTAGCTTAGTACTAACGCAATAACATGATTTTGGCTGACCCGTGTTCCATTAATCAGACTCGACAGCAAAATGACCAATGTCGGATACAGAAATAGAATCAATCGCTCCAGACCTGCCGAGATATACAACAAACCCTGAAAATCCAAGAAACTGGCAAGGTAATAGCCTATCATGCCCAGCAAGATCAAGCTCAACCAATCCCTAAAACCAAGCCTGTAGGAATCTACCCTTTTGGCCGACCACCAACCCGCAAGAAGAAAAAACGGCAACACCATCACCATTCTCAAAGCGAGCAATGTAATCGAATCCACAGCACTCTGAGCGTAAGCCAACTTTATCAACACTGCTTTGGCAGAAAATCCTAGCGCAGCAAATAGCACAAATACACTTCCGATTACCCGGCGGTGTGATTCGACCGAAGAATCCATATTATTCGTTACAGAGTTTATTGAAGTAAATTGAACCGCGACATTCGCAAAGTAATCGCGGGCATCCAACAAAAAAGCTTACCTGCTCATTGCAAACATTTTTATGATAAAACAATGGTATGATAAAGAATCATTTAGGGTCGAAATCCACGCTCAATCCCAAGGCGCAGTAACCCCGCCACGCTGATTGCATCGGTAATTTTTCCGCTAAGCGCCATAGTCACAGCTTCATTGAACGGTAGTTTTTTAACCGTAATCATTTCTGTTTCTTCAAATTCTGTTTCACCGTGGGTTAATTGCTCGGCAACAAAAACAAACCCCTTTTCGTTCGTTACCGAATTAGATGTATGCAAGCGCATCAACGGTTGCCATTTCGCAGCAGATAAACCGGTTTCTTCCTTCAATTCGCGTTTGGCGGTTTCCATGGGGTCTTCCCCCATCGGAGACCCACCCATTGGTATTTCCCAAGAATATTCATCCAATACATAGCGGTATTGACCGACCAGCCAGGTATCTCCATTGGCATCTAAGGGTATAATACCGATCGCTTGATTTTTGAAATTAACCCTGCCGTAAAAATTTATGCGGCCCGCCGGATTGATGACTTCATCTTCCCGCACTTCGAACCAGGCGTTCTGAAAAATCTCGCGGCTTCGGATAAATCGCCATGGATTAGATTCTGACATGAGTAATCATTAAACCTATATAGTCCTGCACCAATTCTCCAACCACCATTTCAGCTAGATGTACGTGAAAAATTTTTCTAATAACCTAACTCAGCTGGCATTTGGCATGGAAGAAATTATCAAATACGATGGAAACCTATACCTAGCACAAAATTATTTGCCGACCGTCCAAGCGAACGCTTTGCTCTCAGCACTATTGAAGCAACTGGACTGGCAGGATGAAAGTATTCGAATTTACGGCAAGACAATTTTATCACCTCGCCGAGTTTGCTGGTATGGTGACCCTGATGCGATATATACGTACTCCGGTATCCGCCACGTACCCCGGCCTTGGCCCAGCTTGCTTATGCACCTGCGCGAGCAACTACAGCTATACACATGCCGTCCCTTCAATGCCGTCCTGGCTAACCTTTACCGCGATAATAACGATTCAATGGGTTGGCATGCCGACAAAGAAAAAGAACTTGGGTCCAAGCCCTTCATCGCCTCAATCAGCCTAGGCGAAAGCCGTACATTCAAAATACGACATAACAAAACCAAAGAAACTACATCAATAGAACTGAGCAATGGCAGCTTGATTCTGATGTGCGGCGACTTGCAAAAATACTGGCAACACAGCGTTCCCAAGCGCAGCCGCGCAAAGTCTTCGCGGATCAACTTGAGCTTTCGCTTTGTATATAGCGAGGACACCACCAGTTCTTAGCAGTAAATACCATCACGCCATTTCTGTTGGCGCATTAAAAACCCGATACCTATTCATCAGATATCGGGTTTGATTAACACAGAATACTGTTCAGTATCAGAACTGCGCTTCTTCTGTAGAACCAGTCAATGCAGTCACAGAAGACTGCCCCCCCTGGATTACCGTAGTGACGTCGTCAAAATAACCGGCTCCGACTTCTTGTTGGTGACTGGCAAAGGTGTAACCCTGTTCTGCGGCAGCAAATTCAGGCTCTTGAACTTTCTCAACGTACGCACTCATGCCGCGTTTGACATAGTCGCGCGTTAGATCGAACATGTTGTACCACATGTTGTGAATACCGGCCAATGTTATGAACTGATATTTGTACCCCATGGCACCTAACTCGCGCTGGAATTTAGCAATCGTGGCATCGTCCAAATTCTTCCGCCAATTAAATGAAGGCGAGCAATTGTAAGCCAAGAGCTGGTTTGGATGTTCATTACGAACCGCTTCAGCAAACTGCTTAGCTTCATCCAAATCGGGCACTGCGGTTTCGCACCATAATAGATCGGCGTAAGGTGCGTAAGCTATACCCCTAGCGATTGCTTGGTCAATACCGGCGTTAGTCCGGTAGAATCCTTCGGCTGTCCGCTCTCCGGTTACAAACGGCGTATCCCGCTGGTCAACATCCGAAGTCAATAGATTTGCAGCATTCGCGTCGGTACGCGCCAAAACGATCGTCGGGACTCCCATGGTGTCCGCCGCCAAACGTGCCGCAACCAATTTTTGCACAGCTTCAGCAGTTGGAACCAATACCTTACCGCCCATGTGACCACATTTTTTAACCGACGCCAATTGGTCTTCGAAGTGAGCCCCTGCAGCACCGGCCTCAACCATATTTTTCATTAATTCGAATGCGTTCAATACACCACCAAATCCCGCTTCCGCGTCAGCAACAATCGGCGCAAAGTAATCGATATCGTTGTTGCCCTTGGCCCATTGAATTTCGTCAGCCCGACGAAACGTATTGTTAATGCGCTTGACCATCGTCGGAACAGAGTTGTAAGCGTACAACGATTGGTCTGGATACATCGTTTCAGAGGTATTGCCGTCCGCAGCAACCTGCCAGCCGGACAAATAAATCGCTTTAATTCCCCCTTTGACCTGCTGCATTGCTTGCCCAGCAGTAATTGCACCCATGCAGTTTACGTAGCTATCTTCATCATTCACTAATTTCCAGAGTTTCTCGGCACCGCGAGTCGCAATAGTGTATTCTTCCTGAACAGATCCACGCAGGCGTACAACATCTTCAGCGCTGTAGTCGCGTGTTACGTCGGCCCAACGCGGATTATCCGCCCAATCTTTCTCCAATGCTTTAATCTGTTCTTCTCTCGTCATTTGAATCTCCTAGCTATACTTTGGCTTTAATGTGAATCTGTTATATACGTAAATGCAATGTTAAAAATTAGCCGGTTATTATGTCATAAATTTTTTATTTACCAAAACTATTTAGAGTAACGCCATTTGGCATACTCGATCTTCAACGACCTTAAAACACCAGTTATGACGTAGGTTTTGCCCGCTCTAGTTCCCGACACGAAATTACCGGAGTACAATAACGACATCGGATCCGATGCGTCGAAACGACATCACTTTTGTTACTTTGGCGTTCGATGCGCAACAAATGTAACCGGTCCAGTTGATTTCTTGACGCAAAATTCCAATTAATTATTTTTACGTTACTCAGCCAAACATTTGCTACAGATTTATTGTTCGCAACTTAATGGCGAAACCCAAACCATCAAATTAATTGAAAAACTTTCGATCCATTCAAACGGAGTTAGAATACCATGCCAAACCCCGCCCTGACGCCACCCCCTAACGGAAGCAAAATAACGATGGAGAACGGGAAACTCTACGTCCCGGATAATCCAATCATCCCATTTATAGAAGGAGACGGCACCGGTCCGGATATCTGGAAGGCATCGGTACGGGTTCTCGATGCGGCTGTGCAAGCATCCTATAAAGGTAAACGCAAAATTCATTGGATAGAAGTCTATGCGGGGGAAAAATCTAATAAATTGTTCAACAATTGGCTACCCGACGAAACTGTTCAAGCCTGTCAGGATTATTTGGTTTCGATCAAAGGACCTTTAACCACGCCCATAGGCGGGGGAATTCGCTCATTGAATGTTGCACTACGACAGTTGTTGGATCTGTACGTCTGTTTACGCCCGGTCAGGTGGTTTAAAGGCGTGCCGTCTCCGGTATGCCGGCCCGAGGATGTCGACATGGTGATTTTCCGTGAAAATACCGAAGACATTTATGCCGGCATTGAATTTGAGGCCGGGACCGATGCAAACCGCAAATTTCTAAATCTATTAAAAGAATCATTTCCCGAGCAATTCCATAAAATACGCTTTCCGGACAGCTGTGGAATTGGCATCAAACCTGTTTCCAAGGAAGGCACCGAGCGGTTGGTAAAATCTGCTATTGAATATGCAATCGCCAATCAGCGAAAAAGCGTAACGCTGGTACACAAAGGCAATATCATGAAATTTACCGAAGGTGGATTTAGAAATTGGGGTTACGAAGTGGCCGATACGTTATTTCCAGAGCAAACTTATAGCTGGACCCGATGGGAACGAACGCTCGCGCACAACGGCCATGAAGCAGCTAATGCCGAGCAACGAGAAGCACTCGAACAAGGACAAATTTTAATCAAAGATACTATCGCCGATATTACACTACAGCAGGTTCTAACCCGTGCAACAGAGTTTGATGTGATCGCAACTATGAATCTTAACGGCGACTACCTGTCTGATGCATTAGCCGCACAGGTGGGAGGTATCGGCATTGCACCCGGAGGGAATATTAACTATTCGACCGGAACCGCTGTATTCGAAGCCACTCACGGCACCGCGCCTAAATATGCCAACCTGGATAAAGTCAATCCTGGATCATTGATTTTGTCCGGTGAAATGATGCTCCGATATTTAGGTTGGACCGAGGCAGCGGACGCAATAATCAATGCGATCGATAGTGTTATTTCGAGCAAGACTGTGACTTACGATTTTGCCCGGCTAATGGATAACGCCACCGAAGTAAAATGTAGCGAATTTGCCGATGAGCTGATCAAGCAGATGTGATCACCCGCGATGATTGAAGATCCTAGTTTTAGAGAACTGGCGAGAGAAATAGCCTCGACAATTTCAAACGATTTTTCCGAATACAACACCGAATTTCGCCGCATTACTCAGCGAGCGCGCTCACGCTTTGAAAACCGCGATTGGAAGGGAAGTCAGCGCGACTCGGTTGAGCGTATAGAACTATACGACATCGCGGTTTCTCGTACAGCAACCGAAATAAAGCTACGATTGGGCCATTTGTGCAACAACAAATCGCTATGGTCACTGACCAAATCGAGTTTTGCGGAAGTTATCGAAAATTACCATGACTCCGAATTCTGCAAAACATTCTTTAGTTCAATAACGCGCAAACTTTTCGAAACCATAGGCGTTGACGAGGACGTCGAATTTACCGCGGTTGAATTTAATGTTAACCCGCGGCCGTCAGAACCAATGCCGTCGAAAACCTATGAAGTTGGTCATTCTCAACCAGATATATTTAGAGAAATACTAACTGATTTTAGATTTTCTGCGTCCTACACAGACCTTGAGAAGGATATCACCTATATATGCAACGAGGTCAATGCATTTCGCACACATTGGAATATCCAAGAAGACATTCAGCGAATCGAAATTGTAACCCCGGTATTTCACCAACTCACGCGCGCTTATTTGATCGGGAAATTACATGGTGGTAAATGCACCCTGCCCTTGATCATCTCATTGAAAAATACCGCGCCCGGCATAGCAGTCGATGCGGTAATGCTAACCAACGACGAGGCGAGTATTTTATTTAGTTTCACCCGCTCCTATTTTCATGTTGACTTGGAGCGCGTGGGTGATGCAGTAGATTATCTGGCTCCCATAATGCCGCGCAAAACGGCGGGTGAATTATATACCGTGTTGGGGCGCGCCAAACAGGGAAAAACCGATCGATATCGTTCCTTGTTGGAACATCTGGAAAATTCTAACGATTGCTTTGAACATGCGCCCGGTGACAAAGGATTAGTCATGTTGGTCTTTTCCCTACCCTCGTACGATATTGTTATAAAAGTTATCAGGGATCGCTTTGCCTACCCTAAAACCACGTCCCGCCAAGATGTACTCGATAAGTATCAACTCGTATTCGAACATGATCGAGCGGGGCGCCTGATTGATGCGCAGGAATTCAGATATTTTACCATTGCCCGCAATCGATTCGCGCCTGAATTATTGGATGAGCTTCTAAGCGAAACATCCGAGTCCGTCCGTGTCGACGGAGAGCATGTCATCTTGGACCACTGCTATATTGAGCGGCGTTTGACACCGCTCAATTTGTACTTGCAACAGGCGAATATTTCAGACGCGAAAAAGATTGTTTATGATTATGGCCAGGCCATCAGAGATTTGGCGCTAAGCAATATATTTCCTGGGGATTTACTGCTAAAAAATTTCGGTGTTACACGATATGGCCGCGTTATTTTTTATGACTATGACGAACTCTGCATGGTCACTGATTGTAATTTTCGTGATTTACCGCCGCCGCAGACGATGGAAGACGAAATGAGTGCTGAAACCTGGTTTTATGTGGGAGAAAACGACGTATTCCCTGAGCAATTTATCTCGTTTCTTGGGTTTGACGAAGAACTAAAGGAATTTTTTATGGACTGGCACAGCGAAATTTTGACAGCAACCTATTGGAGAACCCTGCAAACACAACATCGCCTCGGTAAAGTGCTAGACGTATTACCCTACCACCGTTACCCAATCGCTAGCGAGTAATATTGTTGCTCAATGAAATTGCTACAAAAAAAAACGGTTCGATTAACCAGTCAACAAATAAGACCGCAATCGCAAGAGACGCTTCTTAGAAATCTTGGCGCTCACCGTCTCGTCGCCGAACCCATCTGGCATTTAATTGGGTAATCCGTTAAATTGAAAGAACATTGGACCTATTGACATTGCGGATGGCAAATACCAGCAATAAGTTTCTACGAAATCTCCTTAACAGCCTGTTCGATCTATTACCAATTCTGGTCGTTGTCTTGGTCTTCCAATTATTCGTTATACAACAACCAATAGATAATGTAGAGGATATAATTGTCGGTACATTACTGATTGTTCTCGGGCTCACGCTTTTCATTCAAGGCCTAGAACAAGGACTGTTTCCTATTGGCGAAACTATGGCCCATTCATTCGCACGTAAAGGTAGCGTTTTTTGGCTCCTTGTCTTTGCGTTTTCACTCGGATTTGGCACCACAGTTGCCGAACCGGCGCTGATCGCCGTTGCTGACGAAGCAGCGGAAATAGCCGCACTCGGCAATATGATTGAGGATACTAACAACGCGCGGGAAAAGTATGCCTTTGGACTGCGTATTTCTGTTGCTCTATCTGTAGGATTTGCCATTGTAATTGGCGTATTGCGAATTATTCGAGGCTGGCCATTGCATTACCTGATCAT
Source organism: uncultured Methylococcaceae bacterium (assembly GCA_964619885.1). Taxonomy (GTDB): domain Bacteria; phylum Pseudomonadota; class Gammaproteobacteria; order Methylococcales; family UBA1147; genus CAZUGA01. The sequence continues at coordinate 58,718 of CAZUGA010000025.1, forward strand.
AACTGGCTATTGCGGAATTATGCTTATGACCATCTTTGCGCCCGACGAAATAATCGGTATCGCATATGATTCAGGAGGTGTCACTACATCAACCATCACCGTCCCACTGGTTACCGCGCTGGGGGTCGGTTTGGCATCCTCGATAAAGGGTCGGAATCCAATGGTCGATGGCTTTGGTTTGATTGCTTTTGCTTCCCTTACACCCATGATGTTCGTGATGGCATACGGAATGCTGATATAGATGCAATGGTTACATGCATTTGCGTTTACGCTACTAGAAACCTGTCGGGATGTATTGCCGATCGCCGGAACAATCATTGGCTTCCAAGTCCTTGTCATTCGAAAGCCTCTGATTAACCCCAGAAAAACCCTGGTTGGTTTTGTCTACGTACTTTTAGGAATCGCTCTTTTTCTCAAGGGCCTTGACATGGCCCTATTCCCTATTGGCGATTTAATGGCAAAACAACTTACCGATCCCGAGTTCATCGGCATAAATCCAGCACTCAGGGAAGTCCCCTGGGAAGCGTATCTTTGGGTCTACGTGTTCGCGGCCTCCATTGGATTTGCGACAACCTTGGCCGAACCCGCACTGATCGCGGTCGCATTAAAAGCCCAGGAAATTTCCGGCGGCGCAATTCAAGCATTAGGACTCAGATTGGCGGTATCCATCGGTGTTGCGGTGGGCATTTCGCTCGGCACTTTTAGGATCGTGTCTGGCTTGGAACTGTATCATTTTATTATTGCCGGCTACATTATTGTATTAATCCAAACCGCGTTCGCACCCAAGCTTATTATTGGACTCGCATATGATTCAGGCGGCGTTACCACCTCAACTGTTACGGTACCTTTAGTCACCGCCCTAGGCTTGGGGTTAGCATCAACGGTGCCCGGACGGAATCCTCTATTAGACGGCTTCGGCTTAATTGCTTTTGCTAGCTTATTTCCGATAATTGCAGTACTCGGCTATGCACAAATTTCCGAATGGAAAAACAGAAAAAAGCAGAAAACCGCAAATCGGAAAAGCTAAATCAATGTTAGAATTTACAAGAGACTCAAAATACGAGTGTGTTGACCGACTAAGATTGTTACCAGACTATACAACCGTAAACTTTGACTAATTTTATCGCGAAAACCTTCAAATTCGTAAAACGCACGGATATATTTGAAAGAAAACCCATCAAAATAAATATGGTTTACCCAAAATGCATTTTAAATTAATTATTGTATTCGTCGAAGACGAAAAAACCGATTTGGTTCTAGATACATCGCGGGAATATGGCGCAATGGGAGCAACCGTTATCAATAACGCACGTGGTGAAGGTATAGAAAAATCCAAAACCTTTTTCGGACTGACATTGGAAACCCAACGGGACGTATTGTTGCTGCTAGTCGAAGAACACCTTAGCCGGCAGATACTGGAAGCGGTCGCCAAGGTTGCTGAATTTGATAGCCGACCTGGAACCGGAATTGCATTTCAAATCGACGTTGAAGACGCTATTGGTGTGATGCATCAGGTTGAACAATTAACCCCGGTTGTCGAGGAAGAATTATGAGCGGTAAGGCCAAGATGGTTCGCGTCAAGGATGTGATGAAAAGGGACTTTGGACGAATAGACGGAACTTCTACAATTGACGATGCCTTACAAATCATGAAATCCAGCAAAACATCTGTTCTGGTTGTAAATAAGCGCTACGAAGACGATGAATTTGGTTTAATTACCGCTGGTGATATTGCCCGTCACGTTTTAGCCATGGACCGCGCGCCGGATCGAGTAAACGTTTATGAGATTATGACGAAACCCGTCATTTCGGTTCATCCCGACATGGACATTCGGTATTGTTCAAGATTATTTGCCCAACACGACTTAGTCCGGGCGCCAGTATTGGACGGCCGGGAAGTCATTGGAACAATCAGTCCTAATGCACTAGTTTTGGACGGCTTATTCAGCCTGCGAAATTAGCGAAAACCATGGCTTCTCTAATCCACATACGATTAATCCAGATAAAGAATCGCTATATTTAAGTTATTCAAATAGTAAAAAAATAGTCAGTTTGATCTGAAAATTTAATTCCCGGCAAAATTCCAACATTAATTACCAAATTTCCATCAACATTCACCCTAAAAATAAGGTATAGCAGGTTTATGCCGTTGGAGTTATACTCCGCAATATCGCGGTTTAAAAAAATCTATTTTGTAACACCCCTGGAAGGACTGTTACGCGAAGGCTGCGAGATGTTGAATTATTCTAGAGGAATAAGTGATGGCTACTGGTACTGTTAAGTGGTTTGATAACAAAAAGGGTTTCGGTTTCATTGAGCCACAAGACGGAGATGAGGATATCTTCGTTCATCATACGGCAATTCAAGGCACTGGGTATAAAACCTTAGCGGAAGGCCAACAGGTTTCATATGATACAACAACTGGACCCAAGGGGCTTGCGGCGACAAACGTTGTTCCCCAATAATTTGCAGTCAAGTTAGTACTATAGAAGATTCGCCGTTTGCTGGTATATCTATACGATATAGGTGCATCCTATAGATTCCGTCGCGTGGGATCGACCCTCGTAATTCGATAGAAGGCGGATTTGCATCTGTTGAGGCTTCCCGTCCAATGAATCAGCGATGCATATTAATGTGCAATTTTGCATTGCAAGGGAAACTAGCAACAGCTAAATGCACAACGATTCAATCATAACCCCACTATTCCATTAAGCTTTAGCACCCATAAGAACTGTATTTTTCACCGCACGGTTCAATAACTCATTTAGCAAAAAACTCGAATTGAATATTCCCGACGAATCTGTAACAAAAGTTACTCTGAATCAGAAAACATTAACCCTTCTGGGTACCGCTCACGTGTCGCGCGCCAGCGTAGAACAGGTAGAATGGTTGCTCTCAGAAAATGAATATGATGCGGTCGCAGTGGAATTGTGCGCAAACCGGCACCACGCAATGATTGATCCCGATAGAATCGCAAAGATGGATTTATTCCAGGTATTGCGTGACGGAAAATCCACTGTAGTCATCGCCAACCTCGCGTTGGGCGCTTACCAACAACGGATCGCTGATGAAGTAGGAGTTGAACCGGGGGCAGAAATGCGCATGGCCGTACGCCTTGCCGACGAGCAGAATATTCCATTGCTATTGATCGACCGAGAAATATCCACAACATTAAAACGCGCTTATAGAAATGTCCCTTGGTGGCAAAGGATGACTTTGATATCTGGACTTTTAGCGAGCGTCATAAGCAACGAAAAAGTTACAGAAGAAGAAATCGAAAGTTTGAAGGAAGGCGATCTTTTAGAATCTGCGTTGAGTCAATTTGCAGAGCAAAACAAACAGCTCTTCGAACCGTTGATAGAAGAAAGAGATAAATTTATGGTTGCAACGCTTCAATCTAAACTGAACGACACCGACTATAAAAATATTTTAGTCGTAGTCGGCGCTGGGCATGTAAAAGGAATGGCCCAACAATTAGCAAAAAATCAACCCGGCATTGAGCAAGTCGAACAGACAATCTACTCGCTTAATCAAATACCCAAACGTAGCCGCTGGCCGAAATTGATTCCTTGGTTTATCGTGGCGTTAATTTTAATTGGTTTTGGCATAGGTTTCGCCCGCAACACAGATCTTGGATTTAACATGATTTTAGATTGGGTTTTTATCAATGGCGGGCTGTCAGCTTTGGGCGCTACGCTGGCTACCGCCCACCCAATCACAATACTAGTCGCATTTATAGCAGCGCCGCTAACTTCCTTAAATCCAATGATCGGCGCAGGCATCGTAACGGCGGGTGTGGAGCTATTCCTAAGAAAACCGGAAGTGGGAGACTTTTCTAAACTTCGATCTGACGTAACAAAGCTTAGAGGCTGGTGGCACAATCGGGTAGCACGAACACTATTGGTGTTCGTGTTTAGCACCATGGGATCAGCGATAGGAACCTACGTTGCCGGATTTCGAATCGCCGAAAAACTTTCGGGCGGCTAAAAAGCAACTCGTCACGAAGGAACACGAGACTACCAAAACTTAGGTTGGACAAACTTACATTGATAAGCTCAGATTTGAGCTTACAAATTCCAGATTTTCAAAGGATCTACAGATTCGGGTAAATTCGGATTGCACATCTCGGTGATTTTGAATAGCGTTTGACTACAATCTCGCTCGTGCGGGCTTTCATAAATACCCCCACGAGGACTTATCAAGCTATAGACGATAGGTGCTGTCGAATCTCGATTATTCTTAACCACGGCTCGCTTTGTCACCACTGCCGTATCTCCGTTCGCCAATCGAACATAGGCTCCCGGCGGGAATACTCCTACTTCACGAATCAAATGGGTCGCCAAACTCTCGTCGACTTGTTCACCACGTTTTTCAAAAGTAAGCGTCCAGCGCAACCACCTAGATTTTATTATGGTTGATCTGATTGATGT
>CAZUGA010000026.1:0-61864 GCA_964619885.1 uncultured Methylococcaceae bacterium
TAACATTGAGTAGACCGCAACTTGCGGTATTTAAACACGGCAATTTGCGATATATCACTCATAGGTATTTCGAAGTTTACTTCCTTTAAGAATTTTTTGTTAATGTAATTCATTAGCTTATTAAATTATCTTGAAGCACTAATCGAATATACATATGTGCAATATACTGGAAATTCCCCAATATCATTCATGGCAATTCCCCAGCCACTAAGTATTTATTGACGAATTTTCCGTTTTTTTGCAGATTTTTTGCTCGCGACCCGCATAGCCGCGGAATACGCTCGACTAGCCCACATCATCATTTGCTCTTGGTTTTCCAATGCCTCTTCAGGAGCTTGATAGTAGGACATTTTAAGAGTTCCCCCATTCTTGTGATAACTAAACGCTTCCAAGCCCAAGCCTTCAAACTGGTACTCGGATTCATCATCAAACTTCAAATACAAAACTTCATCGGCCATCAACGCGAACATCAAACCGTCTAGAAAAAAACCGTATCCTCCAAACATGCTATTCGAGGGCGAGACCACCGGGCCGATCGATTGCATTAAATCGAGGGTGTGGCTTACGGTTTCGCCGACATTTTTTGTCACCGTATCAACTCTACCCAACTGAGACCGGTCTGACCCGCGGGTTAAAGGCAACGAAATGGATCTGTGTCAAAGACCTAGTTCTGATAAACCGGGGTGTTGATCGGGGCGCCGTCCCAGAGGCCAGTGGTACTTGCGATCGGACTCGAAAATAGGCAGGTCGTTGATGCTGGCGATCCGCAGCCTCATCAACCCGTGTTTGTCAAATTCCCAATTTTCATTGCCGTAGGAACGGAACCAGCTACCGGATTCGTCGTGCCATTCATAGGCGAAGCGGACCGCGATTCGATTATCTTTCCATGCCCACAATTCCTTGATAAGTCTATAATCCAGCTCTCGCGCCCATTTGCGCTGTAAAAATCTTACGATATTCTCCCGACCGGTGAAAAACTCAGCACGGTTGCGCCAACCGCTATCACTGCTGTACGCCAATGAGATACGCTCCGGCTCCCGGCTATTCCAAGCGTCTTCCGCCAGACGAACTTTTTGCTCGGCAGTTTCTTGATTAAAAGGAGGTAACGGGGGACGGTCATTATTTTCCATTGGGGTTCCTTTTCAGATCAACCGTTTCTAATATTGTATGCTCGATAAACGATAAATTTAGAATAATCGAGCGGTCACCGAGGCATGCCAAACACTACACGACCGAAAAATGTCTACGAGTCTGTCTGCCCATTGATCTTACGTCGCTCTGAATCGCGCTGTTCTTCTTCAAGCTCTTCTTCCATCGTGTGCCGCTGCTTTTCCAAAACCAACAATTCGATTTCCCGTCGTAACATATCGTCGGTCTTTTTGGCGGCCTTCATTCGCGCATCGCGTTCCTTAATTTTGGCTTCCATTTCCATTTCCCGCAGCAGAGTTTCATGCTTTATCCTCTCGGAATGGCGGCGTTCTTCGCTGGACTCCTGCGCGACTAGACGCTTCTCCTCTTCGTACAACTGCGCTTTAATCCGCTCGGTTTCTTCCCGGTCCCGCGTCTTGCGCAACGCTTCGTCTCGGCGAAACTGTTCGAGCATGTTGGTTTCGTGTTCCAATTTGGCCTGCTCGAGCTGCTCGTTCTGATGATGAATTTCCCGTTCACGCTGACGATTAAACTCGTGTTTTTGCCGCACCAATTCCAAATAGGCAGATTGATGCTTAAGATGCCCGCTCATACTTTCAATTTTGTCGGATGACAATTCCTCAAAGCGTGGCTCTAACTTACAATTGGCCCGGCTTTGAATAAATTGAACGATAAGCATTTCGTGAATCGATGTTTCGATCGCGCGTTCTATATGCTCCAGCCCCCGCCCCATCCATTTGCCCTCTTCAATATCGAGTAACGCACTCTCGACAATGTCATTAACTACCGTTTCGTAGTTGGCTCTAATGTGCGGCCCAACTTCTGGCAATACTTCGACATTGCGTTCAACGTATTTTATGGTCGGTTGAAACAATATTGAAAGATCCGCTTTCACGGTACTCAATCCACCAAATAGCTTGGTTTGGCTGGAGATTTTCCATTGTTCCACTGGCAAGTTATATGCTTTATGGAAAAATCTCCGTGTATATATTTCCGGGCGTTTGAAGATCTTTTCGAAAGGACCGATTCGCGACACGATGGCCCAGCGATCCCCTTCAAACCCGGGATCCCATTCATACTCGCTGCCCTGGTCCGCCAGCGGTACCAATAGTTGATCCATGTTATCGCTGCTCATCGCCGCTCATCGCCTCTCGTGAAAGAGCTGTTTGATTGTATCGTTGACTACCTCAGCGGTTTGTTCTTCGGCCTTTTGCGGATCTGCCGACACAGGTGTTCTATATTCAGAATTGCTAGTGCCACCGCTTTCCCCGTTTCCCAAACGATCCGCGATTATCGGATATAGATTGGGCGCGAATTCCACGGTTTTATCGTCAACTTTGCGTAAATAACCGCGGTTCAATAGATAAGCAGCGCCAAAGGACCGACTCCAATCCGAATATCGCCTTGCACGTTCGAGCTCGGATTTTTCAATCATCATTTCAAGCTCATCATTGTGGTTTATTCTAAGTTCGCTAAATTCCCTCAAGCATTTATACGCCAAATCTTGCTCCGGCTCGGACAGTGGGCCAGGTGCAGTAAATTCCAGTCGATAAGATAGAATAATGGTGAACAAATCAACCATAATTGCACAGGCAAATGCAAACCAGGAAAAAGCCGCCCACATTGCGAAACTTGGATTGAATCCCCGGGTAAATTTTGCGTAGGGAAGTAATACCGGTGCAACAGGTGATGATTGCCCAAAGTCTGTGACGATATTTTCGAAACCACTTTGCACCGCCGTATAGGCCGAAACCAGAGTTTGGTAATCCTGCTGACTAATTTCAGCCTGTCCGCCAATACTATTCAACGCAACCCGGACCGCGGTCAATTCTTTGGCTAAATCACCAAAGCGTTGATTCAATTCGGCCAGCTTTGCAGCCTCGGTTTCTTTAAGGCTATTATATTGCCTGAAAAACGGCCCGTGTCCGACTTGGTTGCGGTATTTTTCCGAAATCTCCGGGTGGGTTCCCAAAAACGCCATCTTGGCTTCCTTTTCGGCTTTATCCACCTTCGTTTGTTGGGCGCTCAGCAACTCCGCTTTTACGCTCATAATTTCATCCACATACTGCTGCATGGATTTTTTGACACCGTCGAGGCGCTGCAATTGGATATTTTCTTTTTCCGATATTTCGTAAAATTTGAAATAAGAAAAAGACACCGATACGGATACCGACAACAACAGCGAAAATACGACCAAAACAAAGCGTGTACGGTTGGCTTTCCAGTGGATACTGGCAATTTCCAGCGAGCAAATCACTATGATTGATTGCACCGCGATGGTAATAATCAACGCAATCCAGGGAGTGATGAAATAGGACATACCGTAGTAAGTGGTATATCCCGAGGCCAAACCCAACATTAATACGATGGGAATTGACCACACACGCAGCAACCCGATAAAGGTGCTTTGAACGCGATTGAGTATTTGGCCGAGACTCCAACTATTCGATTTCATTCACGCCCCCAAGCAACGGTTCGTTTCATCCACAGGTTGATTTCGCGTCCTATCGTTAGACCTTATGCACAAGCGGTATTAACATTATCAATCCCCAACTGCAGCAGTCGTTGTATTGAGCGACCAATTGAACTCGATTCGCAGCCGGAACGTAGCTTTGCGATCGCAAAGCTACGTTCCCCTAGCAGTTACACTATCCCTTAAAGAGACTTATATATAATATTGTTTTTATGGGATTTTTACGTTGAGAATCTATACTTGTTACCCAGCCGCAGTTTATGCGATGACAAGCAAAATTGCAACTAGACACCTTTCTATCACTGGCGTCCCAATAGCGGGCTTTCAATTCACGCAGTCATTCATTCAATGGAACCCACCAACCCTTAGAATTCTGTCTAAGAACTGGTTCTAAAACCCCAAACTGCTTGCACGATTCGGATCGTCTATAAAACCATTACGGGTACCCTGGACACTTTCAATGACATCATTGCGGCGCTTATCTTCGTCGGTCGGTGGAAACTGCTCATGCCATTGCAACAACTGCCGGCCCAGTTTACTGAAGATTTCGATGCCATAGCGTTGATGCATATAGAACATTGCCCGGGCAATATCGCCGCGCACCTCGGGCCGCGGTTCAACGATTCGAGTTCGAAAATCTACTTCGAAATCACAGGCGCCATATTTGCGCTTTTCACCGGAAATTATGCCAAATCTCAAACTACCCCGTTCGTCGTTGATTTTTCTAAGCGATGGATAAAGGTTGTGCAGATCCCCCTCAAGACGGTTAAATTCGGGACTATTACGCCTGCATTGTTTGCGGGTACCACATTTTAAAGTCCGGGTAGCCCATGCCATGGGTACGATATGCTCAATGTTTAATTTTCTTGTATCTCCTGGTTGAAATTTATACCCGCAGTACAGGGTTTCTCCGCCATCAGCATAGACGGTCGACCAAAACACACGACGCGCGTCGTCATAGTCTGCGAGTTGTGATTGATCGGCCCCTACGTATGTTCGTAAACCAAGACCCGCAGCAATCAACAAAACCACGACCAAACGGTTTATACCGCGGGTTCTACGCAATATCGAAGCCAATAGCGCATTCAATTTTTTATTCAAGCCGCAATCCCAAAATTCAGATTCTCAGGTATTGTACCCAAATAGATCGAGCGCAAACAGCAGCGCCGCAATACGGCTTAATTCACTGTGCATTAGAGATTTAGACCCCGTTCCAGCCGGTAATCTCTGCTTTGAACATACGCACAAAGGCTCGCTCAGCCGACCATGGGCGTTAAAATATTGATCGGACTTGAATCAGCATATCCTTAAATTTGGTATCTCTAATGGTTTGCAGCAATTCCCGCCAACTGAACGCATGGTGCTGCTCGTAAACCATCCCATGCTGCGGCGCATCGGCCAAACCAATTTTCCGCGCATGCTCCACGAAGCCATCGTTCTTCCAAAAGAATGCCCCGGGCATGGTCGTTGGAATCACTAACACAAAAAATAAAGCCCGGCTGATAATGGCCGACACCAACATCGAAAAGACCCACAGCGAGAACAACCCCAAGCTCCATCCGGATTCCAATCCGAATAGACAAAATGCCAAAGCACACGTTAGATTCAATGAGATCAGAACGTTTCGAGTTACAAACGGCCAACCATATTGCGTGGTTTGTAAATAATATGAAGCCGCTGCTTCATTTTCGGCGATCTTCATCGCACGAGCGTGGAATAAATGACCCAAACCTTCTATGCACAGCCCGATCGCAATAACGCCCGCCAATGTCTTGATCAGAAATTGGGTAGCGACCGATTGCAATGGCAACAAACTTACCGTCAAAACCAATATCATTAACGCCCCCAATTCCAGCATGGCACCGAAAAATGCCGTTCCGGTTTGCCAGTGATCCCAAAACGGGCGTGCCTTGATGCGATACAGCTTGTACATATAGTACAGCCCAATCGGGCCGCTAATAACACCCAGGCCGGCAAAACCGTTTGCCAACAAACGGCAAAGTTCGTTATCAAATAATGAAAATACAGCATAACCCAACAGCCCGGTGTAAAAGGCTGATACCCCAGCGATTTCTCGGCTAACCGGTGAGTGTTTAAGATTGTAGAAACCCCGGTAGAATCGATGCGGCTTGCCGAGGTGCATATTTAGCTTGAACAAACCGAAACTACAAACGCCAACGATGACAGTCAGTAACGGGAGCAATATATCGGTATATGCCAGCATCCCTGAGCTGTCGTGCACTATGATCGGACCCAGAATCAATATCAAGTAAGACCCGACCGATGCCTGGATCGCTAGCGTAAAGATAATGTGCGCATTTTCGTGTGTTGTAAGCAGCTTATTCAGATTCCATTGTCTATCGACACCTACTTTTTCGTCCACTGTGGGCTTGAATTTATCCACCTCGTCATCCCGATGATATTTCAAAGGCACCGAATCGGTGCGCGTCATCTCGCGATGGGTTGAGCGGGTTTGTTGAAAGCGGATATTCGGTTGGGTAATCGTCGGTGAAGGAAAACCGGGAATGTCGGTTTTGGCCTGTTGGCTGTTTTCTGGGATGTTTTCGACGACGCCGAAATCCAACGCATTGCCCAAGCAGGCCGAAACGCACGAAGGTTTTAGACCAACCTCCAAGCGATCCACACACATATTGCATTTGCTAACCTCGCCTTTCACGGGATCCAACTGCGGTGCATTGTACGGGCAAACCCATGTGCAATATCCGCAACCAAAGCAAATATCGGGATCTTGCAACACGGCGCCATACTCCGCAAATTTGGTATAAGCTCGGGTCGGGCAACCTTTCAGGCAAACCGGATCATCACAATGATTACAAGCCATCGATATGTTAATGCGCTGGTAGTTTGGATAAGTGCCGCCTTCCACAAAGCCCACCGAGCGAAATGCGATATGCGCCGGGTTGTCGTTCTTCTCGCTACAGGCCGATTCGCAGGCATGGCAACCGATACAATTATCCGCATTAAAGAAAAAACCGTGCTGTTTGTAGCGGTTCGGATTACTACCAACTTCCGTTTCGTCGTTTATGCGCAAACTTTGGTCGCGCAGTTCACTGTCCTTTGCAGTCAATTCGATCGGATTGCCGTAGCAATTAAAATCCTTGCTGTTATCGTCGCGCAGGAAAGTGTATTGTGGTTCATCGTTTCGTACTTTTAGCATCTTATAAAACCTTTGTTGACCCCTATCCAATATCCGCCTTTAGTTGTAGCCAGCGTAACGATCTAAAACCCGATCAATAATCCCGAGATTCCTTATTCAACAACGCCGCCTCGGCTTGATTCACCTGTTCTATGCGTACCGAAGATTGCTTATAGGCGGGCTGGCGCGAATGTGGATCTAGCAATCCCAGCGTCAGCCGATTAACGCAGTCGAAAAAATGAAACGGTATAAATACCATGTTGTAGGGTACCCGTTGGGTGAGCATAACCATCACCACCGCATCGCCCCGGCGCGATAAAACTCTAACGTAAGACTGATGTGCGACACCAAGATCGACACCCGCGTCCGGATTCATTTCCATAAATGGGATCGGACTGAATTTATTATTATTTGCAATTTTTCCGGTCTTGGTACGTGTATGAAAATGTTCGACGAGTCGTCCGGTGTTCAACCAAAATGGATATTCCTCATCCGGAACTTCGTTGTTATTGACGAATGGTAGCGGGATCAATTTCGCCTTGCCATCCTCAAAGCGGAATGTAGCAGTTTGTGTATAGAGTCTTTTACCACCCGCTTGCGGCTCAATTCCATGCTTGGCGTCGGCCTCGGTGTAGGGCCATTGGATACCCCGGTGCTTTTCAATCAGCTCGTGGTTCATACCGGAAATGTCGACCAAACGTCCTTTGGATAATTGGCGCATTTCCTCGAACACTTCGACCGGGCTTTCTGGAAACGCAACCTGCCCTGAAGGATCAAATCGCTTGGCCATCGCGGAAAAAATTGCTAAATCAGACATCGATTTGTGGTGAGGTTCGCGAAATTGACGCACAATATTGACGCGTCGCTCGGTATTGGTAAAAACCCCCTCCTTCTCTGCCCAAGTCGCGGCCGGTAGAAAAATATGCGCGTATTGGGTAGTTTCAACATCAACGTACGAATCCTGTACGATCAACAATTCCAGCTTTTCCAGCGTCTTCCTGATCCGGAGAGTATTCGGCATTGAGGTCATCGGATTTGTCGCAACTAACCACAAACCCTTTATCTGGCCTGTTTCAATCGCCGGAAATATATCGGTTTCGGTCAGTCCCCGTCTGGTCGGAAAGAAATTAGAATCTACACCCCAAAATCTGGCAATTTCCTCTCGGTCTTCAGGCTTCTCCAATTGCCGGTAACCCGGCAGACCAGAACACGAAGACCACTCACGTGTGCCCATTGCGTTGCACTGACCGGTAATCGATAAACTGGTCGCCCCCGGCCGGCCGATATTGCCGGTTAATAGCGCCAGGTTATTGATTCCAACCACGCCATCAGATCCATGCGTGCTTTGGTTAATGCCCATGGTCCAAATGCTCATTGCGGCATCGGCCTTGGCGTATACACGGGCAACGTGGCGGATGGTATCCTCGTCTATACCACATATTTTTGCTGCGCTGGTCGGATCGTAATTATTCAGCTCTTGCTGAAGCGCTTGCAGACCCACTGTATTGGCCTCGAGATAGGCTTTGTCCTGCAAGCCTTCGGCAAGAATAACGTGCGCCATTGCATTTTGCAGCACCAAATCGGTACCAGGAGTCAGCGCCAAATGGATATCCGCATGTTGCGCCAGCATGGTTACTCGAGGATCTACCACGATCATTGGAAATCCGCGCTTTTCTTGCGCTTCCTTCATACGCCAATAGATGATCGGATGCTGTTCCGGTAAATTCGAGCCCCACGCGATCAGGCAATCCGTATATTCAAAATCTTCGTAACAACCAGGCGGTCCATCCGATCCAAAAGATCGCTTGTACCCCGACACCGCGGAGGCCATGCACAATGTCGTATTTCCATCGTAATTATTGGTCCCAATCAGTCCCCTTGTCAGCTTGCCCAGCGTATAAAACTCTTCAGTCAGCAATTGACCGGTTGACACAATCGCGAATGCGTCTCGACCATAGGCTTCCTGAATTCGTTTAATTTCGTTGGCCGTATGATCCAGCGTATCGTCCCACTCCGCCGTTTCGTAGGGTTCATGTATCCGCTTTCGCATCAATGGCTCAACTCCGCGACCCGAGGCGTCGAATACTTCATGTTCATAAATCCCTTTCACGCAAAGCTTACCCCGATTCACGTCAGCACCTCCGACTCCGCGCGATGCCACCGGATTGCCTTCAACGTCGATGCCTATTTCTATTGCGCAACCGGTGGAGCAGTAACCGCAGGTAGAGTAGTTCCACTTGACCACCCCTTTGTCGGCGATCTTGATTGGATTCTTTTTATATCGGCCAAATAACATCTTTTTTATATCCTAAGTTTTACAAATTGTCTTAGATTCTCTAGGCCCTGTCCCACTGAAAAATCTTGTGTACAAACCGTATCATCCTGATGAGCAATCATTAGGGTCGCGACGCACTATAGTGGTGCAGCATACCGATTCAATGCCCCTATCCGCCCCGCTCGCGAGCAAAAAAATATTGAATAAACCAAAACCTCAAGATTGAATGTCCAAGCAATTCGCCCAATGATTGACTCAAGCGCTGACTACACATGAGTTCGCTACGTCCTGTTTTAACAATCCGACTCAAACCATCGCGTAGCGAATCGGACATTTCAATTTCTTCAAAGCAACTACTATGCCGCAATATATTTGCGGCACGTAGGTCCTAAAAAACCATGATGATTTTGGATTATCTGCGTGTTGCATCAGATAATGTGTAGGGCATGGCAAGCAACAGCTTTATAATTTCAAAAATCGACAGAGGGAATTCGTCACTTCGGTGAGCAACGATTAAATCAATAAATGGCCCTAAACAATCCACCGCTTGTTTCCTGTATGACCTTCAGCGGACGGTGCGGATATATCGATATAGCCTTGGCAACATCGCATTCAGAATAAGACAGCTACTAAATGTCCAACCGCAAAACTCTTTAAATTACTCATCGAGCAAACAGTATATGACAACAACCAAAGCATGCCGGGAAATTTCGCCAAGCGTGGCGTTGATGCTTTTAGCCTTCTGTATCTTATTCAATTCAGTCCCGCTAGCAGCCACACAACCTCCATTTGACCTCACCGAAGTAGCCGAGGGGCTATTCGTTCACAACGGCGTGAACGTCAGGCAGGATCAACCCAAGCACGACGATATCGCGAATATTGGTTTTATCGTCGGGGATGAATGTGTCGCCGTGATCGACACCGGCGGGTCAATTAAAGTGGGTCAACGACTCAGGAAAACACTGCGCGAAACTACGCCTAAACCCATTTGTTACGTGATCAACACCCACGTACATTATGACCATGTGCTCGGCAACTACGCGTTCAAAAAGGATCAACCCAAATTTGTCGGACATCGATCTCTACGGGCCGCAATAGAAGCCAATCGAGCTTTTTTTCTAGATACCTTCGCAGAAGATCTGGGACCCGACGCTAAACCCAGCTGGATCATCGCACCCACGCAAAACGTAAAAACTACAAAAACTATCGACCTGGGCAACCGAAAATTAGTCCTAACCGCGCATCCGACTGCGCACACCAACCAAGACTTGACTGTATTGGACGTTAAAACCAATAGTTTATGGATTGCCGATATATTGTTTATGCAACGCGTCCCGGTAATCAACGGCAGTATCAACGGATGGCTAGCGGTCATCGACTCGCTAAAAAGCCAGAAATTTGACCGGGTTATTCCTGGACACGGTCCGGTTCGCGCAAATTGGCCCAACGCGGTAAATCCCCAAATCCGCTATCTGAAGAAATTACGGTCAGAAATAAGGGCGATAATCAAAAATGGGGGGTTTTTGGAAGACGCGCTGGAGCAAGTCGGACATTCCGAACGCGGCAAATGGCTGCTTTTCGACGAATATCATAAACGAAACATAAGCCGTGCCTTTGCCGAATTAGAGTGGGAGTAATCTCCCAGGCCGTATAAATCCTCTAGCTTTCATAACGAAAAAACCCGGGGGAAACCCGGGTTTTTCAGCCCTAATCGGTTGCAATTACGCAGCCTTTTCTTTATTGGCTTCGATCAAATGATCGGACGAAGCACCCTGAATTTCTATACTGCGAGGCTTCATCGCTTCCGGTAGCTCACGTACCAAGTCAATATGCAATAACCCATTTTCAAGGTTGGCGCCATCAACGCGGACGAAATCGGCAAGTTGAAAACGGTGTTCGAAAGACCGCTCTGCTATTCCCTGGTGCAAATACTGCTTCTTCCCACCAGCAGATTTAATGCCTTTTACCGTAAGCTGATTGCTCTTGGATTCGATTTCCAAATCGGACAATGCGAACCCGGCAACCGCCATGGTGATTCGATAGTGGTCTTCATCCACGCTTTCAATGTTATAAGGTGGATAACTGTTTTGGCCATGATCACCGCGTGTTGCAGCATCAATCAATGAAGCCAATCGGTCAAAACCGACGGAAGAACGATACAAGGGTGAAAAATCAAATGTAGTCATGATCATATCCTCTAAGTTGTTAAGCAATATGAGTTAATGACAGTGCCGGTTTCGGCCCCTGCCAGAGTATAAAATGGGGGCAGTCGGCACAAATTCAAGTGTCCTGTGAATATTGCAACCGGGGCCGGGTAAGAACATACTAGCAATCCGCTATCCTGACCTGTACTGCAATACCTAACTATATAATCGGCAACCAATCGATAAGGTGCTGCATATCAGGTCTCTTGGCCAATGGAATTGAAATAAAACGAAGACGTAGAAGGTCAATTCTTGTGTTTATAGCAGTCAAACTAAATCAATCTATCCTTAGTAGGTACACCGGAGTATACGACCACCCGCGATTGGTTAGAGACTACCCAAATCCTTCTGCCCATTATTATCAGCAACTTTGTGCTAAAAATATTCAATTTACACCAAGGACATAAACGTTATCTTTCGAACACTTCTTGGTTGGTGGCCGAGCGAATCCTTCGGCTGGGCCTGGTTCTGTTTGTTGGAATATTCGTTGCGCGTTACCTGGGACCTAGCAAATTTGGATTATTAAATTACGCACAAAGCTTTGTCGCATTATTCACCACTGTGGCTACCCTAGGCCTAGAAGGAATTTTGGTTAGGGAATTGGTTAACCAATCTGATAGAGAAGGCGAACTTCTGGGTACCGCATTCATACTCAATCTGTTCGGTACGATGCTGATGTTCGTGCTTATCGCAATCGCGATATTAATTAGCAGCGACGATACATACGCAAATATTTTGATTTGGATTATCGCAGTACCGGTGGTACTTCATGCTTTCAACGTAATCGACTATAGCTTTCAATCCAAAGTTCAATCCAAGTTTGTTGTATTTATCCATACATTCCAGATTTTGGTTTCCTCGTTGATCAAAATCGCGTTGATTCTGTTCGAAGCGCCGCTTATTGCCTTTGCACTAATCAGCTTCATCGATGCGATCGCAATCGGCGCTGGATTGATCTGGATCTATCACCGACAATCCAATTCAGTGTTCAATTGGAAATGGAACGGCAACCTGGCCAAACAATTACTCAAAGACGCCTGGCCTTTGATGCTTTCAGGAATGGTGATTTCCATATACATGAGAATAGACCAGGTCATGATCAAAGAAATGCTCGATAACGAAGCTGTGGGAAATTACGCAGCCGCGGTAAAACTGAGTACGGCGTGGTACTTTGTGCCGGTTGCGATATCAACCTCGGTATTCTCAGCCATCGTAAATGGCAAAAAACTAGGTGAACAAGTTTATTTATCACGAATTCAAAAACTATTTGATTTTATGGTATGGATCGCAGTCGCAATTGCGGTTCCAACAACATTTTTGTCAGAATGGGTTATCAGTATTTTGTTTGGGGAGAACTATCTGCCTGCTGCCAACGTATTAAAAATTCACATCTGGGCGGGTATTTTCGTATTCCTGGGTGTCTCCAGCAGCAAATGGCTGCTGTCCGAGAATCTGACCTTATTTTCGTTCTATCGAACCTTCGTTGGCGCCGTCTGCAACATCATTCTCAATTACTTTTTGATAGGTCCGTACGGAATCGAAGGCGCCGCCTATAGTACGCTGATATCGCAATTTATTGCATCAGTATTGGTCTACGCAGCAACACCCAAAACCCGCAAAATATTTTTTATGCAACTGCAATCCGTGGCGCTTGTTTTTGCTTTCCGCCATCTCAAGCCGTTGTACAGAAACTGGGTTGCAGCAAAGAAAAGCCCATAATCGTTGACCAAGTCAGAGAACAACGCCGTTAGCAACGCCCGCCTGGATCCAACAACACCCAAACATCGCGTAGTCATAACTTTTCCCCGAACATCTGCGTGGCGTGCGTGTTAACCGAATATTTTATTTCAGCAAACGATATTAATCTGTGAAATATTCACGTTAACGCTGGTATAAATTCACAGCGAAAAGGGGAACATTTGGATAAAGTACGTGCTGAGGGATCGCTATTGAGGGCATAAGGAAATGTCCGGTCAAGGAAGACCAACGGGAACCAAGGACGTCCCACCGCTTAATTTATTTTAGGCACTGCTTCATCGTATCGGATCACCGCAGCTGGGTTGGTCAACGGATTGACTGTATAACCCAGTTGCGGAGATCTTTTTCGCAATCCCCCCATCCTCAGTCACATTAATCAGCCGCACTCAGCTGGGCCTGATAGTTGATCCAACTCCAAACAGTGAATATCACACGTTTCCAGCGGGAATACCGAACAGAATCGTCAGCATCATGTGCGTATAGTAACAATCAAAGGATGAATATTTAAACCGCATACGGATTAGCAAATCCAGGGACGAATACCCGGAAGCAAGGATAGCTTCCATAAATTTAAGCCAATATTTACCTCCTCGCATATAGATGCCGCGGACATATCGTTGAAAACAATGATATCAACCCGCGGTATTTTTTTATCTCACAAATTCTGAATCAACACCCATCATATTCCGGTATACTTAAGCACCTGCGGAATCACACACCTTAGATTGATCATGTTAGATGGGCTTTAGTCGGAATCTTGATATGTTCCCCTTTGCTTTCCTAAATACCTCTAAATCCAAATTATCTTTGCCAAATGTGATTACTCGGCCAACAGGATTTTTACCCGGCCGAATAGCGAGGATAATTACAAATATTATCTCGGGGTTCATCATCGCAACTCTATTATTGGGTTGTACTGCATCCAGCACCCCCACCCAATTTTATCTGCTCAACCCCATCACCATCAACGAACCCGTCACACCCGCCACGACTAAATCACCGACGCTTGGGATAGGCCCGGTAACTTTACCAAAATATCTGGATCGTCCTGAAATTGTCTCACGCGTAGGTCCAAATAGGCTTAAGATCGATGAATTTCACTTATGGGCCGGGCCTTTAAAAGACAATATTCAGTTCGCTATTGCGGAAAATCTGTCCTTACTGGTCCCTAATAATGGCGTTACTCTATTTCCCTGGAAAAAATCTGATGGCGTAACGTTGCGGATTTCAATCACGATTCGGCGCTTTGACATCGATCAATCCCAAGCCACATTAGTAGCAGACTGGACCCAAGGTCATTCCGATCGCTTGGCAACACTATCAAGTCACCGTTCCAACATAAACGTGCCGGTAGCCGCGAATGATTATCCGGCAAAAGTATCGGCTTTGAACCAGGCACTGGAAGAATTCAGTAAAGAAATAGCGGCATCCATTCGATAATCGAGAAACCAATTAATGACCCAGATACAAAGTTAAATTCCTTTGTATTATTAAACACTTCAACTAAATTTTAGTTGAAGGATTCAAACGCTACATCGCCAAACCTACGAACTAGACACCGAGCTGACACCTTTTCCCCCAAACAAAAAAAATTAAATGGCTCTATACGAACCGGTTGTTTCCTATCTGATCTTCAAGTCACAACGTAGACACATTCATGTCGCCTTGGCATCAACTTCCCCGTTGTCGACAATCTTGAAGATCAAATAGAAAACATTCAGCAGTATTGCCACCTGCAATTATTTTCACAGCCATTAAATATTAATAGCGAAGGGAGAGAAAATGGATATGCATTGGAATGACGACGCGTTGGAACAATATCGGCAAACCGGTGATACTGATGTCGATCAATTGGTCGATTCGGTGTTGCCCGAGAGCGGCAGCGAATCGGTTGGCCGGCTTGGTTATAACGAAATGCTCGTATTGGCAGACCAACTGATCAAAACGCCGGAACTGGCATTTGTCAAACAGTCAAAGTTTGCTGCCAGGCTCAGCGAAAAACCTGCTAATCTGGTTGATTACTTCGATCCAATGCCCGCACCCGATTGGGTCGACCCCGCAAAAATCAAACTGGCGGCTAGATTATGGCAAGAAAACACTTTGCCAACATTGATTGTACTTTATTCTGCCAGTCTCCCAGCGTGCTATTTGGTTAAGAACGGTATTCCCGCCTTATACCAAACCGATAAACTGAGAAAAGTCGACTACATTTTCCAACGCATCTACGAAACCGGGTTAATGCTCGCCGATACGATGGACCCAGGTGGGATCAATATCATCGAGGATATCGATTTCGATGATGACAAACTATTGGAGCAAGCGCTAAAAAATCTGGACAGCGAAGGCAATTGGCAACAACAAGGCCGGTTATGCCATCGCGAATCTAACGGTACCGGGGTAACGCTGGCACAACAAGATGTACAATCCGAGATAGACAGATTGTCCGCCCAATCGAAACGCTATATTTGGGGCAAAGGTTACCTGGCCGCGAAAAAAGTTAGATTCCTGCATGCGTCAATGCGCTTCATGCTCAACAGTCCGCACCGTTGCTGCCCGTTCGGTCATGCAGAAAATCCGAAATCACTGGCCGAAACATTGAGCCAGCGGGAACAGGCTTGGGATTCACAAAAACTAGGCGTCCCGATTAATCAAGAAGACTTAGCCTATACACTACTAACCTTTGGCTATCTGATTCCTCGCGGATTGGCCAAATGGGGTATCCCGGTAAGTTTGGAAGAGAAAGAAGCATTCCTGCACTTGTGGAAGGTCATTGGCTATATCATGGGTATTGAACCGGCGTTGATGACAGACGAATGGAATGAAGCTGAACTTTTATTTGAGAAAATAAAACAGCGCCAGGCAGGCTATTCCGAAGACGGGGTGGCGCTAACCGATACGCTGATGAAATTTTTGGCCGACTACCTACCGCATGTTCCCGGCTTTTCTGATCGGCTTTCAACCGTACTGATGATCAATCAACTCGGATTGGAATCAGCCTCTTACATCATCCCTGAAGCGGAAATTAACGCAACCAATCGGTGGTGGCGGCGCGCATTTTACTGGGTCGCAGGAAAAATTTGCCGGCTGTTTTTCCGATTGCGTAGCAGAATTTTTAAACGCTTCACTCACCTCGGCGGGATGACCTTCGGCCGTTTGCACGAGGTTGGTCATCACCTGATCGAAAGCTGGCGCGGTGCCTACCTGAGAAAACCATTCTTTGTCCCTAAAGATTCAACAACGTGGATCAGAACACCCGGCTTCAACGCTGAACACGCCAAGAAACTTAAAAACTGGCGCCGCGAATTATTTTTTGCTGTTGCCGCGTGCCTAGTCCTATTGATCGTCGCGGTTTTCAGTTTCGCTGCAGCGTTCCCTTTGTGGCTGTTCATGGGCAAAAGTATGTTTTTAAATCTGATCGTTGTAGCGCTAACAACCTGGATCTCATCTATGCTATTGATGAACGCTTGGTTACCGGTTATATTCCGCAAACGACCGCAAATTACAGCCTAAGGCCGTGCCTATGTTGTATCGAACAGTAGCGTATCAAAGCGAGATCCTTGATTTCGATAATATCCGTTAACAATATTCGTGCATTAATCCCAAGTTGATGAGCTCGGACTCACCCGTATGGTCGCGTCTGCCTACACTGGTCGCAAAAATTGCGTCGTTGGAGCAAGCACCGGTCCCTATTTTATGGATTGATTCAGAAGGCATCATTGGCTATGCCAACCAGGCTCTTTGCACCGCATTTAAATACCTGTCTAGCGAACTGGTCGGCGCTTCGCTGAAACTCATTAGTTCCCCGCTAGAATTGGAGCGATGGTCTGGAGAGTGGTGGCCGATTCTGCAAAATGATTCGCGAATTCCAATTTTTAAGATTGATTGGAAAGACAAGAATGGCAATCCGTGTCTATATACTGCATCCGTTTCATTAACCGAAGCCTCCGGACTACAGTTCGCGGTACTGTATATGTGGCCACAGCTATTGGAAAAACCGAATACGACGTTTTCAGCCCTAAGCGGCGCTACAGCATTACTAGATGACTTGGGAAGCAGCGTTGGCATTCTCGATCACCAAGCCGATGTGGTTTATGCCAATCGAGCCCTATGTAAACTTGCCGCAGCAACGCACCAAAAAATAATCGGGCAACCGTTTCTGAACATTATTAACCCGTTAAAAACCTACTTATCAGACGTTTGGCAAGCGCTAAGAACCGACAACGCAGATATCGAATTTAGATTCCGTAATGGTGACGGTGAGGAATTGGATGTTCGAATGACGGTCGTGGCACATGACCTAAACGAACATCAACAAATTCAATATCTGATCACACTCAACGATATCACTGAACAACATCGGGTAGCGCGCGCCTTGGAAACTCGCAACGCAAGTTTCGAACGCTTGGCATCCAATATTCCAGGATTCATCTACACGTTCAAATTAACCCCCGATGGAGCCATGTCTTTTCCTTATGCGAGCCGGGGTTGCAAAGACATTTTCGGTGTAGAGCCAGCAGATGTAGAAGATGACGCGACGCCGATCGCTGAAACGATCCATCCCGAATACCAGGTTGGCTTTCAAAACTCAGTTTTGGATTCCGCCCGTTCGATGCAAGCTTGGAATTTCGAAGCGCCGTTAAATACTGTCGAGGGCAAATGGAAATGGTTCCATGCGGCGTCGCGGCCCGAATTGCAAGCCAATGGCGATGTTGTTTGGGAAGGGCTGGTAATGGATGTCACCGATCGTAAACAAGCAGAAGCCGAACTGGCTATCGCCAAAGAGGCTGCCGAGGCGTCCGCCAAAACCCGGGCCGAATTTCTGGCCAACATGAGCCACGAAATTCGCACGCCGTTAAACGGCATCATCGGATTGAGCCGCTTGCTTTTGGACACCGAATTAAATTCTATACAGAACGACTATTTGCGGAAAGTGCATACTTCCTCGGAAACCTTACTCGGCATCATCAACAGTATTTTGGACTTTTCCAAAATTGAGTCGGGCAAACTCAGGGTGGAGGAAATCGATTTTAGACTCGATTCGGTATTAGACAACGTCGGTCAAATGCTGGAACCCAAAGCGGCGGAAAAAGGCTTGGAATTACTGATACAAACCGACCCCGATATACCGCTTGACCTCATAGGCGACCCACTCCGGCTGGAACAGATATTGATCAATCTATGCAATAACGCGATTAAATTTACCAGTCATGGTGAAGTCATCATTTCCGCGGGAATGTTGAATCAATCCGGCAGTAACCTCAGCTTGCAATTCCGAGTGCAAGACACGGGTATAGGCTTAACCTCCGCACAACAAAAAAAGATATTCGAATCGTTCACCCAAGCGGACAGTTCTACAACTCGGGAATATGGCGGTACCGGGTTGGGTCTTGCCATTTGTAAATTGTTGACCGAACTTATGGGGGGCAAGATCACTGTTACGAGTACTCCTGGCAAAGGCAGCGAATTCGATTTCTCTATCGCAGTGACTTGTTACCAGGACCGCAGCGAAAAAATAGTCCCGCTGCTGTCCAATAATCTACGAGGACTACGCGTATTACTGATTGACGACAACGAAGCCGCGCGCAAAATTCTTGAAAAAACTTTGCAATCGATGGGCTTCTCAGTAATATCCAAAGCGACCAGCAATGACGGAATTGCCGAGCTGTATAATGCCGCCACATCGCAGGAAAATGCAGAAATTCACCTGCTACTAATGGATTGGGACATGCCGGGTGTCGATGGCCTGAACACCGTCAAGAATATAAATGCACGAGACGATATTGCCAAACCACCGGTGATAATGATGATTTCAGCCTACGATGTCGAAAAAACCAAGTCTTTTGATTTTGGCAGTCTGGCCGGCACCTGGTTGCACAAGCCCGTTACCGCTTCAAACCTTTTCGATTCTATCGCGGGCATACTGCAGTCCCAATCTGTAGCCAAGCGCAAACCGATGCAATCCGCCATTTCACCGCAAGAAACATACACACAAGCACTCAAAGGCATTCGTGTTCTGGTTGTGGAAGACAACGAAATCAACCAAGAGGTCGCCAGCAAGACCCTGGAATGCGTGGGTGTGATCGTGGAAATCGCAAATAACGGGCGCGTGGCGGTTAATCGATTGGAAGACAACCCAAACCAATTCGACGCAGTCTTTATGGATTTACAAATGCCCGAAATGGATGGCTTTCAAGCGACACAAAAAATCCGCGCCAACACCAAATACGACGATTTGCCAATTATCGCGATGACCGCTCACGCAATGGAAGCCGAGAAACAGAAATGTTTGGATGCGGGCATGCAAGATCATGTCGCTAAACCCATTGACCCGGAACATCTATTCGCAACACTTAATAAATGGTGCTCGGGCGGAACTTCGAACGAGACGCGGGCAACTGTCAATTCACGGGAAGAAATCGGCATTAGGCAGCCGCTTCGAAACACACTTCCCATTCTTGAAACGGTCGATGTCGCAGCGGTAAAACGTGTACTCGGTGATGATGATCCAATAATTACCAGGTTTTTGAACAAATTTCTTAACGATTACTCGGATCTAAGCGAACGCTTGCGGGCCCACTTGGCTGAGGGAAGCCCAGAAAAAGCCGCCAAATTGGCGCATCAAGTTAAGGGTGTCGCGGGAAATCTTCATATCACCGGAATTTTCGAAACAACTGCACAAATTGAACAAACGCTACGTGCTGACCACACCACTGATGTTCAACCCCTGATGCAGCAATTGAGTAAAGAGCTTAATCGATTCAGAATCGAAATCGGATCAATAGCGATTGACTCGGAGACATCCTCCGCAAACAATGACCAAGCGCCGGGCAATTTTGAAAAACTTCAAGCAGTTGAGCTACTCGAACCTTTAATTGCACTTTTGGATACAGACAACCTTAAAGCCGAAGACTGTTTCGCTAAACTTCAAAACTTACTCGGGGGATCATATTCTGATTTTACCGATACATTACATATTCAAATATCCGAACTGGAATTTGATGATGCAGCCAAGACGGCGCGCCAACTACATGCTAAACTCGCCGCATTATAAGAATCTACCGCATCCGGGCAGATAATATGATTCCTTCCGAACTGTCAACACCGACTATCCTGATCGTCGATGATATGAAGGAGAATATCGTTTTCCTTTCAAGGTTACTTAAAGATCAAGCCGACATAATATTCGCGACCGACGGCGAAAGCGCTTTGGATAAAGCGCTGAACCAGCAACCAACTTTAATTTTGTTGGATATATCAATGCCAGAGATGGATGGTTTTGAAGTTCTAGAACGGCTCAAAGCCAATCCACAGACCGCTGAAATAGCGGTGATCTTTGTAACCGGTATCCCTGACACCAACACCGAGGAAAAAGGTTTGAATATGGGTGCGGTGGACTACATTACCAAACCCTTTGCGCCATCCGTAGTCCAAGCACGCGTTCGAATTCAATTAAAACTAAACCGGTTGAATAATGATTTGCTCGCCACGAACGCCGAATTAACGCGCATGGCGATGACCGATCCGCTGACCGGAATTTTTAACCGGCGCCACTTTATGAATGCGACGGTCAACGAACTACAGCGTTTTCATCGACACAATCATCCCGTAGGCATGGTAATTCTGGATATCGATAAATTTAAGAATATTAATGATGAATTCGGCCACGATACCGGTGACCGGGTGCTGGTCCACACAGCAGCCACATGCAAAACATTACTTCGGGTTAACGATGTTTTTGGCCGGATTGGCGGCGAAGAATTTACTGTATTACTTCCCGAAACGCCACTGGAAGAAGCGAGCGAAATTGCGGAAAGACTGCGCGAATTAATCTGCACCAGTCCACTGGAACTCAATTCCGGGCAACTCAATTACTCCGCCAGTTTCGGCGTCACCAAATTGCATAGCACTGATCAATCGAGCCAACAACCGCTGAAACGGGCAGATCTCGCGCTATACCGCGCCAAAGCAAACGGTAGGAACAATGTTGTCGTATTTGACCGCGATTCGGTCAAAGGTTAAACAACAAATTTGGCAGATTTATTGTTTCTGGGCAACGATCAACGATTTACACGCGTTAATCGGGCGCTTTTACTATTTAATAAACCCGGTAATTTTGTGCTTCCCGTTGATTAATTCAGGTGCGAGTTTGATCAGGGTTTCCGAAGGAATTGCCCACCCGACTGCTGCATATACAATGGTTCGATTCGGATCAGTTTTATCTTTAAAATTTAAGGTTGAATAAACCATACCGATAACTTTTCCGGTTAAATCCAACACCGGCCCTCCCGAATTTCCGACGAAGAAGCCTCGATCGATCTGATGCAGCAAACTACCCTTCAAACTGCCCTGACGATAGGTCGCGCTAATTGGCCGCCATTCAACGCTGAACGACAAGCCCCTGGGATGACCAATTGAATAAGTCAGTTCACCTTGTTGCACCCGGCGACTGGACAGCTGCAATGGCTCTGGCAAATCCTCCATCTCAACCTTTATCGCCGCCAGATCCGTATCCGGATCGATGCCAATTAATGTGCCTGTAACCACCCGGCCGTCGTATAACTTGATGGTTATTTTGTCTTTATAATAAGTTTTAATCTCGCCATTAGGTTTGCGTACAGTGACTCGCACCAAATGGTCATTAGTCAATATGATGCCGTCCCGGTTATAGATAAAACCGGTCCCGGAATTTTTCACCACCGATGGATCCGCAATAATCTCTACAACACTGTATTTATGCTTTGCAACCTGCTGAACAATAGTTTCGGATAACCCCGATAAGGGTTGCGCTGAGCTCAATTCTATTCGGCTTGCGCGTTCACCTTCTAATCTAGAAACGCGTTGTTCTAAGCGTCTTAATTCGGGTGATACTGAACGGTTTTTCGCGCAACCGACAAACAGCGCGGCCAAAACGATAACTATAAAATAATTCTTCATGACTCCGTACGACATTGCATTAATATCATTCTGATCATTTTCAACAAACTAATCAGCGATTCCATCCAGATCAATCACGATTGCAACGATTACCGATCAAGTCGTCCACCACGGCCGGATCAGCAAGCGTACTGGTATCTCCTAGATTATCCAATTCATCGGCGGCAACTTTTCTAAGAATCCGGCGCATGATCTTGCCCGACCGGGTTTTGGGCAATCCCGGCGCCCATTGCACAATATCCGGACTGGCAATAGGTCCAATCTCATTGCGCACATGTTGAACCAATTCGGTGCGCAAATCTTCCGAAGCTGTGGTTCCCGCCATCAGCGTGACATAAGCATATATACCCTGGCCCTTAATATCGTGCGGATATCCTACGACGGCCGCTTCGGCTACCGCGGGATGCAGCACCAATGCACTTTCGACCTCCGCGGTACCCATCCGGTGACCTGAAACGTTGATCACATCGTCTACCCGACCGGTCACCCAATAATATCCATCTTCATCACGGCGTGCCCCATCACCGCTAAAATAGCAGCCCGGATACATCTTAAAGTAGGTTTGAAAGAAACGCTCGTGGTCCCCATAGACAGTGCGCATTTGACCTGGCCAGGAACGCTTGATCACAAGATTACCCGACTCCGCACCAATTTTTTCGGAACCCTGATCGTCAACCAGGCCGGGCTCTATACCAAAAAAAGGCAAGGTCGCCGATCCGGGTTTTAAATCGGTACACCCGGGTAGCGGGGCAATCAAAATCCCACCGGTTTCAGTTTGCCACCAGGTATCAACGACTGGACAACGCCCACCGCCGACAACCGTGTAATACCACTCCCACGCTTCTGGATTGATCGGCTCTCCGACGGACCCCAATACACGCAAGCTTTTGCGGCTGGACCGGGACACGAATTCGTCGCCTTGCCCCATCAATGCCCGCAACGCTGTTGGGGCCGTATAAAAAATATTGACTTGGTGCTTATCAACAACCTGCCAAAATCGCCCGGCATCGGGATAGGTTGGCACACCTTCAAACATCAATGTAATAGCACCATTGCACAGTGGACCATAAACAATGTAAGAATGCCCGGTTACCCAGCCCACATCAGCCGTACACCAATACACATCGCCGTCGTGATAATCGAATACATATTTGTGGGTCATCGCGGTATAAAGCAGATATCCGCCCGTCGTGTGTAAAACACCCTTAGGTTTCCCGGTAGACCCGGAGGTATACAGGATAAATAACGGATCCTCCGCATCCATTTCCTCCGCGCGGCATTCGCTGGAAGCCTGTGTTACCGAACTCCGATAATCCACATCCCGGTCATTGTGCCATGCGACGTCACCGCCGGTTACTTTCACGACAATAACAGTATGCACATTGGGACACGATTCTAGCGCTTTGTCCGCATTTGCCTTTAACGGAACCGGCTTGCCGCCACGAACGCCCTCATCGGCAGTTATGACAACCTGGCAATCTGAATCGAGTATTCTGTCTTTCAATGCATCGGGGGAAAAGCCGCCGAATACCACCGAATGGACCGCCCCAATCCGCGTGCAGGCCAACATCGCAACGGCGGCCTCAGGCACCATCGGCATGTAAATAGAAACCCGGTCACCTTTTTTAACGCCACGATTTTTCAATACATTGGAAAAACGGCAAACCTCCTCGTGCAAATCCTTATAGCTAATCGTCTTATCCTGGGAAGGATCGTCGCCCTCCCAAATAATCGCGGCCTGCTCTCCCCGCGTTTCCAAATGACGATCCAGGCAATTGTAAGCGACATTTAACTTGCCCCCCTCAAACCATTTTATATCCGCACTATTAAAATCGCAGTCCTGAACCTTGTCCCACGGCTTAAACCAGCTGACAAACGCTTCCGCCTGTTTCGCCCAAAACGATTCGGGTTTATCCAATGACTCTTGATACATCTGAAGATACTGCGCCCGATCAATATGGGCGTGCGCCTGGGATTTTTCGGAAACAAGGTAGATTTTGGACTCAGACATTCGTATTTCTCAGGGGTTGTGGCCGAATAGCAAACATGCCCGTACGGCATCGGAAAATTACAATATTTTAGAGACTATCTTGAAAAATCGAAAAAGGGTACAACCGCTCACCCTATTACTCACTGAAGCCTGGCATTGAATCCTAGAGCTTGGGTGTTGGCCATATAAGCTTCCATAATGCGTGTCGGGTCCTCCATCAATTTAGATCGCCACTGCCCCAACCTAAGCTTACTTTGAATCAAACCACGTAATACACCGACGTGCTGGGTCAACCCCAAACTGGTTGCGCCTACCAATACGTCATCCTGAAACTGCAGATTGATGTATTGATATCGGTCCGGGTTATAAAGTTCTGCCGATTCGCCATTTTCAATCCCCATCCATAACCCAAATGAACTCGATATCAATCCCAACGTATCCAATACGTTCATATTGACACTGCCATTGTGCAACGCTTGCGACATTCCTGCCATATTACGGGCAGCAATTTGACCATGCTCCGACGCGGTAGGCTGGATCGCCTGGACTGAATATTCACCGGTGGAAAAATCCAAACCTTGCGCTACATCACCGGCCGCGTAGATATCTGCCAGATTGGTCTGAAGCTTTCGATCAACCAATATGCCGTGATCGGTATTGATTCCACTACCTTCAAGAAAAGCTATGTTCGAGCGGACCCCAGTTGCGGAAACGACTAAATCTGCATCGATCGAACTACCATCGGAAAGTTGAACCCGCAGCCCTTCTGCGGCCGTTTGCTCAATGGACAGTACGCGCGTAGAAGTATGCACCGACACGCCTTTGTCGATACACCATTGTTTGATCAGATTACCCGCCTTATCGTTCATCATCCGCGGAACCATACGGTCTTCCATTTCTATTACAGCCAGGTCCGCACCACTTTTGGCCAAAGCCTCAAGGATAATACAACCAATAAATCCAGCACCCATCAACACAACCTTGGCACCTGGTTTTGCCTTACTCGCAATATTGCGCGCGTCAGCTAATGTCCAGCACGAATGGATTCCAGGCAGGTCCATACCCGGAATAGGCGGTGAAACCGGGTGAGAACCTGTCGCGATCAATAATTTATCAAACTCGATCTCGGAATCATCATCAAGCCGTATACGATGCGTCGCGGGCATTAAATGACTTACTCGCGCGACCTTCACATCGATCCGTTTATTTTTGAAATGATCTGCCGTTTTACGTAGGTGTGTACCCTGTTCGGGAATTTGTTTGACCAGATAATAAGGCAGAGCCATACGCGAGTATGGCGCTTCGGGTTCGTCTCCTATGATGGTAATTTCACTAGCTACATCAACCTTGCGCAACGTCTCTGCTGCGATCACGCCTGCGGGACCCGCTCCGATAATAATGTGCCTCATTTGCGAAATTCCTGCTTAAATCGCCAGCCGGTCCAACGTTTCCTGAGTCGGCACGCCGTCCGGCGTCCAACCTCTCAAACTATAATATTCCGGTAACATCTTCGCCAAATCGTTGACCCGGCCTTTGGCGGGGCCGGTTTTCGCTGCATCTTTCAACAGGCGCTTGGGTAATTTGTCGTCCTTTCCGGTCAAACCCGCGTCCATATTGAATTTTCGCTCAAGATTCCAGATTCGCTCACCGGTTTCTACCAAGCTCTCGGCCGTCCATTCACCGTCACAAGCCGCCGCGATCTGCGGCGCGATGTCCTCCAAGGTCCAGGCAAACGTTGTAAATACGCACAAACCGGCAGAATCTACCGCCGCGGTGGCATCCTGAAAGGCCATAACCAATGCCGGCTTACCGTCCGTTGCCAGTGGATCGGTCTTTTCGGGTATACCCAACACCTCTGAGGAAACCGTATAACCGCGCAAATGGCAGGCACCCCGGTTAGAAGTGGCGTAGGCCAACCCCATGCCCTGGATACCACGTGGGTCATAGGCTGGAAATTCCTGACTTTTGACCGTCATAGACAATTCCGGATGACCATATTTTTCGCACAAGCGCTTGGAACCGAGTCCCAACTCTTTACCAAAACCCTCGCCTTTCGCGGTCAACTCGGCCATCTTGGTCAGCGCTTCAGCCGAACCGAATTTCAACTCAACCCCCCCGGTTTGTTCCGGGGTAATCATCCCCATTTCGTACAATTCCATCGCGGCAGCCAGGGTCGATCCAAATGAAATAGGGTCCATTCCATCCTCATTGCATAGAAAATTAGCGTAGGTCAGCGCGTCTATATCATCGATACCGCAATCAGAGCCCAAAGCCCACGCCGACTCATACTCCAACCCACCGGACGCCCCCCAATATTCAGGTTTATTTTGGATTGAATAGTGACCTTGATCGATGGTCGATATTCTTCCGCAAGCGATGGTACAACCAAAACAGGCTGCGTTGGTGGTTAGATTAGGTTTGCCATCACTCGCGCGCGGCTCGTGCATCGCTTCTCCAGATATATTATCGGCGCCTTCAAAATGCACCTCTTGCATATTCCGGGTTGGCATCGCGCCCACTTCGTTAACAACGTTCATCAGTACTTGCGTGCCGTACTTTGGCAATCCTTCACCCGTCACCGCGTTATCGGCCAATACCTTTTTGCCGTCCACGGTCGCTTTCATGAACGCAATCGGATTTTTGATATTACCAACGCCTTTGGTCCCACGCACCGCAACAGCCTTTAAATTTTTTGATGCCATTACGGTTCCTACACCCGAACGGCCGGCGGCACGGTGCAAATCATTGATCACGCCGGCATAAAGACAGCCTTGTTCGGCCGCTCTACCAATCGTCGCCACGCGCAACAACGGATCCTGATATTTTCTGTGCAGTTCTTCGTCGGTATCCCACACCGATCTACCCCACAAATCATCCGCTGGGATCAGTTCGGCTGAATCGTTTTCCAGATACAGATAGACCGGTGTTGCGGCGCGACCCTCGAAAATGATCATGTCCCAGCCCGCGTTTTTGATTTCCGCACCAATAAAGCCACCGGAATTGGAACAAGCTACCGCGCCAGTCAACGGGCTCTTGGTAATGATCGAATAGCGTCCTCCGGTGGACGCCATAGTACCGGTCAATGGCCCCGTCGCCATTATCAGTACATTTTCTGGTGATAAGGCATCAATTTTTGGATCGATTTCCTCGCTCAGGTATTTGGTTGCCAAACCGCGCTGTCCCAAATACTGCTTAGCCCACACCATATTCAAGGGTTCTTTGATGCACGTACCTTGACTAAGGTTGACGCGCAATACATTTTGAGTCCAAGCCATATCAATCAGCCTCGCCGTTATTGAGGTAAATTCTGCTCCGCGTGCAGTCGCATGCGGTCCAATCCGGTATGTTCTGAATCAACATACGTGATGGCATCAGTTGGGCACGCGCTTGCACACGCGGGATTGCCGCCGCACAGATCGCACTTAATTACCTTTCCGCTATCGTGGTTATAATTCACC
Source organism: uncultured Methylococcaceae bacterium (assembly GCA_964619885.1). Lineage (GTDB taxonomy): Bacteria > Pseudomonadota > Gammaproteobacteria > Methylococcales > UBA1147 > CAZUGA01. The sequence goes on from CAZUGA010000026.1 coordinate 27,399, forward strand.
GTTCCAAAGGGACAAGCAATTGTGCACACTTTGCAGCCAACGCACACATCGTCGACGATGTCTTTGGAGCCGGTTTCAGCGTTATATACGATTGCCTCGACCGGACAAGCGTGCAAACACCACGCTTCGGTGCATTGAGTACAGGTATATGGCGAAAACCGGCCTTCATCGTGGAAGGTAAATACCTTGATTCGAGATTTAGAGGGATTGAAAACGCCCTCGTTTTCGTACGAACAAGCCATCTCGCATTGCAAGCAACCGGTACATTTTTCCGGCTCGATCTGTAAGGATTTCAGCATTTAGATTGGCTCCTATGGCTACAGAATAGATCTTACAGATGTCATTGCGCTGAATGCAAGACCTAACGAAATAAGAATCGAATATCGATTTAATTGTGTCGACCCAATCGGTCTCACAATTTCTGTTCATCTACGATTTATTTAGACTGACTAGTCAATCGAACTTAGCAATAATTTCCCCTAATAGTTTAGGCGCATTATCTACGAATTAACACCATCACCGCCATAGCGCACACTAAATCCAAAATAGCATTTAGAATGCAAACTAAGGCGGCACCGGTGTTTGAAATTCACGGATCGACGATTCCTATTATGCCTTGCTTAAACTGAGAAAGTTTCAGAAGCCGAAACCAACATAGCCGCCAAGGTCGAACCCATCAAGATCAACACCATCCAGGGAATCTGCAACTAAATTATATCGACCATCAACCCCGACATAGACATTCTCCCATAGCCTATAATCAGCACCGGCGCCAAACATAACACCGGGCGCGGTGACCGTAACGCCATTGGATGGCGGGCTGATGACATTAAGCGTAAAACCCGCAGGGATAATCCACGGACTAAAATCAGAACTCGCGAAAAACTTAATTTTTGGAGAGGCCGTAAGTGAAATTTGCGAAACGGTCACCGAATTGGAACAACTAGCATACGGTCCCGTTCCGTTCGGAGACCCGAGCACCCCGCCACCAGTACACAGAACGGTGCCATTAGTCGCGTCATTCGCAGCAGTCCCAAGCGGCGAGCGGTTAAGGAAAGACGAATCAAATTCTTTATAATTAATCGTAATCTCGCCGAGAAGCTGGGTATCTTCCATGAGTCCGAACAAATCATCGCTTAGACCCAATTCAAAACCTGCACCAAAATACCAGGCGTCCTGATCCCCATTCAATACATTTTGGGTTAGCGACTGGGTCAAAGCGTTGGTCGCGTTTGCATCTGTAAGAATATTACCGTATCGATTCTGGTTTAATCTAGAATAACCACCTCGGAAAAACACCATACCGGAAATGGGATCATCCTTCGGTTTTTCATGCTTTGCGACGCGTTCTTCCTGTTCCTTTATTTTAGCATCTGAGTCTGCAATCTGATCCTCGAGACGATTGATCTTTGATTCCATCGCCTGCATCATTTGCCCCATCTGCGCTTTTAAATCCCGGACCATAGCTTTTGCCTCTTCAGCTGAAAGCTCGGCCGTCGAATCCGCCGCCGCATTAGTACTCGCCAACACGAATATAGCCGGCACAATGGTCATTAGAACCGATTTTATAAAATTAATTTTATGAAATTGCATTTTTCTCCCCCCATTAAAATGACATTCATTATTTGCGGTTACTGTTGAAATCCCCGCATTTATATATTTGATTTTTTTTGGAAATTTTGAGTTTCCGAACGGAACTTTATCAAAAACACCCCCCCCCCCCGCAATATTTTCAATATCTTAGAATTGCGCTACAGAAGCAGGACGCTTCGTTCGACAAAAATGCCGACGAATTTTAATAACAGTGACCGGTAGAAGAGAAAGATTCAGATCAGAATAAATCCAAATAATGTGTAAGCTTAGACACCCAACTTAAGCTCCCACAGTTTTCAAAAGACTGGCGCTGATTCAATAGCTAATCTTTACCAATCGAGGCGGAAACGAAAGTTGACGCATGGACAACCACGTCCAAATAACCGACAAACCTAAAAGACCTTTTGACTGTATAGAACAAGTCCTCGATAAGGCCGAATACCAGCGATTTCTACGAAAAATATTACCATTCAAAATTTACAATATACTGCCGCTTCCATCCAATTATGAGTTAAGGCCTGTCCAAGGTTTATACAATCCCGACGGATCAACCCCAAAAAAACCTATAATTCGGCCCACTGTTTCATCGATCAACTGGGATAAGTTTTTTTCTTCACCGTAGAATGCGGGTAACGGCGGAAAAACGATCCCACCCATTTCCGTTACACTGGCCATATTACGGATGTGGGCAAGATTCAACGGTGTCTCGCGTGGTACCACGAGTAATCGTCTGCGCTCTTTTAATGTAACGTCGGCCGAACGAGATATTAAATTATCCGAATAGCCGTGCGCGATGCTGGCTAGTGTTTTCATCGAACAAGGTGCGACGATCATACCTTCGGTTTGAAACGCACCACTCGCGATGCTTGCGGCAACATCATTCACATCGTGAACCTCGTCGGCAAGATCGTAAGCATCCTGACGTTTTTTGTGCAACTCGTGCTGAATATTCAACGCGCCGGCGGACGACACGATCAAATGCGTATGCCAACCTTCAAGTCCGCGTAAAACCTCGAGTATACGAAACCCATATACCGCGCCAGTTGCACCGGTCATCGCAATGATTAAACGTTTTTGGGCGTTCAATGACCCATCCGCTCGGACATTTCACCTGTCGCTCTGACCAACGCGTCAATCATTTCCTCACCACGCGCAACGTGGCCGGAATTTGCTAAAATTTCGATTTTTGCGGTTGACAATTTTTGAAACAGCGAATACGACGCTTCAACCGGACAAACCAAATCGAAACGCCCGTGGAGAATCGTAATCGGGACATTCGGAATACGATCGCAATGGTCCAAAATTTGGTTATCCTTTAAAAAATATGCGTTATTTGCATAATGCATTTCGATTCTGACCTGGTGAATCAGATCCGAAACTGGCGTTTCTGCATTCGCGAGAACAAATTCGTGGCCGAGCGAAACCTGACTTCCCCATGCTTCCCATTCGCGCGAAACTCTACGCTGGGCCAATTCATCGGTTCCATGAAGGCGCCGCTGCAATGCTTCAATCAAATCTCCACGTTCGTTTTTTGGAATACAACTGATCAAACGTCCCCACTGTTCGGGATAGATCCTATTGACGCCGTCCCCAATAAACCATTGCAAATCATGCCTCCGAGCCAAGAATACGCCGCGAACAATGATTCCCGATACGCGGTCAGGGTATTCCTGCGCGTAAAGCAAGGCCAAGGCGGCTCCCCAGGATCCACCAAACAACAACCATTTGTCCACACCCAATTTTCTTCGGATGGTCTCCATATCCGCTATGAGATGTTGAGTTGTGTTGTCGACCAATTGGCCTTTGGGCGTCGAACGCCCCGAGCCGCGTTGGTCAAATAAGATAATGCGGTATTTGTCCGGATCAAAAAAACAGCGATGCTGGGGCTTACAGCCAGACGCTGGTCCGCCGTGCAGAAAAATGACCGGCAACCCAAAGCGGTTCCCGCACTCCTCTACGTATACGCGATGCGTATTATCCACTTCCAGATTGTACGTGGCGTAGGGTTCAAGGGCGGGATACAACGTTTTCATTGAGCCTTTTCCTTAAAGATCCTTTCCATATACAGTGATTTGAAACAACTTAAATGAACCATTGCAGATATACGGTAGCATATTCTAACAAATCAAAAAATGATGTTAGTATCGCCAATGATGCCCAAACTGGTTTATTGTAAATCGTCTTGATTCCCGCAACCGGCAAATAAAAAGGCCCCTCGGTTTTCACCGAGAGGCCTGCAAAACACGACTGCTTTTAGATTAACTTAGAATTTGAATCCTAAATAACCACCCGCTTGCCAGAAGCGTGGGTCAACACCTTGAATCTGTGGTGACCAGTGGTAACGTACGTCGGTACCAATAACCATATTTTCCCAGAAGTTCCATTCAACACCACCAGCGAAGACCATACCAGCATTGATATAAGTACCGCCATCAGAGGGTGGGCTGATGACATTAATGTCCAAACCAACTGGAATTATCCACGGACGAATCGAGCTGTCCGGTAAGAATTTAATTTTTGGTGCTGCAGTAAGGGTAAATTGAGTGATGTCAACGCCATAAAGGTTATTCGTCGCGTTAGCATTAACACCCAACAAAAGTGCCGCCGCAGGAACGACACGAACCGCTGCATTAGGATCCGTGCCACCGGTCAAAACACCTTGGTTACTGCTGTTTTTAGATTGAAATTGTTGGTATTGAAAGGAAATCTCACCGAGAACCTCGGCGCCATCCCACAACCCAAAAAGATCGTCGTTCAGTGTGTGCTCTATACCAGCACCGATGTACCAACTATCTTTCAAGTTTTGTACAACGGGTAATCCGTTGCTAACCGCGAATAGATCGGTAAATACCTGATTCTGTCGACTGACATTCGATCGCGAATAACCACCACGGAAGAATATAGTGCTATTACCTTTCTTTACGTAATCATCAGAAAGTTCCACCAGCGTAACACGTTCTTCCAATGAATCTACGCGTTCGACCGGTTGACGCGATTCTTGTCTAACCGCATTCAATTCATCACGCATCAAGCGCAGACTTTCTTCCATTTGTTTAATTTTTAGTTCCATATCCACGGAATCCGCAGCTATGGCTTGCGGTGCAAATACAGAGACTGCCGCAACTAGGGACCCGGTGGCGGCCGCAGCCGTCAAGCGGGAAACCAGTGACCGCTGTTTATTAATCTTGTTCATTTACTCCTCCCCATTGATAATAACAGTGTACCCAAACGATCTTCGTAAAGCTTCGTCTGTCGCAAAAACACAACAAATAAAACTATCCACGCACCCAATACTAGCAAATAAATTAAAATACAACAATGTTTTGTGTAGCTCTTTTGACTATTTTTCGATTTAAATCAATAAAACAGTCCATTTTCGTTTGATAACGCTTTAACTTTGTAGCCAAACCACAACAAAAACCGTTATCAAATTCCAGTTCAGGTACGACATTAACCCGATGCGAGTTAGCAAGAAAGTCCTACACGTTGGCATTCAACTTCACCCTTACCATGACCGTTACAGCTGATATTGTGGTCGTAGGCGGCGGCATCATTGGTATGCTAACCGCTCGAGAATTTTCACTGGCCGGCGCCCGCACAGCCTTGATCGAGCGAAATACGGTCGGACGAGAAGCATCGTGGGCTGGCGGAGGCATCCTTTTTCCATTATACCCTTGGAAACAACCCGAAACCATTCTTTCTGTTTGCCTGAAGAGCCTCGAAATATATCCGCAACTGGCTCAGGATCTATATCAAGACACCGGCACCGATATCGAATTGGTTACCAGCGGAATGCTGATCTGCGACCTAAAGAATAATTCCGAGGTTTTGACGTGGTGCAAAACGCGTAACATCCGGGCCGCTCGGGCATCCAAATCGGAAATTCAACGGCTGGCCCCCAAATTGAACCCAGAAATTTGCGAAGCGCTTTGGTTACCCAATGTTTGCCAGATAAGAAATCCTAATTTGATCAAAGCACTTTATATGGATCTCGTTAATCGTGGCGTATCGATCCATGAAGGCCAGGAAGTTACCCAACTAGCCAATAGCGATAACCGTATTCAATATTTAAAAACCAAAAACAAAAAATACGTCGCAGATCATTATGTGTTAAGCGCTGGCGCCTGGACGCAAAAGCTCATTGAATCACGCCCTGACGCGCCAACCATAGTGCCGGCAAAGGGAGAAATGCTGTTGTATAAAACCAAACCTGGTTTACTGCAAAGAATGATTCTTCGCGAAGACATGTACCTGATACCGCGTCAAGACGGTCATATTCTCGTCGGGAGTACTTTAGAATACTCGGGCTATGACAAAACCCCAACTCAAACCGCAAAAAGAACATTGCATAATTTCGCCGTTTCGGTATTTCCACCATTGCGAAATTACGCCATAGAAAAACAATGGGCCGGACTACGACCCGCCTGTACTCTGGGTATCCCAATTATTGGACGAGATCCGACAATCGAGAATTTAAGTTATAACTGCGGTCATTTTCGAAACGGTTTAAATATGGCGCCCGCTTCTGCTCAGATGTTGGTTGACCTGGTGTTTAATCGGGCGACGCCATTATCTGCGGCGCCTTATGCTTTTGATGCAGAACGCGGGTCAAACCAGAATGACGATAGATAATGTAGCCGGCCCTTTCCTCCTCCATCACCTTCGCTGCCATACGCTTGTAACCCGGCCTACAGCTTGTATAATTAATTAGACAAGCCGGTGTAGCTCAGTTGGTAGAGCAACGCATTCGTAATGCGTAGGTCAGCAGTTCGAATCTGCTCATCGGCTCCATCTTCCATAATCCTGTATAGCCCAAATTTATGACGGACAATCAGATCTATAAAATAGTATTTATGAATCAAGACCAAGTTTTTGAAATTTACGCCAAGCACGTATTTCAAGGCGATTTGTACGGGTTTGTTGTGGTTGAAGACATAATATTTGGCGAAACCAGCTCAATCGTTGTCGATCCTTCCGAAGAAAAGTTAAAAGCTGAATTCGGCGGCGTAAAAAGATCCTTCGTCCCAATGCACGAAGTCATCCGCATCGATCAAGTGGAACGTCGCGGGACAGCCAAGATTTTACCACTCCCGAATAACGCCCAACCAACAGCCAAAGATTCCAGGGTGTATTCACCGGATAGCAAATAACTTACCCACTGACCTCTATCTTTGAGCATAGAAGCATCGGTTTCCGCTTAGAGCATCTATCATCAGCAGTCCAATTGGGAAAACTTTGTACTTTGGCGAGATTCTATTGCCAGAGAACTAGTCAGCTTGATTACTTGACTATTTTTAGAGCCGGGCGCGAAGATTTTTCAGATGAGTCGTCATCATCGCTTGGACCTGGTGGCGGTGTATCCTCATCTTCATCAAATACCATACCTTTACCATTCTCTTTGGCGTAAATAGCCAAAACAGCAGTGGCCGGAAAACTGACTTGCATTGGCGTTCCGTTAAACATCGCACCAAATTCGATATGCTCGGTTCCCAGACTAAGGTCTTGTATCGCTTCCGGGCGTAGATTCATGATAATTCGACCATCCTGGACAAATTGTTCTGGCACGAAGACATCTTCTTGATCGGCATTCACCAATAAATACGGTGTCATGCCATTTTCGAGTATCCATTCATTAATAGCTCGAATTAGGTAAGGCTTGAGAGGAGTCATGAACGAAATTCCGCTTACTTCTAGGACGGAATACTTAGGCGGTTAAACGCAATGAATAATCCGCCAGGTCGCTTTCCTGTTCACTTAGGCTTTCTTGAAATGATTCCCGTTCAAATACGCGTTCGGCATAAGAGCGAATCGCTGTCGCTTGTTTCGGAAGATCAACACCCAAATGAGGTAATCGCCAAAGTAACGGGGCTAGCGCGCAATCAATCAATGAAAATTCATCGTTCATGAAATACGGCTTGTTTTCGAATATCGGTACAGCAGCCAACAAGCTTTCACGCAGCATCTTTTTAGCCTTAGACGCCTTTGTCTCACCACTTTGTTCTATTTCGATGAGTAAACTATACCAATCCTGCTCGATCCGATAGACAATGACCCTAGACTGTGCGCGAGAAACTGGATCCATAGGGTGCAATGGTGGATGAGGAAAGCGTTCGTCCAAGTATTCCATAATGATGCGCGAATTATACAAAACCAAATCGCGGTCATTCATAGTTGGAAGATTGCCGTACGGGTTTAACTCAATCAAATCCTCAGGTGGTTCATTTGGATCTACGAACCGTATCTCAGCCGCCACGCCTTTCTCTGAAAGCACCAAGCGTGCCCGATGACAATAAACGCTAGATACTGACGAAAACAACGTCATTACTGATTTACGAGTTGCAATATTGGCCACAGTTATACACCCCATTAAATTGAACGAAAAATTGCCGACTATTCTATCATGCTTTTAACAGACGCATTCAGCGGCAAACGGAAAACCATTCTCGTTTTTATTTAATTTACAATCAATTACACATATTGCGCTCAATTTTTGAATTGTGGAAATAACACGTTAGTGAATATCCCTCCAGTATTCTTTTTTTAACAAATAGGCGACAACCAAAAACAACAACAAAAATAAAATGACATATTTACCCATTTGTACTCGTTTCAGTTTCGATGGTTCACCCGCATACGCCAGAAAATTCACTAAATCGGTCATTGCCACATCGAATTCCTGAACCGACATTCGCCCTGGTTTCACCACACTTAGATTTTCTAAAAGCTGGACGCCATCGTCATTCTTAAAATTCGCTTTTTGTAACCCTTGCAATTCCCATAGCACATTAGGCATTGCAACATCGTTGTAAACGACATTATTAACTCCAAACGGTCTGGAATCGTCTTGATAGAACCCTCGTAGGTATGTATACAGCCAATCCGTGCCGCGAGAACGCGCAATTAATGATAGATCCGGCGGAGCAATACCAACAAACCACGCCCCAGATTCTTTAGCATCCATCGCCGTAGTCATAGAGTCAAATACGGTTTTAGGCCCGACAATAAGCTCCTTTTTCACCTCCTTATCAGACATACCAAAATCTTTTCCGATCCGCGCATAGCGCAAGTGCTTGATCGAATGGCAACTTTGACAGTGGGTTACATATAACTTCGCACCGCGCCTCAAAGACTCACTGTCGCCAAGATCTATGTCAACTGAATCCAGTTCGAAACTGGAACTTGCGATTGCCCAACAGGGCAACCAAATCATCAATATCCCGGTTAGCTTATTCATTTCTTAAAGAGTTTTCCAAAATTTGCGAAACGTTCCTTTATCAATATCAACAGAGCCTCCACATCCAGAATTGGAACTTTATAAACCTTACCACCTTTGGTTTTTATTTCCTGGGTTGTTGAAATCCCTTCAAGTTTTTTTTTAATTTCGGGCCAGGATTTCTGAATCGATTCATCCAATGCTGGATCGACGGTCACCCGGTCCGGTACCGGTTTACCACCTTGTTCATTTCGCGTATAAATCGGCATCAACAAGAAAAACGCAAAGTACAATGTGGTAAATATTCTTGAAAAAATATTTGCTGTAAAAGTTGCCGGCTGCGTGCCCAGGTAACCCAAGGCGATAAAACTGATTACGAACAAAGCCAGCGCATATTTAAACTTCTTACTTCGGTAGCGAAAAGACTTAATGTTGCTGCGGTCTAACCAAGGCAGCAAAAACATTACGAATATCGAAAGACCCATAGCAACCACACCCAAAAATTTATCGGGCACCGCACGGAGAATTGCATAAAACGGCGTAAAGTACCAAACGGGCGCGATATGTTCGGGAGTCTTTAGCGAATTGGCCGGCACAAAGTTTGCGTCCTCGAGAAAATAGCCGCCCATTTCCGGCATATAAAATATGATGATGGCAAACACAATCATAAAAACACCCACGCCAAAAATATCTTTGACCGTGTAATACGGATGAAACGGAATGCCGTCTAGTGGAATGCCATTTTTATCCTTATTATTTTTAATCTCTATGCCGTCAGGATTATTCGAACCCACCTGGTGCAATGCCACAATATGCAAATACACCAACGCGACCAAAACTAGTGGAACGGCGATCACGTGGAACGCAAAAAACCGATTCAATGTAGCATCGGAGACCGTATAATCGCCGCGGATCCAAAGCGCAATATCCTCACCATAATATGGAATTGCACCAAACAGAGAAATGATGACTTGTGCCCCCCAATACGACATCTGTCCCCACGGCAACAAGTAGCCCATAAACGCCTCGGCCATCAGGCAAAAATAGATGAGCATTCCGAAAATCCATATTAGTTCACGGGGTTGTTTGAAGGAACCATACAAAATCCCTCTAAACATGTGCAGATAGACCACGATAAAAAACGCGGAGGCTCCAGTTGAATGCATGTAGCGGATTAGCCAACCCCATTCAACGTCACGCATGATGTATTCCACCGAATCAAACGCAAGCTTCGCATCGGGTTTGTACGCCATAGTTAGAACGATTCCGGTTAGAATCTGATTAACCAATACCAATAACGACAAAGATCCAAAGTAATACCAGAAATTAAAATTTTTCGGCGCATAATATTCGGACAAATGCTCCCTGAAAACTTTATCCACCGGCAGACGGGCAAACACCCAGTCGGAAAACCCAGCCATCCACTTAGGCATTGGAAACCTCCTCCACCTGCTCACCGACCAAAATTCGAGTATCAGTCAAATATCGATAAGGCGGGATCTCCAAATTAGTCGGTGCCGGCACACCTTTGTATACCCGTCCGGCCAAATCAAACCGCGAACCGTGGCAAGGACAGAAAAAACCACCCTTCCAATTTTTGCCCAAATCTTTCGGCGCAACCTCGGGTCGGTATGTTGGAGAGCAACCCAGATGCGTGCAGATTCCCACGGCTAAAAATATTTCCGGTTTGATCGAACGATCACGATTCTTCGACGAATTGGGCTGGATTGATTGCTCCGATTCTGGATCGCGGAGCCGGTCTTCCACGTTGACCAAATCCGATATCGATTCCGGACTGCGTTTAAGCACCCAAACAGGTTTGCCACGCCATTCGACCCGAATCAGCTGCCCAACATCCAATTTGCTGATATCGACCTCCACGGGCGCGCCGGCCGCTTTGGTTTTTGCGCTCGGCTCCATCGCGCTCAAGAAAGGAACGGATACAAATCCTGCGCCAACGGCACCCACGACGGTCAGCGAAGTCGTCAACATCCGTCGCCGTTTGTTATCCACGGCATCATTACTCATTGAATTGTTCCTCCCCGGAAACCACAACGTTCATACGTTTAGGATTAAAAGCTGTAATGATTCTGTGGGAAAAGAATACGCAGGTCAAGCGAGGAATTTCAGTTTGCGCGCCCAATCGAATTGGGCTAACTCAAAACCAAGGCCAAGCACATATCATCTAAGCTGTCTTAAAATTTGATAGTCGCTTTTTCAAAACTTTGAATTCTAGTCAAATTTTATTCAAGGGCTTGTCTTGATTAAAATTATTACGCAAAAATGCACCAAAAGAGGGAATTTGTTGCTAGATAAGCAATTTAGATAGATTGCTTAAGTTGATAGGCCGTCAGATGATAATATTCTATTCAGTTCGACCATAAAAGCATTGTTTTCCTCTACTTTGCCAATGGTAACGCGCAAACAATTTTCAAGCACCCCGCCTGCCGCGCCCATGTTCTTAATCAAAACACCGGCGTGCTTAAGGGCGACAAATACACTATTTGCATCAAAACCATCAAGTTTGAACAATACAAAATTGGCGTTCGTTGGATACGCAATAAGCCCGGATATAGCTGACAGCTCAGCGTATAGTCGTTCACGTTCCGCGCAAATCATTTTGGTCTGATTCTCAAACACTGAATAATGCTTAATCGCAAATTCAGCGCTGACTTGGGTCAAAATATTTATGTTATACGGCAACCGAATTTTATCGAATTGCTCAATCCACGCCGAATGCCCGGCCAAAAACCCCAGACGTAAACCAGCAAGGCCCAATTTAGAAACGGTACGCATTACTAATAAATTATCGTAATGGGGCAAACCTGCCATAAAACTGGCGTTGGCAAACGGGGCATAAGCCTCGTCCAATACAACCAATCCCGGAGCAGCCGAAAGAATTGCTTCGATCGTTTCACGATCAAACAGATTTCCGGTTGGATTGTTCGGATAAGCCAAAAAAACGACAGCGGGCTGATACTGTTTAATCGTTGACAACATAGCTTCTTGGTTCAATCCAAATCCATTGGATTCAAGACCCACGCCAATGAATTTTAAGCCAAGGCTATTTGCAATTTGTTGATACATCACAAAGCTTGGGTCTGGTGCGAGTATCACGGCCTCGGGCGACGCAACCGCCATCAAAATAATCTGTATAAGCTCGTCGGATCCATTCCCAAACAAAATTTCAGACCTATCCGGAACCCCGTTGCAACGCCTTATCGCCTTTCGTAAGGTTGATGCGGAAGGATCCGGATATCGATTCAAACTGCATTCGCGTAGGCACGACAACCAATCATCGACCAGGTCATCTGGAAGTGAATAAGGATTTTCCATAGCGTCTAACTTTATAAATCCGCTGGCATCCTGGACATGGTAAGCTGCCATACTGAGTATCTCGCGGCGCACCAACGAGCGGACTTTATCGTCCAAGCTCTTATTATTCATCGGTTGCCCCACGCCTAATTGCGTCTACCACAGTTGCCTATCTACTTGGAACGTTATCGCCGAACTCTGAACTCGGCCGACCGGGCATGGGCGGTTAAACTTTCACCCCGCGCCAATACCGATGCCACCTTGCCCAGCTCACTTGCAGCAGCGCTTGAACAGTTGATAATACTGGATCTTTTTTGAAAATCGTATACCCCCAGTGGCGACGAGAAACGCGCCGTACCCGACGTTGGCAATACGTGGTTGGGCCCGGCGCAATAATCCCCCAATGCCTCTGCCGTATATCTGCCCATAAATATCGCTCCAGCGTTACGGATGTGTTGAGACAATGCCTCCGGATCTTCGACCGATAATTCCAAATGTTCCGGAGCTATTCTGTTAGCGACTTGTGCCGCTTGTTCCAGATTCTGAACCTGAATTAACGCGCCGCGATCACTCAATGATTGATTAATTACGCTAGCACGCTCCATTTCGGGCAACATTCTGCGAATACTTGACTCAACCGCATCCAGAAAAGACCGGTCGGGGGACAACAAAATCGCCTGCGCGTCCTCATCATGTTCGGCCTGGGAAAAAAGATCCGCAGCGATCCAATCCGGATCCGTATGACCATCGCAAATTACTAATATTTCGGACGGACCAGCGATCATATCGATCCCGACCTGGCCAAATACCAACTTTTTGGCGGTCGCAACATAGATGTTGCCGGGACCGACGATTTTCTCCACAGATGGAATCGTTTCGGTTCCGTATGCCAATGCCGCTATAGCTTGAGCACCACCAACAGTAAATGCTCGATCTACTCCGGCAAGATGTGCAGCAGCCAGAACCAATTTATTAACATCGCCATGCGGCGTAGGAACCACCATAATCAGCTCGCGAACCCCAGCCACCTTAGCCGGAATTGCGTTCATTAACACAGATGACGGATAAGCAGCCTTCCCTCCCGGCACATATAAACCGACACGATCCAGTGGGGTTACTTTTTGACCTAAAACCGTTCCATCGGCTTCCTCAAATTGCCACGGATCAATTTTTTGATGCTCAGCGTAGGCACGAATCCGTTTTTCCGCGGTGGTTAGCGCTTTGGCCCAATCTGCGGGAAGGGTTTTCCAAGCCTCGTGCAAGCAGTCTTGTGAGATTTCCAGGTCTGATGCAACCGCAATCTCGTGGTCATCGAAACGCCGTGTATATTCCACAAGCGCAAAATCCCCGTCGGATCTAATCCGGCCGATAATTTCCCGGACCGTTTGATGAATAGACTCATCATCGTTCGGCTCCCAGCTGAGCAATGCGTCGAGCGCTGCATCGAAATCTTCATCTGCGGTCGATAATCGATTAATATTCAGCTCAGACACGCTAATTAACCTTAGCCATGGTGGCTTCGACTTCCTCGGTCAAAATCGCCAACAACTCTTCAATCGCCGCATGCTTCATTTTCATAGCCGCTTTGTTTACAACCAAGCGAGAACTGATATTCATGATCAATTCCAGTGGCACCAGGCCATTCGCTTTCAGGGTATTACCAGTATCAACCAGATCAACAATACAATCCGCCAGTCCGACCAAAGGCGCTAATTCCATGGATCCGTACAATTTGATAATTTCGACCTGCCGTCCCAACTCTGCAAAATAGTGCTGCGCAGTTTTCACATACTTTGTCGCAACCCGCAGTCTCCCGCCGTCCAATTCTTTTCCGACCGGCGCCGCAGTCATCAGTCGACACCGGGAAATACCTAAATCCAAGGGTTCATATAACCCAGCAGCGCCGTGTTCCAACAGAACATCCTTACCGGCGATTCCAAGATCCGCTGCACCATACTCCACGAAAGTGGGCACATCGGTTGCACGAATGATAACTAGTTGAATTTCCGGTCGACTAGTCGGTAGAATAAGTTTTCGACTCGTCTTCGGGTCTTCGGTCGGAATTATTCCAGCGGCGGCCAACAAGGGTAATGCTTCTTGAAAAATACGCCCTTTCGAAACTGCGATAGTCAGCATCTTAATATCCAAACGTAAGACTCTGCCGCTGTCCTTCGATATATTGCAGAACACCAAATTGTCGCAAACTTGGATACAATCATCCGGGTACCCGGCGAATATTGGCGCCCAGTTGCGACAGCTTCTCCTCTATGCACTCGTAACCACGGTCGATATGATAAATTCGATCAACTACGGTTTCTCCGTCGGCAACAAGACCCGCAAGAACCAGACTCGCGGATGCGCGCAGGTCGGTAGCCATGACGGGCGCGCCAGTAAGTTTTTCTACCCCTGTACAAATCGCCGTATTGGATTCCAAATGTATATTGGCCCCCATTCGCTGCATTTCCTGCACGTGCATAAAACGATTCTCGAATACGGTTTCCGTCATCACACCCACACCTTCAGCAATCGCATTCATTGCCGTTAACTGGGCTTGCATATCGGTAGGAAAGGCCGGATACGGCGCGGTACGTACTGAAACTGCGGTAGGCCGCTTGCCCGTCATATCAAGTTCTATCCAGTCGACGCCCACGGTTATTTTCGCGCCCGCTTCTCGAAGTTTCGACAATACAGAATCCAGACTATCGGGTTGCGCCCCTTTGAGCTTGATCTTACCCCCAGTCATAGCGGCTGCAACTAAATAGGTCCCGGTTTCTATACGATCGGGCAAAATATCGTAATGCAATCCTTCAGCCGACAAAGATTCAACGCCCATAATTTCCATGATATCGGTACCCGCTCCACTGATGCGCGCGCCCATGGCATTGAGGAACGCAGCGAGATCCACGACTTCGGGTTCTCTAGCTGCATTCTCTATAACACTTTTCCCCTGAGCCAGTACCGCTGCCATCATCAGGTTTTCGGTACCCGTAACTGTAATTTGATCCAGCACCAACCTCCGACCCTTTAATCGTTTGGCCGTCGCTTTGATGTAACCACCCTCAACCGTCAAATCGGCGCCCATCTTAGTCAAACCTTCCAAATGAATATTGACCGGACGCGTGCCTATCGCACAGCCCCCAGGCAAAGAGACATCTGCACGCCCAAATCTAGCGACCAACGGACCCAATACCAATATTGATGCACGCATGGTTTTAACCAGCTCATATGGCGCATCATAGTTTTTAATCGAGCTGGCGTCGATTTCGATATTCATTTTTTCATCGACCAACAATTGCACGCCCATCCGACCCAACAATTCCATCGTCGTCGTAATATCATGCAAATGCGGCACATTTCCAATACTAACCGGCGATTCCGACAACAGGGACGCCGCCAGAATAGGCAACGCGGCATTTTTAGCGCCCGAAATCCTGAGCTCGCCGTGCAGCCCCCGACCACCGTTGATGATCAGTTTATCCATTCATACCATCCTGGATTGCGGCATTTACTAAAATATACATCGAACAACTCTCTTCAAACCCACTAAATTTACTCCACTGCCCAAACATGCCCAGGCAACCACACCCGATATACGTATGTCATTCATGCATACTCAGCACTTCGTCCAATTCACCGGTTCGGGAAATCGCGCGCATCTGTTCGGGCATATTCAATAATCGAATCTCAACACCGCTACGACGAGCTAGTTTCATCCATTCGATGATCAGTGCCAATCCGGCACTATCGGCACGCTGAACACCAACCAAATCAATTTCCAAATTGTCTCCGTAGGAAAATATTTTCATAGACTCGTCCAACAGATGATCCACTGTAGAGAAATTCATATCTCCGACAACAGCAAACCGCCCGGCCTCTAGGGATTGTAATTCGACCTGACTCACGGGTTGGCGCTGTCTTCGGCCTTACTAAACAAAAACTGGCCAATAATTTCTTCCAAAACCAAAGCTGATTGAGTCAATTCAAACTCGTCACCATCTTTCAGAAAATCATCATCCCCACCGGGTTCCAACCCTATATATTGTTCTCCGAGAAGACCCGCAGTATAAATGCTTGCCGAAGTATCCGCTGGCAAAGTGTCATAATATGGATTAATTCTCATCGCCACTACCGCTTGATAACTGTTTTTGTCATAGCTGATATCGCTTATCCGCCCAATTCTCACACCGGATACCGTAACTGGCGAACGCACCTTAAGACCCCCGACATTCTCGAATTTTGCGGTCAAACGGTAACCTTTGCTATTGTCCAAACTACTCAAATTACTGACTTGCATTGCCAGAAAAAACAACGCACCTATTCCGATAAACACAAACAATCCGACGCCAAGCGCCAGTGTTTTAGAATGCTGCATATCAAAAATCCCCAAACATTAACGCGGTCAAAATAAAATCCAAAGCCAATACTGCAAACGCCGAATGCACCACGGTCCGAGTCGTAGCACGGCTAACACCTTCAGAGGTCGGCACCGTATCATAACCTTCGAAAACAGCAATCCATGTTACTGCACAACCAAACACGATACTCTTGATGACCCCGTTCAGTATATCGTCCCGAACATCAAGACTTGCTTGCATTTGCGACCAAAAGGCCCCGTCATCTACGCCAAGCAATCCTACCCCAACAAAATAACCACCGAGCACTCCAACCATACTAAAAATAGCGGCTAGGAGAGGCATCGAGAATAATCCTGCGAAAAACCGTGGTGCTATAATCCGCTTAATTGGGTCTACCGCCATCATTTCCATACCCGATAATTGCTCGGTAACAAGCATTATGCCAATTTCCGCCGTCAGCGCCGATCCGGCACGGCCCGCGAACAGCAAGGCTGAAACCACCGGCCCCAACTCTCTGACCAACGATGCCGCAACCATAACACCGAGCGTTTGCTCCGCACCAAAATCGGACAAAATTGTATAGCCTTGTAGGCCCAATACCATCCCAACGAACAAACCAGAGATTGCAATCAGCAACAGGGTTAACACGCCTACCGAATACATCTGTACGACCAATAAACCTGGTCGCCGTATTAGCTCTAACAGTCCAACTGACACACGCGCCAGAAAAATACTGCTGCGTCCCAATTTTTCAACGGTGCCCAGGGTCTTTGCGCCAAGCCGCTCAACCATTGTAATCAACGGATTTTCTGCAAACTTCACCGGGGTGAACTCATTGGTTTATTGGGTAACTTCTGATCCAAAGAATCAAGATAATATATCTGTAGAATAATCGGTCGCATCATAATGGAAAGGCACGGGACCGTCTGGCGCCCCGTTCATAAATTGCTGCACCCATTCCGAACTCGAACGGCTAATCGTGACCGGTGATCCTTGCCCCACCACCTTTCCCTGGGAAATCACGTAGATCTGATCGGCGATCGCCGCAGTTTCCTGTACATCGTGCGACACAACAATACTGGTCAAACCCAATGCATCGTTCAATTCCCGAATAAGTTTGACCAAAATCCCCATCGAGATCGGGTCCTGTCCGGTAAAGGGTTCATCATACATAATCATCATAGGGTCTAGGGCAATGGCCCTCGCCAAAGCGACCCGCCGCGCCATGCCGCCCGACAATTCCGCCGGCATCAAATGCCGCGCTCCACGCAGACCAACGGCCTGCAACTTCATCAGCACCAAACTTCGAATCATCGACTCGGTAAGCGAAGTATGCTCCCGGAGCGGAAACGCAACGTTTTCGTACACGCTAAGATCGGTCAGTAACGCGCCGCTTTGAAACAACATACCCATCGATTTGCGCAGGTTATACAAAGCCTTATTACTTAGTTTGTGTACATTTAAACCTTGCACAAAAACACTGCCGGCGTCTGGCTTCAATTGACCACCAATCAACTTAAGCAGCGTGGTTTTACCGGTGCCGCTTGGACCCATGATTGCTGAAACCTGGCCTCTAGGAATCTCCATATTAATGCCATCGAAGATCTTTCGCCCTCCCCTAGAAAAGCTCAAATCCCGAACTTCCACGACATAATCGCTATTAATTTGAGGATGTTCCATGTAATTCAGCGAGCAGCACAACCCGACAAGTAAAAGCGGATCATTGTCTCCGAGGTACTATCATGCAGTCAACAACACACGCACTGTTTCGGCTCATAAATACATTTATTAGCTGAAAAACATACGAAGTTATCGTTTCGATCCAATTATGAAATAAATGACAACAAGACTATTAAGCGCCATCAAACCGAATTAGAACAATTAACTGACAGCGGTTCGGTCCGCATTTAGTGTTTGAATAACATTGGACGTTTGCGGTCGAACACCGCGCCAAATGGCAAATGCCTCGGCGGCTTGCTCAACCAACATGCCCAATCCATCGACCGACCTTGCGGCACCTACCCGGAATCCCCACCGTACAAATGCTGTCGGCTGTAACCCATAGACCAAGTCATAACACACGCCAGAACCGCTTAGAATGCTATCCGGCAAGTCGGGTAATTCATTATTCAAGCTGGCCGAGGTTGCATTAAGAATCAAATCAAACACCGAACCATTTAAATCTACGATTTTTTGCGAAAATACCGGGCCGTAGGCGTTAAATTCCTGAGCCAAATTCTCGGCTTTGGTATGCGTTCGGTTTGCGATGACTAGTCCGGCCGGCGATTCTGCCAGCAACGGGCCAATGATGCCCCTTGCTGCCCCGCCAGCACCCAATATCAACACATTAATATTTTTCAATTCCAGTTGAAGATTTACGCTTAAATCCTGAACCAACCCCACGCCATCTGTGTTATCGGCGAATAAACGACCATTTTTGCATAACGCCAGCGTATTGGCTGCTTTGCTTAGTCTCGCCCGATCGCTCCGTTCATCGGCAATTGACCACGCCAGTTCCTTGAGCGGCACCGTGCAATTTAAACCTTGCCCATCGCCGGCAAAAAATTCATGGACAACATCAACGAAATTTTCCGCCGCGACATCCTGCGCGGTGTAAATCATGTTGTTCTGGTTGGTTTGCTCAGCGAATAATCGATGGATTTTGGGTGATAGACTATGTTTAATCGGATGACCAAATACCGCGTACCGTTGAACCTGCTCCATTAGGAAACGCTGATTTATCTGGCAATTCCTGCGACCCAAGGATGGGTTGCCAGAACCGATATCGGTAAGCTATTGATGTTGTGAATCTTGGCGAAACCGCGTTTTGCCAAAACAATCCGCTGGTAATTCGAGGATGAATTGTTCAGCACTTCCATTATGTAATCTGCGGCGATGAGTGGCGGCGTCCCCAGTACAAAGTGAATGCTATCAACGCTACAGCAAGCAGCAAAATTATCCACATAAATTCTTCTATATAAGCAGCAATGACCGCGGTAATGCCCAGAAAAATACCGGCCATGCTAAACCGCCAACCCAAGCGGATTCCATCGAGAAATGTGGTTAACGCTAAAATCAATAATATTACCAAACCCGAATTCTCATAATCCAAACGACCCGCGTTGAGCAACAAAAATACGCCCATTACCGTGAGCATCGATCCTAACCAATGAACTACTTGAACCACCAGAATTTTCTTGACCAGATGTTGATCGCCTTTCTTGGCTTCTACAAATCCGGTAATTATCGCGATAACGCCGAATACCAAAATCATAATCATCCAGTACCAATATCCATCGTCTGGAGAAAAATCCGTTACGCCTACGCCAACCAACGATAAAATAATCATCAAAATCAAACCGGCTTCTTCAAAATAAGGTTTGCGTTTGTTAGTTGTTACGTCCGTAGTAATCGTATGGTCCTGTTGGGTCATCTCATTCTACCACCATCATCATAGCCTTCTCGGCGGGCTTGAACGCATTGAGAAAGGAATCAACAACACAGTTTCACGTTCAAGTGATTGCTTAGGTCAAAAATTTGAATCGTATTAAGTGATTTAACCTCTACCCAGGCCATTCGTCAACTCCAATACACAGGTCACTGGCAAAAACTTTGAATTTCTACATTCTGTACGTTGGTCAATAAGCTTAACCGGATTTCAACCAAATAGCTGCCTGCTTTGCAAAGTAGCTCAGAATTCCGTCGGCGCCGGCACGCTTGAAGGCAAGAAGAGATTCCATCACCACCGCTCGTTCCTGCAACCACCCATTCGCACTTGCCGCTTTCAGCATTGCGTATTCACCACTCACCTGATAGGCCAATGTGGGCACACCGAAACGGTCCTTTACCCGCCGTACAATATCCAGGTATGGCATACCCGGCTTAACCATGACCATGTCCGCACCCTCGCTCAAATCTAATTCAACTTCACGCAATGCCTCATCGGAATTCGCCGGATCCATTTGATAACTATACTTATTTCCACTACCCAAATTACCCGCTGAACCTACCGCATCACGAAACGGGCCATAAAAAGCCGACGCATATTTCGCCGAATAAGCCAAAATCTGCGTATTAACGAACCCAGCTGATTCCAAAGCATGGCGCAAGGCTCCAATTCGGCCATCCATCATATCCGAAGGTGCGACAACATCAGCCCCGGCCGCCGCATGCGATAAAGCCTGCTTTACCAATACATCCACCGTATCGTCGTTAACCACATAGCCGTCAAGATCGACCAAACCATCCTGGCCATGCGATGTAAAAGGATCCAACGCAACATCAGTAATGACCCCAAGATCGGGGAAATCCTCTTTTAACCGCCGAACCGTCCGTTGAGCCAAGCCATTCGGATTGTAGGCTTCGCAGGCATCGTCGGTTTTTGAAGAAACCGGCGTTACCGGGAATATCGCGATAGCGGGTATACCAAGCTGGACCAATTGATCCGCCTCCTGCAACAAATTATCTAGCGACAAACGCTCGATTCCGGGCATCGAATCAACCGATTCGCGAATATTTTTGCCATCGACCACAAATACCGGGTAGATTAAATCGTCTACGGATATTGAAGATTCTCGCATCAGACGCCGACTGAACGGATATTTACGCATTCTGCGCATACGGGTCTTGGGAAAACTGCTGCTATGATTATACCGACTGTCGGACATAAGGTTTTTCCTTAGCGATCTGATTAATTGAATTTTTTAACTGATTAAAAGTCTATTCCCCTTATAATAACGGAAGCTCGGATCAAGTCCGAAAAACACCGCATGATGAACGAGCTATTGGGGTCATATAACTAATTTATTCTATAGGAGCGCATCGATGAAGCTTTACAGGAAACTAACCGTCTGGACCGGTCCGACTTTCTTGATTCTATGCCTGATTGGCCTAACCGCTCAGGCGGAAACCACGTTAACGGAACCTCAACTCATCGTCCAGGAAACTTCGAATAAGCTGCAATCGGCGATGAAAGCCAACCCGCCATCGGGTAACTATGAACGGGCCAGTCAAATCGTATCGGAAATTATCGAACCGCATATAGATTTCACAAGAGTATCTGCGTTGGTCCTTGGTAAGCACTGGAAGCGTGCAAACCCTGGACAACGGCAAAGCTTCAAAAAAGAATTTCGCGAATTGCTGATTCGGACTTACGCAGTGGCGTTCTCAGAATACGCTGAATGGGACATCGAATATGTCCCGTTAAAAATTAATCCAGACGACAAAAAAGTCCTCGTCAAAACGCAAATTATTCGCCCTGGCGCACCTCCAATTGCAGTGAATTACCGCATGATCCACAAGAAAGATAATTGGAAAGTATACGATGTCGTCATCGAAGGAATCAGTTTTATAAAAAACTATAGAACCACATTCAAAAATGAAGTCGCTCGCTCGGGATCTCTGGACAGCGTGATTGCACGCTTAGCCAAGCGCAATAGTAAATCAGCACAATCGACGGAAAAAGAATCATAACCACTCCCTCGGTTTCAAATAATCGCGGTAGAGGACTTCTTCATCACTACCCGGCGCCGGGTGCCAATTGTAGCGCCAGTTCACCGCCGGCGGCAGAGACATCAGAATGGACTCGGTCCTGCCGCCAGATTGTAATCCGAACAAGGTCCCTCGATCGTAAACCAAGTTAAATTCTACATAACGGCCACGCCGGTATAATTGGAAATCCCGTTCAGTATGGCCGTATTGATCGTTCTTGCGTCGTCGAACAATCGGTAAATACGCTGGGATAAAATGATCGCCCACGCTTCGCATAAAATCAAAGCATTGATCGAATCCCCACTCGTTCAAATCGTCGAAAAATAAACCTCCGACACCCCGAGTTTCATTGCGGTGTTTAAGAAAAAAATAGTCGTCACACCATGCTTTATATTTAGCGTACACATTTTCTCCGAACGGTTCACAAGCCGCCAAGGCTGTCTTATGCCAATGTATTACATCGCTTTCCACCGGATAATACGGAGTTAAATCAAAACCACCTCCAAACCACCAGATAGCTGGCTGATCATCCGCTTCCGCGATAAAAAACCGAACATTGGCATGCGAGGTGGGTACTTTTGGGTTTAACGGATGCACAACTAACGAAACTCCGACCGCCTTAAAACTACGCCCGGCAAGTTCCGGACGCTGAGCGGTTGCAGCCGCGGGCAATTGATCACCGCGCACATCGGAAAAATTGACCCCCGCCTGTTCAAATGTTTCGCCGCCGCACATGATTCGGGTCTTGCCGCCTCCACCGCCAGAATAAACCCACTCATCTTCGGCGAACCGCGCCACCGATTCTTCCCGTTGTATCGCGTTGCAAATATTATCCTGAAGCTTGAGAAGATAGCTCTTAACTGTTTCAATGTTCGGTGTTGTCATCTGCACGCCAATTTACGAGTAGTAACGCGATTGTAAAGCGCCTTCACTAAGCAATGCAATTGCTGAGAAACCCCAATGAATAATTGATCTTTATTAAAGCAAAAGGTCAATTTCAGTTTAATCCAGTCAATATAAAACCATCACGAATGAACACTCAATATGACCTTATCGTAATTGGCGGGGGTAGCGGCGGCATAGCGACCGCAAATCGCGCGGCAAGTTATGGCGCACGCTGCTTGTTAATTGAGCAAGCCAGACTCGGGGGTACTTGCGTCAACGTTGGGTGTGTACCAAAAAAGGTTATGTGGCACGCAGCCAACCACGCAACAAATATCGGGAAAGCAGCTGATTACGGTTTCGACATCGACATTAATGGTTTTGACTGGCATCACTTGAAAACTGCCCGAGACACTTATATTGAACACCTGAATGGCGTTTACATGGGAAACCTTAACCGCAATGACGTTGCCGTCGAGACAGGTACCGCGAGTTTCGTCGACAAGCACACGGTTTCTGTCGACCAGTCAATTTTCCGCGCCGATAAAATACTGATTGCGACCGGTGCTTATCCCAATCTGCCTAACATACCCGGTGTCGAACTGGGCATTACATCGGACGATTTTTTTGCGCTTGAGCGGCAACCAAAACGCGTAGCCATCGTCGGCAGCGGCTATATCGCCGTGGAATTGGCTGGCGTATATCGTGCGCTTGGCACTGAAGTTTGTCTATTGGTGCGTAAAGACGTCGTACTCAGGGAATTTGACAGCACACTTTCGACGGCTTTGGTTGAACTGTATCGAAAGCATGGGATCGATATTCGTTTTGATATTCAGGTCGCCGAGCTACGAAAGAATCCCAACGGGCTTCTGGATATTCAATGCCAAGACGGTGTTCAATTAACCAATTTTGAACAACTGTTGTGGGCGATTGGACGAACGCCCAACACCCGGAATCTGAATTTGCAAGCCTGCGGTCTCCAAACCAATAGCGATGGATTTATAACCACCGATGAATGGCAGAATACAAACATCCCTCACATCTTCGCGGTTGGGGATATTACCGGGCGGGCTTTGTTAACGCCGGTTGCGATCGCAGCCGGGCGGAAATTGGCCGACCGCTTATTCGGTGGCAAGCCAGACAGCAAGCTTGATTACAACAACATTCCCACGGTAATTTTCTCGCATCCGCCGATCGGTACCGTAGGTTTGAGCGAACAACAGGCCAGATCGCAATTCGGAGACGACATCAAAATCTATCAAAGCCGTTTTACTCCAATGACCCACGCGTTGTCCGATCAAAAAGAACAAACGTTAATGAAACTCATCACGACAGGGGAAAATGAACGCATCGTCGGTTGTCACGTCATCGGTGATGGTGCCGATGAAATGCTACAGGGTTTTGCCGTAGCGTTGAAGATGGGCGCAACCAAAACGGATTTTGACAACACCGTTGCAATACACCCAACCAATGCAGAGGAATTGGTTACATTGAAATGACAGCAGAACTGGGTTTCCGCAGGTTATTCGGATGATTGATATAGACAATCTACTGTCAACACTAAGCGAGCCGGCTTTTGCCACTTGGCGAACCACGCTACCTGACCAGATAGCGTCGGCTTATTCGGCCGATCAACACGGTGATTTCAACAAGTGGCAATCGGTTATCCAGGCGCTACCGACCGTTTCTACAAGCTCAAATCGATTGGACAAGGATACGCTGGTCTTTGGACAGCCTGAGGAATCAACAACACAACAAAAGCGGCATATTGAAAGTTTGTTGCACAAGCTGCACCCATGGCGCAAAGGGCCTTACCAAATCCATGGTGTTTCCATCGATACCGAGTGGCGCTCGGACTTGAAATGGAAGCGTTTGTGCAAAGCTATCGCTCCGCTTAAAAACAGGCTCGTGCTAGATGTGGGATGTGGTAACGGCTACCATTGCTGGCGCATGCTTGGGGCCGGCGCCAAAGCCGTGATTGGTATAGACCCTACATTAATTAGCGTTATGCAATTTAACGCGGTGAAACACTTTGCCGGCGAGTACCCGGTTTACGTGCTTCCAATGGGAGTCGAAGATATCCCGCATGGATTGGCCAGCTTCGATACGGTATTTTCGATGGGTCTCTTATACCATCGAAGATCACCACTGGATCACCTGCACGAATTGAAAGGGCTTTTGCGCTGCGGCGGAGAATTGGTATTGGAAACTCTGGTTATAGAGGGTGGGCCCGGACAGATTTTATTGCCGGAAGGGCGTTACGCGAAAATGCGTAATGTATGGTTTATCCCATCCCCGCCAACATTGGCTTCATGGTTGCAACGCTGTGGCTTCAAAAACATACAACTGGTCAACGTCAGCACAACTACAACCGAAGAGCAGCGCAGCACAGATTGGATGACGTTTCAGTCCTTATCTGACTTTCTCGATCCCAACGACTCAAACCGGACTTGCGAAGGGCTGCCCGCGCCCAGACGAGCAATTTTTTTGGCGCAGACTTGAATCCGAGCATTTCACGCACCAACCGTTGTCTCTAATGTTTTTCAGTCAACAAATGTACGCGGATTTTTTGCACTGCAACCAAGTCACATGAGAAACTAGTCTATTGTTTTAGTTTCATCCACCCAAATAAAATGAATCAGCCACGTATTGGCTTCGTCAGCCTCGGTTGCCCAAAGGCCCTGGTCGACAGCGAACGTATCCTCACACAACTTCGTTCCGAAGGTTACCAAACAGTTTCCTCTTATCAGGACGCAGACCTTGTTGTTGTCAACACATGCGGCTTCATCGATTCCGCGGTACAAGAATCTTTGGACACGATCGGCGAGGCTATCGCCGAAAACGGTAAGGTTATCGTAACCGGCTGCCTGGGCGTACGCGAGAACGAAATTCGCGAGCAACACCCCAAGGTTTTGCAAATTACCGGACCGCAGGCTTACGACGCGGTAGTCGATTCAGTGCATACCCATTTGCCGCCGGCACACGATCCGTTTACCAATCTCATTCCAGCCCACGGGGTCAAACTCACTCCCGAACATTACGCCTATCTAAAAATTTCAGAAGGCTGTAATCACCGTTGCTCGTTTTGCATTATCCCTTCGATGCGCGGCGATTTGGTCAGCCGTCGGATCGGCGAAGTTATGGCTGAAGCGGAACAACTGGCGCGGGCTGGGGTTAAAGAAATTCTGGTTATTTCACAAGATACCAGTGCTTACGGAACAGATATTCGCTATCAGGCTGATAATTGGAATGGAACTCGTTGGGAAACTCGGTTTACTGCACTGGCGGCAGCCTTGGGCCAACTAGGCGTGTGGGTCCGCTTGCATTATGTTTACCCGTATCCGCACGTAGATGACGTCATTCCACTCATGGCAGACGGTAAAATATTGCCGTACCTGGACATACCATTTCAACACGCCAACCGGCGCATCTTAAAACTGATGAAACGTCCGGCGGCAATGGAAAACACGCTTCGCAGAATACAGGCTTGGCGCGAAATATGTCCGGACATCACGCTTCGCAGCACATTTATCGTCGGCTTCCCAGGGGAAACCGAAAATGATTTCGAAGAGTTGTTAGAATTCTTAGACCAAGCTCAACTGGACCGAGTCGGTTGCTTTAAATACTCCCCTGTTCAAGGTGCCGCCGCCAATGATTTGCCTGACCCAGTTTCTAAAAGCATAAAACAGGAGCGATTGCAACGCTTTATGCAACACCAAGCCCGTATCAGTACCGAACGGCTCAAAAACAGAATTGGCAAAAAGGAGACGGTCTTAATAGACGAAATTGCACCCGAAGGCGCGGTCGCTCGGAGTAAAAGCGACGCACCTGAAATCGATGGTCAGGTATTCATTGATGGCGCGACCCATTTGAGGCAAGGCGATTGGGCTGACGTGACGATCGAAGATAGCGATGAGCACGACTTATGGGCTAAATTGGAAACCTCCGCATAAAACTCGATTCCTTAAGAAATCAATCTAGTATAGCGCTTTAGCAAAAGTCCAATTTTGCCCCCAATAATGCAGCTCAATCCATATTTTCTATAAATCAACGCTGTTTGGTCACGCCAATAGGCGCACTCTATTTTTCCATCAGGCACGCCTGCCGCATACAAATTACCATTGCCTCGGGACACATTAGCTATTTTTGCAATCGTTTACAAAACTGAACTATATCAAATAGTTATATTTCAGTAATCTATAGTCATCAAAGCCTATGGATAAAACCATGTACACAAACCGCGGCGAAAAACTATTTTATTTATCCGTTTCGAACGTCACCCAAGACGAATTGCAATGCCTGCAAATGATGTTGCAAATAGATTTAAACAAACCAGTTGAAGCTTACCCGTTGGCTGTAGCTTTCGCGAATATGTTTGCACTCACGTGGAGCGCAATCCCAAATAAATCCGACCGCGAGTACATTCATCAAATCTGCCAAACCGTCAAAGGCCATTTGGGACGAACCATACCGATACAGATTGAAATCGAAGAACCAGACACCGAATTTACGTTGAAATACATTTGCTGGCGGTTTCGTAGGCATCGATTGAATCAAATGGAACTGTCAGTACGATCGTCAAAGCAATTCTTATAAGACACAAACTGGGTTCATTGCAACCCATACCCCAAAGCCAAATCATTGCGGAAATCGACCCGGCTAGTATCACCCAATAATCACGTTTAAGCGCGGCACCACATAATTGGTTGGGGAAACCAATCAAAGTCAGGTGGCTTACTTGTGAAGTTAGAAGTCTCCAGACAACCTGTCTACACATCGAATTATTCTTGTTATTTATACGTATATGCTTCAACGAAATATCGCGGGTATAATTAGATGCGATCAACTCAAAACATATATTGGCGCAACAATGATTTTGGACATCGATTTGTCTAGTTAATTAGCGAATGAAAATGGAGTAGGCAATGATTTTTCAACAACATTTTGACCCCGAAACGTGGACCTTAACCTATTTTATTGCCGACCCGGAAAGCCACGAAGCCGTTATCATCGATCCGGTCATTTCGAATCTGGATAAATACATGTCGCTATTGTCCGAACACGGTATGCAATTGAAATATTCGCTGGAAACCCACGTACACGCCGATCATATCACCGCAGGCGGATTACTACGCCAACGTACCGGCGCACAGACTGGGGTTAGCACACTGTGCGGCGCCGAATTCGCAGACCACCAAATTCAAGAACATGATGTGTTTAAGTTCGGGAAAAATGAACAAATCGACGTCATCGCAACACCCGGGCATACACAGGGCAGCATTTCATTTTTGTGGCGGAACAAAGTATTCACCGGCGATGCGTTATTTATAGACGGTTGTGGCCGAACCGATTTTCAAGGCGGTGACCCCAGCGCATTGTTCGATTCAATCACGCAAAAGCTTTTTAAGTTACCGGATGACACTCTGGTTTACCCGGGTCATGACTACAATGGACGCCGGGTTAGTAATATCGCGCAAGAGCGCGGCAGGAATCCGAGAATAGCGGGTAAAACGCGCGAAGAGTTCATAAAATTTATGAACAACCTAAAGTTGCCACCCCCGCGCTTGATAAAACAGTCAGTACCAGCCAACCGACGTTGCGGACTCACCGAAGACGAGTGGCAGGAAGCAGTCGAACCTCCAGTCGACATATCCAACGAACCAGCAACCCAATGTGGTACAGCAGACCCATCGCCGATACCGCCTCAAGCGGCACAATCACTGGTCAGTCAAGCCAAAGCCAATATTACAGAAATCAATGTAAAACAGGCCAAACGTCTAATTGCCGGTTCCAACACAACGATCATCGACGTACGCGAACCCTCTGAATATAACGCTGGCGCCTTGCCTGGAGCAATACTCCTTCCAAGAGGGATGCTGGAATTCAAGATCGGCGATATTTCACAGCTATCCGACCGATCAAAACCCATTCTGGTTTATTGCCAAACTGGCGCGCGTGCGTCGCTGGCATCTCAAACCCTAAAACTATTGGGATATACCGACGTCGCATCTTTGTCAGGCGGTTACCAAGCTTGGAATAGCGATTAAACTTATTGCAATGCAATCTACACGTCAACCGGATTAGATTCCAGATAGTTCCCGGACAATGACTATAGGTTTGGCGTAATCTCAGGATTCCTATATTACCCTTATTTGCCGGCAACATCAGGCGACGCTCGTCTGCTTCGCGTCTATCCAATTGGCAAAGTAATCTTGCAAAACTGCTAGAAGACTGACAAAACGGTACCCTTGGTCACCCAGCGATCAACGACAACCTGGAATCCACAACAGTTAAATCCTCATCCGGCTGAGCCTCGGGCTCGACGTTAACATCCAGCAGAAAAATTCGATCTGCATTGAGCTTTTGTTGGATGAGATAGTCGTGGATATATTTGGCCCGATCCTGCGCGAGCTTACGCATCCTTTCGTTATCGACTTTCACATCCTTTAAAACCTGCTCGCGCGCTGCTTTGACCACGTCCGCGTTGCTCAATTGCTGCGTGACCATTGGTGAATCTGCAGTCAGGTATTTCATGCCGGTAAGCTTCATGTAATACGCCTTCAAAAGATGGCGGTTAAAATCCTCGTCCGTGACGCTAATCTCAGCAAAAGGCTGGTCTTCGTCCTCCGAAAGCTTTTTAAACTCGGCTTTTTTCAGCGCTATGATTTCATCATTAAACTGCTTTTCGGCAGCCGCCCGAAAATCACCGGCGCCCGCGATACCTTCTATTTCCAGATTCAACGTCGGTCGTTGACCCAAGGCCTCAATCACTTGGTTCAGTTTGGTTTTTTGATCATCGGTTAAATCGGTCTGTCCAGCGGCAAATGTTACGTTCCCCAATTCTTCGCCACCTTCAACCAATCCACCCAGTGCAGCAAAAGGTGACGTTACTATCTTGGTCAGCAAATTAACCAGCACATCTCCAACCAACCCCCATATACTGAATTCTGGATCATCCAGACTCCCTTTCAGCGGAAGATCAATATTGATCACACCGTTAGAATCTTTCAGCAACGCTATGGCAAGCGACAACGGTAACGAAACCGCATCTGGGCTGTCGACTTCATCCCCCAATGTCAATTGATCCAATACAATTTTATTTTCCGCATTCAGCTTACGGCTTTTCAATTTGTACTTTAGATCGACCGACATTTTACCCTTTTCGATTTTGCGGCCGGCGAATTTTCCGGAATATGGTGTTAGCGAGGTCAGGCTTAGATTCTTAAAATCCATGGAAATATCGGTGTACCCATCCGGACTAAATACATTCATCTTACCTTTAATCCGTACCGGTGCGGTTTTGTCCGCCCGACCTTTAAGGTTAACACTCGCTCTGGATTTTTTATCAGTCGACAGCCCTTTTATACTGCCATTAAGGCGGGTCAGTCCTGTCGAAAATTTCGGTTTTAACGAGTTATCGGCAAACATGGCTGATGTACCCTTGATCGAAACAGTATCAATTTTGACCACTGCATCAGGCCCGTCATCCGCCTTTTTGTCCGCGTTGACCGATTCTTTTTTATCTACAGCGGCCGTCTGCGAATCTTCCGCAAATACCTTGGAAATATTGGTTGATCCATCGGCATTTATTATGAATCGGACATAGGCCTTGTCCGCCGTGACCTCTTTGATATCAACAACGATTGGATCCAGATTAAAATCAATGCCGTCAAAGCGCAGCGCATTCCAATTGAACAATTTGTTTTTCTCGATCTTGTCCTGACCGACAAATTCATCGATACTAGCCGCACCGTTAAACGCCAATTGAGGCTGGGAGTTTTCGTCTAATTTAAAATCAACCTTACCCTTTACATTGGCTTCGCCACTGCCAAATTCCAGCTTCGTCACCGGATCGATGTAAGGTTGGAAATCTGTCAGATTCAATTTAAGATCCAGGTCCACATCAGTCGACACCGGATCCAGACCCAAATCTCCTTTAACCTTCAAATGCCCAGTTTTATTCACAGCCCCGTCTATAGTAAACGGCAATTTCCCGCTAAGATCGGAAGAAAAATTGGCTAACGTCAAAGTCAACGGGGAAAAATCCAAACTCATAGTCGTTGCCAACGATCGATCTTGAAACAAGACCCCGTAGTCTTTGAATACGATATTCTGGATCTTGATCAACCACGGTTCGCCGTCTGAGTCATCGTCTTTAGGTGCCGCATTGGTCGTATTCGCAGCACCACTGTCATTTGGCTGGAATAGCTCTTGGTAGTTTAAATTTTTATCCTTATTAACCCACGTGGCAATCTTCGCATTTTGGCTGGCCACAGATTTGATCGAGACTTGTTTGTTAGCCAAACTGACGTTGATGCCGTCCAACTCAACCATCGGAATATCGATAACCGGTTTGTCCACTCCCTTTTCAGACAACTTGAAATTCTTTAGCTTGTAGTTGCCTTCATTTATCTCCAACTGGGGTTCGCCATCCGTCATACTAAACGTGTAGCGCGCATCAAGATCGTAAGTACCGTCGGTAAATTTAAATTTGACTTGATCTTGGATATATTTCCAAATCAACAACGGACGAAATCCAGACAACTTAATTTGACCTGCAGATTGCATCGGCGTGATCGTTACGTTGCCCTGCCAATCGATTTTTCCGCCTTCGGTAAACACGGCCGAAAACTGATAACCCGAATCACTGTTCAAGTGGGTCGTGAAATCCTTGACCGCTAGATCGATCGGTTCGATGCTTGTATGGAACGGTGTC
This sequence comes from uncultured Methylococcaceae bacterium, assembly GCA_964619885.1. Classification (GTDB taxonomy): domain Bacteria; phylum Pseudomonadota; class Gammaproteobacteria; order Methylococcales; family UBA1147; genus CAZUGA01. The sequence goes on from CAZUGA010000026.1 coordinate 58,963, forward strand.
TTAACCGAAAAATCATCGAATACGAATTCACCCCGCTGAATATCCAATTTGGATATCAGCAGCGGAAACGGGTCCTCGTCTTCGTCGTCAGGCTCAGGTTCTTCGACTTCCTCGTCGGACTGAATCAAATCGTCAAAATTGAATTTACCATTCTTCAATATATCGACGTCTAGGTATAGACCGGTTAGTCTTATCGCATCGAAGGTAACCGCGCGCTTGAATAACGACGAGGTTTCGAAATCGACGAATAATTCGTCAAACGCAGCAAACTTGCCACCGGTTTTCTTTTTGATCTCCAAGCCCTTCAAACTCACCTTGAATAGAAACGGATTGATATTGATCTCTTGAATTGAACCCTCTCTGTTCAAATTCTCTTTAACCAACTCGGGCAACTTGGATTTAATCAAATAGGGTAATCCCCAAAAGCCGATAACTGCATATAGAACAAGCAGCGTGCCAACGATTATGGCCGGGGTTTTTATTCGTTTTCGCCAATCAATCGCATCATCGTCTGCCATGTTGTAATCCTCTGGTAAATTTCAAGGCGCAAATAAATGTAACAATCTCCAGTCCTTTGTTGAATCGGATAAGGTGGTTTGATTAAATGCCGAGCCTTGTACCCGTCCGTGCGAAAAAGGAGCCGGGAATATTTTAACGCGTATTGCACAATGTCACATCCAACTGGACCCTAGTTTAATAAGGAATACAGCACTTATGAAATTTTTTCTCTTTATCGCGGCTTCAATCATCGCATTATTGACCACTTCAGCGACAGCGGATCCAGTGGATGGCATTATCAAGTTATCTAACGGCGATCAGATCCACGGCAGCATTACACATCAAAATGATGAAATCGTAACCATCGAACACTCCTCACTCGGCACTTTAGAAATCAAACGCGATCAAATAGCAACCATCCTGACCACTCAAAACGAACCGATGCCGGCTGACTTATTACCCCAAGATCCAGCTGACGAAGGACTTTTCGGATCCGGTTTTTTGGCCGACTGGAAGCGCGACTTCGAATTCGGTTTAAACGGTGCAAAAGGTGTATCCGAAAATCTAAACATCCGAGCCGCATTCGTTTCGACATATGAAGACGAAGAAGACCGCTGGTACTACGAAATGATGTACCTGCATTCACAAAGCGACAATATTACCTCGCAAAGCCGAGCCCAGGTCATATTGAATAAAGATTGGTTGATCCCAGAATCGCAGTGGTTTTATTTTGCAAACGGCCGTTTCGACTGGGATGAATTCAAAGATTGGGATTATCGAATTAGCGCATTTGTAGGGCCTGGATACGAATTTATTAACACTGACGTATGGTACCTGCGCGGCCGGGCCGGTATAGGCGGCAACCAAACATTCGGCGACACCGAACGCTTTACCGTGGAAGCATTGACCGGGCTGGAAACCGGATGGCATATTACTGACCAACAATTTGTCGAATTCAAAACGACTTTTTACCCCAGTCTGTCCAATCTTGGACAATACCGGAACATTACCACACTGGATTGGATCCATGATCTGGATTACTACCGGGGTCTGGCAATCAAACTCGGTATATACAATGAATATGATTCACAGCAAACCCAGGGCAATGATTTTCGTTACTACGCTACAATTGTTTGGGGACTTTGAGTGGATGTATTCTAAAATTCGAGCGATAAACAGCTCAATTACCGTCCAGTTTCATCGCTTCGATCATCAAAGTGGGATTTTATTAGGACAATCTGCGAGTGCGGGTTGAATACTTCTTTGCGTTGCAAAAAAAACTCTGCGAATATCAACAAGTCCTTATCAAAAATGTCCGAGTGTCCGGAGCTAATCGATTTCGGGACCTGCATAATCCAATAGGGGATATTATTTTCGGCATCGGGAAAGGGTTCTACGGAAATATTAGATCCCATATACTAAACCTGATGGTTGAACAAATATTTAACATGGCCGGTCGTTCGCGTAATTAAAAAACGCTGACTTGGATGGGTTGGATCTTGAGAGCGCCTAAAACTTGCCAGCAAACTGTTCCAATACTGTCCAAAAGGGAAATAAAACTTCGTCGCATGATCGACCGCGGACGTTATAGTAACAACACTGGACCGTCAAGCGGTCTAACCGCACCATCTGCGTCGCGCAATCCTGTTCTCGCATTGATATATTTAAAGAAATGGACTAATCGGAATGCGCGGCAGTTCTTAAACATGATTTAGGACGACTTGAAGATGAGCAAAACGGCGATCATCAAATACGTACTCGTTAAATACTGGCGTTCTATCACCATTGCCCTGATTGCCATGCTAGTGCAATCCGTGACGAACCTGCTCGAACCCTGGCCACTTAAATTTATTATCGACTCTGTCCTGGGACCCCATCCTCTTCCTGGTTGGTTGAAACCAATTACAGATATATTTTCCACTGATGAACCCTACGCAATTTTACACTTTAGCATCCTGGCCGCAGTCGCGATCGCAACCTTTAGTGCGATAAGCTCTTACATCGGCTCGTTCTTGACCAAAAGCATCGGCATATGGTTTGCTCGAGATATACGTCAGATGCTATTCCATCACTTAGAACACCTTTCATTGGCAGAGTATGACCGTCAATCGACCGGGACACTTCTTAGTACATTAACAACCGATGTAAATGCGGTACAGGCGTTTATCGCAAATGCTCTTCTCGGTATCGTTACTGACTTATTAACGATTATTGGAATGACTGCGGTAATGCTTTATCTGGACTGGGAATTTACATTGATCGCGCTAATTGTCGCGCCCTTCACTGTGGTCTATGTCTCCCGCCTCATGGCCGCGGTCAAGCTAGCCACTGGTGAAGTACGCAAAACCCAAACCTGAATCCGTGACTTCAACCCCGGACAAAGGGTCTAAAGCACTGAAAAAGA
>CAZUGA010000027.1:0-61456 GCA_964619885.1 uncultured Methylococcaceae bacterium
CCCCCGTTTAACGGCTTTGTTTCCGAGTGGTTGACCTTTCAAACCGCATTGCAGGCATCGGTGCTTGACAGCGGTGTTTTGCGCAGTTTAGTGCCGGTAACCGCCGCGGTACTGGCGTTGACCGGGGGACTTGCGGCGGCCTGCTTTGTCAAGGTTTACGGTGTGGTTTTTCTCGGTCAGCCGCGCAGCCGCCACGCGGCACATGCGCATGAAAGCCCTTCGTCATCGATGCTGGCAGGCCCTGGATTTCTGGCGTTTCTGTGCCTGTTGTTTGGTGTATTTCCGACACCGATTGCTGATTTGATCGAGGGTGTTTCGATTCAACTCACAGGGCAAGGCCTGCCAAGTGCCCACGCCTCCGGGTGGTTATGGCTGACACCGGTCTCTCCAGAAACGGCTTCCTACGCAGCGCCTGCGGTCTTACTCGCTATGCTGGTCGCCTGGGCGGTCAGTTTCGAATTTCTGCATCCTCGCGGTCAATCAACGCCAATACGTCGCACGATCCCCTGGGATTGCGGATTCGGAGGACTGACTACCCGCATGCAATATACCGGTACCTCTTTTGCAATGCCTTTCCGGCGTATTTTTCAACCGAGTTTTGACGTCAAAGAGAGCATCGAGAAACAAATGACAGCGCCGCAGCAAACCAAGGTTGCGGCTATTCATTACCAACTCGATGTCAGCGATCGATTTTGGCGAATTTTTTATCGACCGGTTAGCTTCGGCATCCAGTGGTTGTCAAAACAAGTTGCGCGAATGCAGACCGGCCACATCAGAATGTATTTAGCTTATTCGTTTTTTACCCTAATTTTTTTGTTGTGGGTGATCAGCTGATGACATGGCTTCTGAATTTGTTGCAAACACTTTTATTTATTTCGCTGGCGCCGCTATTGGTCGGTTGGATCAAATGGCTCAAGTGTCATCTGCAAAATCGAAATTCACCGCCGCTGATCCAACCCTACCGGGATCTTAGCAAATTATTTCGCAAGGAAACCGTGGTCGCGGAACAGGCGTCCTGGATCTTCGGCATGGCGCCATATATTGTGTTTTCGGTTGCGGTTCTGGCGACATCCATTGTCCCCTTGATTGCGGTGCATTTGCCAACCGCGGTGATGGCGGATGTGATCGTACTGGTCGGGTTTTTCGCGTTGGCCCGGTTTTTTCAAGCCCTGGCGGGAATGGATATCGGCACCGCGTTTGGCGGCATGGGGTCCTCCCGGGAAATGACCATCGCATCGTTGGCCGAACCGGCGTTTTTGATGGCCGTTTTTACTTTGGCGGTGAGTGCTTCGACGACCAATTTATCGGCAGCGATCGAATATAACCTGCTGCATCCACAGGATATCCGGCCGTCCTACGCTTTTGCCGCGCTCGCTTTGGCGCTGGTGGCAGTGGCTGAAACAGGACGTATACCGGTGGATAATCCGGCTACGCATCTGGAACTAACGATGATCCACGAAGCGATGATTCTCGAATACAGCGGGCGCCATCTGGCGCTGATTGAATGGGCCGCCCATATCCGCTTGATGATTTACGGAGTCCTGCTGGCCAATGTCTTTGTTCCCTGGGGGATCGCACAGGAAATCAGTTTACCGGCCCTGCTGGAAGGTACCGGCATGATTATCGCCAAACTGGCCCTATTGGGAATCTTTCTGGCGTTCGTTGAAACACTATTGGCGAAGATGCGCTTGTTCCTGGTCCAGGAATTTCTCGGTTTTGCCTATTTACTCGGCGTTCTTGGGATGTTGATTCATATCATCATGGAGGTAGGCAACTAATGGTAATAGTGCAGCCCGATCATTACCCTCAGTTAATCACTTTATTGGCATCACTGATCATATTCACCGCGTTTATGATGCTGGCGCAGGGCAAACTGATCACCTTGATCAATTTATTTGGCCTGCAAGGCCTTTTATTGGCCGGTACTACGGCTATGGTAGCGCAAATTTCAGGGAATCATCATTTGTTTATTTCCGCTGGTCTGACCTTAGTTCTAAAAGCCATCATGATACCGTGGTTATTACGCTATCTGGTGGTTCGAATGGGGCTGCACCGCGTAGTCGATCCGGTGCAAAAACCCATCCAGATTTTGTTGTTCGGCGTCTCCCTCGTGGTATTCAGCTATTACGTCACCTTGCCCGTGGTACACCTGTCGACGTTGGCGACGAGCAATATGCTCGCCGTCAGTCTGGCTGGCATATTGCTTGGAATGCTGTTGATGATCTCCCGCAGACAAGCCGTGACTCATGTCGTGGGATTCATGACCATCGAGAACGGACTGTTTTTTTCTGCCGTGGTTTCGACCCACGGTATGCCGATGGTGGTTGAACTCGGGGTCGCCTTCGACGTATTGGTAGCCTCTGTGATCTTCGGTGTATTTTTCTTCCATATTCGAGACAGTATTGATTCTTTGGATGTTGACCAGTTAAACCGTTTGCGGGAGGAAAATGAATGATACCGGTTTATATGATTCTGCTGATTTCTCTCGTCGGAATGGGCGTGCTTGGCGTATTGGGGAATCAGCCCCGGGCGAGCAAAATCAATGTATGGTTTAACGCTGCAACCTTAATCGTAAGCCTTATTCTTGCCCTGGTTGTACTGGAGCAAGGTCCTGTATTATCAGATGATAAACTATTCTACATCGATGCCTTCAATGTCTATCTGATTGCGTTAACCGCCCTGGTTGGATTGACCACGTCTATTTTTTCCGGCCCCTACATGGAAAATGAACGGCGCCACGGCCGGTTAACCGGCAAGCGCTTACAACTGTATTATGCGATGTATCAAGGATTCATGCTGGCGATGTTTCTGGTGTTAACCACCAATAACATGGGCTTCATGTGGGTTGCTATGGAAGGAGCAACTTTAGCGACAGTATTGTTGGTCAGCCTATACCGAACGCCGGAATCGGTGGAAGCCGCCTGGAAATATTTTATTCTGTGCGGGGTGGGTATCGCATTGGCTCTATTTGGAACCATTTTACTGTTTATTGCCGCCGAGCAGGTTCAAGGACTGGGATCCGACGGGCTGACTTGGACCATTTTATTCGAACGGGCATCGGAACTCGATCCAGCAGTCCTTAAAATCGCCTTTGTTTTTCTGCTGGTCGGATATGGTACCAAAATCGGTCTGGTCCCGATGCACAGTTGGCTGCCTGACGCCCATTCGGAAGGCCCGACTCCGATGTCTGCGATACTTTCCGGCTTGCTGCTCAACGATGCACTGTATGCGGTTGTGCGCAGCAAAATGATCATCGACAAATCGCTTGGGACCGATGAAGCCGGGGTCTTGATGATGGGTTTCGGATTGCTTTCTTTTTTGGTCGCGGTACTCCTGCTTCATCGCCAACGCGATATCAAACGGCTGTTTAGTTATTCATCCATAGAGCACATGGGCATGATGACTTTTGCTTTCGGAATCGGAGGACCACTGGCCACTTTTGCCGCGCTGCTGCACATGACTGTTCATTCTTTAACCAAATCGGCGATCTTCGTAACCGTCGGCCACGCCACCCAAATCGCCAAAACCCAGCGGATGCAAAAGATTCGCGGAATTGTCAAAACTCAGCCTGCCGTAGGCTGGGCACTTGTAATTGGCACCCTGGCTATTGCAGGCTTCCCTCCATTTGGCGTCTTTGTCAGTGAATTTCTGGTATTAGTGGCTACGATGAAAAGCTATCCCTGGCTGACTCTGCCGTTGTTGTTCGGTATCGGTGTGGCCTTCGCCGGTTTATTTCGCAATTTACACCCTATGGTTTACGGTGCGGCTCCGCAAGGTCAACTAGCGGTGGAAGCCAATATGATTCCGGTTTATCTTCACTTGGTTCTCGTGCTTTGGTTAGGATTGGCCATACCGGGTGCATTGTCTGGATGGTTCGTACAAGCGACCCAACTGATTAGTGGCGGAGTACCCTTTTGAACGGGGTGAGCGAGGACAGCGTTGTGACAGAAAACGATAAAAACACGAAGCAAAAGCCGTTTGAAGGATTCAAACCCTTGATCGATGCTCTGAAATCGGAGTTTATTGCGGCGACCATTCTAGATAGTGGGTTGGGGCCCTGCAGAACACTGGATATCGCAGCTGATTACTGGGGCGTCTGTGCAAAATACGCGGAAAACGAAGGTATTCGGTGGGCGGCGGCCTGGGCGGAAGATCATAGCGACACACTACAGATCAACGCCTTGTTGGAAACAAACGGTGACTATTTAATTCTCAGAACCCAGGTGGCTACGGACTGCCCGGAGCTTCCATCACAGGCACCTTATTACTGGGCGGCGGATCGAAGCGAGCGCCACATTCAGGATTTATTCGGCGTTTGCTTCACCGATCACCCGGAGCCAAAACGCTGGATCCGCCACCAGGCCTGGCCGGAAGATGCCTTTCCTTTGCGTAAAAATTTTCCCGCGGATGGGATACCGGGCATTCAGCCCCATACCCCTCCGGATAAGGATTACCCATTTCTCTCGGCAAAAGGCTCAGGCGTTTATGAAATACCGGTTGGCCCGGTGCATGCCGGGATCATCGAGCCCGGACATTTTCGATTTCAAGCGATGGGTGAAACCATTTTAAACCTCGAAGAGCGCTTCGGTTATGTTCACAAGGGCATTGAGAAAATTGCCGAAGGCCGCAACCCCGAACAACTTGCGCGACTTGCCGGCCGTGTATCCGGCGACACTACGGTCGGACACACTTGGGCTGCTTGTATGGCGATGGAGCGAGCGGCCGGTATTGAAGTCCCCGCACGCGGGCTGCACATTCGAGCTCTCCTGTGTGAACGTGAGCGTATCATCAATCATCTCTGGGACATGGGCGCGATCTGTAACGATGTCGGATTTGCATTCGCAAATTATCAGTTCGGCAGACTCCGTGAAAATTGGGTTCGGGATAATGATCATCTGTTCGGTCATCGCCTGCTGATGGACCGCATTATCCCCGGTGGTGTTAGCCACGATTTATCGGTCGAAGCTATCGCACATATTGAACAATCGAACCAGGTTCTGGAAAAAGAACTGGGCGAGATCGTCACATTGCTTGATTTTTCAGAATCGCTGGAAGACCGCTTGATCACGACCGGTGTATTAACCGTCGAAACCGCATCTAAACTGGGGGCGCTGGGTTATGTCGGACGAGCCTCCGGCCAGTCTTTCGATGTTCGCCGCGATGTACGCTATCCGCCCTACGATCAATTTGAAATTCAAGTTCCGTTAGAGAATCAGGGCGATGTGGCCTCACGATTCTGGATTCGTTATAAGGAGATTCGGGCTAGTTTTAAAATCATTAAACAATTAATTGAAACGCTTCCGGCAGGTGCTCTGTGCGCGGCATGGCAAATCCCAGCCGCAGGCGCCGAAGGAATCGGTATGATCGAAGCTTGGCGCGGCGAAATTGTATGTTTCGTCAGTTTTGAACTGGATAATCGCATCGGTCGGTATTATCCACGCGACCCCAGCGTCATTAACTGGCCGGCGTTGGAGAAAATCGTACTTGAGAATATTGTCCCGGATTTTCCCGTTTGCAATAAATCGCTTAACGGTTCCTATTCAGGCCATGATTTATAATCAGAGACTATTATGCTGAGACTCTACGGCAAAGTACTGCGCACCGGCATTTGTACCGAGCGCGTTACACCCCTTGAAAAAGATGATTCGATTGAAGTTATCGGCACACGGCTTAAGGACATAATCACGCAACAGTTCGCGGGCAGCCTGGCGGTGCGCGCTGTTGATGCCGGTTCATGTAACGGTTGCGAACTGGAAATCCATGCGCTGAATAATGTGTATTACAATATCGAAAGATTCGGTATTCACTTTGTTGCTTCGCCCCGCCATGCCGATATATTGTTGGTCACAGGACCGGTTTCGCGGCACATGCAGGAGGCATTGCGAAGGACTTACGACGCTACACCCAATCCAAAATGGGTCGTTGCGGTCGGGGATTGTGGCGTTTGCGGCGGTGAATTCGGTGTTTCGTATGCGAGTTGCGGTGCGGTCAGCAATGTTCTGCCGGTGGACTTGGCAATTCGCGGTTGTCCGCCTTCACCGTTGGCACTAATGAACGGATTTTTGTCGCTGATTGGCAAGCTTTGAAATGGCGCGTGAGTTATGTTCGCTGCCGGTGGAATATCCGAATGTGCTGATGTTCACGGATAAGACCGGAGGAAGCTGACTCACAGCTGTCTCGGAGGCGATCGCGTCATTCAAACGAATACGGATTTATGAAGACACCCAAACCCGGGTTTAAATATTTTTTTGAACGCTCGCTTCAACTTCGCGGCCTTGCATTGTTGACCCTTCTACTGTTGGCATTTACGGTACTGGCAAGCATGATCTGGCGAAACCTGGCACGACTCGATCGAGTACACGAGTATGTTGGTTATTCGCATCAAATTCAGGAAACCAGTCTTGGCGTGCATAAAGTTCTGGTGAATTTTCTTAGTGGCGAAACGTTGATCGATCCGGAGCGTTTGCAAATTTTGAATAGTCAGCTTCGTCGTTTGCGCGAGATCGATAACCATCTGTCTCAGCAAACACCAGCGGTACTGGAATCAGTTGCCGAGAGCTTTAGTCGTCTCGGCAAGGTTGCCGATGATCGATCGATTGTTGGTCATGAATTGTTGGCCTCGTTTAACGCAATGAATCGAATGTTGGACGATGAAACCATTGCGCGCGATCAATTACTGGAGACGATCAGCCACGAAACACGGATTGAATTGTGGATGGCTGGCGTTACGCTAGCGGCCCTGTTTATCGTGGCTAGCTGGTATCTACGCAAACGGATTCTTGCACCACTCAATGATTTGAAAGAACTGCTTTTGCGTTTGACTCACGAAGATTATACTTTGATTCCTATCGAACAAATCGACCCGTTGCTTGTGCCGGTTTATACGAACTACAATCTGATGATTGAGCATTTAAGCGCCTTGAAAGAGACCGATCAGCGTAATGCGGAAGAGCTGCATAAGAAAGTCCGTTCAGCCACAAAAGCAGTCATCGACCAACAAATCAGTCTCTCCAGAGCAGAGAGACTAGCAGCTGTTGGTGAATTCGCAGCGAGTCTGGCCCACGAACTGCGTAATCCAATGGCTGGTGTCATCATGAGTTGCGCAAACCTCAGAGCGGAGATTAAGGATCTTGATCAGGCGGAGCGGCTTGATCTGGTCGCCAAGGAACTCAAGCGCATGGCGGAATTGTTAAATACCTTTCTGAATCGCTCTAAGCAAACACCCGCCAATTTAACCAGTTTCAAGCTGGCCGAATTAGCCGATGAGTTGATTTCGCTAACCCGTTACCAGATACCGTCCAACATCGCCCTGGAATCGAATATATCCGATGAAATCATCTGTGTATTTCCGGAATCGAATCTCCGCCAGGCAATTTTGAATCTGATTCTTAATGCCGCTCAGGCAATGGGTGATGCGGCAGGTGTCATTAAGCTAGATGCACACCGCGAGACAAATGTACTGAACATTGAAATCACTGACGATGGGCCGGGCTTTTCGGCGGAACTGCTTGCCGAAGGTATACGTCCGTTCTACACTACGCGCGCCGACGGGACCGGGCTCGGTTTGGCCATTGTCCAGCGATTCGTCCGGGATACGGGAGGCAAAATAAAGCTTCGCAATCTTCGACCAAGCGGAGGTTGTGTCACTCTGGAACTGCCTGAAACCGTTTCGTAAACATGCCCGGTCGCCTCCTCATTATCGAAGACGAGTCTCTGCTCGGTAAAGAGTTGACCCGTCGCTATCAAAAAATGGGCTATGAAGTCGAGTGGGTCACCAGTCTGGCCGAAGCCAGTCAAGCACTAACGGAACTCCACTTCGATCCAAATTTAGTGCTATCGGATATGAACTTACAGGATGGAAATGCACTCGATTTTATGGAGCAATTGGATAGTCGAGCCGCCTCTACCGAATGGCTCTTTCTGACTGGTTTCGGTAGCGTACCTGATTCCGTACGTGCGTTGCGACTGGGCGCCTATGACTTCCTGGAAAAACCCTGTGATCTGGAACGCCTGGATCTGGTCGTTGCCAGTGCGGCGAGGGCCGCCAAGGCACAAAGGCAATTATCGGATCAGGTGGAAAACCAGCATCGGCGGTACTCGGTAGATGCATTCGTCGGTCGAAGTGAAGCCGCGCAGAAGATCCGCAAGCTGCTTCTAAAGTTGGTGCAAGTGCCACTCAGTGCCCTCATCGTCGGCGGTGAAACGGGAACCGGTAAGGGCTTAGTCACAAAAATCCTGCATTACAACGGCCTTCGGGCCAAAGGTCCATTGATCGAGATCAATTGCGCGGCATTGCCAAGAGAAATTATGGAATCTGAATTGTTCGGGCATGAATCCGGGGCCTTTACCGGTGCAGGCAGCCTTCATCGAGGGTTGATCGAGCAAGCGGATGGTGGGACCTTATTCCTTGACGAGATTGGCGATATGCCAATGGAATTGCAGGTCAAGTTACTGAAAGCAATCGAAGACCGCAAGATTCGTCGGCTGGGTGGCGAGCGGGAGATTTCGGTTGACCTGCAGATAATCGCAGCGAGTAATTTGGATCTGGAGGAAATGGCGCAAGAAGGAGAATTTCGCGCCGACCTCTATCATCGTCTTAGTGTGTTCAAGTTAATCCTCCCGCCACTGCGGGAAGTCCCAGAAGACCTGGACAACCTGGTATCACTGCTGGTTGCGGAATTCAACGCCAAGTCGGCAAAGCAGGTAAAAATCATACCGGAGGAAGTCTGGAACCGACTGCGCGGATACCAATGGCCTGGAAATGTGCGCGAATTACGAAATCTGATCGAACGTTGCGTACTCTTTTCGAACGGTCAGGTATTTCCATTGGAATGGTTACAATTACCTGGCGAGAAGGCGAATGCAAATCAATCTGAAATGCAACAAAACGGCCGCGAAAATCTGATGATCCCGCTGGATGGGGCCATGAATCTGGATGACATGGATCGGTTTATTATCCAAAATGCGCTGGAACGTTCGGATTTCAACATCACCGCTACCGCGCGTGCTCTTGGAACCACCCGTGAAACATTACGCTATCGGATTCGCAAATATCGTCTTGAAACAAATCCATAACCCTCACTAGTCTCTGAACGTTTAACAAAAAAAGGGCATTCTGATGAGAAATGCGAACTCACGCAACGGTTCAAAATAACTACCTTTTTCGAGTTATAAACGGCATGAAAGGCTTCATCTTTTCAATAAGGCAAGGCAATGCATTCCAAAACGACTTAATCCGAATAATTAGTCCGCTACAGAGAACGGTATGCAAAAACAATTTATAGCGAAAGCGTTAATATCGCTGATAACATTATTCATCATTGCGGTGTTTTGGCCTCCGGTGTTATGGGGGTTGCTTGTAGTTTTACCGATTGTTGTTCTGGGTATTTACGATGTGGTTCAGACCCGGCACACAATTTGGCGTAATTTTCCAGTTCTGGGCCGGGGCCTACTGGAATTGATTCGCCCGATGATAAGACAATATTTCATCGAATCGGATATCAGTGGCGTACCCGTCAACCGGGTATTCCGTTCGGTCGTGTATCAGCGGGCTAAAGGTTCAATGGACACGGTTCCTTATGGAACGAAATTTGATGTGTACCGTGTCGGCTATGAATGGATCGGTCACTCGTTGGCCGCTGAAGATCCTGGGCAAATTGAATCCGATCCGCGCATATTCATCGGTGGAAATGACTGCAGACACCCGTACAATGCCAGTATTCTTAACATCTCGGCAATGAGCTTTGGTGCTTTAAGTCAAAACGCCGTTCATCTTGAATTCTATGAGCCCCCGAGAATACGATTGCTCTTGAATTACAATATGCTATATAGTTTTGACTCCGAATTGGATGTTTCTTTCCAAAGATGACATCCTATTTGCAACACCTAGAAGCCAAATAGTAACCATGCCGTAGGCAATACAAGGGGCATAGTCGATTTCTATCCGGGAACCTACTTCAACGCGCGGGGTAAATCGTAGAAACTCTCACCTGTCTAACCCGGTCATGCCGATTTTGAGCTACTTCCAAAGTATACGAAATAAGTCTGTTCATTTATTAGGTCGTATTCTTCCGCGTAACCTTGCGCCTGTTATGGTGTGCCGGTTCAACTGTTCGAGACGCAATTGAAGGCAGAATACGGATGCAGCCAAAATATGGCGGCACTGGCCCGCGTTTTTCACCGGAATGACAATTCCTCGTTTTATTTTGGTCCCACATCATTGGTTCCTGGTGCAGTTTTCGGCATTAAAAATCATATTTCAATGACTACTGGCTCAGCTGCCAAGCATAGGCGGATAATATGAACGTAACAACTGCTGCAATGATTTAAGAAGCCTTGTTTCTATTTACTGCGTGTTCTATCGCTTCTCCGGCATAAGCTTTCAATGCCTCAAGTTCATTGACCTCTGTATGGAATTTCTGTCGGTGCAAAATACCTTGCTTGCGCCAGTGTTGGAGATGCCGGTTCACGACCTGCCGCACCGAACCCACCATTCGTGCCAAGGCTTCATCGTGCAGATCGTGGATCAGGTTGAGATGGTGTTCGCCGTCGGCGGACTGTGAGTGATCAGGAGCTACGTGGCGTAATATAAGGCGGGCCAGTCGCGTTATGGTATCGTGCAACGCTAGGTCAGTAGCCAAATCTTCCATTTTGCGCATCTGCTCGCCCAGGTAAGGCAGGAAATTGCGGTTAAATTCCGGGTGTTGCTCGATCCAGTTACGGGCAGCCTTTATTGGCACGGAAATTAACGCTACGTCATCCAGGGCCACAGGTGTTATTTCATGTGGTTGCGTGTTCAACAGAGTTACCATATCGATACCGTCACCCGGACCTAAAATCGACAGAGTAATGCTTCTACCAGAATCTAGGTTAGTGCGCATGGTTTCAATGCGGCCTTCGATGAGCAAATAAAAGCGCTGCTGGAATATCTTCGGATCCAGATGCACTCCACGCCGCCAAGTGTCACGCTGGAATAACGATAACATGTCATCGAGTAAATTTCCGTCCAGTCCGAAGAAAAGCGGTGACAGGGACAATACTGCTTTACAATGATTATAATAAACCGGATCCCTTTTCACTGTGGGTGTATCCAATCAGTTGCCGGGGATAAAAACTGCTGCTGCATCAGTTTTTTCATTAGGGAATCGCACTGCCTTGGTTGCGGCGGAGAAATATTTGCTAACAGACGTTAGTTTAACGCCTATTAGCCGAGGCGGACTACTCCCCTAGGATCGCCTTTTTGCCGCCGTTGTCTGTTTCGCAAACAGGGCTAAGATTCGGATTGTGCTTGATCTGAATGAATCAGATATCTCCTACAATCTGAGTATAATCTCAGAAATCGACCTTATCAACAAACATTACCACCGCAACAACAATTACGAAAATGGCGAAAAATTTCTGCACCCATTCAGCCGACAGATGTTGTACAACGGCCATGCCCACATTCAGACCAAGCACACCACCAATGGCAAATTCGATACCTTCATGGATATTTAAAGACGGATTCTGAGTAAAATGCGACACCGCACCAGCGGTCGATATGATAAAAATTGCTACTAATGAAGTTGCAACCGCTTTCTGTATGTTCAACCCTGCGGCCATCAGCGCCGGTACAATTAAAAAGCCTCCCCCAACACCAAGAAATCCAGAGAAAAAACCGGCCGCAATACCACCACCAATCAACACCTTGTCGGATCTTTCTTTAAATTCCGATGAGGAAATTTCCGTAACGCAGGACGCTTCACGTTTTTTCGATACCTTCAACCACATCCGAATTCCGATTACTAACATCAACAGCGAGAAAAGGATCAGTAGCACGGTTGGTGAAAAATAGCTGCCGATCTTTGTACCAACCGGGGCGAATGCGATGCCGGGAACCGATAGAATCAGTCCTGCCTTCCAATCAAGATTGGTATCGCGGCTGATGAATTTTTGGAGGCTGCCAAAGAGTGTGGTGACTGCAACAGAGAAGAGCGAAATAGCAATCGCGTCATGCATCGAGGTTTTCAGACTATAAACCAAAATAGGTACCGCCAGAATAGATCCGCCACTGCCGGTTAATCCCAAAGCCAGACCGGACAGGCTTCCCCAAAGCATAACCTGGTATATCTCCCACACAGTGTACCTCCCGCTTTCAGTTGTGATACAACAAAGTGACCAGAAAAATAGCGCAAAATTGCAACTGACAGTTCGCCGACACGGTAGGAATCCGAACACCAATTCAAACCGATGAGATACGAAATCTATACTGCGCACTCTTTATTCGCTATTCATGAAAGGCCGCCCGTGTATCGACAGCCGGCAGTCTGGTTCTTGGGTTTCAGTTCAATTAACCAACTCTCTGTCACCTAGGTTGCATTCATGTTGGATTTATTGGGGTATTCTAACACTAGGGTTTAAAAGCCATTCGAGGGTATGGGATGCGTTATCGCAACCCATTATCGAAACCGCCAATGAGACGGTTTCACCGGACAAAGATCTAATACAATCAAGAAAATGAAGGAGTTTATTCGCATGAAAAAATCACAATTAACAAAAAACGTTAACCTGTTGTTAGTTGCCTTGGCGTTGATTATGTCGCCTCTACATACTTGGGCGGCCAACCCAAAAACACATAACCAGTCAACCATCGTAAAAACTAAAGGCCAGGGACAAGCTGAAGCGAAAAGGCACGAAGCTTTGGCCGAAAAACGAAAAGAAATTATTGAAGAAGCGGTCGATGCCGCAAAAGCCACCCAAAAGGCCTTAAATGCCCTAGACAATGATCAGCCCAAACAGGCATTGGCTGCATTGCGCGTCGCTTCGGGAAACCTTGATCTGCTGCTGGCGCGCGACCCGGATCTCGGTTTGATTCCGATAGACGTCCAGGCACAGGTTTTTGAAACCAATGCAGACTTATCGACGCTTAAGCTATTGGAGGACGAACTGGAGGAATTTGTCGATGATCATCGTTATTATGAAGCACGCGCCCTATTGAACAGTCTTGCCGATGAAATCCGGATTACACAGGTTCTCCTGCCGATGGCAGTTTATCCGGCCGCCATTGCGGAAAGTGTGAAGTTAATTGATGCGGGAAAAATCGATGAGGCAAAAAATTCACTATACGGTGCGCTCGATACGTTGGTGATTGAACACGAAGTAATTCCATTGCCGGTGTTGCGCGCCGAAGCATTGTTAACAAAAGCCTTCCAGATCGAACATAAATCGGACCTGTCCAAAAAGGAAACTCGCGACAAAATTGAAAATCTGGTCGCCAGAACCCTAACTGAACTCAAGATTGCCGAGTCGCTTGGATATGGCAGTAAAGACGACTATGGCGATTTGTACGACGGTATGGATGCGTTGAAAAAAGCGATCGGGACCGCTGGATTTAAAGGTAAATGGAAACAATTAAAAGAATCGATCACTCGATTTAAGAACAGGCTGGTTCATCCGGTAGAATAAGCTGTAACGCCCCGCGTTCTGAGTACAGAGGAGTATGAGAGAACGCGGGGATACCGCTTCAAAGCAAAGTCAGTCAGTATCTTAACGGCCTATAACAGTTTCTTAGTGTGTTGCCATTGGGCGTTAAAGATAGCGCATCTATCGGTCAGTAAGATAGCCCGTATACCTCACAAGAGGGCAAGATGGTCGCGCAGAGATTTGTTTTCATAAGGCGTTTACTGATCAAGCGGAATAATGTCCAGCATTATTGCTCCATGTCAGATCTGCATTCTCAAAGATACTTTACGATGCAAAGCTTTGACGGGAGCCCAAATTGAAAATATACAAAACAACATTTACGGTTAAAAGGCTTTGGCAGATATTGTCGCTAAGCTAAATCGTCTCGTTCACCTTCTTACTCTTGTTCAGTGGACAAATTTATCTTAAAGCCCCTCCAATTCCTGAGAGTATTGCAACAGCGGCGGGTGTCATTGTTTATACGCGTGATGATATAGAACGAGGTCAGAATATTTGGCAATCCCTTGGGGGTATGCAGCAGGGTTCGATATGGGGGCATGGGGGTTACCTGGCACCCGATTGGAGCGCGGATTGGTTACACCGTGAAGCTATAGCGTTGCTTGCGCTGATTCAAAAAGATGCAATCACGAGTGCATCGATATCTGACAAGCAACGGCTTGAAATGTATAAAGTCACGCTGCGCGAGGAAATACGTGAAAATACCTATGATCCTGACACCGGAGTCGTGACGATCAGCCCCAACCGTGCTCAGGCGATCAAATTAGTGGCGAAGCATTATATTAATATGTTCACGGCTAGCGATAAAAGCTCTCTAAAGTTGCGGAAAGATTATGCCTTTCCGCTAAACTCGGTGTTAAATGGCCAAGATGCACAAAAATTGACTGCATTCTTTTTTTGGTCTGCCTGGAGCGCTGTTACCAATCGTCCGAATGATGATACCTCCTATACCAGTAATTGGCCGCACGATCCTCTCGTCGGGAATACGCCTAGCGCCAGCGTTTTTATGTGGAGCATTATTTCCATTTTGCTTTTACTTGCCGGAATTGGCGGGATTGTTTGGTATTACGCGCGCCAATTTGATGCCTGGCGATCAGATTTAGAACCGGAATCAGGTTATGCGCAATCCGATGTGATGAGCACCGTGCAAAACACGCCGTCAATGCGGGCGACGGCTAAATATTTTTGGGTGGTAACAGCGCTTCTTGTTGTTCAGGTCTTGCTCGGCATCGTGACAGCCCATTACGCTGTTGAGGGTCAAGGGCTCTATGGTTTACCCTTGGTGGATTACCTTCCTTATGCTGTAACGCGGACATGGCATACGCAACTTGCCATATTATGGATAGCCACAGCCTGGTTGGCGACAGGGCTTTATATTGCGCCCATGCTTTCCGGGTATGAGCCAAAATATCAACGATTTGGCGTCAATTTTTTATTTTTTAGTTTATTAATTATCGTGGTGGGATCATTTGCAGGTGAGTGGCTGGCGATACACGGTTTTATTGATAATCTAAAAATAAACTTTTGGTTCGGACATCAAGGTTATGAATATGTTGAGTTGGGCCGGTTTTGGCAAATCTATCTTTTTATAGGTTTACTGCTGTGGGTTATCCTAGTTTTAAGAGGGCTATGGCCGGCATTGCAGGATAAAGCTTCTGGGTCTCTGGTGTTCTTGGTTGTTATCTCCACTATCTCGATTGGACTGCTCTACGGAGCAGGTCTCATGTGGGGTCAGCACACCCACATTAGCATCATGGAATATTGGCGCTGGTGGGTTGTGCATCTGTGGGTTGAAGGTATTTTCGAAGTTTTTGCCACAGCGATCACGGCTACTTTATTTGTACGCATGGGCTTGCTGAGAGTATCCGTCGCCACGACAATGATTCTATTTGCCACCATCATTTTCTTAGGTGGCGGTGTATTGGGGACCTTTCATCATTTATATTGGAGCGGCACACCCATTTCGGTATTAGCGCTGGGTGCAACTTTTTCGGCACTCGAAGTTGTGCCGCTTATGGTCATTGGTTTCGAGGCCTACAACCGATCAAAAATAGAACACCAAAGGGTGTGGGAGAAAAACTATCATTGGCCTTTTATGTTTTTCGGTGCCGTGTTGGTTTGGAATCTGATTGGCGCCGGTCTGTTTGGATTTTTGATTAATCCGCCCATTGCGCTCTATTATATGCAGGGTCTCAATACGACTGCGAATCATGGTCATGCTGCATTGTTTGGTGTTTATGGAATTCTGGGTTTGGGATTAACATTGTATTGTTTGCGCGGATTGACCGATGTTAATCAATGGAATCCAAAACTTCTTAAAATCTCATTCTGGAGCTTAAACATTGGCCTGGCAATGATGACGTTTTTATCCCTTCTACCCCAAGGTCTTTGGCAAACTTATGCCAGTGTAAAACATTATTACGCATTCGCCCGATCGGCTGAGTTTGTCCATAGTGCTGTGATGGAAGGGCTGGTGTGGGCGCGTGTTCCCGGCGATATTGTCTTCGCAATCGGTGTATTCGCGTTTGCGGCGTTCGTTTATCAGGCGTTTAAAAATAAATCAATAGAGGGATATTCGGCAGATCGGTCTGATGCCTATCAACTAAGAGTTTCTGATGAACCATGAACCCTGCGGAAAACGTTGCTAACGTGTAGTGAAGAAATATGAAGCCCTTTTTTGTTCTGACTATGCCAGCTTAAGGTAATGAAAATTTTGATCCTCGGGGTGGGGCGAACCGGTTCCTCGGTTGCCGCCGCACTATCCAGAGAACAAAATGATATCGTTGTCATCGACAAAAACGCCGATATCTTGCGTGATTTACGTGATCGCCTGGATATTGGCGGGGTTGTCGGTAATGCCGTCCACCCGACGACATTGCGGCGGGCCAATGCCGCTGAAGCGGATATGGTCATTGCGGTAACCGATCAAGATGAAACCAATCTACTGGCCTGTCAGATAATCGATACGCTGTTCGGTACTGCTAAAAAAATTGCACGTGTACGGGCGCCTGATTTTCTGAATAATATGGAGCTTTTTTCTAACGAGGGAATTCCGGTGGACGTGGTGATTTCCCCCGAGCAGATCGTGATGGAATCTATTATGCATCTTATGGAGTACCCCGGTGCATTGTATGTATCGGACTTCGCGAATGGAAAAGTACGCCTTGTCTCGGTTTTGGTCGCCAGTCAGGGATTGCTGGTGAACAAGCGGATTAAGCAAGTGCGCGAGTTACTGAGCGGCCTAAAAATACGAATTGTCGCAATATTTCGAACCGGTGGCGCGATTATACCCAACGGTAGCACAGTGATACATGACGGTGACGAGGTATATTTTGTTGCACCGCGCGAAGATATTCAAGCCGTCATGAGCGCGATGCAAAAATTGGAACCTGGTTATAAACGTGTGATCATCGCCGGGGGTGGCCATATCGGTAAGCGCCTGGCCGGTGAACTGGAATACAAGTACCAAATTAAAATCATCGAAAAGGATCTGGATCGGGCCAAAAATGTTGCAAACGAACTCGAACGCTGCACCGTTATTTACGGCGACTGCACGGACCAGGAACTGTTGCTGGACGAGCAGATAGATTCCACCGATCTGTTTTGCGCGATGACCAACGATGATGGAATTAATATCATCTCGGCCACCCTGGCCAAGCAATTGGGCGCTAAAAAGGTTATGTGCCTCCTTAATCACGCCGCTTACGAAAATCTTATCGATAAGAATATCATACATATAAGCATTATTCCTGAATATGCTACTATCGGAAAAATTCTAAAACATGTACGCAAAGGAGACATGCAGCAGGTATACTCATTGCGGAGCGGTCGTGCGGAAGCTATGGAAGTTATTGCACACTCCAAGCAAAAACAAAGCGTTGTCGGGCTCCGCGTCGATCAAGTGAAATTGCCGGAAGGGGTTATCATGGGCGCCTTGGTGCGGGACGATCAAATTCTAATGATCCACCGTGATACAGTTTTTCAGGAGGGCGACCATGTCGTGATGTTTTTGATGGAGAAAGAATTGATTCCAAGTGTAGAACAATTATTCAAAGTTAAATAATGTGTAACTAATCAGATTAGTTACAGTGGATTTTAAGTTCGCTGAGTAGCTACAATAATGTTTAATCTGTAAACCGGTAGCTGTGCAATTCAAAATAATACTGCGAAGTATCGGTTTATTGCTGATGGTAATCAGTATTACCATGCTTCCCCCAATGCTCGTATCCCTTATCTATCGAGACGGCTCCAGCGCTGCTTTTGTCGATGCATTCTTATTGCTTCTAGGGTCGGGCATATTAATTTGGTTACCGAACAGAAAGGAAAAAAAAGATCTCCGTTTACGCGACGGTTTTATTGTTGTCGCTGTATTTTGGGTGGTTGTCAGCGCAGCTGGTAGCCTTCCATTTATACTGGCGGATAACCCGCATATGACCTTTACGGATGCGTTTTTTGAAGCTGTTTCGGGATTGACGACGACGGGTGCTACAGTTTTGTCCGAACTGGATGGTTTGCCGCATTCGATCCTGTTCTATCGCCAACAACTTCAGTGGTTAGGGGGCATGGGTATTATTGTATTGGCTGTCGCAATATTGCCGGTATTAGGCATTGGGGGGATGCAGCTATATCGCGCAGAAACGCCGGGGCCAGTCAAGGACGCCAAATTGACCCCCCGAATCGCGGAGACCGCGAAAGCATTATGGGCGATCTACCTCTCTATTACTGTGGCCTGCAGTTTATCTTACTGGCTTGCCGGCATGAATATCTTTGACGCTATCGGCCATGCTTTTGCCACAGTGTCCACCGGCGGTTTTTCTACCCATGATGCGAGTTTCGCCTATTTTAAAAGTCCGTTGATCGAGATGGTGGGCGTTGTTTTTATGGTTTTGTCAGGGATTAATTTCTCGCTGCACTATATGGCATTGCGCCGCAACAGCCTGTTGATCTATCTGCATGATCGGGAAATGCGCGCTTATATATTAATTATGCTGTCGGCAATCGTACTGGTCTGCACACATCTTTTGCTAAAAGGCACGGATTATACCGTGGGGGAAACCGTGCATCACGGCATTTTTCAAGTCGTTTCATTCATGACAACATCGGGTTTTACCACCTCCGAATTTTACCAGTGGCCTGGTTTCATGCCGGTATTGCTGGTATTCGTCGGTTTTATAGGAGGCTGTGCGGGTTCAACCGCCGGCGGATTAAAAGTTATACGGGTTATGCTGTTACACAAGCAGGGTGTTCGGGAAATTACGCGGCTGATCCATCCAAGTGCATGGGTTCCCGTTAAAATTGGCAATAAGCCCCAACCCTATCGTGTAATCGATGCCGTGTGGGGATTTTTCGCGCTTTATGTTGTATCGTTTGTGATTCTTATGCTCTCGATGATGGAAGCCGGGTTGGACCAAATAAGTGCCTTTTCGGCAGTTGCTGCCTGCATCAATAACGTCGGCCCTGGTTTAGGAACCGTCGCGACGAGTTTTTCTACAGTCAGTGACCCTGTAAAATGGCTGGGCTGTTTCGCGATGCTATTGGGTAGGCTTGAATTATTTACGCTCTTGGTGTTAATAACACCGGCGTATTGGCGGAGTTAATAACACGCTAAGTGACATTGACGCTACCAGAACGCGCGTTTATGAATGGCGTCACTGGTCGTTTTAATGGAGTTATTCCGATTTTAATTTATCGGCATTTCCAGCTTTTGAACAAGGATGTCAGAGAAAGCGGCGACAAACAAATAAATCCGCCCCCTTTTCTAATGCTTTCTTTATCTTTTAGGAGCGATTCCGCTAAAACCGCGTAATTGGTGAAAAATATGAAACCCCGCCAAACCCCGAAAGGATACGACGTTCTGCACAACCCGAAGCTAAACAAGTCTACGGCATTTTCTGAAGAAGAACGCGAAAGACTGGGTCTGAGAGGATTATTACCCGCATGCCTGTGTAATCAGGAGACACAACAACAGCGGGTGATGGAAAATCTGCGCCGTAAAGCCTTCGACATAGAACGTTATATTTTCTTGAACGCACTGCAGGAACGCAACGAGCGCCTATTTTATCGAACAGTCATCGATAATATTGAAGAAATCATGCCGCTGATCTACACACCCACGGTAGGTCAGGCGTGTAAGGAATTCGCCCATATATTTCGAACCGCAAAGGGGTTTTATATCACACCCAAAGATCGAGGGGACATTCGCAAGATATTGGACAATTGGCCGGAACACAATGTGCGAGTTATTGTGGTAACCGACGGCGAAAGAATACTGGGCCTGGGCGATCTGGGCGCTAATGGTATGGGCATCCCCATCGGAAAACTGGCGCTCTACGTTGCTTGCGCTGGTATTCAACCACATCAGTGTTTGCCCGTCATGCTGGATGTCGGTACGAATAACGAGGTACTTTTGAATGATCCGCTGTATTTAGGGCGCCGCGAAAGGCGTATTACCGGACCGGCATATCTGGATTTGGTTGAAGAATTCATGACCGCAATAAAGGATAAATTTCCCCGGGTTCTGGTTCAATTTGAAGACTTTTTGACACCCAATGCCTATCGGTTACTGCGGCGCTATCGCGATAAAGCCCTTTGCTTTAACGATGATATTCAGGGCACCGCCGCTGTCGCATTGGCCGGTGTATACGCTGCAATACGTATTTCAGGAAATACTTTCGCCGATTTACGCATCATGTTCCTTGGCGCTGGGTCAGCAGCGACCGGTATAGCAGATCTCATGGTGCTCGCGCTGCAAAAAAAAGGATTAAGTCAAACGGACGCCGCACAACGGTTGTGGTTCGTTGATCGGAAGGGGTTGGTGGTTGCCGATCGCGATGAGCTCATGAAGCACAACCTTCCCTATGCGCATAAGCATAAGGCGATGAATTTCCCGGATGCCATCAAACAGCTGAGACCACACGTTCTGATCGGTGCGACCGGTGCCGCGGGGGCATTTACCCAAGAGGTTATCGAATTGATGACATCAATCAATGAACGGCCGATTATTTTTGCCTTGTCCAACCCCACGTCAAAAGCGGAATGTACAGCCGAACAGGCCTATGCTTGGAGCCAAGGAAAAGCAATTTTTACCAGCGGCAGCCCGTTTGCACCGGTGTACTACCGGGGTAAGTTGATTCGGCCGAGCCAAGGGAATAACGCTTATATTTTTCCGGGAGTGGGTTTAGGGGCGATTATCTCGAATACGAGTTTCATTAACGATAGCATGTTTCTGGCATCGGCCCAGGCACTGGCGGACATGGTTAGCGTGCAGGACCTCGATGCCGGAGCGCTCTACCCATCGCTCACAAATATTCGCGAGGTATCGCTGAATATTGCCGAAGCCGTCGCCCGGCAGGCCTATGCAGCCACGCTGACGCAGGAATGTGAACCGGATAACCTACGGCAACATATCGCTGCGCAAATGTACGATCCGACTTATTAGCCCGGATTTCTCGCAGTTTTCACCGGGCATCGGTGGAGCGTTGTCTTCCGCGAGGTATGTGTGCAAGGGATAACTGGAGGCATCAGAAATATTGTCTATGGGATGGGTGCGCGTGAATAGTCACGCCGAGCGCCCGCACCTTACTCGCTTAATTCTTGATTGAGCAATACGTATAATTTACCGGTAATGATTTCATTGTCATGCAGTTCCTTCAAGGTATCATTACGGAATGTATGCAGCAACGCTATTAAGGCTTGTTCATTCATATCATCCAATAGCCTCTGGTTGGTTATAAGTTCTGCCTTCATTTGTTGCTCGGCATCCCTTTTTAAATGCTGGTAAATCGATATAACATCCTGTATAGCCTGTTTATCATCGAAAATTTCAATTAATGGAGATTGTTCCAGTAGCAATAATTCGTCAAGCACTTTAGTTATCACCTTGTATTGCGTCCGATAGTAAAGATAAGCCTCCTGCGATTCATTCTGATTGCCTGGCAAAAACAGCATCCGCTGAATGCCGGATCTTAGGTAAACGCCCCAGGTTTTAATATAGGCATTGAGTGATTCCTGATCTGCTCGATCCTGTTCAACACGCTCTGTTTGGGTTTCCAGAATATTGAGATTTTTCTTATAAATGCTCTCATTGATTTCATTGCGTCGAAACAATTCTTTCAGTTCGCTTTTTTCTAACGCTAAAGTATAAATAAGCAGTATATTCTCTACGACGTGGCTTGAATTATCCGAAAGTTCTGTGCATTGCTTACAAACCTGTTGATACAAGCGTTGGTATTCCGAGCTAAACGTTTCGTATTGTGATTCGCTGATATGATGCTGCTCGTAAAGCTCTTTGATTCGCGTGTTAATGTTTTGGTAAATATACGCTTTGCTTTTGTAATAACTCATTTCTTCATGCGGCAAAAGCGCATCAATTTTTAACCAGCGCACGACTTTGCCGATGCTGGTCGCCTTAATCAATAATGAGAAATAAATGCTGCCTATAGTGATCGCAATAATAAACTCCTTGATCGAAAAGTCGTAAGACCAGCCGGGCAGACTTAAATCATCCGGTATTAATAACACCATAATCACCGCCAGAGATCCCCGCAAGCTGCCCCAGGATAGCAAGTGCTGCCAGTTAAACGGTATATTTTCTTCGGCGCTTATTACATTAGCAAGGCCGACGGACAAATAAATCGATACGGATCTGGCAAGCGCAACCACCAGAATCATCATCAATATCGGCAGGATCGCGATGTGCAACGAAATGGAAAGATTGGTAAACAGTAAGCCCATCAAAATAAACACCAGCGAGTTGGACAAAAACGCAAAATAGCTCCAGAATTTTTCCATATAGGCCTCGACCCCAACGGACATTTTGAAGCGTCCGTAATTCCCCATGACCATTGATGAGACCATGGTCGCAATGATGGAGGATAAATGAATCTGGTGTCCGTCTATCACCAGTGTTTCAGAGATCAATTCCGTTAATAGGAAAGTAAAATGTGCCACTAACAGGGTCAGGGTCATTTCCAGGTGTTCATGGCCTTTAACCAGTTCTATCAGCTTGGAGAACAGAAAGCCCATGAACAAACCAAACACGATGCCCCCCACGATCATCGTGATAAAGGCGGCGATGCCTTCCAAAATGGTCAATTGGCCGTGATAGCCGTGAGCCATAATCTCCAGAAACACCAGAAACATCGCGAACGCCGTGCCGTCATTGAATAAGCTCTCGCCTTCAAAAATAAGGGTGAGACGGTGCGGTGCGCCATACTCTTTAAACAGGGACAAAACCGCGACCGGATCGGTCGCAGAAATAATCGCGCCGAATAACAAGGTGACCAGCAGGGGGATTTCAAAGCCCAATAGCTGAAAGCTCCAGTGACCGACAAAACCGATAAAAAATGCCGATATTACTAGACCAAAAATTGCCAGTATCGAAATGGCAAATTTGTTTTCCTTGATATTACGGACATTGATATTGTATGCCGATTCAAATATCAGAATGGGCAGGAAGACAAAAAACAACAGTTCGGGCGTCAACTGAAAACTGGCAATAAATGAAAATGTTTCAATTCCGGAAATGGGCACTAGAATTGAACCGGCAATGACCAGGAGTACCGTATAGGGGATATGGGTTTTTATGGAAAGAAGGTTAACTCCAAGCGCAATTAACATGAGCGTAAATACCGATAAGTAAACGTCGAGTGTCATTTCAAGTCCTGTGGAAAAACGAATTAGTGGTGTCGGCGAATATTCGAATGCATTGAATTTCTTGAGACATAATAATCTAAAAACACATCCCATAGCCTAGATTTAGGCTTTCATGTGGAAGGTTGTATACGCTTACAAATGTGGTTGCAGCTGTCAGGCTAGGGCCCGGTTCAAATTAACCACCCGTTTTGGTTGATATAACCCGTTTTATAGCCATTCTAAGCTTCGCAATAAGTCTTTCAGCTCATGCCACCCGCTATCGGTAGCCGGTTTTCTGCCTAGTGCCATGTTGGCATGAATATCGCTTTTATGATTACCGACGCTAACCGCCAAGGAGAGCGAAACGAAGGCGGTTAGTCCCCCATTTACCGCCTGGGAGAGCGAAGGTAGTTAGTTCCCGGTATCGATCAGCACGCACTTTTTCGCGTCGTGTGAAGCGCCAGAGAAAAAACAAAGTAGGTATTCGAAAAATCACATCCAGTCATTTGAGGGAATGTTGTGGATAAGCGGCACGGACGCAGATACAAGGGTGGCCGGGCCACCGATGGTCGTCGCCTAGGCGAGTCGATTTTGGCGACTGCGCCGTCCCAAAATCTTCACGAGGTGGCGACTTGCTGATCAATAATACAGAAGAGGCGATTTAGAACAGATGGTCGTGTGCGCCAACTTTCACAATTAAAGGCAATATCGCAGTGCTTAAAATTCTCCATTATTGTTATCCCAATCGAAACAGAGAAGATTTTCGTTGGCGAAACTCAATAGTCTTGTTACTGGTCCTAGCCATCTACATTACGACAGCTGCGGCGAATGACGATTCCACGCAGGAAGTCTTTGGAACCTGGAATTCACTCATGCTCACCGGAAATTTTGCAGGTTTGACGCCTGATTTGAAGCGTTTCCGCTGGCTCGTTATGGATCAGGTCAGAACGCGCGATGATAGTCGCGCAGGCACTCGATATTCCGAAAATCTACTCTGGGTTCAGCTGGGTTACGAGCTTGCGCCATACACAAGCTTCTGGCTCGGCTATACACACGCCTGGATAGATCCGCTCGCAAAGTCATCTTTTCAAGAGAACAGGCCCTATCAAGATGTACTCATTAAAGTACCGTTCCTCGACGGCAAGTGGATGAGCCGCACGCGGTTTGAACAGCGTATTAATTCGTCTAGTGGCAGTACCGGAATGCGTTTGAGGGAGTGGATTCAATACAGTATTCCGCTGACATTTGTAAGTCAACAACTAAGCTTTTATGTCGGCGATGAGGTACTTTTCTATTTAAATAGAAGTTCCTTTGGCAGCAGTGGGTTCAGTGAAAACCGAGTGATCGCTGGGTTTACCTATTTCTTCAATGCACACTGGGGAGCGGATCTGGGTTATCTGGGGCAATACGTGGTGAATGACACGGGCCGAGATTTGTTTAGCCATAACCTTATGGCGAATATTCGCTACCGCTTTTAAACCCGATCGAGTTCTTGCTCGAGAAATTTTCAGCGCAACTTCGCCAAGGCTGGTGACCTGTTGCGCCAAGGCCAAACTGTCGATGCCTGACTGATTCCAGCGAGCGAGATTGAATACCCAAAAGCGTTTAATTACCCTATATGAATACAATAAACCGTTTTAATTTGCCCGCAGTTGTGCTGGGGCTTGTGTGTTTCAGTCGGCTTTGTTCAGTATCCGCCGACGAGGAGGGTATCGAACCGGAACCCTTGGTCGACGTGCATATCGAGACCATCAAACGTGCGGAGCTGCATCGCGGATTAACCTTTTATGGAAGGATTGTCCCCGAGCGGGCTTCCGACTCACACCATGCTGCGAGCGCTATCGTTGCAGCCACCATTTCCGGACAGATTATTGACGTACCGGCCATCGAAGGAGATCGGGTACGGGTTAACGATGTTCTGGTTAAGCTCAACAGCCGTCAAGCGGATGCCCTTGTTCAAACGGCCAGGGCCTCGCTCAAACAGTCGCAAGCCGCTTATGCCCGCCAACGGAAACTGGCCAAGCTGGAAGGCACCTCGCGCAAAAAGCTCGAACAGGCTCAACAACAACAGACCCAGGCGGAAGCCAGCGTCAAAGAAGCACAAACCTTGCGCGCATTGCTCGACATCAGGACGCCAATCAGCGGAATCGTGTTACAGGTTAACGTCCGGCCGGGTGAAACGGTTTTGGCAGGCACTCCGGTGGTGGAAATTGAGGATATCGATCGATTGACCGCAGAGATACAAATACCGGCCAGCCAGCTGGTGGCAGTACAAAACGGGCAGGAAGCGGCGGTACAAACCGGCGGAAAGGCTATTCGGGGCAAGGTCAACTATGTCGGAAGGCGCATCAATCCCGCCACCGGTACAGCAACGGCACGAATTACCCTGCCGGCTGCTTCGGGGCTGTATTCCGGGCAGTTCGTTCGGGCCCGGGTGATTGTTGAGAAACATACGGGTCTGGTCGTGCCGATCAGCGCTGTGCGATACCAAGCGGATGGCTCGGGTGTGGTCGCGGTGGTTAACCGTGACCGGATCAATCTCCAACCGGTGATGCTGGGTATCGAGGAGAGCGATCAAGTGGAAATTAGCGGCGAAGGGATTGGTGAAGGCGGGCAGGTGGTGACGTTGGAGGCTTATGGTCTGCCGGATAACGCCCACGTTCGCATCATCAAGCATTGAGCGGATAACATGGCTGACTCGGTGTTAGAAAATAAACCACGCCCCGGTTCCGCGCCGGGGCGCTTCGCAATTCGTCACGCCAAAGCTATCGTTTTTATCTGTCTTGTGCTTTGCCTGGCGGGAATCTATGCGGCCGTCTCCATGCCGTCGTCGGTTTTTCCACAAACGGATTTTCCCCGCGTGGTTATCCTGGTGGACAATGGCGTGATGCCCGCCGATGAAATGATGGCCCGCATTACGCGTCCGATCGAAGAGGCGATGAAGGATATTCCGGGTGCGCAGAGCATCCGCTCGGCCACAGGGCGCGGTTCGGCGGAAATTAACGTATTTTTTAATTGGCAGGTTGACATGAACCGCTCCGAACTTTATGTGCTGGGTCGTCTGGCACAGATTCGTAGCGTACTACCGCCGACCGCACAGTCCAATGTCTGGCGGCTGACATTTTCGGCGTTTCCAATCATCGGCGTCAGCCTGACCAGCGAGCAGCGCGATATCACTTGGTTATGGGAAAAAGCGCGTTACGAACTTAAACCTCGCTTTCTGCGAATTCCCGGCGTCGCGCGTGTTGACCTGGTCGGTGGGCGCAGACCGGAATTCCAGATCCTGATTGACCCGCTCAAGTTGGCTTCACTGGGTGTCAGCCCACTAGAAATTGTAACGGCGCTGAACCGCGGCAATACGATCGTGCCCGCCGGAATGCACGAAGAACATCACACCCTGTACCTTGCCGTCGTTGATGGGCGTATTTATACACCGGAAGAAATCGAGAATTTCAGTATTCGCGTCGATCAGAATAATACGGTCCTGATCCGAGATTTTGCCCGTGTCGAACGCGGTCCCGAACCGGTATTTAATATTGTTACCGCTGACGGAAACAACGCGGTATTACTGAACATTCGGAGTCAGCCTGACGGCAGCACGCTCGATATCGCACACCAACTGCGCCGCGAATTACAGGCACTGGCTGGCGAACTACCGCCAGATGTCAAACTGGCTTTTTTCTATGACCAATCCGAACGCGTTCTCGAATCGGTTCACAGTGTACGGGACGCGATTCTGTTCGGACTGTTTCTATCGGTGCTGATTATTTACTTATTTCTTAAGAACTGGCGGGTTACCGTGGTCGCCATTCTGGTCATCCCGGTGACTATCCTGGTAACACTGGTCGCGATGTACATTACCGGTATGACCTTCAATCTCATGACGCTCGGTGGCATTGCCGCCGCAATCGGCCTGATTATTGACGATGCCATTGTGGTGGTGGAGGCGATTTATTCGCGTGTCGCATCGGGCCTGCCGAGGCAACAGGCCATCGAAACGGCGATGGGAGAAATCATTCATCCATTGGTTGGTTCAACACTCACCCCGGTCGTCGTTTTTCTGCCGCTGGCCTTTCTCGTAGGTATTGCCGGTGTCTTTTTCCGGGCTCTGGCCATGACTATGGTGGTATCGTTATTAACCTCGCTGGTATTAGCGCTAACCTTAACACCGGCACTTGCGTCCTGGTTGCTCCCCTCACGCAAACATCTTGTGCATGGGCATGCAGCCGGCACGAAGACTGGATTTATCTTGCTTCCGGTCAAAACACTCTATGAACGCAGTCTTCGGGGCGCACTTCGTTTTAGTCGTTTGACTATCGGTCTGAGTCTGGTGGTTATGATTGCCGGTGTAATGCTGTACCAGCGGCTTACCAACGAATTTCTACCGCCGATGGACGAAGGTGGTTTTGTCATCGACTACCACACACCTTGGGGTACCAGCCTTAAGGAGACCGACCGGCAACTTAAAATCGCTGAAGCCATCCTTCGGAATACGCCCGAAGTGGAAAGTTATTCCAGGCGTACCGGCGCGCGCCTTGCCTTGGCGATCGCCGAGCCCAATACCGGTGATTTTCTGGTCAAACTGCATATTGATCGCAATCGTAATACGGAAACCGTGATTTCGGAATTGCGGCGCAACTTCATTCAGTCGGTCCCAGGTATTGAATGGGAGTTTCCGGGCATACTCAGTGACCTGATTGGGGATCTCACCTGGTCGCCATCGCCGGTTGAAGTCAAAGTGTTTTCAACGGATACAGACTTGCTCCAGCGTACCGGCCCGCAGATAAAGGCGGCATTGGATGAAATTCCAGGTGTCGTGGATACCTTTGACGGACTGGTCATGGCGGGTCCTTCGTTAAATATTCAGGTGCGCCATCTGGATGCGCGCCGCTTTGGCCTTACCGCGGCGGATATCGCGGCGGCAGTCAACACTGCAATGCTGGGCACTACGGCTTCATCGGTGTTGGCGGGCGACCGGCTTGTTAAAATCCGGGTGCGGACCGACCCACGGGAGACCGGTCGAATCGACGCGCTTCTTTCGCTCGCTATTCGTGCGCCGGACGGGCGTTTAATCCAGCTTTCCCAGGTGGCCGATATTCTGGAAACACCGGGACAACTTGAAATGCGGCGCGAAGATCTACGCCAGAATATTGCCGTTACCGCACAGCTTGAAGGACGCGATTTGGGGAGCGCCATCGAGAATATTCGGCGACGGCTAGATGATTCGTTGTCGTTGCCACCCGGGATTATCGAGTTTGGCGGTTTATTTCAACAACAGCAGGAATCGTTCCGTAACTTGTTGCTGGTGCTGATTGCGGCCCTGCTGCTGGTCTACATCGTCCTTGTGATTGAGTTCCGTGGCTACCGCGCGCCGCTCGCCATACTTAGTGGGTCAATCCTGGCATTGATGGGTGCGGTGCTCGGTCTCATGATGACCGGCACATCGCTTAATATTGTTTCACTGCTTGGCGCGATAATCGGCGTCGGTATTGTTGCAAAAAATGGCATTCTGATGCTGGACTTCGTGGATCACTACCGTAGCGAAGGAAAATCCTTACATGAAGCCCTGGTGCTCGCAGGGAAACGGCGTCTGCGCCCTGTCCTCATGACGTCGCTAGCCGCGGCACTGGGTATGTTACCGCTTGCTTATGGTATCGGAGCGGGTGCCGACATGCTAGAACCGCTGGCGATCGCGGTGATTGGATCTCTGGCAATATCCGTGCTGCTTTCCTTGGTGGTGACCCCCGTACTGTATGCCTGGATGCATCAATATTCAGTAGATCAATGAATCTGAACAGCACTTTATCGTGGACACCGCTGGCCTAACTTTCCTACAGCTTTTCTTGGCTGAGTCTAGAGTTGTGTGGAAACCGGTTAATCCGCTCTCCGCGGAGATTTGGGTGAAATTAGTGTGTTGTTTTCGAAGTGGAGCTGTGTATGTTTATTCGTAATCTATTGCTAATTTTTCTAGCTATGTCTGGCTTGGCCGTCCCACCGGGATTCGCTGAAACCCCGGTGATTTTGGCTCATCTCAATCCTATTGAGGTTGACGCTGAATTGAACTTTTCCGACTTGGTGGATGCGACCCTGGAATTCTATCCCGATAGCACGTGGCTCAACACGCTGGAAGAAGAAGCAAAGGCCATCGCACAACGCAGTGAAAGCTGGTTTGCCGGTTCGCCAACCCTCGTGCTGGCGTATCAGGAAGCCTCCAGTGGAACGTTGCATATCGGAGATGCGGTGATTGGGACTCCGCTTTGGAACTTTGGGCAGCGCGACGCAGAAAAAGCGCTGGCGCAACAAACTCAAAAGAGCGCGCAAAGCCAAAAAGATCTAACCAAGCTTACCGTCACGGGTTTGTTAAGAACCGCGTTGTGGAATATGTCACTGATGAATATTCGCCACGAGCAGGCGCGCTTGGATTACGAAACCAGCCAACGTTTGGTCACGGAGATTAAAAAGCGCTATAAGTTGGGAGAGATGGCGAAGTCCGATTTATTGTTGGTGCAAGGCGAATTGTTGCAAAAACAGTTGACATTGGTGCAAGCAGGGGCCGAAGTCATGCGCGCGCGAAAATTGTATATCAGCATTACGCAATCCAACATTGTCCCAGCGCACTTTGACGAAAGCCTGTTCGGTCTGAGCAAGATAGAGCAAAACCATCCGGGGTTACAGGCTATCAATAGTCTGATCGATAGAAAACGAGCTGAAATAGACGCTATACGACTGACTGGCTCAGGTCAAAACAAACTCTGGGTCGGGGTTAATAGCGACCACGGTGATTCCCGTAGTAACCATACGGAAAGCTTTAATATCACGCTTGAAATTCCGTTCGGCGGCGACGCGCATCTAGCGCCCAAAATTGCTGCCGCTCATGTCGCATTGAATAAATTGATTGCGCAGCGCACTCAGATTTCCAGAGATCTGAATCGCATGCACCAGGAAGCTGAACAGAACTTACAGGTCAACCGAGCCGAATTGGAGATCGCCAATGAACTGAAGCAGGTTGCTGAGCATAATATGAAAATAACCGAGGTGAAGTTCTCGGTCGGCGAAATTGACCTGATTGATTTTTTGAAGATACAGTCCACAACCCAGCGGGCAATATTGAATGCTAAACTTCATTCGATTACCCGACAGCGTAACATCGCGCTTTATAATCAGTCTGTCGGTGCGATGCCATGAGGTTCGTTTTTAGTCGTTGTTCACTCAGTTTTTTTACGTAATTTTGACGCATTGGATCGAAAAACCCGGCACATTTCTGGACGCGATGTGACGGATTACGATCAATGCGAGTAAAGAGCCGCGGGCTATTTCGGGTGCGTAATTTTGGCTCGCATATCGGACCGGCCGAATATGATAGAGAAGCATGATGAGTCGTCGTTATCGGTCGATAGAACATGCCGGGTTCATTGGTACAACGGTTCAAATTAACCACCAATTTCGGGTCATATAAACCAGTCAAAGTCTGAACAAGGGTTTGAAATAACTATCAGGAGCCTAATATGCTTGCAATGGCGGATGTTTGCCGTCCTGCGCCAAAGTGGCATAAATTTCGCCTAATACATGGACCATCACTGTAAAAACCAAAAGGCGTTTATCGAAATGTAAATGGGGTCATACTTGCTTTAACAACACGGGAAAATATTCGGTTGATTAACACGAACCAGGTCATCGATTGGATTTTTATCATACTTACCATAACATCGAATTACGGTTTCATTCTTGGCGAATCTCGTCGCGGTCACAGTATTTGTCGCAAATACGCAAAAGAGTCATTAAACGCTAGAAATAAATCTTCTCCTTAGATAAATGGTACCAATTGCATTTTGCAAATACGCACCTTTCACATGAACAATTTGAAGGCGACGTGGAAAGATTTAAAACGTTTCTTTCCTTTAATGTTTTAAAAGACAACAAGTATTATTTAAATAGATTTCAGATGTGTTTGTAGCAAACCATCGATAGGATGTTTGGGTCTTTCGTTATCCATAGGAAAACAGAAATTCAGGCGATACCGCTAGACTTTTCGCGCAAAGGATTTTTTACGTAATCTTAGGTGTTGCGTCTGGGTTGTCGTTCCGCAAAACACACAGTCCAAGGTCGCTACATGGAGACGGAACCGCTTTACAGGTGTGCGCTAACAATCGGTGAAAAAGTTCTCTGCCCGAATCATCTTGATGTGGCTACGAGTTTTGCATGCAGGCATGCTTGTATCGAGTTATTAGCCGTAAGCGGGAGAGCAAAATATTTGAACAACGGGCAGCTCGTAGCCGCGCGATTCAGTGATGAAAGCGCAGGTTGTACGAAGAATAAGGGTGTCTTGGTGATCGGCGAAAAAGAATTCAGCCTTAAGCATGCTGATGTGCCCGGCTATGCAGTTTAGGAGAGTAAATGAGTAAAAATTATCTTATGAAGCAGGGAGAAAGCGACAATAAGGGAAGCCCCAATAATCTGGATCTTTCCGTCGTCATCCCGGTATTTAACGAGGAAGGTAGTATCGGCCCCCTGATAGAGGAAGTTCGTACCGCCCTGAACGGTAAGCGAACC
Source organism: uncultured Methylococcaceae bacterium (assembly GCA_964619885.1). GTDB lineage: Bacteria > Pseudomonadota > Gammaproteobacteria > Methylococcales > UBA1147 > CAZUGA01. The sequence continues at coordinate 31,642 of CAZUGA010000027.1, forward strand.
TTCGAGATTATCGCTGTGGATGACGGCAGCAATGACCAAACATGGGCAGTGTTGAAGCGCTATAGCAAGGATATGGTTGAGCTTAAAATTGTTCGGCATCGGCGAAATGCTGGACAGAGTGCAGCGCTGCTTACCGGCGTCAAAGCGGCCAGAGCATCGTGGATATCGACATTGGACGGTGATGGACAAAATGATCCCGCGGACATTGAACGCCTTTTGATCAAAGCGGCGCAATTCAGAAACGCTGGACACTTCTTGATTACCGGAAAGCGATCAAAAAGACACGATTCCTGGCTTCGAATCGTTTCATCCCGAATTGCGAATGGCGTCCGACAAGCTTTGCTGCATGATAATTGTTCCGATACGGGCTGCGGCCTGAAGCTATTCGAAAGAGAAGGCTTTCTCGAACTCCCGAGGTTTGATCATATGCATCGATTCCTACCCGCGTTATTCAAACGAGCGGGGGGTAGCGTGATTGATATTGAAATAAGCCATAGACCCCGTACCCATGGTGTATCGAAATATGGTGTATTAAATCGCTTTTGGGTTGGCATTATCGACTTGTTCGGGGTCATTTGGTTACAACGCCGACCTTACGTGCCGGAGTTAGACAATGAATCTAAATGATTTAAATTCCGGAGAATGGATCTGGTTAGGGATAGGCCTGACCGGCCAATTATTATTCTCCATGCGCTTCTTGGTCCAGTGGATATCGAGTGAACGGCAGCGGCGCAGCATTATACCTGTAGCATTCTGGTATTTAAGTATTTCTGGTGGAATGGTGTTGCTGGCTTATGCGGTTCATCGCCAAGATCCGGTGTTCATCCTGGGTCAGTTAACGGGTATTTTTATTTATTGCCGCAATCTTTATTTTGTGACGCGCACTAATTGCCAATCGGCCCTGTAGACTAGCGACACGATGAAAAATACGTTGTGGATGGCGTACGGTTGGGTGCTAATCTGGCTGGCGTTGGTGCTGGCGACATTCGCTTGGCGCGGACCGATACCAATAGACGAAACGCGATATTTAACTGTTGCTTGGGAAATGTGGCAACGGAATGACTTTTTGGTCCCCTATTTAAACGGCCAACCGTATAGCCACAAGCCACCGTTGCTATTTTGGATTTATCACCTAGGATGGGCAATTTCCAACGTTAACGATTGGTGGCCTCGCCTCGTCCAACCGCTGTTTGCGTTATTCACTGGCGCTTTGACCATGCTTCTGGCCCGAAAACTCTGGCCTGAATACCGCAATATCGCCGTTGCATCTCCTTGGCTACTTATCGGCTGCGTGGTCTGGGCATTTTTCATTCCGTTTGTCATGTTTGATATGGCCTTAGCCTTTTTTGTTTTATTAGGGCTATGGGGATTGCTATTGGTCAATGGGAGTCGCGTAACAACAGGCTGGTTGCTATTCATAATAGCTGTTGCTTTGGGTATCCTGGCCAAGGGGCCTGTTGTTTTACTTCATCTGGCATTTCCAGCAATTCTGGCCCCTTGGTGGAGTAACAGTGTGGGCAAGAATTTGTTCGGTTGGTACAGCGGTTTAGGTTTGGCGCTCGTAGCGGCTATCGCCTTGGTACTTGCCTGGGCGTTGCCAGCGGCAAGCAGTGGCGGACAAGACTATGAGCAGGCAATTCTCTGGCATCAAACTGTTGACCGCCTGGGACAGGCAGCACCTCATAAACAATCATGGTGGTGGTATTTGTTTGTTCTACCGATTCTTTTGTTGCCCTGGTCTTTGTGGCTGCCGATATGGAAAGCAATCGGTAATCTCAAAATCTCTCAAGACCCCGGTCTACGCTTTTGCCTCGCGTGGATTATTCCGACATTTATAGTTTTTTCTATCTTGCCATCCAAGCAGCCTCATTATCTTTTGCCGTTGTTACCTGGATGTGTTTTGGTGGCTGCCCGCGCGGCTGTGTCAAACGATACGATTATCTCGCGTTGGACGTTTATCACAATTTCGATATTGTTGGTTCTGGCAGGTATTGCGTTGTTGGTACTGCCACGAATTAACTTTTTGAGGCTTCCCCATTGGAGCTACGAAATCCATCCGTTGCCGGGTATTGCTCTAGTTGTCCTTGGGATTTTTCTGATGTTACTCCGCAGGGACAACCTAAAAGATGCCGTGATTCCCATTGCTCTGGTTTCCGTCATGGCAGTCCTATTAATCGAGGACGGGATTTTTACTGCAGCTCAACCGGCCTATTCTATCGAGAATGCAGCTAAGTTTTTAGGTCGGTTAGAGAGTCAGGGCGAGGCGCTGGTGAATACGGAAAAATACCACGGACAGTTTCATTTCTTAGGTCGCCTGACGAAGCCGTTCAGTGAAATCACAAAACGAAATATATGCTTCTGGCTCAAGAATCACGGTCACGGTTATGCGGTGAGTTACAGCAAGAATCGACCGCCAGTTCACGAATTTCAACCCGAATATTCGCAGTCCTATCGCAACCATAGCTGGTTAGCCATTTGGAACGCCAAAACGCTATGTAGACAGGTATCTGAATTCAAGAAAAATAGATCCTCTTCGTTAGGAAATAGCAATGTGCTACCGGTCCAATAAGTTGTTAATTGGCATCTCTAGAGTCGTGCGCTTAAGAATTTTGAATCGCAATCTTTGCTACCCAGAATTGAGGGGTACCCTTTAGCCAGGGATTCCTCTTCGTGCTAGTTGGTTTGGTAACTATTGTTTGTGTGGTTTGGCTTGATGGAGGATTAGTTTAATATTTCAATGGGTTCTGTCAACTTCAGCACCGATTATTCATAATTTCGGCATGAAAAAACAAGGTAAATTAGGGGATACGTGGTACATGGATGAAGTTTTCATCAAGATCAATGGAAAACGCCAATACCTTTGGCGTGCTGTCGATCAAGATGGCGACGTCGTGGATATTTTGGTTCAGAGCCGGCGTGACAAGCGGGCCGCGCTGCGGTTTTTTCGTAAGATGCTGAAAAGTCAGGGTACACCCAGAAAAATCGTGACCGATAAATTACGGAGCTATGGCGCCGCCCGTAAAGAAGTCATGCCTTCGGCCATACATTGCCAGGATCAATATGCCAACAATCGGGTGGAGGCCTCACACCGCTATACCCGACAGCAAGAACGAAAAATGCGCCGATTCAAATCACCCGGACAAGCCCAACGTTTTCTTGCTGTTCACAGCCAGGTTCATAATTTATTTAACGTTGGCCGCCATCTTTTGAAAACACACCATTATCGGATGTTCCGTGCTCGCTCGTTTGATACATGTCAGCAGATGACGTGCGCCTGTTGATTTCACGGGGAAGCTCCGGATGCGACTTTATTTGTCTTACTGCGGACTAGTTGACAAAACCCCTAAGTCCTATAAATCTTCTTCCAATCGCCTGTCTTGACGTCTATCTGAACGACGAATTGTACCTGTTACACCTGTGGGTCCAATGAGTCTTCGGGTAGGTGCTGTCGCTGAAGAAGGTGCTTCTGTTGTTTCCACAACGGTTGTACTGCCATCGGGGTTTGTAGTTGTGGTGGTAGTATCAGCAAGACAGTTACTTGCAGAAATTAATGCGAATAAAGCAAAACAGTTAATACCTTCCATAAGACACCATTCAATTAAAGTTCTACTTATTACTTAAAAATCAGTCGTAGTTTAACATTACAAACTATGGAGCGATGGAACGCTTTTTATTGTATCATGGCAATTGCATTTGAATTTTTAATAAAAACAATTAGATTGGGAGTTTTTATGGGAAGTGACATTAGCTGTTTATCATGATTGCCAACTTCTCGCCACAGATTGTTAACGCATCAATCTTGGCCGACATTAGTCCCATCCAAAGATATCGATGAATATCAATAATATTATCTCGTTCATAGGCTTGACGTTAATCGCCGGAACGTCAGCTATGTGTTCCGCTACCGAACACCCGGATAAAGTTTCATTGGTAACCCTTGCGCCAGATCTGATTGTTGCAGATCAGTATACATCTGGAGATATTTGGTCCAGGAACACCCTGACAGGTAACTGGGGCGGTGAACGTAAAGCGCTGGCAGATAAGGGGATTTTCGTCAATCTGGGATTAACCCAGGTGGGTCAGGGTCTAACCGGGGGTCTAGTTGCAAAATCTGCCTATACCGGATCAGCGGATCTCTGGCTGAACCTCGATACTGCCCGTCTGGGATGGTGGCCGGGAGGTTTGGTAACGCTGCATACCGAAGGACTTTGGGGTAACGGTGGGAACCCGATTGGTTTAAACAGTTCCAGTGGAGCAGTTTCTCCGGCGAATTTTGACGCCACCATGCCGAAGATCGATTCGAAATCAATTGCGCTTTCGGAAGCTTATCTTACCCAGGCGTTGTCGGAAAATTTCGTGCTGTTACTGGGGCAGATTGACGGCGCGTCGCTAATGGATAGAAATAAATTTGCCGGCAATGAACGATCGCAGTTTTTGAACGGTGGTCTTAAAAATAACCTGATGCTTGGGCTATACGCGCCTTACACCGCGGCGACGCTTGCCGGAGTATTCAATCTCTCTGACAGTACCAGTATCGCTGTCGGCGTACTTTCTCCGGGCGGCGAGGCCACTGACTGGTTCGAGAATTTTTTTAAAGACCTAACCATTGCTTCCGAACTGGAAGTCCGGATAAAACCCGCCGAATTACCGGGCACCTTGCGTTTTGACTTTCTCTGGACATCCGAGCCGAAGCTGAATACTAATAATACTCGAGTGATAATTCGTAATCTTATACGGGGCGTGCGGCTACCTCAATCCGGAAGCAATTGGATGATCAATTTCAATTTTGACCAATATCTTTACGTTGACAGCGATGCGGTGGGTACCGATCTACATCTGGACGGGCTCAGGGGACCTCAAGGCATCGGCATTTTTGGACGTTTTGGTTACGGAGGGTCGAGCGGAAACCTAATCAATTTATTCGGAAGTTTTGGCATCGGCGGCCGCGGGTTAATACCGAATCGTCCCAACGACCGTTATGGTATTGGCTGGTACTTTATGGATTTTCCAACCAATTTTAAAAGGCTGGCAGGATTGCGTTCCGAAAATGGAATCGAAGCCTTCTATAATTTTGCTCTAACACCCTGGGCTCAGTTGACCGGTGATGTTCAGTGGGTAAATCCGGCACAAAAGAATGTCAGTGATCCATGGGTTCTGGGGGGGCGGCTTCAGATCTATTTCTGAAATATAGGGATGGTCTTATACTTCTTACCAGGTAAATTAAAAGTGTATTGAGGTAACTCCATGTTATCGATTATAGAGGGTACCTCTATATCGAAGGCAGCCACAGTTTTATTCGGATTCTCAGATTGGCGGAGCACCAGAGTGCTTCGGACTAGAAAATCTTCAGGGTCTTCAGAAAACCCCTTGGGTAAATAATTCTCTGCGCGGATCATCTTGCACTCTGATGAGAAATCCGGGCTAGGGTTCAGCAGCAGGGTATTAGTACCGTCTAGTGTGAACCCGATCGGAAACTGATGCAGCCAAATACTAACTTGCTTCTTTTACCTCGACGGTCACTTTGTGGATGGTGCCGGTAAAGCGAGTCTCTTCCCGACCGATACCTATACCTTTGACAACGGGTGTCTGATTGTCGAGTCCCACATCCGCAGTCTCATCCGCGGAGAATAGCAAAGGTTGTGTTTTGTCGATACGGCCTTCGGCGACGCTCTTTCCATTCACCGACATCCTTGCCGTGCCGCCTTTGCCCAGACCACCACCATCATAGTCGAAGGCGAGTATGATGGTCGCTGGTCCGGCAGGAATCTCTTGCTCCGATGCAACCGTGTAATTCGAGAGCCCAAGAAAATTATAAGTATAGGCGGGCTTCCTATCCTTCATATAGAGGGACCAGCCACCGAAACGCCCGCCTTGGGTTAGGATCACACCGTTCGCACCGCCATTGGGGATCTCAATCTTTGCCGTGATCGTCTTCGACTGGTTTTTTACATTGATAAACGCGTTCTCCAGCATGCCGTCCATCCCGTCGTAGAGGGTTAGGCTCTTACGATCACCCATCACGTCAGGACGACCCGCCAGGGCGGGGTTCACACGCGCGATAACCCGGTCGTCGATCGGCAGCACGTTGTACTTCTCGCCCTCACTCATGAATAGATCCTGCAACTCGGCAAGCTTCTCAGGATATTCGGCGGCCAGGTTGTTAGTGAGGCTGAAATCGCCGCGGACGTTGTACAGATCCCAGGTATCCGATTCCAATGGAGGCATATCGAGGGTCTGCCAGGGCGCCCTGTGGATAGTGCGTGCAAGCCAACCTTCGTGATAGATCGCCCGGTTGCCAAAAATCTCGAAATACTGGGTCGTGTGCCGCTCGTCGGCATTTGCGTCGTCGAACGAGTAGACGAGGCTCTCGCCTTCGAAAGGCGTCTGTGGCGTCCCGTTAACGCTCGTCGGCTCGGGGAGCCCGGCCGCTTCGAGAATGGTCGGCGCAATGTCGGTTACATGGCCAAACTGGCTGCGCAGGCCACCCTTCGCCTTGATGCCCTCCGGCCAGTGAATGATCATTCCGTTACGGGTGCCGCCAAAATCCGAGGCCACCTGTTTCGTCCACGAGAAGGGTGCATCGAAGGCCACCGCCCAGCCGGCCGCCATATGCGGGAAGGTCTCCGGGCCGCCCCACTCGTCGATCAAAGGAACAAGATCTTCCACTTTCTCGGTGACAGCATTGAAGTAGGTCATCTCGTTGTACATACCGACGAAACCACCCTCGGCACTGGTACCGTTGTCACCGGCAATGTAGATGAACAATGTATTGTCCATCTCCCCGATTTCTTCGATCGCGGCAACGAAGCGACCCACCTCGTGGTCAGTTTGCTCGAGGAATCCGGCGAATACCTCGGCCTGACGGCCGAATAAACGGCGTTCGTCTGTGGAAAGGGCATCCCAATCCTTAATGTCCTTGGGCTTCGGTCCCAATTCAGTCTCGGCGGGGATGACGCCCATTTTTTTCTGCCGCGCGATCGTTTCCGCGCGGACTTTGTCCCAGCCTGAGTCGAAATGGCCCTTGTACTTGTCGGCCCATTCTCTAGGAACGTGGTGCGGTGCGTGGACAGCGCCGGTCGCGAAATAGACGAAGAAGGGTTTGTCCGGTGTCATTGACTGCTGCGCTTTGACCCAATTGATTGCTTGGTTGGTCATGTCAACGGTAAAATGGTAGTTCTTCATCTTCGGTGGCGTCACTTTGGTGACACCGTCGTAGACCAGCGGGTACCACTGATCCGTCTCGCCTCCAATGAAGCCGTAGAACTTATCGAAACCCTGATGGGTGGGCCAGCGGTCGAAGGGACCCGATACACTAGTTTCCCAAGCAGCGGTTTCGTGCCATTTGCCAAACGCGCCCGTACTATAACCGTTGAGACGGAGCATTTCGGCCAAAGGTGCAACGCTGTTCGGAACCTGTCCGGTATTCCCGGGAAACCCCGTCGCGGTTTCCATAATCGATCCGGTGTTGGTGGTGTGATGATTGCGGCCGGTCTTGAGCGCATTCCTGGTCGGTGAACAAAGTGCTGTGGTGTGGAAGTTGTTGTAGCGCAGGCCTTCTGCAGCAAGCCTGTCGAGCGTCGGCGTCTGGATTGGACCACCGAAAGTGCTAGGGCCACCGAAGCCGATGTCGTCGATCAGCACGATCACGACATTGGGGGCCTTCTCGGGTGCCTTGACCTGGAACAATGGCGGCGTGTCTACGTTACGCACATCCAGCTCGTTGAAGGTCGGTCGTTTGGGTTCTTGTAAGGGTAGAATCGAACGATCAAATTTATCCCGCGCGATAGGTATATCGGCACAACCTAGTAGAAACGCGAGCAACGCACAGGCCATTTTAGTAAATGATTGCATACTATTTCCTTGTTATCCGTCATCTGAAAGCCGCCAGCGATTCATACCCCTGAACCCATGCCCATGGCAGAATGTCACCTATGCGACCACAACTTAAATGTTTATTTTGAATCGGTAAGTGACCATATCACATGGTAAATAATGCGCTTTCTTTCAACCAGTAGACAGGCCGGTCGTAGATCATGTTACCAAAAATCATTCCCTCAAGGAACATTAAAATTATTTTGGGAGCAGTGTAACTTATAGCTCATTTTTTCTGTCGTCGTTGAACCAATTCAATGGCTCATTCGTGTCGCGATACAGAGGTTCGGCAACCGATCATTGATCATGTAGAACCACATTCAGTCCTGCCAATCGCCGCTTATGGCGTGGACGGGAACACGGAGTAGTCCCAATCTATTAGTTTCTGGTTTCATCGTTTTTTTGCAATTGGCATTGAACAATGTTTCGGGCGTTTGAAACAGCCGACATCGGCCAACGAGATCACAAATTCCGACAGCATCACTCAAGGGCTAGTGATAACAACCGACAGTTTGGGAACGAAAACAAGGGTTCCCAAAGATTATGTCGACGGCTACACCGGGTCTCCAATCCCGCCAACAACCCTTGGATCAAGAGGATCAGCCCGCAGCGGCTGGAAAGCCTGTTCATTATGAACGACGGCGACCGGAAGATACAACGTTGTACCCGTTGGTGCAAGAACACGTCGAGACGTTCTTTACCCAGGTTGAAAATGAAATCGGACCGGGGTTACCCGATTTTGTCAAAGCTGAGTTTGATGCCTTTCTGGAATGCGGTGTTTTAGCTCACGGGTTTCTACGTTTGCGTTGTAGCGACTGCGCGCATGAGAAACTGGTCGCGTTCTGATGAAATCCATCCTGGACTTCACCCTTCGGGTCGCTGCGCGGCGTATGGCGCAAACGGCGGCTCACCTGGTGGAACGTCATCCCCAAAGTGCCGGAGCGCCAATGGGGTGAGGCGTGACGGTTAGTCCGGTGGACAAACGCAGCACACCGAACGGCCGGACAGTAAGTCCGGACCCGAACCAAGCACCAGGGAAGGTTTTCACCCGTTACCTGATAGATGCCTCTTGTCCTGTTCGCCAGTCATACCGATCTGCTATCGCCGGTATTACAGGTGATTCACCGCGCCATTTTGTTAATCAGCGTGCAAAACTTACCGGTGATCCGGTTTGACAGACGGAGTCCTTTTCACCATAAACTAATTGATATATCCGAGAGACTTCAGTTGATCAACCGATTTTTCATCCATTTCTTTCGTATTTTCAAGCTTAATGTGATTGACATGATCTTGAACCCATTCTGCCATTTTTAATTCCACCTGTTCATTTTGCATAGCCACATTTTCTCTTTCTAATCTATTCTCCGCCAAATTAAAAAGTTCGCTGTCTTTGAACTTGTACAATGACCGAATATTCGACAATAGAAATCTTCTGTTGAACAAAACAGGTGGTATCAGTCGATAATTGATATATTTATAAGACCCGTCAAAAACGGCCATTGAATTAAAGAAATAACTACCCTCGGCAAACAGTTTGCGTGTGACGTTTGCGCGCTTCTCCATAAGTGGGCGAAGCGAAATACCTTCAAAATTAGATCGAGAAGGTAAACCGATATAGTCTAAAACGGTAGGCGTAATATCAATGACCCCTACCAATGACCTAGGTTGATGCGACCGGGTTTCATTGTTATTCGGAGCCTTGATAATCAGAGGTACTTTAAGCTGTTCTTCATAAAGTGTAAAACCATGTCCTTTTCCCCCATGCTCCCAAAACTCCTCACCGTGATCGGATGTGATAATTATTAAAGAATTTTCGTATCGATCATTTTTTTTCATCCAATCGAAAAATAAACCTAGTTGATAATCCACGTAGTTGATCGAGCCATCATATAAGTTGGTAACATAATTGATGTCCTGTTCGGACATCGATTCAACTGTATTAGACATTACAATAGTCGGATCGTCTTTCAATGCGCCATTGTATTCTGAAGATTGGTAAAGATTTTCGAAAGATGCCGGTGATTCGTAATTGTGTACATCAAAAAAATGTAAAAACAAAAAAAACGGCTCATCATGCGTTTTGGATATCCATCTTCTTGCCTTTTTCAAAATGGCTTCTGCGGTATGCTGCTCAGGATTCACATCCATACGATCAAATCCTTGATCCATATTAAATCTGCTGCTCAGCCAAATAACGCTGGTTATAGCCCAGGTCTTGTATCCATTCGCTTTGAGTATTTCCGCCAACGTCGTATGGCTTTTGTCCAGCATATTGATGTAATATCCACCAAATCTGATATTGTCCATAAACTTTACCCCATGACTGCTCGGGTAGAGAGATGTCATCATCGTTGCGTGAGAAGGTAGCGTCCACGGGGCCTGAGCGTAGCTGTTTACAAACATTGCTCCCTGGCGCGCGACTTCATCGATATTCGGTGACGTTGATCTTCGATAGCCATAACATGACAAATGATCCGATCTTAGCGTATCGATTGATATCAGTATTACATTGGGCATTCCAGCTGTGGAATCGATATCAGTCGACCGGACCAAATCATCCTTTGGATTATCTACCGAGCGATTCGCTAACTGTGGTTGCTTGGGTACTAGCCTCTGAACACTGAAATAAAAAACTAAAAACCAGACACACAAAATACTGATTAACGTCTTTACATGAACAAATCTTTCCGTGCTTAGCGGTCTTTTTTTTAAGGTCAACAAGAACAACAAACTTGTTAATACGATCGCAATTCCGGCGTAACTGGATATAACTGTAATCGACTGGACCGAAGTAATATCCCGGGTGTGCAAAAAGATAGCTTTTAGCAATTGATTGAATACTATTGCAACAATCAACCCTATTCCGATATAAAATTTTTGCGTCGGTATTCCGGCGGGTTGCTTTAATAATATAAGAGCAACCCCGGTAATCGTGCCCAGTACACCGAGTAGCCCGCTCCCAAGCAAGCCCATAACCGCCATAAAAAAGAATACGGCCGCGACGCGCTGACCCGATTCAAAAAAAACCAACGGGAAATATTGATTTGCAATCAGGTAAAAACCCAGGGCTAACCCAATTGCATTACCAATAATCAAGCCTACGAACGTTGATTTATAGAGTTCCGTTAAAATACGTTTGGATGCAACATACAAATTCTATCTCCTTATTCAAAGAAAGCCACATTGGGATGTGGCATGTGTATTGTTATCGTTATTCTCTATATTTTTGGTATTATTGGGTCATACGTTGGTCATCTGCCTTTAAGAAAGAAAACGGCCTTTCTGATTAACGTCAATGACATCTTTACGATGAATTGATGCGATTAGACAAATTGAATGCGCTTTTACCTGGATCCGTGACTCCACTTCAGCACAGGGCACAAGCTCTTGATTCCACAGCGGTCAAAAAAATACCCGCTTAACAGTAGGGTGAAGCTAAGATTTTTTTATTCCCCCTGTGAAACCAATATCTTGCACCCTGTTATCCGCATTGAAGCCACAGATCCAGGTTTTATTGAAGGATTGCGGCATCAAAAGAACTCGCCAGGTATTTAGATGATAAACTAAGGCATGGCAGCCTGGTTAGCGAAATTGGCCAGTGCCTTGGCAATATTGTTAAGCACATCGTCAAGTTCTTGAACACCGCCGCGTTGACCGACGAATGCGGGGGCATTATAGGTAATATGTACTTGGCCCTTTCGGTCTTCCCACACTAAAAACTTCTGCGGCAAATCCAGCGCGACTTCGCGGCTGTTCTGCATAAGCAAAGTGCCTACGTTGGGGTTACCGAAAATAATCGTGACCGTTGGGCGCAAACGCCTCCTGACATTTTTAGCGATTTTCGCGTGATCGATCACAAACGGGATGCGGAACCCTGCGTCCGTCAACACATCTCGCAGCGCAGCGACGGTCATCTCTACCGATTGCTCACTGTCGATAGTGACGAGTCCATCATCGACATCACCGAACTGCCCTAAGGTTCTATCGATGTAACGCAACAAGCGTTTTACCGGTAAATTATGGCGATCCGTCAAATAACCGGGGGCGTTGTATTTTATCCGTATCTCGCCAGCGTGATCTTCCCACACCAAGATTTTCTGTGGTAGATCGATAGCGATAGATTGGTTTGCGCGAATTAGCTTCGTATCTTTACGTGGAGCGCTGAACAATACAACCTGAGTCGGCCCCAAGACAAGGCCCACGCTATCAGCGGCCGCGGCGTGATTGATAACACCCAACACTATAAATCCCCGGTCGTTCAGCCGTCTACTAATGTCAGCGACCAACCTGTCAACATCGGTCGCATCTTCGATCGTAAATAGATCATCCGTATCTTGGTAGCCGGAATACGCCAAATCGGACATCAGAAGCGCAAACATCATCAACAGGAAAGCAATACCGCGAGAACGAATCATGGAGCTACCTCCTCGAATAATGGATATTCGGATCCTATCTCGTTACCCCGTCACCATTGGAGCAGAGAATGTGAAAAATATACATCTATGGGACCAAAAATTACTGTATATAAAGACCTCTGTGTTGTCAATTTCGACGACGACTGCTTAGTCGATCATTATTGCTTAGCGGACTGGGAAGCAGGAGAATATATGATGATCTGCAATCCTTATAGCCCCTATACCCAATGGTACTCGAAGCTCTGAAGTTAAATGTTCAAACCAAAACCGCCGGGAGCGGGTTTTGAACGGCACATGCCGACCCGAAGGGCGAAAACCATGGAATGGTTTTCGTAATCGGGTCTTCGATATCGACATCGAACACTGCCCGCACTGCGGGGGTGAATTGAAAATCATCACTGCCATCCAGGAACCCAGAGTCGTTGCCAGGATTCTTGACCATCTTGGCCTGCCCACCAGCCCTCTGCGCTCCCGCGCAGTCATTCAAACTATTCGAAATAGCCTGATCTTACACCGGTACCACGATTCAATTCGGCTCACCTTCGGAGCCGGCGATCCCCTTTGGCCATCATCTACCCGAAACCCGAAAAATCGTCGGAATCACTACTCTAGTGTTCTATTGAAACTCCAAAAATACCAATTTTTCATCCGAGAACGTCACATTTGACAACTTACAGGTCCTTCAGTACATTTCCAATTGATCAAAAAGGGCGTTTATTCTCCTATTCGTCGGTTCATTGACTTTTTTCATTTATGCGACAACTACCTTGAAATCTACCGCGGCTATTGGAAAGTGTTCGATTACGAATCAAAGATATTGAATTTGACCATCGCGCTATCATTGTGCGAGATGGAAAGGGCAAGAAAGATCGTGTGGTAACGCTGGCCGATGAACTGACTTTACCCCTTAAAAGGTACCTGGAATCCGTTCATAATTTTCATGATAGAGATTTAGCCAACGGTTTTGGCGCGGTTCATTTACCCTATGCGCTCGCGCGAAAATACCCCAATGCGTCGAAAGAATGGGGTTGGCAATATGTGTTGCCGGCGCGAAAGTGCGGTCTCGACCCTCGTATTAATATTACTCGACGGCATCATTTTGATGAGAGTTCCATTCAACGCGCGGTCAAAATTGCAATAAGAAAAGCGAATATCGCTAAACCAGCCAGTTGCCACACACTACGCCATTCCTTCGCAACGCACCTTTTGGAACGAGATATGGATATCCGTACCGTGCAGGAGCAATTGGGGTGCAAAGACATTCGGACCACGCAGATTTATACGTACGTATTGAATCGCGGCGGTAACGCCGTGGCCAGTCTGCTGGGTGGGGTCATTGGATCAAGCTAAAGGCTAGGTTATTCGGTAGCGTTAGCCCGTTAATTTGAGTAAACAAAAAAAGCGGGCGTTGCGCCCGCTGTGAGTCTCGCCGATTAATCCCAGCTTAGCGCGCCACCGGTTTGGTATTCGGTGACGCGGGTTTCAAAGAAGTTCTTTTCTTTTTTAAGATCCAGGACCTCGCTCATCCATGGGAATGGATTGCTTGCGCCCGGGTATTGCTCGGGCAGGCCGATTTGGGAGCAGCGCCGGTTGGCGATGAAGTGCAGGTATTCTTCAAACATGGGTGCGTTCAAGCCGAGTACGCCGCGCGGCATGGTATCGTGTGCGTATTGGGTTTCGATTTCCACGGCTTCGCGAATCATCTGCGCCATTTCGTCTTTGAATGCATCGCCCCACAAATGCGGGTTTTCCAGTTTGATTTGGTTGATGACGTCGATGCCGAAATTCATATGCATGGATTCATCGCGCAGAATGTACTGAAATTGTTCGGCGGTTCCAGTCATTTTGTTGCGCCGGCCCATCGATAGGATTTGTACGAAACCGACATAGAAGAATATACCTTCAAATATGACGTAGAAAGCTATTAGTTCGCGTAGCAGTTTCTGGTCATTTTCCGGGGTGCCGGTGTGGAAGTTCGGATCGGCAAGATGTTTGGTGAACGGTAGTGCCCATTCGGCTTTGCGCGCAACGGCAGGGACCTCGCGGTACATGTTGAAGACTTCGCCTTCGTCCATGCCCAGTGATTCGATCACGTATTGGTAGGCGTGGGTGTGTAGCGCTTCCTCGAATGCTTGGCGTAGCAAGTACTGGCGGCATTCCGGGTTGGTGATGTGACGGTAGACGGCAAGTACCAGATTATTTGCGACCAAAGAGTCGGCGGTCGAAAAGAACCCCAGGTTGCGCATGATTACGGTACGTTCATCTTCGGTTAGACCGTTGGAGTCTTTCCAAAGCGCAATATCACCGGTCATGTTCACTTCCTGGGGCATCCAGTGGTTGGCGCAGCCATCGAGGTATTTTTGCCAGGCCCAGTCGTATTTGAACGGGACCAGCTGATTTAAATCGGCGTGGCAATTGATGATTTTTTTGTCATCTACGCGAATGCGGTCGGCACCCATTTGAATTTTTTCCAGCCCTATATTGCCACGACCGATTCCGGTAGTTGATGCTTTGTGCAACTGGCCAAAATAACCATCGATACTTTGTGTCAATTGCTCGGGTTCAGGCTTGGGGCTTGTACTATTGTCAAATAGCGTTTCTCCATCATCCGGCATTGCGCTAGCGGTGTTGGATTTTAGCGCTTCGTCCAGGTCTGCGCGGTCATTTTTGGTGATAGCAAGCGGGTCATCCCAATTAAGCATAATTAAGTGTTCCTTTGATGTATCTAAATTAAGGGGATTTTTCTGTCGGTCGATCTAGTTATTGGCATGATTCGCAGTCCGGATCCAGAATCGAACAGGCTTTGGGGGTTGCCATCGATTGTTCGCTTTGTACCGCATTGAGTTTTCCGTCGGCTAACGTGCTTTTTTCTACATGGGTTGCGCCCATGCTTCTAAGGTAATAAGTCGTTTTTAAACCGCGAATCCAGGCTAATTTATACAAAGTATCAAGCTTCTTACCGTCCGGTTCTGACATATATAGGTTTAACGATTGGCCTTGGTCTATCCATTTTTGCCGGCGCGAGGCGGCTTCTACAAGCCAGCGCGCGTCCAGTTCGAAGGCGGTTGCATAAAGCTGCTTGAGTTCATCAGAAATTCTTTCGATGCGTTGTACGCTGCCGTCATAATATTTAAGATCATTGATCATGACTTCGTCCCAGATTTTCTGTTCCTTTAAATCGGCGACCAAGTACGGGTTGACCACAGTAAACTCACCCGACAGATTGGATTTGACGAACAGATTCTGGTACGTCGGTTCTACCGATTGCGATACACCGCATATATTAGAAATCGTTGCGGTCGGCGCAATCGCCATTGTGTTGGAATTACGGATTCCGGTTGTTTTAACCCGTTCGCGCAAGTGATCCCAATTGAGGGTCGAAACTCGGTCGACTTGTAGATAGTCGCCCCGCGATTGTTCCAAAAGCTCAATTGAGTCAATCGGCAAAATGCCTTTACTCCATAGGGAGCCGTCAAAGGTGGAATAACTGCCGCGTTCCTGCGCCAAATCGCAGGATGCTTTGATCGCGAAATAGCTGACAGACTCCATGGTTCGGTCAGCAAATTCTACCGCCTGGTCTGACGCATACGCTGTTCTGGTTTTGTACAGCGCGTCTTGAAATCCCATGATACCTAACCCTACAGGGCGATGGCGCAGGTTGGCTCGGCGTGCTTGCGGAACGCTGTAATAGTTGTAATCTATTACGTTGTCGAGCATGCGCATCGCGGTGCCAATGGTTTTTTCCAGCTTATCCATATCCAGGCCCTGGTCGCTCACGTGGGCGGCGATATTGACCGATCCCAAATTGCAGACAGCGATTTCGCTATTTGAGGTGTTCAGAGTAATTTCGGTACACAGGTTGGAACTGTGGACAACACCACTATGCTGCTGGGGCGACCTCAGGTTGCACGGATCTTTGAAGGTAATCCACGGATGTCCTGTCTCGAATAACATGGACAACATTTTGCGCCACAAGCTCAACGCCGGAATACGCTTGAAATTGGAAATTTCACCGCGATCGGCTTTTTCTTCGTAAGCGATGTAGGCTTGCTCGAAATCCGATCCGTATAAATCATGCAAATCGGGCACTTCATCAGGCGAAAATAAGGTCCAGTCATGCTCTTCGGCAACCCGTTTCATGAATAGATCCGGGATCCAGTTGGCGGTGTTCATATCGTGCGTGCGTCGCCGGTCGTCGCCGGTATTCTTGCGTAGATCCAAAAACTCTTCGACATCCAGGTGCCAGGTTTCCAGGTAAGCGCACATTGCGCCCTTGCGTTTGCCGCCTTGGTTAACCGCAACCGCGGTGTCGTTGGCGACTTTCAGAAATGGAACCACGCCTTGAGATTGGCCATTGGTGCCTTTAATATGCGCGCCCATGGCTCGAACGCGGGTCCAGTCATTACCCAAACCACCGGCGAATTTGGACAGCATTGCGTCGTCTTTGATCGCGCTGAATATCCCATCCAAATCATCGGGTACCGTAGTCAGATAACACGACGAAAGCTGTGGTCTTAGCGTTCCGGAATTGAACAGTGTTGGTGTCGAGCTCATAAAATCGAATTTCGACAGTAGATTGTAGAACTCTATCGCGCGCTCATCCCGGTCGATTTCGTTGATCGCCAGCCCCATCGCAACCCGCATAAAAAATACTTGAGGCAGTTCAATGCGGGTTAGTTGGTAATGGATGAAATAACGGTCGTACAGCGTTTGCAAACCTAGATAGGTAAATTGTAGATCGCGATCTGCCTTTATCGCGTTACCCAAGCGTTCCAGGTCGAATTGAGCCAGGGTGTTATCCAGCAATTCCAGTTCGCAGCCACGGTGAATGTATTCTTTAAAGTATTCGCTATAGCGATCTTGCATCTCACTTTGGGTTGCATCGGATTTTCTACCGTCCAAGAAGCTTAAGGCTTCGGAACGAATACTTTCCAATAACAAACGTGCGGCAACGAACGAATAATTCGGTTCTTTTTCGATTTGGGTTCTGGCTGCCATGATCAAGGTCGGCACAACGTCTTTTTCGGGGACACCGCCAAACAGATTGCGCATGGATTCTTCCAAAATCCATTGACCGTCTACGTCGCTTAATCCTTTACACGCTTCTGTCACAACCTGTCGAAGTCGTTTGGTGTTCAATGCGACCTTACTGCCATCTTCCAATGTAACCTGTAAATCGGTCGATTTTTCTTCAGCAGCTGGTGTGTCGTTTTCAGTGCGTAACCGGGTGCGTTCTTCCCTGTATAATACATAAGCTCGGGCAACTTTCTGGTTGCCGCTGCGCATTAACGATAATTCGACTTGGTCTTGTATATCTTCGATATGTACAGTTCCACCGCTAGGTAACCGACGGGTTAGAGCTTTGGCGACTTGTGCCGACAATTCTGTAACCGTATCGTGAATGCGTGTGCTGGCCGCTGCGTTACCGCCTTCCACGGCAAGAAATGCTTTTGTGATCGCGACCGAGATTTTATTGCTATCGAATATCGTGACTTTGCCGTTTCGGCGTATCACGCGCACATCGCCAGGGGCGACGGCTTGAATCTCGGGTGTGGACAAAGATTCCGCTGGGATTGACGGGGAAGTGGCCGGACCGGCTGCGGTGGATTCTGATTCCATAATAGTCCTCCATATGGGTGGATAAATCGGTTTATCCAATAGGGTTGATTAACATCCTAAAAACACTATAGACTGTATATGACTGTCTGGTCAAGTACAATATCCTGTGTTTTTAAAGTGGATGAGTTGTGGATAACCTGTGTATTAATAGGTCGAATGAAAGCCTAGGCTTACAGGCTTGAAAATGCGGTTTTCTAAGCCATTGAAAAGGCCCGTTTTGCAGAAAAAAGGTGGGGCTTGTGTTTGGTTCAAAATAATCCGCAGAAGATCGGATATTATGTTTACTTGAAAAACCAGCGCTGGCGGAATAGGGTACCGGTTCCAACCGCTAATAATTCGGCTGTTATCATTGTTTACGGTACCATTAAGCTAGATGGGTGTCGTATCTGGACTCGATATCCGAATTATACCGCAGTACGGTAGGTGCAGTAATTTGGCTGGTAAAATATAATAATTATGAAGCAACGGGCTAAATTTTCGAATATTCAGTTTTTTAAGGATTGGATTACACGCGTATTACCCAATTCCCAAGCCATTTCACTGGCAATCGTTTTGGTGTTGGGTTTTTTATTAATCTATACACTATCCGACATATTGTTGCCAGTGTTTGCCGCGGGTGTCATCGCATATCTTCTGGAAGGACTGGTGGAATTTTGCGAGCGCGAAAAAATTCCACGTTCTGCTGCCGTGCTGATTGTATACCTGACCTTTCTGGCTTTTGTTTCGTTTATTTTATTTGCATTGATGCCGTTGCTCTATCAGCAATTGGCCGAGCTGGCGCAGCAATTGCCTTACATGATAAGTCGAGGTCAATTGGAGGTTATGAAGCTGCCGAAGCTTTACCCGCAGTACGTGACCGTTGAGCAAATCAATGAAACATTCTCGGTCGTTCGCCAGGAAATGATTACTTATTCCCAGCGATTGCTGTCGGTGTCGGTGTCGTCTTTTTTTGCGTTAGTCACGCTAATCGTCTATTTGATTTTGGTGCCATTGTTGGTGTTCTTTTTTCTTAAGGATAAGGACCGAATAATCCGATGGTTCGTGCAATATATGCCGCGCGAGCGTCACCTTTCCTCCAAAGTCTGGACCGAGGTCGATATCCAGATTGGTAATTATGTGCGCGGAAAATTTATTGAAGTTCTAATCTTGGGTTTGGCCAGTTTTGTTACTTTTTCTATGATGCAAATGAATTATGCATTGTTGCTGGCTGTATGCATGGGCTTGTCGGTCATTATCCCTTATGTCGGCGCAACCCTGGTGACCTTTCCGGTGATGATCGTTGCCTATTTCCAGTGGGGATTTACCGATGAATTTATCTACGCGATGATTGCTTACACGATTATTCAAACCATCGACGGGACCGTACTGGTACCGTTATTGTTTTCGGAGGTGGTCAATTTACACCCGGTCGCGATTATTGTTGCTATTTTGTTTTTTGGTGGATTGTGGGGGTTTTGGGGCGTGTTTTTCGCAATCCCGCTGGCGTCGCTGGTCCAGGCCGTACTAACTGCGTGGCCGCGGATCGGCGATGAAGATGAAGATGAAGATGAAGATGAAGATGAGCCGGAACGCCTGCCTACAGCGGTTGCTTCTCGCAACATACTGTAGCAAAGCAGAACCAACATCGCTGTCGTGCTGCCAAATGAGCCCAAATTTATCGGTTTACAAAGTTTCGGCAGCGTAATCCGCCAATCTTGAACGTTCACCCCGCCGCAAAGTAATATGCGCGCTGTGCTGCCAATATTTAAACCGATCAACCGCGTATGTAAGGCCGGAGGTGGTGCCGGTTAGGTAAGGTGTATCGATTTGAGCAATATTACCTATACATATAACTTTGGTGCCGGGTCCGGCGCGGGTGATTAAAGTTTTCATTTGCTTGGGTGTTAGGTTTTGCGCCTCGTCCAGTATAATGTAACGGTTTAGGAAAGTACGTCCACGCATAAAATTGAGCGACCGAATCTTGATTCGGTTCAATAAAAGATTATTCGATGCGCCGCGTTCCCAATCGTTGCTATCGCTGGTATTGCTGATCAATTCAAGGTTATCCAATAATGCACCCATCCACGGCGCCATTTTTTCTTCCTCGCTACCCGGAAGAAATCCGATGTCTTCACCAACTGGTACGGTCTCGCGGGTCATGATGATTTCTCTGTAGGTTTTATCGTCAAGCGTCATCACTAAGCCAGCTGCCAGTGCCAACAACGTTTTGCCCGTGCCGGCAGTTCCCAGTAGCGTGACAAAATCGATTTTAGGGTCCAGTAACATGTTCAGCGCGAAATTTTGTTCCCTATTGCGCGCTTGTATCCCCCATACGTTGTTTTGTTTGTTGCGATAGTCTTTGGTCAATTCTATGACCGCCGAGGTTTTGTCGCAGGATCGAACCACAGCTTCAAAATTGGAGTTGTGTGGCACGTAAACGAATTCGTTTGGGTACCAATCTTTGACTTCGGGGCCTTCAACCCGGTAGAAGGTGCGGCCTTGTTCTTGCCAGGATTCCATCTTGTCACCGTGTTGTTCCCAGAAGTTTTCCGGTAACCGCGAGCTGCCGCTATATAGCAAGTCAATGTCGTCTAAAGCTTGGTCATTGTGATAGTCTTCCGCCGGGATACCCAGTACTGCCGCCTTTATTCGGAGGTTTATATCTTTGGACACCAGTGCAACGGGAATATCGGGTCGTTCCTTTTGCAATGCCAGCACCGTGCTGAGTATGGAATTATCGGGCATGTTTCCGGGTAATGATTCCGGGAGCAACGAGGCCATGCGTCGGGTTTGGAAGAATAAATGCCCATCGGTTCCTTGTCCGATGCGACCATTGATCTGTAAGTAATTCAACGGAATTCCATCGTCAATGTTTGTACGGCCGGCTGTTGCGGTGCTAACTAATTCGTCAAAGAAACGGCTGGCTTGGCGCGCGTTACGCGCGACTTCAGACAAGCCCTTTTTGGACCGGTCCAATTCTTCAAGCACGATCATAGGTATAAAAATATCGTGTTCTTTAAAATGGAACAACGATGCCGGGTCGTGCATCAACACATTGGTATCGAGTACAAACAGTTTTTTCTCGCATTGGTTTTTTTCGGACATTTGTTCAGTTTTCGGTGGGTATCGATTCTCGTGGATTTCTGGATTTGATCCGATTTAGCTGAGTCTTGATCGGCCCGGATTCGCCAGAAAACAAGCTTTCCTCAGTGCTATAACGAATTCCTCGGAGTGAGTTAATTCGCTGGAATAGCGTTGTTCCCAGTAAGTTTACCCGCTTTTCCCAATCGTCAGTCTTAGACTAGTCCGGTTCAAGCGTTTATTTCGTGGAGCTTTTCCAGTACTTCGGCAATATGTGTTTTGACTTTGACCTTACGCCATTCGAATACCAATTTTCCTTGCTTGTCTATCAAAAAAGTACTGCGTTCAATGCCCCGGACTTTTTTACCGTACATGTTTTTCATTTTTATAACATCGAACAACCCACACAGTTTTTCATCCGGGTCGGATAATAAGTCGAATGGGAAACATTGTTTGGTTTTAAAGTTTTCGTGCATTTTGAGGCTGTCGCGGGAAACACCCAGAATTAGAGTGTCCAATGCGTCAAACTCGGCGATATGATCCCGAAAATCCTGACCCTCAAGCGTGCATCCGGGCGTATTATCTTTGGGGTAAAAATAAAGGACAACATTTTTGCCTTTAAGATCTGCAAGGTTGAGCGTTTGTTCGCCGGTCGAAGCGGCATCAAAACTGGGGATGGGGTCGCCTATGTTGATTTTGGTCATGCTGGATCCTGCCTAATAGTTTATTGTGATGATGTATCCTGTAACAAATTGTTGGGTCTCATCAATGGATAATTTGGTGTCATCAAGAATGTAAAAAATTCACTGCTTGGTTGGCTTTCTCCAAAGCCATGCAATTCTCAGACAAAAATGTTTTCTAGGGTTTTTTGATCGGTTCCAATATTGCATCAAATCCATTCTGTTCGCAAAAATCCAAAAATTCGTCGCGTAGCGAAATGGGTCTTGATTGAGAGGGAATGCCGACTATCAAATGCGCGCCAAAGATAGAGGTATCTGTATACGCCGCTGCATAGCGGCTGGTATTCATTTCGATTATCGAGACATCTCGTGCCGCTAAGAAAGCCGTCAATTGCTTGATCATTGTTGAAGTATCGGCGCCCATAATGTCGATAACATAGGGTAATTCATTGGATGCAGGCGTCGGTCCCTCTATATGATTTGTGGTGATCTTTAGATTGAGTCGTTTGGCTAAAGAATCCAGATTGTTTTCCAATTTCGCGATGTGATTCCAATTGCCGTCGATCAACAGGAATCCGGTGAATTGACCGGCCAACACCGCAGACCGGCTTTCCTCTATGTTGCAACGGCTATCGTTTAGCACTTCTGTCACGGCTGACAGAATTTTAAGGTTGTTTTCACCTGTTATTATAATTGCAAGTTGCATTCACTTAAGCGGTTAAATTAAAAAAGGATCTCATTGAGTTTAGGTGCTTTTAAATAACCAATAAATTTGACGCTTAGTACGGTAATTCGTTTTTTAAACCCATTTTTTATCGGAAAGGCGTCAATATTGTCCGTTTATTGAGGTATTCAAAACCGAATAGTCGAACGCGTTGATGGGAGTACAAAGGATAATGGATCATGATGAGATTATTGCAGCCAATCTTACTTTTATCCGGAAAACCTCTGGCGTAGGGGTTTGTGTTAAGCCACTTCCAAACCGCTTTGGAGGCACTATATGCATGGAGACAGTGTATCATCAACGTGGGTTTAGGTGGTCGGATTAAGTTACACAACGCCGCAAATAACAACTTTCTTTTTGCTTTCACATATGCACAAAATATTGTCTAAAACTGCGCTAACCGTTTGTCTCGTTTGGGTTTCCATTGCCAGTGCCGTGGAGTATCCGGAAATTGTTATTGATGGAAATTCTGGTGCGATTTTGCATGAGACGGGTGCCGATCGTGCCTGGTATCCTGCGTCGCTGACGAAAATGATGACTTTATACCTGATCTTCCAAGCTTTGGCCTCGGGTGAATTGACACCTGATGAACAATTAGAGGTCTCGGCCAATGCAAGTTCGCAGCCGGCCAGTAAATTAGGCTTGGCTAAGGGTGAAAAAATATCGGTAGCGCAGGCAATATTGGCTGTAGCAACGATATCCGCGAACGATGTGGCGGTAGTTTTGGCCGAACGGCTTGCCGTTGATGAAACCGAATTTGCAAAAAAAATGACCGCGCAAGCGGCAAATATGGGTATGGGGGCAACGCTGTTTAAAAATGCCTCGGGTTTGCCAAATCCTAAGCAGGTCACTACCGCTCATGATATGGTCTTGCTTGGTTATAGATTGTTGCACGATTTTCCAAAGCAATTTAAAAAATTTGGAACCAAAAATTTTGAATACAAAGGACGATCCAGAGCGAATATAAACGGAATGCTTAGCAGTTATCCAGGCGTAGATGGGATAAAAACCGGATTTACATGTGCGTCGGGTTATAACCTGGCGGCGTCGATTCAGCGTGAAGATCGGCGTTTGATTGGGGTCGTGTTGGGGAGCGCCAGCAGTGCGGGGCGGAGCACTAGAATGAGGAGGTTACTCGACCGTGGATTTGTGAAACTGAAGGACGCTGGAACAGGCCCCGTTATAGGTGCGCGGAATGTTGCAGAAGCATTCAATGTCATCCCACCGGTACGGCTTAGTGCTTCTGAGTGTGGTCAAAATCGTATCCTTACCAACGGAAAGTTGCCGGGGTGGGGCGTTTTATTGGGTGTTTATAAAAATAAAAAGCAGGCTAGGACCAAAGGGATTAGTTATCGAACCGAGCTCAAAAAGATTATCGGTAGCAGCCGCGTGGCTATTCTAAAACGCAAATTTAAGCTCGGCGCATCTTGGAAATTATTACTTGTAGAGTTAAAACGATCCCAAGCCGGCAAAGCCTGTCGCTATCTACGTTCCAGCGGACGCCAGTGCATCGCGGTATCGCCACAGCGGATGAACAGTCGGGGTTTTGGTAAGCGATAATCAAAATCGTCATGTAGATTGAAAAGAGCTTTTGTATTGCTTTTCCAAAAGCTGTGACGATAGGATCGAAAATAAGCAATAACCTGCGAAAAAATAAAAGCCAGGTCCAAGTTCGGCGCCCATTTGTACTGCGTCTGCGCCGCTCTTGGTCGCGTTTGCGGCCAAATAGCCGACAATGATTGCCATGACAAAGACATCGCTCATCGACCATTTGCTGATCAGCGCACTGATTTTTCGTAATAAGTCTTTGCGTTCCGGGTGTCGGAATAGAGCGGCGCTAGCGAGTAACAGCAATTTACTCAGCGGTACGATTACCGCGAACAGTCCGATCAACAGGCCAATAAAAACGTTTCCGCTCGAAATCAAATCCTCCATGGTGCCCAAGATACTCCTTGTTTTATCGAATATTTTCACTGTGCCTTCGATATGTATCTGCTGGAGCATGGATTTTGCGAGCTGCGCGGCCAAAGAATTGCTACTTTCGGGTGCAAACAACGAATTAACCGCCAGGTCCATCATTTCTGCTTTGTCGACGGTCGCTGTTAGTGTCAGCATCGGAAGGTTAAGTCCCGGAATCAAAAATATGATAGACAGGATAAGAAATCCAATCCAAAGTTTGTTGTGCATGATATTTACCGGTTGGATGTAATCAAAAGTTACACATTTGTTATCAAATTGCCACGTCGTGCGTGCGATTTATGACTTTTCAACGTAAAATGAGCAACGCGTAACGATATTGGCGAGATATCAGCCAAGTAATAACCCAAAGTCAATCTCGTCGCGGAACCCTTCTAGGTTTTCTGGCCCAGTTTCTAATGTTGATTGGATACTGGTGAGGTGGAATTATCGGGGAAGTTGCGTTAAATTCAACTAAACTTGTGCATTAGGCTTTCTGCGGCTTGCAAATGTAAGCCTTTTGTTTTGGATAATAATTGTTAATTTTGAGGAACGATGATCATGGCTATCAACCGCTTACTGGTAATCGGTCTGCTTGTTTTCCTGGCAATTCCGAGTATTTCATCCGCGTTAGTGGTTGATATCAATGGGAACCGCTTGGAACCGAAGAAAGACGGCGACCCGTGTATTGATATTACCGGCGATTATCCTGGGTTTAAGATTGTGCCCAGCGAAATCGATAAAACTCCACAGATCTGTTTTGACAACCGCCGGCAAAATCACCTCGAAATTCACCATGTAACCTTTGTTGCAACTTCGCCGAGTGCGGTTGCGAAACCGGTTAAAGGTGAATCTCCCGTCGCTGCCAGCGAAGTCGTGATTACGTTTACCCACGAATTTCCCCCCGGGCCCAATGGCGTTGTAACGACGCGCGCAAATCTGTTCGGTTTCTTCAGTACATCGACCGGAGTGGGCGTTGCCGAAGGCAATAAAATTAAATTTTTAGGATTCTTTTCTCAAGAGAATAACTATGACGTAATTTCCGAGCCATTTGAACATGTGATTGGTGACACTATTGAATCCGGGGTTTTCGATTTTGCCGCGAAGAAAAAATATTTGATTTCGGGTCCAAGGGCGTTGAAAGGGGTATTGAGCTTTTCGTTTAACCGTACCGGCGATAAATTAACGCTACCACTGGCGACGGGTGTCAAGATCGACCGCGGCTCTAAGTTTATTGACCGGGTTGATGCCTTGACCACGAATGCCAACCAATAGTTGTAGCAAAGTCCCATTCATCGTTTAACGTTAACGTCTTAGCATAAATGGCATGGATGCCAAACTGATGCCACTAGAGATTCCAATATCTAACGGGTATTAGGTTTGGCATCGACGGCAATAAAATGTGGAGCGTTGCCCCACTCTATCGTAGCGCAACGGCGCGGTACATTTGGGGCAGGGTTCGCCGCGACGCCCGTAAACGTTAAGAGTTTGCTGGAAATATCCTGGGCGGCCCGCTTCGTTTACGAAATCTCTCAATGTAGTTCCGCCTTGGCTGATCGCATCCGATAATATTTCGGTTGCGGCTTTCGCTAGTATTTCCAATCGAGTTTTAGCGATACGACCGGCCGCCCGCTTTGGGTTTATGCCGGCTCTGAATAGTGCTTCGTTGGCGTAAATGTTGCCTATTCCGACGACAATCCGGCTGTCCATCAGTAGATTTTTAATCGCGATGCTGCGTCCAGTGGCTTGTCTATAAAGATAGTGTCCGTCAAATTCCGAAGACATCGGTTCGATGCCCAAATTTTTGATTAACGGATGTTTGAATGCTGATGCCGTAGTCCACAACATGCATCCGAACCGTCTGGGATCGTGAAATCGAAGGCACTGATTGTTCTCGAAAACGATATCAAAGTGATCGTGTTTTCTCGGTTGGGTTTCTATGTTGACGATTCTTAGACTACCGGACATGCCTAGATGGCTGATAACGCTACCAACCTTGGTGTGCATTAGAATATATTTCCCGCGGCGATCTATAGAACTAAAGCGTTGACCGGGTAGGCAGCGTTTTAATATCTCAGGAATCGGCCAGCGCAGTTGTGCCTGTCGAATATCCACGCGGTTGATAACGGGACCGATGATAAAAGGTTTTATACCCCGCCGGGTTGTTTCAACTTCGGGCAGTTCCGGCATTGTTTTACGAGCCTGTAGTTGGGATTTCGGGTCAAAAATCGATTTCTAAACGCTTGCGTCGGATTGGCAATGTATTGCTTTTGAAATTGCCAGCCCAGAGGATTAATCCGATTCGTGGGCGTCTTTCCAGTAGCGTTCGGTTTGCATTTCCATCAAACGAGAGACGGTTCGCTCGAATTCGAACGCGCCTTTGCCTTCGGTATATAGTTTGTCCGGCGGGGCTTCCGCCGTACAGATAAATTTCACTTTGTGTTCGTATAGCGCGTCAATTAACGTGGCGAATCGCTTCGCTTCATTGAGCTTTTCGGCGTTCAATACGGGTATATCATGCATTATAACGAAACCAAAATTACAGGCGATTTCCAGGTAGTCAGCCGACCCCAGCGTGGCTTCGCATAAATCCGTAAACCCGGCCATTACAATATCGCCCTGTACCGCCGGTAAATGAATTTGTCGGGCGTTAACGGTTAACATGCCCGCTTCCATAACGGTCTGTTGGGAGAGTTCTTCAAAGCTTTGTTTGACGAAGGCATCGGCTTCATCGCCCAACGGCGTAAAGTACATCGTTTGCAGAGCGCGCATATGAACCAGACGATAGTCCTTTTCCGCAGCTAATTCCAATACAACGTCGTGTTGTTTGATCAATTCAATAAAGGGAAGAAATCGTTGCCGCTGCAAGCCATTTTTGTATAGTTCGTCTGGATGGCGATTGGAGGTTGCAACGACAACCGTTCCTGCTTGGTACAACGCTTCAAACAA
This sequence comes from uncultured Methylococcaceae bacterium, assembly GCA_964619885.1. Taxonomy (GTDB): domain Bacteria; phylum Pseudomonadota; class Gammaproteobacteria; order Methylococcales; family UBA1147; genus CAZUGA01. The sequence goes on from CAZUGA010000027.1 coordinate 58,917, forward strand.
ACGGCCGAGTATCATCGCATCGGCAATATCGGTCACATGAAATTCGTCAAAGCATAATAATGTGGCTGATTCGCTGATTCGTTGGCTGAGCGGTGCAATGGGGTCACCGCCGTCACCCTCGCGCCACTGATGCATATATGCGTGTACTTCGACCATGAATGCGTGAAAATGAACGCGGCGCTTGTGCGGAAGTTTGCAGTGGTCGAAGAATAAATCCATCAGCATCGATTTGCCACGGCCCACATCGCCGTATATATAGACCCCGCGAACTCGTTCAAAAGGCACGTTATTGATCGTTGCTGAAAATAGTTTTTTGACAAACGATTGTGGTTTTTCGACCATCTTTAGCGGGGAATAATTCTGCAAATCTTCGAGCAGCCTTTGCAGCTCTCGAACCGCCGGAATTTGTGCCGGGTCCAGACTAATATGGTCTTGTTCGACCATCTGCATGTACGCAGTTTCCAACACACCCAATTGTTTTTTTTCAATGTTGGAATTACTTTGTAGGGAGGCAGGGTTTTCGGGCACGTTGCGGGATTCCTTGGGAAAATTGACCATTATACTGGCACTTTACGGTTTATGGTCAATACACCAAGCGGAGGAACTGATTATGAGTTTTGATCTTGTTTGCCGGTAAAACTTTTTTTGAGAATTTGCGATGTCCTCTATAGTATACCGCTGCACCTTGTTCACAGGACGAGCCCGGCGTATTTATGTTGATGAAGCTTTTGAGTATTTATCTATGAATTATCCGCATCTGACCAGCGGCAATTCGATGTTCACCGGGCTTTAAAAATCAATAACTTAGCATGATCGATTTGGGAGGTACCGGCGTGTTCCTCAGCAACTCTGATTCAATCAGGGTTTCCTTAACCCAATATCGGGGTTTTCTAATATGAAATTAGCGGGAGAATATTAATGGAAACAAAAACTATCATAAGTCTTGATGATGTTAAACGCGTGGTTGCCGCGGCGGAAGCCAAAGCCAAAGAAAATGGTTGGAATGTCGTCATCGCTGTCGTAGATGACGGGGGTCATTTGATGTATTTACAACGTGAAAAAGTACAGTTGGGTAGTATCGACGTTGCAATTACCAAAGCGAAGGTCGCACTGATGTTCAGGCGGCCAACTCAGTTTTGGGAACAAACCGTGGCCGACGGTCGTCAGGGATATCTGGCAATGCCCGGCATGCTACCCATAGAAGGTGGGGTGCCGCTGGAATATCAAGGAGATATTGTCGGGGCGATCGGAGTCAGTGGTGTTAAATCCAATGAAGATGGACAAATTGCGGCGGCCGGTGCGGCGGCGCTATAGACGAATTGGAGCGGTGGCTCTCGCGAACCACCGCTTTTCGCAACGATGCAATCAATAGCTGATCGCTCCGGTTGCATAATGCAGACCTTTGGCGGCGGCTTGCTCCCGTATTGCACCATGAATCTGCTGGTCTAACGATTTTTTTGCATCGCCGGATTCAGCAAATTTTTTATCGATGAAAGCGGATCGTTTTCCGCTTAATGTTTTTATCTCACTATTGAGTTCAAGACGGAGGTCGGCATTGGATTGGATCAATGTTTTACGCGCTTCCGGCGACATGGCTTGCAACTTTTCGGGTAAATCGTCATGATCAATTGCGGATAAATCGCCCCGTCCGTTAAACACGTCGATTCGGGCGGATAGCGATCAATTTATGCGGATATTAATCAATCTGGTCGACAATGCGACAAAATTTTCTAATCGGTCAGCGCTGAAGCGCATCGATATTTCTTGTGCTAAAGAGTGCGATGTTCAAGTTGTCTTCAGAGTCAGGGACTACGGGCCGGGTATTCCGCGAAACCAAATGAAAAAAATATTCAGGTTGTTCTATCGTTCTGAATGCGGGCTTACGCGCGAGACGGTGGGAACAGGAATTGGTCTGGCGCTGGTTCTCCGGTTGACGACCGCAGTGAGAAGGGTAGTGATCTGTTGTTAATCGTGAGCCCGGTGCTGAGTTTAGCCTTCTGTTTCCTGCCAATTGAACAACGCAAATTTACCGAATTTACGTTTTGTTGGGTGTGTTTCCAATTGATTCATAATTATCTATAGACGTGTCTGATTCGAATCGATTCCTTACGACCGGATTGTGACAGCACTCTTATTAGGTTTGTACCCGTGGTTATTCTTGGAACTGAAATTTCTCTTGTCGCGAATGTAAAGCAATCTTTTCGTCTTTACTGGTACTTGTGGTTGATCTTGTTAGTCACAGTTTGTTTTGACTTTGTTACGACAGTGCTATTTATGCAGCGTGATGGAATTCATACTGAAGGGAATGCAGTTGTTCGTAATCTAGCTTATACACTGGGAGTCTTTCCCGGGGTTGCAATAGCTAAGTTTCTACAGATTATTGCTGCCATCGGATTTTCGGCATTAGCGCCATCTTTGGCAAGAGCTACTCTACTACTGATACTCCTACTCAACCTTGTCGCCATTATCAAAAATTTGATGTAATCTGTTGAGCCACTTGCAAAACTCATCAAAGCGAGTGGACTTAGTAGCTTGAATAG
>CAZUGA010000028.1:0-60325 GCA_964619885.1 uncultured Methylococcaceae bacterium
TTGAAATGGCGCGGTGAATCACCTGTAATACCGGCGAGAGCAGGTGCGGATGGCTGGTGAACAGGACAACAGGCATCAATCAGGTAACGGGTAAAAACCTTCCCTATTGCTTGGTTCCGGTCCGGCCGTTCGGTGTGCTGCGTTTGTCCACCGGACAAACCGTCACGCCTCACCCCATTGGCGCACCGGCACTTTGGGGATGACGTGTTCCACCAGGTGAGCCGCCCGTTTGCGCCGCCGCGCCCCAAACTAGTTTGAGTTCAGTTATATGCTTCTTCTTCAGATTGTAATGTTGTAACATCGTGGAATTGTTTGAATCCTCGACCAACGCATAAAAATTGGTTATGAATGAATATGCCGACGTCAATCCTGGCAGGAAATTAATCATTGGCATTAGTAGTTGTTTGATTGGGCAGCCTGTCCGTTACGATGGCTCAAGCAAGCATAGTCGATACATTACCGATACACTCGGCCGTTGTTTTGAGTTTCGACCCTATTGTCCTGAAGTGGCGATTGGGTTGAGTATTCCGCGCCCACCGATCAGGTTGGTCAAAAAAAACCGCGAAGTCCGTGCAGTCGGAATCAAAGATCCAAACCAGGATGTGACCGATGATTTGATTCAATTTGCAGACTCGGTTAGCAACGAATGCTCTGATGTCTGCGGGTATATTTTTAAGAGCAAATCGCCGAGTTGCGGAATGGAGCGGGTCAAACTATTCAAGGAAAATGGTGATCTAGCGGGAACGGAATCTGGCATATTCGCGAACAAAATCATGCAGAAAAATCCGGCGTTGCCGGTGGAAGAGGAAGGGCGATTGATGAACCCGTCATTACGCGAAAATTTTGTTGAACGGGTGTTTGTGTACGCGCGTTGGCTATTTTTTTTGCGGCGCGGTGTCACGGTTGCGAATTTGGTCGAATTTCACACTCGCCATAAATTTGTCGTATTGGCGCACGATGAACCGATATACCGAGAGCTAGGACGAATGGTTGCGAGCGCCGGCAGCCAAAATAGTTTAGCCGAACGCTATCAACAATATCTTTCCCTGCTGACCGAAGCGCTGAAAAAATTGCCCACCCCCAAAATGCATACTAATGTTTTGCAACACATCTTCGGTTTTTTCAAAGACAATTTAAGCGCTGAGGATAAAAAAGAGTTGCTCAATGCGATCGATGAATACCGGCGTGGATTATTACCGCTGATCGTGCCCATTACATTGATCCGGCATTATTTGAGACTATACCCGAATGACTATATTGCTTCGCAATTTTACCTGAGCCCTGGCCCCAACGAATTGGTGTTGCGCAACCAGATATAAAATCTGGCTATTAGAACCTGTTTGGTTAAAAGTGATATTGGCTGCAAATGCCGCAAACCGGTCCCTTTTGCCGATTATAATGATGAAATATTTCCTCGATTTCACCCCTTCGGGGTCGCTGACGCGGTCCGAATCCGCAGCAGGCGGATATGTCGTTGAATAGTCGACTATTTGCCTCTAATAATCGAAAAAATGGCCTTATTTTGGTTGATTTTCGCATCAAAACATTTTAACCAGACAGGTTCTTAGTTTGAAATAAAATAGTATGGAGTGGCTTAATGTGAGTCTACGCCGGTAAAGTGATCTAGCATATATTCTAAGGTACTATTGGAGGGTCAATATCAGATTAGTACAATATCAAAGCTAACCCTGCAAGGCCGCTTCCTCTCTTTCGATGGCACACGCTAGCGCTTCGCGATTCAATACTTGATCGGCGTAACGCTGCAGGTTGCTTTGCTCTATTGGTTGGTCAAAATTATTACCCCAGCGCAACGTATGCCCGATTAGTATGTCTGCGGCACTGAACGATCCGCCGAGTATGTAAGGCGTTTCTCCCAGTCCTTGACTCAATAGCAAAAGCGCTTGCTGAAATTCCCAAGCGGCGGTTGGAAAAATCTCTTTGATACGCTGTTGTTCGGGTAGCGCGAATTTGTGCTTGGCGATGGTCCAAAGCGGTTGCTCGAGTTCTGTCAACACAAAGTAACACCATTGATCATACCGTGCTCGGTCTTGGGTTCCGGCCGCCGGAACCAAGCCGCTGTCCGGATACTTATCGCCCAAATAGGTTAAAATGGCCGCCGACTCGGTGAGCACAAATCCGTTGTCATCAAGGGCCGGGATTTTTCCGGCCGGATTTAAGGCCAACAATTGTGCGGTTTTGAAGCCCTTTTCACCAAATTTGACCAGTTTGAAATCGTAATCGACGCCGAGTTCTTCGAGCATCCAAGTGACCCGGCGCGCCCTCGTCTTGGGGTATCCGTATAGCGTAATCATTTTGTAATCCCTTTTATTAGAACCATAATTTCTAAAATTGTCTAGGTATCATAATGCAAGATGCAGGGCGTCGTCATGAAGAATGAATTAGCGTGTTCTCAGTACCGAGGTCGCTAGATCCAGAAACCGTTGCCTAGCGAACTTGTGTTCAACAATCGGATATGGGTAGGTCGTTCCTAATACGACCCCAAATTTCTGTAAACCTTCTTCAGGAAACTCCCACGGTGCATGGATAGCATTTGGGGGCAGTTGTGATAATTCCGGTACCCATCGCCGCACGTAATCCCCATTGGGGTCGAATTTTTTGCCCTGGGTAACCGGATTGAAGATTCTAAAATAAGGTTGCGCATCACAGCCGCATCCGGCCGACCATTGCCAACCCGCGTTGTTTTGCGCCCAATCGCCGTCGGTTAAATATTTCATGTAGTGCGCTTCGCCCAATCGATAATCGATCAGCAAATGTTTGGTCAAAAAGCTCGCCGAAACCATGCGCGCTCGGTTGTGTACAAATCCCTCGCCAGTTAATTGCCGGGCCGCCGCATCGACCAACGGGTAGCCTGTTTTTCCATTGACCCAGGCTTGCCACGATCGGTCGTCATATTGCCATGGAAAACGAGAGAATTCTTCGCGAAACGGCCTGTTAAGCAGGTCGGGGTTGTCCCATAGCGTACTGTGGGTAAACTCCCGCCAAATGAGTTCGTTCAAAAATGATTGACCAGAATCTGCGTCGCCCAACGCGGCAGTGATTGTATGCCATACTCTTCTTATCGAGATGGTGCCAAATTTTAGGTCGCTCGACAATCGGCTGGTACCGTCGATATCCATACGATTCCTATTATTTGCGTAGTTAAAGGCGCTTGATTCTGAAAACCGTTTGAGGCGACCCAGCGCGGCGCGTTCACCACCTATCAAAAGTGCAGGATTTGCCGCGAGCCCTAGTGTATCGCAGCTTGGAATCGGGGTCGTTGGTAGGTCAACGTCTGCGGGTATCGGCGGTAAAGATTTAGGTTTGGGAATTGCTCGACCTATTTCGGCGGTCGACCGGAATTTGCGCGCGAACGGGCTAAACACATTGTACGAATTGCCGTTTTGCGTTCGCAGCGTTCCGGGGGGTATTAGAGTTTCCCCTTCGAACAATTTAAACCGGTCGCCTAATTTTTTCGCGATTCGAGCATCTCGTTCTCGACCGAATGGTTCAACCCAGCGCTGCGCAACCACACGGTCTGCTCGTAATCTGTCGACCAGGCGCGGAATAATATCGATGCTTCTACCGGAAACCATCAAAAGCTGCGAACCCAGTGCGTCTATATTCGCGGCCAGCGCGCGTAATGAGTCCAACAAAAACTGCATGCGATGCGGTAATTTGCAGGCGCGTTCAGGTGCAAAAAAATAGGGGTCCAGCACAAACAATGGGATTGTCTCCCCGCGTTTCAGTGCGTAATCCAGGGGTGCGTGGTCAGATATTCGTAAATCTTTTCCGCGGAACCAAACAATGCATCTCATAAAATTACAATTTTTAATGATCAATTTAATGACCTAAGGCACAGAATCATAATGGCTAACTAATGCTATCTATTGTGTAACCAGTCTAATATTTGCTGTATCCCATTCGTTGCTTTAGTAGCCCGGTAACCTGGGCTTTGCACAACAAATACACGACCGGAAAAGGGTTCTTACAAGCAACCATTAAAGTCAAAAAGCCGGACATGAAGGCGCCAATGATTCCGTGCCCGGCTATGTCAGCACCGGTGATGTACAGGTTTTCGATTGGGGTTCGGGGCGAAACCCAATCGGCGGAAAATTTTTTGGGGACACCCGGTAAACCATGCACTGCACCCTTATGATGGCCAGTGAAATCGGAAATGGTTAAAGGCGTGGATAGTTCGGCGTATTCGATGGACGATGAAAAACCGGGATAGTGTTTGTCCAAAAGATTGATAAAACCTCGGGTGATAGTCGCTTTTAGAGCCTCGTAATCATTGCCGCGTTTTTGCCACCGATTATGAAACCACTTTTCAAACGGTTGATAGTCCAGAAAGGTAATTAGTTCAGCGGTATGTCCGTTGGCCTCCGGATTCTTCAACGAGGGAAAGGAGATAAAACAGGAACGGATTTTGCCGTCCAATACTTCGTTGCGTTCTTCGTACAATGCGTCGTGATCGAAATCCTCGTATATCCAATGATTTTCGCCGCCGAATCCATATTTTCGCGGTGATTCCTTCAAGCCCAAGTACAAACACACCTGAGATAGACCAGTCGGGAACGCGTCGAATTGGTTAGGGATTTTAATGTTGGCTTGGTCGGGAATCAGATGTTGGTAGGTCACGTACACGCCGGTATTTGAAATGATCGTATCGGCGAGAAACGTTTTGGAGATCGTTTTGCCACGATGCCGCGAAGTTACGATGACACCAGTCGCTTGCTTATCTTCGATCTTTATTTCTTCGACCTTGTGTCGCAGCAATAATTTTCCACCGTGTGCTTCAACGATCGGAATGATCGAATTCGCAATCGATTTGGCGCCTCCAATCGGATAATAGCCACCTTGCAACATGTGGCAAACCGTTAAGGCATGAATCGCAAAAGCACTTTGGTGGGGAGGCAAGCCAAAGTTACCCCATTGTGAAGCAAGTACGCCAATGAGGCGTTTGTCGTTAAATTTTCTTGTCAAGTAGGCGCGTGTGGTCATTAGCGCCATATCAGATCCCGGCTGCGTGATGAGTCGCCCGATTTTTTGCATGCTTGCGGGCAACAGCTTGGCAAACATGAGTCTTCCGAACCAGCGCGCGGTGTTGGCAACATCGCTTAAATATTCCGATATTGCTTTTTGCTCTCTCGGAAATTGGGTGACCAAATCGCGTTCAAATCGCTCGATTCCGGCGTAAGCGTTAAAAAACAAACCGGGGTAAATAAATTTATCGTAGCATTCGGTTTTTCCGTACCAATCAACTTGCCCGTCGGTGATATAGTCGAACAGGTAGCGGTATCGACTGCCTGCGTGCATTTCTCCTACATAGTGCAAGCCGACATCCCATTCATATTTCTTGTTACGCTTGAACATGTGCGTGCATCCGCCAACGGTAAAATGTCGTTCAAGGATCAATACTTTTTTTGGTATAGTTGGGCCAACAAGCTTGCGCAGGTCAAACTACCCATACCTGAACCGATAATAATGGCGTCGAATTTTTGTTCCATATCGTGGTATAAATTAATGTGATCTTTTAACCGCAGTGCTGAATATTCGGGACCGGTTTTTCAGCAGTCTAGCGGAGCGGTGATTCTTGCAAAGTAATGCGCTCGGCCAGCAACGTCTGGCGCGGTTAGACTAATTGGTGAGGCGGTACAGGCCTAAAAATAATCCGATTGCATTCGCTCACAATATTTCATCAATCGAGTATATCGCAGCGTTTCGGATTTCAAAGTGGTTTCAAGAGTAGCCAGCAGTATACTGGAAATGAAAGCGTAGACGGTTGCATCGAAACTGCTGGGGTGGTCGCCCAAAATATAGCGATTCGATCCCAGCAATGTGGCTATTGCATCGACGTCGACGATGCCACTACGCAAAATTTCTTGTTCGCTGTGGCGCGCCATACCGTGAGCGTAGGATTGTCGTCGCATATACCGACGAAACCAAAGCGCGACGATGCTTTGCACAGGCTCCATCAAGTGGCCAAAAAATTGTAGGCGGATTTGCGGCCAAATGCTGTCATCCAGCCAGCGGTTGTGTACGATGATCCAATACAAATGCTCTTCTACAAGCCGGCATATCGCCAAGCCGTTTGATTTTTGTATCGGCGTTAGATGAGCGTCTATCGGGTATCCATATCGGGTACAAAGATATTGCAGAATAGATTCCGAATCCCCGATCCGCACGCCGCCATCATCGATATACGGTAACTTGCCCTTGGGTGCATTTTTTGGATAACCGAGATAGACATTGGTGTAAGGATGTCCCACCATGCGCATGAACGTTTCCACCTTGATACAAAACGGACTGGCGTCGGGCAATCCGAACGCGGGGAACAGTTGATAAAGTTTTGTTTGGTGCATCAGTTCAACATACTTGTGACAAGCTGAGCGGCACTAAAATCTCCATTTAAACTTTGCGACTGAGCGGTGGGGGATGAATTGAGTTTAAGACACCCCGTCATTGTCATCTGAGTTGGCCTTTGTTTCGATAGGAGGCAAAAATTTAAATCGGTTGGTCGAGCAACAAAATCGTTACACAAACCTCTAAATAAATCGGTAGCTCAAGTCGAAAACGGGATACTGCAGTATAGCGTTTTTCCCAGCCAAAATTGATCCCCGTCAATTTTGTTTCACTATGTTTTGGTATCTTCCGTATAGAGCGCGAAATTGCAGTTATATCCGTATATGTTGACAACACGGTTACCCAGCTATGGGCAACCCGTGAACTAAGGAGAATTTTTATGATGCAATCGAAATTGAATGTTATGCGATCTTTAAGCGTTTTTGTGGCGCTATTCGTTTCCAGTGTTCATGCGGTTCCTCCAAACCTATGGTGGAGCCACATTAAATCTGGAACAGCAGATAGCGTTGAATGCGTTAACAGAGCGGAATCGGTCCTTCGGGCGGAATCGGCGAAAAACAAAGCGGAAAAACCGGGTAAATTCAAAACAGATGAAACATCTATTCGTTTTATCAATGATTCAACTCGAGCAGTGGTGGAGTGTATGAAGTTAGACGGTAGCCAACTAATTTTGATAATCACCAGCAGCAGCGAGTTGGAGTTCGGAAATAGGTTGTATCAATCGCTAAAAACTGGGTTGAGTGATTGAGTAAACCTTGAAGTATTCAAGATAGACATTGGAAGTAGAAAAATACTATTGCACTATTTTCGGTTGTATGTTCCTCATTAGTTTGATTTTTGAATGGCATCAGCCTGGGAAGTTAAAGAAATTGTCATTATTGAAAATTTTACACATTGAGCGTTAACTTTTTATTAAATTACAATTTTTCAATAACATAGGGTTTTGGCGCGAATTTAGCTTAAAAACGTGTGGCTTAATAGTCATTTTCTAATAACAAGAGGAGGAATTTTCAATGGGACTGAAACGTGTTTTTTACTTAATGACCCTTTGGGTCATGTGTTCGTCAGCCAGTCATGCAGTAATTATTTCATTTAATAACTGTATTTCGTCTTGTGGCAGCATAGGTTCATCTGCTGGTTCGACGGTGGCGACAGCAGCAACTCTAAAATATACGAATCGATCTGGGGGGGTAAATTTCACCCTAACCAACCTTTCATCTAATCTGGGTACATTCGCTAGGAACAGCACATTTTTGTCGCAGTTGTTTTTGAATGTTGGAACTGCGACCTCGCGGAGTTTTAATCCAAGCCAATTTAGAGGGATCCGTATAAATCGGAGCTTTACAAATGCAGGTTTATCTTTTGATACTCGGGTAAATTTGCCAACCTCTAATGGTGGCGGAAACCGCTTGTTGAACGGACAGTCGGTCAACTTTTTTATCGGCGGCATTACTACAAATAGCGTGATTGCGCCTGCAGCAATACACCTCCAATCCCTGCGGGGTGGACGTAGTGTAAAAATTGGCGGAAGTGTAGCGGTTCCCGAGCCATCGGTGCTTCTGTTATTGGCTATTGGCCTGCTAGGCGTCCGAGGATTCCAGTTTAATCGTGTCCAGAATCAATCGTAAAATTATAGGAAACTAGGTGCTGTTTCATTGCGTATGGCTTTATAACGATTATAAAGCCATGCCTTCGGAGCTTGGGTCTTGTGGAATCATCATATCAGCCTAGGTTGATCGTAATGACGCTTTAATCAAAAGCTTTGTCATTATTCAATTCCTTCGGTCGGAAGAGCTACCTCCAAGTCTTTAAGAAGATTACGCCCATGCTCAAAAGAGCGCAACGCCAAATCTGCGTTTGATGTAAGCATAGGATCGACAATGTGTTTACCTTTGGTAAAAAATACCGTTTTGGCACCTGCCGAGCGGCCAGCTTCTATATCGAAGTGGAAATCACCAACCATGACGACATGCTTGCTTGCTACATTCCATAATCGGCAAATATGGTTTATCGACCAGGGGTCGGGTTTGGCTGGCCCATCTTCGCGCGCAATGACAATATCAAACTTAAGACGACATTGATTCAGCATTTGAATTGCTGTTTTACGTGCATTGCGGGTTACGATTGCGCGCCGAATATTTAAACCGTCGAGCTGATCTAAAAATTGATGCACACCAGGCATCACCGATGCTTTATCGGCACCCTCATATTCGTGTTTGTGTAAAATATTACGACACCGATTGGCATCGTGTGGATCCATGTTTTCTATAGCTTCCAATATTGATGTTTGTGGGGCAAGATCCATTTCTTGGCGCATCTTATCGAAATCGAGTTTCGAGTCGACCAAGGTGCCATCTAGATCGAATATAAATCCACTGATGTTCATTTGTATAGCTTTGGGGTTTTGCACCAAAAGAAAAATATATTGTGACAGGTGTCAATCGCTCGGTTAGTTTTTGCGTTCGATGATGTATTGAGACAGCATGCGTAAAATGTCTGCGGAAGTGTCAAAAATGTCCAGACTATCTAATGCCTGCTGATGTAAGTCCTGCGCTTTAGCTTTGGCGCCAGCCATTCCGAGTATTGCAGGGTAGTTTGGTTTGTTGTTGTCTTTGTCCTTGCCCTGTGTTTTTCCCAAGGTTTGCGTATCGCTTTCCTCATCTAAGATGTCATCTTGGATCTGGAACGATAAACCTATACATTTGGCATAATGATCCAGTCGGCTGACTGAATCTTGAGACAACGTTTCGTCTATGGTCGTCGCGAGTTGAACACTCGCGCGAATCAAGGCGCCGGTTTTGTGGATGTGCATGTTTTCCAGCGTCGGAAGGTCCAATTTGATGCCGACCGATTCCAAGTCGATTGCTTGGCCTCCCACCATGCCGTGCGAACCGCTGGCTTTTGCTAAAATATCGACCATATTGACACGTGCTTCAGCTTTTACGGATGATTTTTGCCCCATGACCAAAACCTGGAATGCCAGGGTTTGTAGGCCATCACCAACCAACACAGCGGTAGCTTCATCAAAGGCGATATGGCAAGTTGGTTTACCCCGCCTTAGATCATCATCATCCATTGCTGGAAGGTCGTCGTGTACCAATGAATACGCGTGGATCAATTCGACAGCGCAGGCCGGCGCATCGAGCAGGTCCAAATCTAAGCCAAGTGTATTACCGGTTGCGTAGGTCAATAGCGGGCGCATTCGCTTGCCTCCATTGAATACCGAATATCGCATGGCTTTGTGAAGCGTGAATGGTAAGCGGTTTTCGCGTGGTAAATAACAGTCAAGAGCTTGGTCAACCCGGGCTTGACTGCTCTTCAAAAATTCTTGTAGCAGATTGTCAGGATTCATCGGTAAATGGTTTCTTGCTTTGTTTTCCGTTTGTGTCGAGTAGGATTTGGACCTTTTGTTCCGCTTCTTTAAGCGCTTTTTGACAGGTGCGTGTCAGTTGAATGCCGCGTTCGAATGATGTGAGAGACTCTTCGAGCGTAATGTTGTCTTTTTCCATACCCTCCACGAGTTGTTCGAGTTCTTCAAGGGATTGCTCGAAGAACACGGTAGATTTCTTTTTTGTCATGGTATCAACCGCTAAGGTAAAAGATGGCTTTATATGTCACCCAGAATAATCTTGATAGAATCAAACTGGCCCGTCCAGGTCATTTTTCGTACGATTGTAATTTTGTAATCAGTATAAACAGATGGGATTGATAGTGGTACGATTGAAGGTTACATTTTAACGTCAATGAGCAGGATAAAGAAGGAGGTTTATGGTTCAGGAATACGATGCGTCTGCAATTGAAGTCTTAAGCGGCTTGGATCCGGTTCGCAAGAGGCCGGGAATGTACACCGATACCAGCCGGCCCAATCACCTCGTCCAAGAAGTTATCGACAACAGTGTAGATGAGGCGATTGCCGGGTATGCAAAAGAGTTGGAGGTTATTCTGCGCGAGGACGGCGGCGTCGAAGTTAAGGACGATGGCCGGGGAATGCCGGTTGATATTCACAAGGAACAGGGCGTTCCGGGTGTTGAGGTGATCTTGACCCGTTTACACGCGGGTGGGAAATTTTCGAATAAAAATTATCGTTTCTCAGGTGGTTTGCACGGCGTAGGGGTTTCTGTAGTCAATGCTTTATCGAGCCGGCTTGAGGCGGAGGTTAAGCGTGACGCCAAAATTTATAGTATGAACTTTGCGAATGGTGACCGAGTTAGCAAATTAACGGAAATCGGTAAAACCGGACGTTATAATACCGGAACGACGATCCGATTCTGGCCCGATCCAGGATATTTCGATTCTGATAAAATTTCCAGAAGTAAACTTATCCACCTTCTACGCGCAAAAGCGGTACTTTGCCCGGGGTTTAAGGTGTTGCTGCGGGATAAGACGAACAATGAAGAGTACCAATGGTATTACGAAGATGGTTTAAAACAATACTTATTGGACGCCATCGGTGATTTTGAATGCATGCCGGAAGAACCGTTCACAGGTTCAATGTCTGGCAAAACCGAAGCAGCGGATTGGGCGGTTGTTTGGGTGCCCGAGAAAAGCGAGAGTGTGGCCGAGGGTTATGTAAATTTAGTGCCTACGGTTCAAGGGGGCACCCATATCAATGGTTTTCGTTCTGGATTGACCGAAGCCATACGCGAATTTTGTGAATTCAGAAATTTGTTGCCCAGGGGTGTTAAGTTGACCCCGGAGGATGTCTGGGAGCGCTGTAATTATGTGTTGTCGGTAAAATTGGATGATCCTCAGTTTTCCGGACAAACCAAGGAGCGCTTGAGTTCTAGAGAATGCGCGGCTTTTGTGTCTGGTACAAGTAAGGATGCCTTCAGTCTTTGGTTGAACCAACACCCGGGGGCAGGCGAGCGTATTGCTGAATTGGCAATTCAGAATGCGCAAAACCGGATGCGGAATGGGCGTAAGATTGTTCGTAAACGTGTCAATAGCGGTCCGGCACTACCGGGTAAACTGGCGGATTGTGCATCACAGGATTCTGCTCGCAGTGAGCTTTTCTTGGTTGAGGGTGATTCGGCCGGCGGTTCTGCAAAGCAAGCCCGTGACCGCGATTTTCAAGCAATCATGCCGTTACGTGGAAAAATATTGAATACTTGGGAAGTTGATTCTTCGCAGGTTATGGCCTCGCAGGAGGTGCATGATATTGCGGTTGCCATCGGAATGGAACCCGGTTCGGACCAGTTGGATGGTTTACGCTACGACAAAATCTGCATTTTGGCCGATGCCGACTCGGACGGTAATCATATTGCAACCTTGTTATGCGCATTGTTTGTAAAACACTTCCGGGCACTGGTTGTAGCAGGGCATGTTTATGTTGCAATGCCCCCGTTGTATCGAATCGATGTAGGAAAAAAGATTTTTTACGCGTTGGATAATGCTGAAAAGCAGGGTGTCTTGGACCGAATAGAAGCCGAGAAACTTAAGGGTAAAATCAACGTTCAGCGATTCAAGGGATTGGGTGAAATGAATCCGGTTCAACTTAGAGAAACTACAATGAATCCCGATACCAGGAGACTGGTTCAGCTGATTGCCCAGAACGGGGACGAAACCTTAGCTTCGTTGGATCTGTTGCTGGCAAAAAAACGCGCTGGTGATAGGCGTTCCTGGTTGGAACTTAAAGGCGATTTGGCAGAGGTCTAATTGTTGTGGAAAAGAACCTTGTTCCCTCCCATGCGATCATTTTCTCCACGATACGAAACGATACGAACGTTATTGCTTGAGAGACTTGAACGCTGAAGTCTTCCGATATCTATAACCAGCAAGATCGCCAATTATTGGTTGAGCATGGTCAAAAATACATGCACCAAAGCCTGGATTACCACTTGGTGAATATAATATTTATTGTCCGCCTTTGTTGAAAAATTCAACACATTTAATGGTATTTTATTTGTAAAGTGCCTGATAAATTATTGAGGCAATAATGCATTGGATAAATACCAGAAGCCAAAAATAGAGTCCGAACATCATTATTTTGGAAACCGTTTGGGTTAAAGCTTGATTTCGTCTCACCAAGCTATACCCGCCAATTATGGAGATAGCGAAAATGGTCAATCCGGTAGTGTATACAGTCATCGTCGAAAACGGCTAGGAATTAGAAGGTTGCGAATTCTTGTTTTAAATACGAGGATAGAAACGGATGATGAACGTAGCAGTTTGGATTTAACAACGTAGGGTTTGCACTTTGCTGAAATCAGGCTCATCAATCTGCTACCAAATCGTACTCCAATGCTTTCGCCTAATTCAATCGTTTTATTTTAATCCGTCCACAAAACCGAGCCCCGCGACCATGTTTACTGCAGGGATATTCAAAATTTAAATTGCACAATGGCCATTCAAGAATCGCACGAACAAATTTTATTGAAAGACTTTACCGAGAAAGCCTATTTGGATTATTCCATGTATGTGATTTTGGACCGCGCGTTGCCGCATATTGCGGATGGTTTAAAACCAGTACAACGCCGGATTGTATATGCGATGTCGGAGCTGGGATTATCTGCCGCTTCCAAGCACAAAAAATCAGCTAGAACGGTCGGTGATGTGTTGGGTAAATACCATCCGCATGGGGATACTGCATGTTATGAAGCTATGGTGTTGATGGCTCAACCGTTTTCTTACCGATATCCATTGGTCGACGGACAGGGCAATTGGGGATCACCGGATGATCCCAAATCATTTGCCGCGATGCGCTATACCGAAGCAAAATTAACCGCGTATGCTCAGATTCTGTTGAGGGAGCTGGGACAGGGAACGGTAGAGTGGTGTGATAATTTTGACGGAACCTTGCAAGAACCTCGGTTATTGCCGGCGCGATTACCCAATGTACTACTCAATGGCACCATGGGAATTGCCGTGGGTATGGCCACGGATATACCTCCGCACAACTTGGTGGAAGTCACCAGTGCTTGCATGCATCTGCTGGATGATCCCAAAGCATCTTTGGATCAGATTTGTGGGCATATTAAAGGACCTGATTATCCCACCGAAGCTGAAATAATAACGCCGCGTGAGGATATTCGAAAAATGTATGAGACCGGCAATGGCTCCATTCGCATGCGCGCGCGCTTCGAACTGGAAGATGGCAATGTTGTGATTACCGCGTTGCCGCACCAGGTATCTGGCGCCAAAATATTAGAGCAGATTGCCGCACAAATGCAATCGAAAAAATTGCCGATGGTTGAGGACTTGCGCGATGAATCAGATCATGAAAACCCTACCCGTCTATTGATTATGCCTCGATCGAAGCGCGTGAATACAGAACAGTTGATGTCGCATTTATTTGCAACGACAGATTTGGAAAAAAATTATCGGGTGAACTTGAATATGGTTGGGCTGAGCGGTAAGCCCAGAGTCAAAAACCTGATGAGCATACTCGCCGAGTGGTTAAGCTTTCGCGTAGAAACAGTGCGGCGAAAATTACAATTCCGCCTGGATAAAGTGTTGGACCGATTGCACATTCTGGAAGGTTTAATGATTGCCTTTTTGAATATCGACGAGGTCATCGCGATTATCCGCAACGAGGACGAACCCAAACCGGTCTTGATGGGTCATTTTTCACTCAGCGATGCGCAGGCCGAAGCGATATTAGAATTGAAATTACGCCATCTTGCGCGCTTGGAAGAAATACGCATTCGAACGGAACAAGATGAACTGGAACAAGAACGGCAATATTTGGAAAAAACTTTGGGATCCAAACGACGCTTAAATACTTTGGTTCAAAAAGAATTGAGCGAGGATGCGGAAAAATATGGTGACGTTCGCAAGTCCCCAATTGTTCGGCGTGAGATTTCCCAAGCTTTGGACGCCACAGCTTTGGTGCCTAACGAACCAGTGACGATAGTACTCTCTGAGAAAGGTTGGGTACGTCAAGCCAAAGGGCATGACATAGACCCGTCCACGTTGGCTTATCGGTCTGGAGACAAGTATCTAACGTCGGTATTGGGACGCAGCAATCAGCTGGCAAATTTCTTCGATTCCAGTGGACGTCTTTATTCGTTGCCGGTGCACAATCTGCCGTCAGCAAGAAGCCAAGGGGAGCCGTTAACCGGAAAACTCAATCCTCCGGTCGGCACGTTATTCAACGCGGTATTAACTCAGGAAAAAGGCGACTGGTATATTTTTGCATCCGATGCAGGTTACGGATTTATTGCGAATATAGCAGAGTT
The DNA here is from genome assembly GCA_964619885.1 of uncultured Methylococcaceae bacterium. Taxonomy (GTDB): domain Bacteria; phylum Pseudomonadota; class Gammaproteobacteria; order Methylococcales; family UBA1147; genus CAZUGA01. The sequence goes on from CAZUGA010000028.1 coordinate 14,541, forward strand.
AGTCACCAAAAATCGCGCGGGGAGGTTGGTGCTGACGTTATCCGAAGCAAGTGAAGCACTATCACCGATAGCGATCAGAGATCGTTCAAGCGACCGCGTTGCGGTGGTGACCGCGCAAGGACGTATGTTGCTATTTACGGCAGAGGAGCTACCTGTGCTCAATCGTGGGAAGGGTAATAAATTAATCCAAATCCCGTCGGCACAAATTAAGAACAAAGAAGACTATGTTGTAGGTATTGCAGCGCTTCCTTTGGATGCGGTTTTACGCATCTATTCGGGTAAGCGACACCTCACGATGAAAGCTAACGACCTGGAAAATTATACCGGAAAACGGGCCTTGCGCGGCAACATGTTGCCGCGTGGATTCAGGCGGGTTGACGGGATCGAAGCCGTGTTAGAGTAGTTCTCGTGGGTATGAAGGTAGAAATCCCTTTCATCCTAAAAACCAACAGGGATAAGCGCCTTTGTAGTGCCAAACAGTTAAATTAAAAGCGCGTACTTTTTGCGCGCTAATTGGTATCAACGCGATAGTTAATTTCATACTGTCACTTCGCATAACTGTACAAAGATCGTTATTCGTGCCCCAAATTGAAATTTATAATGCTTACTTTTATCTATTCGATAATCCCGCACGCAACTCTAGCCCCGCCACCACCTAGTTTTTTGGGTTCGTCAGAAAAATTATCGCCGGAGGCATGGATTATGAGTGCGCGACCTTTTAGGTCATTCAATTTAACCCGCGGAGCAATGACCGGAGTTGTTGCTTTCCCACCTTGATCGACGATAAGAGGTGGTAAATCACCGAGGTGGCCGGTACCTTCAGGTCCGGCGTGGTAGCCAGTTTCAGTGGGATCAAAATGACCTTTAGCGGCCAGACCGGGAACGATATTACTTTTCTTTTCTGCACTGTCACAACTTGGTTGCTGGTGTATATGAAAGCCATGTAAACCTGGGCTGAGTTGTTTGAGGTTTGGAATAAATTTAGTGCCTTGTGGGGTAGCCGTTACTGTAATCGTTCCTATCGACGCGCCAATGCCCTGCTGGGTCAGTTGGTACATTAAGATCTCAGTGGGATTGGCATAAGCAATAGTACAGAGTAAGAATAAAATGAACGGCGATGCTTTAACTGAGCGTTGCATGAGTGATCCTCCTGGATTACGGGTGTCATTGCGTTTCACCTGTTAGATGCGGTCGAATGCTGTTGGTTCCGGTGGTCGGTTATGTTCGCTGTGGTGGAATCAGAATAAAAATTGCATTGGTTTACAGTTTGCTATCGATTCGAATTGGTGAAGATCGAAGAACACGTCACTGCAGTCATGATCAAGTTTTTTGAACGAAATGGTATTGACTATTTAGATTCTCATTTGTCTATTAAATCTCGTTTTTCTCTCATTTGTCTATTGAATCCCGTTTTTCTCAAGGAGATCCTCCTTATCCTGAATCAGATGATCACCATCCTAATAGTACGGGTTATCTGGCAATTGCCCAAGCAATATCAGCAAAGCTAGAAAAATATTGAGCTACTCCTTCGGAGTATGGCCCCAAAGGGAATTTCTAGGCCGCTGAATGCAAGCGTGTCGCTACCGTACGTCGCCAAAACATTTTCGACAGATTGAGCCCTTCATCTGCTGCTCGGATCTTTGAAAGGTAATGCAGATATGTCGGACGGTGTTTGCTCGATTTGTGCCGAAGTACTTATTTGATTTTGGCTCAACCGATCATTAATCTTGCGAAGCGCAGTTTCCAGTGATACTTCCATTACGGTTTCCTTGCCTTTGGAGACAATAACTCGGACTAATTGTGGTATTTTGGTTGCTGCTGTTGACAATATGTAAACGGGTTGAATATATAGGATGTCGTTGCCAATGGGCAAAATTACCATACGGCCTCGTTTAACTTCAGATCCTCGTTGATTCCATAAGGAGATCTGTCTGGAAATTTCTGGGTTTTGATTGATCAGTGCGGCGATCTGTCCTGGCCCATCGATTTGTAGATCAACTGGAAATTTGAACATTATGATTCGCGGAGCGTAGTCATTCCCGCACATGGATTTTGTAAAACAGCCTGCAACGGCAAGTACGCTTAAATTATCGAGCCCAACCGGATTCATTGGACTGACAAGAACAAAAATTTGTTCGTCCAATGCGCCACGATGGATAGTTAAGTAGTACGGTGTGACGTTCGCGCCGTCCATTTTTGAAAATTCCCAAAACTCCCCACCCTGGAAGAATAGTTCAGGTTTCGTTTGGTGATACTTGTTGTAGATCTGCATTTGTATCGAAAACATATCTCTTGGATAGCGTAAATGTGGTTTTAGATCGCTTGGAATTGCATCGGCTTGTTTGAATAAACCCGGAAAGGCTTTGTTCAAGGTCCAAACGATGGGATCAGTGGGCTCGACGATATAAAAATCGGTAGACCCGTGATACGCGTCGACGACGATCTTTACCGAATTCCGAATATAGTTGAAACGTTTTCCGCTGGTTTCTCCGGAAAATTTAGCGTAGCTGTGCTTAGAAACGGGGTAATATTTAGATGTCGTATATGCATCAATTACCCAAAAAAATCCGCTTGGCGTGACAACAAGGTATGGGTCTTGATCGAGATGCAAAAATGGCACTACCTTTTGTACGCGATTAAGAATATTCCTGTGGAGTAAAATTCGACTCTCAGCGCCAAAACTTGCGGAGAACAAAAAGTTAGTGTCTTTAAAATAGATCGCGAACAGTAGCTTGCTTAAAACCGAAGAAACCGGTATGCCACCGCGCCCGCTATATGCTTGCTGAATTCTCAATTCAGACGGATCGGTTCCGATTGATTTTAAAAGATTAGGTGCTATCGCGTATTCATAGTCTTCTTGCCCGAAATAAATTTGTGGTTGCGCGATCTGAAATCCGACTTTGGAATTGAGATTGATGTCACAGAGAAAACATTGCATGGGTGTATCGCCGCTCTGATAAGCGGGGGTGATCACTGCGCCCCATCCGTGCGTATAGCGCAAATGGATGTTTTCCCAACTTTTGGTTTCGTCTGGTAATTTGTTAGTGTTAATTTCGCGTGCAGATAGATTGACCTGCTGATAGTAACCGTTGATCAAATAACGACCCACATCGATTTTTGGGAATCGGTAATAAGGCCGGACGGCTTGAAGTTGGTTGTATACTTCGTCTAACAACTCTCTATCCCAAACCGGAATATTAGTCAGGTCTTGTTTTTCGTCCAACCCTAATTGTTGATTAGCCGATACTCTAGGGTCAAAAGCTTCGGTGGTTACTTGGTCTAGTTTGTAGGCCGATAGCGTTGCACTGATATTGTGTCGCATAAACTCTTTTTCTGCGCTTACCGGATTAGGTTTGACCCATACCTTGTCGATAGTTGCTGGAATTATTTCAATGTGTAATAACGCAAATACCAGGATGAATAAGATGCTGGTAAACCCCAATATTATACTGCGTCTGCGGTAAAAAAGAGCGTACAGGGTCAACGCGCCGATGATCAAAAATAATATACATTGCAACCAAATTAATGGCAGCCGATAATGCATTTCTACGTAACCGGGCCCGAAAAAAACCGGTTCATGATGGTCTGTATACAGTAGCGAATAGCGTTGTAAGAAAAATCCCCAGGACTGGAAGGCAAATGTGCTCGCGATCAGGACACCCAGATGAATCGCTGCAGATTTTGGCAGCTTGGCGAATCGTCGGTTCCCCGGACCGTTTCCAACGTAATAAAATGTAGCAACAGCGACCACAAGCAGTACGAAAGCGGTGATCAGCTCTTTTTGAATTAATTCGTAGAAGGGGTACGAAAATAAATAAAAGCCAATGTCGTTACCAAAGATGGGATCACTAATTCCTGTATTACTTTGGCCGAAAAGATAGAATAACGCCAACTCCCAATTCAGATGGATAGGCACAATTACCGGTACGGTCAAAATTAACGCAATGATAATATGCACTTTAACCGATCGTGGATTGAACAACCGGTCCAGCTTTGTCCGTTGCAAAAGGTTAGAAGGTGCTCCATCCTGTGGAATATCGCCATCTATTTTGTTCGCTAATAACCGCTGCGTCAGACGGAGATTGACAAAGAAAAACAGAAAGATTGCTAATCCCACAACAAGGTCTATGGTGCCGTTGTAGCCTTCTTTCATCAAAAAGTAGGTTTCGTATCCCAGCGACTTAAACCATAAATAATCGACTTGCAAGTCGACTATGCCGTCACTTAGTACGACGCCGAGGATAAGAAGTAAGAAGATTAAACTGAAAGGGATCCAGATGCGCATTCTATGTTGGTATTGTCGTGCGGTCTGATAATTATAGAAATTAGACCGGAATTAGTGCGGATATCCGTGTTAGCAATCCGAGATAAATGTATACGCCGAATTTAAAACGATCTTGAATGATTTGAATCTATTCTACATAGAAACTCAATTTAGAGCGATCGTTTTGAGTGTCGCACGATGAACCTATTGTGAGCGTTGATAAATACGGTGTTATATCGGGTAAAACAAGATTGGAATTTAGAGCGGTAACGCTTTCGGGTCACAATTAGAATGGGTTATTTGATCGACTTTTTGTCGACTAACATCTGTATTATGGATTCTATCCGCTAAAATATTGATGCGATAAAGCTTATTCCAAGTTAATCCATTCAGACCGTTCAGCGGGTGAAATGGAGCGGGGGGATCATTCAGATTTTTCAGGGGAACAAAAAGATGTATCGATTCAAAACAATTATCAGTTTACTTGTTGCATTGGCATACGGCTTATCTGGATCGGTATTCGCGGATGATACCGATGTAAAGGCAGCGTTGATCGAATTATTAAATAATGGACCGGCGAGTCAACTTGGTATAGAAGGCAGACGCATGGATGCGGGTGAAATTAATGAGAAATTATTGCTTCATTATCAGGAGCAAGGTAGCAACCCGCTTTGGGTGACAGATGGAGGGCATAATGAACGTGCCGAAAGCTTGTTAGACGTTTTGAAGAATGCGCACTTGGAAGGTCTTAACAGTGAGGATTACCATGTATCAAATTTAGAGAAGCTTTGGGACAGTCAGCAGGCTATGGATTTAGCCAAATTAGAAGTATTGCTGACTTATAGCATGGCAGCGTATGCAGCCGATGCCCGGGAAGGCCGGGCCGATCCACGAAAACTGGACCCAACCTTATTCGCAACAGCTCGAGATGTTGCTATTGACCCGGTCGCCCTGGCACTGGAAGCGGTTAGTTCGCCGGATCTATCAGAGTTTTTGGCGTCTCAAACACCCGACAACATCCATTATCGAGGGTTAAAGCAGGCCCTAGAAAGATACCGCGGGTTGGCGGAACAGGGGGGCTGGCCCATCATACCGGCGGGTGAGACCTTAAAGGTGGGAATGGATTCACCCAGGATATTGGTAGTACGACAGCGATTGAGCATTACTGGCGATCATGACGGTGAAAATGCTGAATCATCCTTGTATGACGAATCGCTCGAAGCCGGAGTAAAACGATTTCAAAAACGCCACCACCTTGAAACCGACGGTGCCATTGGTAAGAACACTTTGGCGGCAATGAATATACCCGTAGAAAAACTGATCAAACGTATCGTTGTAAACATGGAACGCTGGCGTTGGCTTGCGCATGATCTGGGCCGCAAACGGCTGTTTGTAAACGTGGCCGGTTTTACGCTGGCTGGAACTGAGGACGATAATGTAAAGATAAAAATGCCGGTTATTGTCGGTAAGCTATACCACAAAACCCCGGTATTTAGCGAGTCGATTAAATATATCGAAATCAATCCTTATTGGAATGTGCCGTCCAGTATCGCGGTTAAAGAAATGTTGCCGAAGTTAATCAATGATCCTTATTATCTGCGGGGAAAAAATATTAGAGTCTATGATGGTTGGGGCAGCGATGCCCAGGAGGTAGATTCTATAGCTATTGATTGGCAATCGGTTGGGCGTGGAATTCGGCGTTACAAACTCAGACAAGAACCAGGACGAAAAAATGCGTTAGGAAAAATTAAGTTCATGTTTCCGAACAAATATAATGTCTATCTACACGATACACCAGGTCATAGTCTGTTCAAGCGTTCTCGCAGAGCATTCAGTCATGGTTGTATCAGGGTCAGTGAGCCTATCCAGTTGGCCGCGTATTTATTGGGTGGTCAAGCCAATGGATGGCCCATAGAGAGAGTTAAAAAATTGGTGGCGAGTGGAAAAAGAACCGTTGTAAAGTTGGATGAAGCATACCCGGTTCATATATTGTATCGAACAGCGGTCGTTAGCGACGAGGGATTGGTTTATTTTGCGGACGACGTTTACGGGCGTGATAAATTGTTGGAGAAAGCCTTGTTTTGAATATTGACAAAGGTTTCGTTACGTGTTGCGCTGATGTTGTTGTAGTGCCCACCTGACGTGCTCTCGCACCAGCTCTGATTGATCGTCGCGCCTCGAATTCAGCGCGGCGGTGACTGTCTCGTTTTTTGGTGCATTGCCTAGAGCGATTGCTAGGTTGCGCAGCCAATGCGGGTAACCGATACGGCGAATAGCGGAACCTTCTGTTTTTGACAGGAAGGTAGTTTCACTCCAGCCAAATAATGAGACAAGGTGGGCAGTATCCAGTCCGTGCCTCGCCTGGAAATCGGGTTCTCTGGTCGTCTGGGCAAATTTATTCCATGGGCAAACTGCCTGGCAATCGTCGCAACCATAGATTCGATTGCCGATTTTGCTGCGGAATTCAACAGGGATCGATCCTTTTAATTCGATGGTTAAATATGAAATACAGCGTCTCGCATCGACTTGGAAAGGTCCAACGATCGCCTGCGTTGGACAAATATCAATGCAGACACTGCAAATACCGCAGTGTTCCGTTGCTGGAATGTCTATGGGTAGCGGCAGGTCGACATATATTTCACCCAAAAAAAACCATGAGCCGGCTTTTTTGTTGATCAGATTGCTGTGTTTGCCAATCCAACCCAATCCGGCTTTTTCCGCTAGGGCTTTCTCAAGAACTGGTGCGCTATCCACAAAAGCTCGATAGCCGAACGGACCGATTTCTTTGCTGATCATATCAGCCAAACGCTGTAGGCGTTTGCGCATCAGTTTATGGTAGTCTCGTCCCAACGCATAACGGGAAATATAAGCCTGTATAGGATCGTCAAGTATCCGTTCAGAAATTTCTACCGGTTCCGGCAAGTAGTCTAAACGCGTCGATATAACACGTATAGTTCCGGGTAATAAAGCATCGGGCTGGCTGCGCAGACTACCGTGACGCGCCATGTAATCCATTGATCCGTGGAAGCCATTTTGTAACCACCGCTGTAGGTATTGTTCCGCTTTGCTCAGATCGACATCTGTGATTCCGGTCTGTTGGAAACCTAGAGATTTAGCCCATTTTTTTATCTTTCTGGCTAATTCGGCACGCGTTGCCGGAGACAATTGGGTTGATTCAGCGAATGTCATCAAACGAAATATTAATTCAAATACTTACCGCCGGTTGCTATGGCTGAAGTTATCAGGCCCAGACTAAGGTTGAATGCAACAATTTGCCTGATTTTCGATAGAGATCTGCCGGCATTTGGCCAGTCTTTAACCGATACTAACGAACCAAGTTGCTTCACAGGACCGAAATTAAGATAGACAAACAACAAAATCATAAGCCAAGCGATTCCATGCATTGCGTGAATGTGAATACCCACGTATTTCATCCCACCGTAGACACCGAATATCATCCAATAGCCGCTCAATAATAATAAAATTATTGCAAGCCATACCCAGCGAAAAAAAAGTTTGAAAAGCGCTGACCAAAGTATAAGTCGATTGGGTGCGTCGAGTAACTTGCCGGCTGATGGTCGGACCACGAAATAGGCGAAAAACATCCCGCCAACCCATACAATGGCGGACAATACGTGAGCAGTTAATGCAATTGGCAAATCCATGGTGTCTCCGTTAATCTTGTTCCCAGAAATGTATATCACTAGGTGCGCAAGCTCGACAATACAAACAGTCAAAAAAGGGTTGGGAAATGAATCGAGTCAACGATATCACAAATATATCGGTTAGGGGGCTTTATACAGCAGCCCAGGTCAGGGCAATGGACCGGTATGCAATCGATCAGCTTGGTATTGCTGGTTTGGAGTTGATGCATCGGGCGGGTCAATCTGCTTTTGATTGTTTGGTGCGATTATGGCCCAATGCACGCCACTTGGCGATTATATGTGGTGCAGGAAATAACGCTGGAGACGGGTACGTTGTTGCGCGCTTGGCGAAAAGCAGCGGACTCGGTGTCACGGTGATGTCAATTGTTACGCCGGACAAGTTATCGGGTGATGCTGCTTTAGTATTTAACGAGTTTCTCGATAATAATGGCAGCATTACACAGTTCCACGAAGATAAATTTGAGCCAGTCGATATAATTGTCGATGCTTTGCTGGGTACTGGATTGGATCGAGAGGTTAGAGGAACATTTTCCGAGCTGATAGACGCAATCAATCGTGCCGATAAGCCTGTTTTTGCGCTGGATATACCCTCGGGTTTGAATGCGGATTCCGGATACCCTATGGGTGTCTCTGTTCGTGCGGACTGCACGATTAGTTTTATTGCCCGCAAACAAGGTTTATATACCGGTGGGGGCATAGAATATTCTGGCCGAAAGGAATACGCGTCGCTATCCGTGCCTAATGAAGTTATCGAGGCGCAAAGACCCTCTGCGGAATTGGTTGCTCCACCATGGCGACACTTATGCCCGAGAAATAGGGGGGCTCACAAAGGTGATTTTGGACACGCGCTGATTGTAGGCGGAGAGCAGGGATACAGTGGTGCTACTTTCATGGCGGCATGTGCCGCGGCGCGCGTAGGCGCAGGATTGGTCAGCATAGCCACCCGCAAAGCGCATGCGTCTTGGCTGAACATATCTAGGCCTGAGTTAATGTGCCACGGGGTTGAGTCCAAGGACGAATTGAACGGGTTACTGAGCAAAGTATCTGTAGTCGGCATAGGACCGGGATTGGGGCAAAGCCAATGGGCAGCGGACCTGCTTGCGGCAGTGATGTCAACGGATCTTCCTATAGTTGTTGATGCAGACGGATTAAATTTGTTGGCCGGTTTACGAGAAAATCGTGACACGTGGGTGTTAACGCCGCACCCAGGGGAGGCTGCACGATTACTTCGAACGACTACAGCAAGGATCAATATGGATCGGTTTCAAGCGGTGCGAAATATTCAGGAAAAATATGGTGGTGTTTGTGTATTAAAAGGCGCGGGAACTTTGATATACGATGGGATGCAAAGTTATATTTCGCCAACCGGCAATCCGGGAATGGCAAGCGGGGGAATGGGGGATGTATTGACCGGCATTATTGTTGGCTTGGTCGCCCAAGGTATTGATATCGCAGAAGCGAGCCGAATTGGTGTTTATTTGCATGGTGCGGCAGCAGATAAGGCCGCTGAATCTGGCGAGCGTGGATTACTTGCCAGTGACTTATTTCCGCATCTTCGAAAATTGGTTAATCCATGAGCGCAGTTCTCCGAGGTGAATCCGATACGCTACTGTTTGGCGCGCGCCTATTTGAATGTGTTCGAGGTGCATCAGTGATCTACCTACACGGCGATCTGGGTGCAGGAAAAACAACCTGTGTGCGTGGATATTTGGCTGCGGGCGGGTATTTAGGGCCGGTCAAAAGCCCAACTTTTACGTTGGTGGAAGAATATCAATTAAACGATCGAAAGATTGTTCATTTCGATTTATACAGATTGGCCGATCCAGAAGAATTGGAATGGGTAGGGATGCGCGATTATCTTGGCGATGATGTCGTGTGCTTTATCGAATGGCCGGAAAAGGGTGCCGGTTGTCTGCCAAATCCAGACTTAATGATTCAATTTACGGGTGTTCAACATACTAGAAACGTTTCGTGGCATTCTCGGTCTAACATCGGCCATGAATATGGCGAGTGTTTAAAATAATTTTATCGATTTTAAACAATATACTTAGTCTATTAAGTTAAGTATCTACTTGCACTATGTAACGGAACGAGCTATGTTATGTTCAAAGCGTGGTATTAAAAACGGATATCTACCGTATGTAGATGAAAATCCGTTCTATACTATGAAATAGCCCAATCAGGTTTCGGTAGCGGTTTTTCGATACATTGCAGCTCGACCGACGGTAGTGACAGCTCAAAAGACGAAGCTTGGCGGTGGGCTGGTTTGGTGACATTATTTTGAGGCTACAAGCGAGCGAACATACAGTTTTGATAACGAGATGTTGGTAAGTAGTTACTCAATAACGGGTTGCTGTTTTTGGTCAGTGGACTAGCGGTGCTTAGGAATGCGAAATATAGTCCTTCTTCTTTTAGCAATTTTTCTGTCATTGTTTGCCCAGGGCTCTATTGCCCAGCGCATTGCAATCAGTTCTTTACGGTTTTCCACCGCAAGTAATCATACACGGTTTGTATTCGACCTAACTGCGCCTTGCGATCGTGATGTTTTCGTGCTGGATAACCCAAAGCGCGTCGTCATCGATATTAAAAATGCCAAGCTACACGGCACAATAAGTCAACCACAAGCTACGCACAGTTATTTCCACCGGGTGCGTAGCGCATCTAGAAATAAGAGTGATGTCCGTTTTGTAATCGATCTAAAGAAATCGATTAGGGTGGATAGTTTCCTTCTGTCGCCCAAAGGTAAATATGGGTATCGATTGGTCGTTGATTTATTCGAAAAGGGTGTCGTAGCCGCATATTCAAAGGAACCTAATAAAATAACGGCTTCGGGCATAGGCAAGCAGACCAAAGCGTCAATGCCGGCTCAGGCTAAGCCCGTGAAAGTAAAAAAAATAGCCAAACACACCCCTAGGATTCATAAGAAAGTCGCGGAGCCATTGTCTGCTGTTAAGCTAAAACCAGTGGTGAACGCAAGCCAATCAAAACCCATAGTGAAGGTAAGCGCGCACAGAGCAAAACTACGTGAGGTGATTATTGCGATCGATGCGGGTCACGGGGGTAACGATCCTGGGGCTCGAGGTCCACGGGGAACACGTGAGAAAGAGGTTGTTTTGGCGATTGCTAAAAAATTGGAATTCTTGATTCGCAAAGAACCGGGTATGCGTCCAGTAATGATTCGCACAGGTGATTACTATGTAGGCTTGCGCGAACGCATTAAAAAAGCCCGTAAAGCAAAAGCGGACTTGTTTGTTTCTATCCACGCAGATGCATTTAAGAAATCTACGGTCAAAGGTTCTTCGGTTTTCACCCTGTCGAGGCGTGGTGCTTCCAGTGAAGCTGCGCGCTGGTTGGCGGCGCAGGAAAACGCTGTGGATCTCGTCGGTGGTGTGAGCTTAGATGATAAGGATGATATGTTGGCCTCTGTACTGTTAGACCTATCTCAAACTGCAACCAAGGAAGCAAGTGGCAACGTGGCGGCCAATGTGTTGCGGAATTTGAAAAATATGGGGGCAGTGCACAAGAAAACCGTACAAAGTGCTGGATTTGTCGTGCTGAAGTCACCTGATATTCCGTCAATTCTGGTGGAAACCGCGTTTATCTCAAATCCTGACGAAGAGAAAAAACTTCGGTCGTCGAAATACCAGAGTCGGCTTGCAAGAGCGGTGTTCGGGGGATTGCAGGATTATTTTGCGATCTATGCGCCGCCCGGAACGCACATTGCCGCTCGTAGTCATGTTATCGAGCGTGGCGAAACACTTTCGGGGATCGCCAATCAATACGGTGTCAGCACCCGTCAGTTGCAACTCACTAATGCGTTGCCCAACAGTCGAATTCGAGTTGGGCAAATATTAGAAATTCCGGAAGGAAGTTAACGCGCCACACTAATCCGATTTAACGAATTGGGTTTTCAAATGCAGTCTAACATTCCCTTATTGCGTTAAGTGCTTGTCATTCCCGCAACTAAGGTCAGCTTACTTTTCTAAATACCAATAAGTTTTGGGAGCTTTGCCTATTGCTTGATAAGGAATGGGCTGAGGATGAGGTGTTCGCTTGCGAACATCGTCATGCTGATGTTGGTTATTCCAGGTCTTAAATAGTGGCGAATTGCCATGATCCAATATATTCCTATCCGATAGTCCAAACACGTATAATATTAATTCGATCTTCCAAAACTTACCTTTTTTCTGCTAAAGCAATACGACTTTATTTTCGATGGAAATCCGAAAATTACCCCCTCAATTGGTCAACCAAATTGCTGCCGGAGAAGTAATCGAGCGACCTGCCTCAATAGTTAAAGAGTTGGTCGAAAACAGTTTTGATGCCGAGGCGAGCCAGATAACTATAGATATCGAGCACGGCGGTATCAGCCTGATACGGGTTCGAGACAACGGGTGTGGTATAGCCAAGAATGATTTAACACTTGCGTTGTCGAGGCATGCGACCAGTAAAATTTCATCGTTGAGAGATCTAGAGATGATCACCAGCATGGGTTTCCGAGGTGAAGCGTTACCCAGCATTAGTGCAGTTGCCAAATTGGCGCTTATTTCCCGCAAGGTCGATGCTGAAAGTGCTTGGCGTGTGATGGCTGATGGTAGTGAATCTGAATTTTTATTTTCTCCAGACTCATTGCCGAGCGGAACGGTCGTTGAAGTGCGTGATTTATTTTACAATATACCGGCCCGAAGGAAGTTCCTGCGAACCGAGAAAACTGAGTTTTCTCATTTGGAAAATGTAGTAAAGCGTATGGCGCTGAGCCGTTTTGATGTGGGTTTTGTGATGACCCATAATCAACGGAAAATAGTGGACAGTAAACCGATTATTACCGATTTGGATGACGGTAAACGAATTGACTGGGTGTGTGGGCCTACATTTTTGCAGAATGCGGTTAGACTTGCTGAAGAGGCCTCTGGTTTAAAATTGTCCGGATGGATTGGCGCACCAACTTTTTCGCGTAGTCAAAGCGACATGCAATACTTTTACGTGAATAGACGCTTGGTGAAGGATAAACTTATCAGTCATGCGGTACGGCAAGCCTATCAAGATGTATTGTTCCACGGTCGCCATCCGGTATTTATCTTGTATTTGGAGCTAGACCCAAGCCTTGTCGATGTTAACGCACATCCTGCCAAATTGGAGGTGCGTTTTCGCGATAGCCGATCTATACACGGATTTTTGTTTAAAGCATTGCACGGGGCGCTTGCTGCGGTAAGGCCCGGTGACCAAACTATAATTGAAACCGATCCTAACCCAGTGCCGCTCTCAGAAGGGTTGTCAGCTAAATCGGTCCCATTCAAACCGTCTCGGGCCGAAATTCAGCCTTCATTGCCGTTGCGCCTTAATGAACAAATGGAATCCTACGAACTATTGTCGAAGGAACCTTCGGCATATTATTCTGTTACAGGATTGAGTCGGGATAAACCTGATGAAAATCCGGTTCCGCCGTTGGGGTACGCACTGGCGCACCTTCATAATATATACATTTTGGCTGAGTCCAAACAGGGCTTAATATTGGTTGATGCACACGCGGCGCATGAACGGATTACGTATGAAAAATTAAAACATCAGCATGCACAGGGAGAAATTCCCTCGCAACCATTATTATTGCCGCTTCGCATCCAGGTTTCGACGGCCGAAGCGCAATTGGCGGAAAATATTCGAGACCAATTATTCAAGCTTGGATTGGAAATAGATAGATCTGATATTACCACACTCGTTGTGCGTTCAGTTCCGGCTCAAATTTCTGGTGTTGATGTAGAGCAACTCGTACGTGATATGTTGGCGGACTTACAAACAACTGGATCAAGTACTTGTATAGAGGAAAATATCAACGAGATGTTATCCAGTATTGCTTGTCGCGGCTCAATTAGAGCCCACCGTGCATTGAGTCAATCAGAAATGAATGCGTTACTCAGGGAAATGGAAGCAACCGAAAACAGTGGGCAATGCAATCATGGTAGACCGACGTGGATTGAATTGAGCGCGAAACAATTGGATGCTTTTTTTATGAGGGGACAGTAAGCTGACGGACGCCTTACCACTCGTGATTTGTTTGATGGGGCCCACCGCTACGGGAAAATCTGAATTGGGCGTAAAACTTGCGCTAGACCTGGGTTGCGAAATAGTCAGCGTAGATTCGGCCATGGTCTATCGTGGCATGGATATAGGCACAGCGAAACCTTCATTAGCAGATCGATGCGGAATCCCACATCATCTTATTGATATTCTCGACCAGGCTGAATCGTTTTCTACCGGACGTTTTCGTAGAGAAGCTTTAATTTTAATCGATCAAATTCGCGACCGCGGCAAAATACCGCTGTTTGTTGGAGGTACAATGTTGTATTTTCGAGCCTTGCAGCATGGATTGGCCGCGTTACCGGCCGCGAATAACGAAATACGCCAAAAAATTGATGGAGAAGCACAGATTCTAGGGTGGTCTGTGATGCACAACCGGTTATCGGAAATAGATCCCAGTGCGGCGCGGCGTATACACCGAAATGATCCGCAAAGAATCCAGAGGGCCTTGGAAATTTATTTGGTATCGGGTAAATCGCTTAGCGATCATTGCGCTGAAGCATCGCAGGAGGACGCGGCTTTTCGCTGGTTGAACCTTGTTCTAAAACCAAACAGCCGGTCCGAATTGCACGGGCATATTGAATCCCGGTTCATCAAAATGCTGGATGATGGCATGATAGATGAAGTACAAATGATGATTAAACGTGGGGATCTGAACGACGGAAATCCTTCTGTACGGGCAGTGGGGTACCGGCAAATATGGATGTACCTGCACGGAATAATAGATAGAACTGAGATGGAAAAACGTGGCATTATTGCAACCCGGCAATTGGCGAAAAGGCAACTGACTTGGTTAAGAAAAGAATCAAGCCCCTATGTATATCGTTCTGGTGGCGCTAATTTACAAAAATTTATATTGGAGGACTTGGAACCTTTTCTAAGGTAGAGTACTCTGATATTTATGTTGTTGATGGGATAGGGTTTTCTCCTAATGACGGTAGTCTAGTGGCTGTGGGTGAAATCGACAAAAATAGGTCCCATTTTATAGATAATTGCGATATTCGGACGGGCCCGAGCAATTGTTCAACTTCTTGCTTTTGGCTGGTGTGGTAAATTGGTCTAAATGTCAGACCAATTAGTAAATTGTTTGTGGTAAAATTTAATCTAGTTTCGAACGTGTTTAGTTTGAGCAATCTGATCGGAAGTGTACCGGAATAAAAATAAGGAGAACGACGGATGTCTAAGGGGCAAAATTTGCAAGATCCATTTCTTAACGCGTTGCGTAAAGAGCACATACCGGTGTCGATCTATTTGGTAAACGGTATTAAGTTGCAGGGTAAGATCGATTCCTTCGATCAATATGTTGTAATGTTGAAAAATTCTATCAGCCAGATGGTGTACAAGCATGCGATCTCTACCATCGTTCCTGCGCGTCAAGTGCGTGTACCGCGCGCTGATGAAGGGAATGATTTGGAATAACCATCAATAGTATTAACTCGGCACCACTAACGATTCTTTGGCTTTGGGCCTTCGGGGCAATGAGTGTTTGAGCGCCCTTCGTCCGGTGAACGGGCGATATTGGTTCATGTTGTGCGCGACTCTGATCAGGGAAACCTTGACGAATTAGAAGAATTATCTGTTTCTGCGGGGGTTGATCCCGTTGCCAGGCTGATTTCAACCCGTTCTATTCCCGACCCCAAAACATTTCTGGGTCGCGGTAAACTGGAAGAATTGCGAGATCAGATTCTTGTCACCGGTTCGGAATTGGTTATTGTAAATCATGCCCTAAGTCCAAGCCAAGAACGCAACTTGGAACGCAGCCTTGGCCTGCGGGTGATAGATCGCAATGGTTTGATTCTGGATATCTTTGCCCAACGTGCTCAATCATTTGAGGGCAAATTACAAGTTGAACTTGCCCAACTGCAACATCTTTCAACGCGATTAGTGCGTGGATGGACGCATTTGGAGCGACAGAAGGGTGGGATCGGATTGCGTGGGCCGGGGGAAACTCAATTGGAAACTGACCGGCGTCTGATTGGGATTAGAATTCGCCAAATCAAACGGCGGCTGGAGAAAGTCGAAAAACAACGACACCAAGGCCGCGTCGCCAGAAAGAAAGCGGTGGTGCCAACCATCGGTTTAGTTGGCTACACAAATGCCGGTAAATCAACTTTATTCAACTGTCTTACCGGGGCGGATATCTACGCTGCTGATCAATTGTTCGCAACCCTAGATCCAACTTTGCGTAAAATGACCTTGTCAAGCGGTTTTCCGGTCATCATGGCCGATACTGTTGGATTCATTCGGGAATTACCTCACGAATTGGTGGCTGCGTTTAGATCCACCTTACAAGAAGCTAGTGAAGCGGATATCTTGTTGCACGTCGTCGATGCTGCCGACGAAGACCGACAAGCTACGATAGCGCAGGTTAATGAGGTTCTCACTGAAATTGGGGCGAATCATATTCCACAATTTCTGGTATATAACAAGATCGATATGATCGATGATGAGGTCGCGCGTATAGAACGGGATTTTAGTGGCAAGCCCTTCCGAATTTGGGTGTCGGCAAAAAATGGAGACGGAATAAACTTTTTGGATGAGGCTATTTGTGACTACTTTGCGACTGGGAGAGTGCGTGCTCAAATGCTACTGCACCCGCACCAGGGGTGTATTAGGGCGAAATTGTACGATCGTGGGATGGTATTAAAAGATGAGCCTTTGGATATGGGAGGTTGGGATATTGAAGTCGAATTGTTGAAAAAGGACTTGGGTATCCTTAAAGAAGTGGAATTTAGTCAAGTGCACCCAGCGAGGGTTGTACGGGTGGATTCCTCCATTGTTGTTGATTCCTTGAATTAACTCGATATATGCGACAATTTGTCTCTTTTTTGTCGATTTAATTTACCGTAATATGGTGTCGCTTTTTATTAAATTGCGCCGATCAATTACAATTGAAAATCATGTCCTGACCTTCGGTTTAAGTTGTACATTGAAATTTATGCGATATGTTTATGCCTTTGTAGGTACGCAAAGCGTTACAATATCAAATCCTGTGTAACGGCCATTACCAACAATCAAAATTGATCCAGTCGTCGAAATAAGATAACAAAGCTCGATGGGTAAAATTAAATTGCGTAATCTAGGTTTGTACATTCACACATTTTTTTAGGATAATTCCATCTTTCGTATTCAGTTTATTGGCGATACGATTATTTTTAAACCAAATTGGAGTAAATGTTTATGGCCTGGAATGAACCGGGGGGTGACAACAAAGATCCGTGGAGTGGTCGCGATAAAGAGAAAGGGCCGCCTGATCTCGACGAAGTGATCCGTTCGATGCAAGAAAAATTGGGTGGATTATTTGGCGGGAGTAAGGGTGGGGGTCAAAGTGCTAATCCCTTACCGGGACTGGGCCTAATTATTGTTGTTGCATTAATTCTTTGGGGGTTAACGGGTTTTTATATTGTTGATGCTGGTAATCGAGGTGTCGTTACGCGATTTGGTGCCTATACGGAAACCACGATGCCTGGACTGCATTGGCATATTCCTACGCCCATCGAAGCACGAGATATCGTCAATATTGAACAACAACGATTTTTAGAGATTGGATATCGTTCCGGCGGACGCCAACAAGCGATTGGTTCTGTACCACGTGAAGCTTTGATGCTGACCGAGGATGAGAATATTGTCAATGTACAATTGGCGGTTCAATATCAGGTCAAAGATGCCAAAGACTTCCTATATAACGTGGTCGGTCCTGCAGAAAGCCTAAAACAAGTTACCGAAAGCGCTGAGCGTGGTGTAATCGGCAATAGTTCTATGGATTTTGTGTTGACCGAGGGTCGTACAGAAGTTGTGACAGATATCAAAGGTTCGATTCAGGAGATCATGGATAGTTATAAAGCTGGCATTTTAGTCACCAGCGTTAATCTTCAGGATGCACAGCCGCCAGAAGAAGTACAGGCGGCTTTCGAAGATGCGATTAAAGCGCGAGAAGATAAGCAACGTTTCATCAATGAAGCAAAGGCTTATAAAAATGAGGTTCTTCCAAAAGCGCGAGGTGCCGCAGCAAGGCAGATTCAAAGTGCGGAAGCTTATAAAGCGCAAGTAGTTTCCAGAGCTGAAGGTCAAGCGAGCCGTTTTGACCAACTGCTTACGGAATATGAGAAGGCACCTGAGATTACCCGTAAACGGTTGTATTTGGAATCGATCGAGGCTGTAATCAGCAAAACCAATACGGTTATGGTCGACGTTGAAAGCAGTAACAATTTGGTTTATCTGCCATTGGATAAATTAGCGGGTCACAAAGTTTCATCGATTGCTAAGCCTATACCGAAGGTTACCCAATATGTTGATTCACCGGGACAAAAACCAGCTAAAGCGTCTACTGCCCGTCAATCAAGTCGTGGACGTGAAGGGAGGGCTCGCTAATGGCTCAGAATAGATTATTGCTAATTCTGGCGATTGTGTTTGCAATCGCATTTTCGACGATTTTTACCGTCCATCAAACTGAAAAGGCGATCCTGTTCAGACTTGGGGAGATCGTTAAGTCGGATTATAAGCCGGGATTACACTTTAAAGTTCCCATTTACAACAACGTCAAGTTTTTTGACGCACGGATTCTGACTTTGGATGCTAAAGCTGAGCGGTTTCTAACGTCCGAAAAGAAAAATGTGATTGTTGACTCGTTCGTCAAATGGCGTATTGGTGATGTGCCTTTGTATTACACCACCATGTCGGGAGATGTAACGCAAGCCAATATGCGTCTAGATCAAATTATGAAAGACGCTATGCGAGGGGAATTCAGTAAACGGTCGATCAATCAATTGGTTTCTGCCGATCGCTCTGATTTGCGTGATATCTTGGTCGCCAGTACCAAGTCTATTGCCGAAAAATGGGGCATAGATATTGTTGACGTTCGAATCAAACGTATAGATCTACCCAGTGATGTAAGTAGTTCTGTTTACCGCAGAATGGAAGCCGAGCGTGAGAGAGTGGCAAGAGACTTTAGGTCGCAGGGTGCTGAGGCATCTGAAAAAATTCGTGCTGATGCTGACAAGCAGCGTGATATTATCATCGCTGAAGCCTATAAAGAAGCTGAAATAACCCGAGGGCAAGGTGATGCGGTTGCAACGGATGTATACGCAAAAGCCTATGGTAAAGACTCCGAATTTTTCGGTTTTTACCGGAGCTTGAATGCTTATAAACAAGTATTCAGTGGGGGAAGTGACATGTTGGTTCTTGAACCAAATTCAGATTTCTTCAAATATTTCGGCAAAGAAAAGTAGGGTAGATTGTACTACCGGAATTAAACAATGATCCGCGGCAGCGAATAAACCGCTGTCGTGGGTTTTTATTATTATCTCGTATAACGTAAAATCTGGATCTCAATTTTCTTATTCGGCAATTTAATGTTATTCAGACTAAGGATTTTGGATTCCAGAGTCGTTTTCGTTGATTCTTAGACCTTGCTCTTCAAGTTAAATCTATTCGGATTGACGTAATCATTGAAATGATGCGCCTACTCCTCTATACACCTTCCAGGTATTGATTCTTAGACTATGTACCAACAAGATCATTGGTTGTTGCCGGAAGGTATCCAAGAAGTCCTGCAAGACGAAGCTTTACGATTAGAACAGTTGCGTAGAGATTTACTTGACCTGTTTGGGGCTTGGGGCTACCAACTGGTTATCCCGCCATTTGTCGAATTCCTTGATTCATTGTTGACCGGTACCGGCCACGATTTGGACCTTCAAACCTTTAAATTGACCGACCAGCTGAGTGGACGTTTGCTCGGCATACGTGCTGATATGACACCGCAGGTTGCGCGTATAGATGCGCATAATCTGAAGCGAGATGTGCCCACCCGGTTGTGTTATTTGGGTACCGTTCTGCATGCGCGAGGTGATGAACTGGACAAATCGCGCAGTCCGTTGCAGGTTGGGGCGGAGTTGTTCGGACATGCAGGTGTTGCTAGTGATTTTGAAATTGTGCGGCTCATGTTGGAAATGTTGGCGGTTTCAGGTCTCCAGAATGTGCATGTTGATTTAGGTCACGTGGGTATATTTAGAGGACTTGCCAAGCAAGCCGGGCTCGATCCTGTGCAAGAATCTAAGATTTTCGATGTAATGCAACGCAAAGCCACGGCTGAATTGGAAGCATTATTAGACTTATTAGGTCTGTCGCATACGGAATCGGCCATGATGATGGCTTTGCCGAAACTGAATGGTTCGGATGGCGTTATCGATAGGGCTCGAGAACAATTGGGTAATGCGGATGAATCGGTTATTGGTGCGTTGGACTATCTTGCCGACTTAGCGAAAAAACTTCGTAGCATGTTCCCGTTATTGCCGATTAATTTCGATCTAGCTGAGCTTCGAGGCTATCATTATCAGACGGGCGTCGTATTTGCGGCGTTTGTACCCGGGTATGGGCGTGAAATTGCCCGCGGTGGGCGCTACGATGAAATTGGCCGGGTTTTCGGCCGAGCACGACCAGCGACTGGGTTTAGTGCAGATCTTAAGGTATTGGAAAGCTTGGCTTGCGATCGACAACAAGATGAGCAAGGCAAGATATATGCGCCATATCTCGATGATTCTGATTTGAATGTAAAAATAAGTGACCTACGCAGCCACGGAGAAATAGTGATTCAGCAACTACCAAATCAGAGCGGTCACGCGAAGGATATGGGATGCAGCTATATACTGGAGAAAAAGAATGACATCTGGGTTGTGTCTGCCTCTTAAGGCTTTGCCTGAAACTGAAAAAATGGTTTTTAGAAACTTTGATGAAGGGTCGGTTGAATTCCTGGGTGATTAATTCCGCGGCTTCCATTTTTACAGCTTTGACGGTTTTAATATTAAAAAAGCTATCAATATAATTTTGCTAAAAATAAAAAGTGTATCCTGGAACGGCTGCGCCGAACGGGAAGGCAACGAAAAATTCCAAAAATGGAAATGAAATGGGTAAGAATGTAGTTATTCTAGGCACCCAATGGGGTGATGAAGGCAAAGGTAAACTGGTGGATTTACTCACCGAATATGCCGATGCGGTTGTGCGTTTCCAAGGTGGGCACAATGCTGGTCATACGTTGGTTATTAAGGACCAGAAAACAATTTTGCATTTAATTCCATCTGGTGTATTAAGGGATGGAGTGCAATGTATGATCGGAAACGGTGTAGTTGTTTCATTGCCGGATCTGATCGAGGAAATCGAATTTTTGGAATCTGCTGGGATTCCGGTGCGTGAGCGGCTGGTAATCAGTGAAGCATGCCAATTGATTTTACCGATCCATATCGCCATGGATAAAGCTCGAGAACTAGCCCTTGGCGATAAAAAGATCGGAACGACCGGCCGCGGTATAGGACCTGCCTATGAAGATAAGGCTGCGCGTCGCGGTATCCGTGCTGGCGATTTACTGAATCCAGAACTGTTTGGCGCAAAGCTAAAAGAACTGCTCGATTATCATAATTTTGTTCTCACGGAATATTATGGCGGGACGGCACTAGATTATCAGCAAATGTATGATGAAACGATGCGACTTGCTCAACAAGTTGCACCTATGTTGACCGACGTTTCTGAGATACTGCACGAATATCATTCCTTGGGAAAAAATTTATTATTTGAGGGTGCTCAAGGTGCACTACTAGACGTGGATCATGGTACTTATCCTTACGTAACTTCGTCTAATACGACGGCTGGTGGCGTTTCTACGGGTTGTGGTGTGGGTCCGCTGAATCTTGACTATATATTGGGAATTACCAAAGCATATTCTACGCGGGTTGGTAATGGCCCTTTTCCGACGGAATTATTCGATGACACCGGTAAGCATTTGGCAAACAAGGGTTTCGAATTTGGTGCTACTACGGGTCGACCGCGCCGCTGCGGATGGTTTGACGCGATATCGATGCGCAAATCCGCCTATCTGAATAGTTTATCCGGCCTGTGTATTACCAAATTGGATGTACTTGATGGATTGGAAAAAGTTGGAATTTGTTCAGCGTACAGCAATGCTAATAATGTCGAATCGCAACATGCATCTTTAGGTGCGGAAAATTATGAGCAATGCCGTCCAATACTTGAATATTTGCCTGGGTGGAATACGCCTACTGCCGGGATTACGTCGTATGATGAATTACCCCAAAATGCCAAGGCTTATGTCAAGCGTTTAGAAGCACTGGTTGGTGTTTCGGTGGATATCATCTCGACCGGAGCCGAGCGAGACGAGACTTTGATTTTGAATAATCCGTTCAGTAGTTGAGCTAGATAAATGCTATTGGATATTAGGCTGGGTTGTGAATTCAGCGTAATATAGTCTACTCGGTTGAAAGTAATGTCCGCAACGCGATGACTTGAGCGGTTTAACGCTAACTAAAGGAATACCATGTGGATCTGCTAATGGATATTATCGCGCGGTTCAATCAATACAATGTAACAAGATTCTGGGGCTTGGTGGAGATATGGTGCCGAGGAGAGGACTTGAACCTCCACGGGGTTGCCCCCACATGGACCTGAACCATGCGCGTCTACCAATTTCGCCACCTCGGCCGTGAGCAGATTACCAATACTATCAAGTAAGCCGCAAAGAGGTGCGCACTTTACCGGCCACTTGCATGCTTGTCAATGCCCTCAGGTGTCCATTTCATTCTCAAATTCAGTGCCTCTACAAAAGCTAAACTCTTTTCGTTTCTTCAATTTTAATTCCTTCATATGAAAAAAAAATCTTCGCGGGGAAACAAGATTCCATCATTTAAATTAGATGATCCGATGGCTGAGCGCGAGGCGAAAAAATATCAGAACCCGATACCGAGCCGTGAGCTGATACTTGAAGTATTGCACAAGGAGGGTGTGCCTCTGACAAAAGAGGAGATTGCGGACAAACTGGGTTTGCACACGGATGAAAGTTTAGAAGCATTCCGCAGGCGATTGCGGGCGATGGAACGGGATGGCCAGGTATTAAGAAACCGGAAAAGATGTTATTGCATTATCAACAGTAAAGACCTGATTTCGGGCCGTGTTATTGGACACCCAGATGGATTTGGATTTCTAAAACCGGATGACGGCAGTGATGATTTGTTTGTTTCTCCGCGCCAGATGCGGGCTTTGTTGCACGGTGACCGCGCGGTCGTTAGAGTGCGCGGTGTGGATCGCAGAGGCCGAAAGGAGGCGGCATTGGTTTCGATTCTGGAACGCAATACGAACCGTGTAGTGGGTCGACTCCATGTGGACAGTGGCGTCAATTTCGTCGTACCGGATAACAAACGTATTGCCCAAGATATACTCATTGCGGACTCTCAACTCGGCGAAGCATCAGATGCGCAGATCGTTATCGTTGAAATCCTAGAGCAACCGAGTAAACGCAAGCAGCCTATAGGTAAAATTGTTGAGATTATTGGTGAACATATGGCACCGGGGTTGGAAATCGATGTTGCCATACGTGCGCATGATCTTCCGTTCGAATGGCCGGATCCGGTGATCGCTGAGATGGAACAATTCGATAGGAAAATCGACCCAGCCGAATGTGTTAATCGTAAAGATTTGCGTAGAACGCCCTTGGTCACAATAGACGGCGAAGACGCGCGCGATTTTGATGATGCCGTGTATTGTTCCCGTGGAAAGAAGGGATGGAAATTACTGGTCGCCATCGCGGATGTATCCCATTACGTTTCTCCGGATACCGGATTAGACGACGAAGCGAAAAATCGAGGCAATTCGGTATATTTTCCGGAAAGAGTGCTTCCAATGTTACCGGAACCTCTATCCAATGGATTGTGTTCACTGGTCGCTGATGAAGACCGTTTATGCATGGTTTGCGAGATGCATATCTCTGATGAAGGGAAAATCTACAGATCACGATTTTTTGAAGCAATTATGCGGTCTCATGCAAGATTGACCTATACCCAAGTTGCCAAAATACTGGTGCAAAAAAATGCAACGTTGCGAAAAAAATACAAAAATCTAGTCCCGCACCTTGAACAACTCTTCGCGTTATATAAAGTGCTACGCGAGGCTAGAGAACGTCGCGGCACTATGGATTTCGATACACAGGAATCAAAAATTGTTTTCGGTCAGGGAAGAAAAATAGAAAGTATCGTACCGGTAGTTCGAAACGACGCGCACAAACTTATTGAAGAATGCATGTTGGTTGCCAATACCGCTACAGCCCGATATTTGCAACGCAAAAAAATGGCCAGGCTGCTTAGAATACACGAGGGCCCATCGCATGAGAAACTAAAAGATCTTCGTGCGTTTTTGGGGGAAATGGGATTGAGCCTTGCGGGTCGCGATGAACCCGAACCCTCCGATTACATGCAGCTAATTCAGAGCATAGCCGGTAGACAAGATGCTCATTTGATCCAAACAGTCTTGCTTCGTTCTATGTCTCAAGCGGTATATAGCGGGGAGCTAAAAGGGCATTTCGGTTTGGCGCTGCAGCTTTATTGTCATTTTACGTCGCCGATACGACGTTATCCTGATTTACTGATTCACCGTGCAATACGACATTGTCTGGCGGGTAAAAAACCCAGTACATTTCGTTATTCGCAATCTGACCTGGCCCAGTTAGGAGAACATTGTTCGACGACCGAACGGCGAGCGGATGAAGCGACACGGGACGTCATCAGTTGGTTGAAGTGCGAATTTATGTTGGATAAATTGAGTGAAGAATATAGTGGGATCATTACGGCGGTAACCTCATTCGGTTTCTTTGTGGAATTGGATAATATTTTTGTTGAAGGCTTGGTCCACGTATCGAATCTACAGCGAGACTATTTTCATTTCGACCCGATTGGGCACCGATTGAATGGTGAGCGTAGCGGCGTGAGTTATCGTTTGGGCGATCAAGTACGAGTCAAAGTCGCGCGTGTTGATTTGGATGAGAAGAAAATAGATTTTGATCTCGTAATAACGCCTAAAAAACGGAAACGACGATCCAAAAGGAAATGAGCAAACGGCGCAGATTAGGGGGGTTCCATGCAACCCAAGCCGCATTGGAGCACACACCGGAAAAACTGACAGCCGTGTGGATCGACCAGCACCGTCGTGACAAACGATTCACCAATATTGAAGCGCGTTTTCAAGAGCTTGGATTGGTGGTTGAATCTGTCGAACGCAAGCGGTTGGACAAGTTGATCGATTCACGCAACCATCAAGGTATCGTTGTAGAATTACAACTTCCGTCAGAATTGAACGAGCTTGCGCTTGAAGCGGCAGTTAAGCTAAGTGGGAGTAAGACTTTCTTATTGGTATTGGATCAAGTGCAAGATCCTCATAATTTGGGCGCGTGCTTGCGAACGGCGGATGCAACTGGGGTCGATGGAATTTTAATAACAAAAGATAAATCTGTTGCTATGACCCCGACGGTGTATAAGGTTGCGTCGGGAGCGGCTGAAACAGTGCCGATATATCGTGTGACAAATTTGGCGCGTAGCTTAGGGCGCTTGAAGCAGCAAGGGGTTTGGGTAATCGGTGCAGATGGTGAAGCGCAGCGCAGCTTATTCAAAACTGATTTAACGGGGCCGGTTGCGGTTGTAATCGGTGCCGAGGGGCGAGGTTTGCGTCGCCTCACGAGAGAACAATGCGATTTGCTGGTGAACCTTCCGATGTTGGGACAGATCGAGAGCCTTAATCTGTCGGTGGCGACGGGAGTATTATTGTACGAAATACTTCGCCAAAGAGAAGCGAACGCGTAGAGGAATGGACAGTTGGTTGGCTTGAGCCCGAAAATATTCTGTCGCTTGTTTGCGACAGTGTTAACTTCTGCAATCTTAGGGTTGTCGCACGGCGCTTCACAATTGCGTCGCTGTTAGGTGACAGATACAGCGGTTAATTGTCCAGCCAGATTAGCCGTGACCGTTAAGTTATGAGGTATAAAACGATTATCTATTTGTGGCAAGAAAATTGCTCGATACTGCTGTTAAAGTTGAATCTGGAGTTGGTATTTTCCGTATGTCGGTTGGCCGGGAAGCTCCGAAAAAAATTAACTATTCGCTCGATGCAATGACACTCAACTTGCTCCAAGTATACGAAATTAAGGCGGCAGTCCAACAGGTATTTGGTCTGGAAGCTCAGGTTTGGGTTTCCGGTGCTCGGCTGGGCAATGGCGAGATTGATCTTTATATTGAAGCTGAAAAAATTGAAAACGTCGCAACGAAAAAGCGCCATTTTTTGGATTTATTATGGGATAAGGTGGGTTGTGAAAAAATTGGAATAACAATCGAAAAACCCCAACAGACATTGGAAGAAATCCGGCCGCAAGTGAAGCAGCAACGGGTTCGGTTGTAAGCAGTTATTATATAAAATCCATTCAAAGGTCGCGAATTAGTGGCAGCCGTTGGATTAAAGCTAAGAATGCAGTCGATAGGCCTATTTCCGCATACAAAGTATTTCAATCAGATATTTATTCGATTGATCAAAACACCCAATTTGTCACCGGTATTAGTATCACCAGATAAAGCGCGGTCATAATCCCGCCAACGCGCGTAAAATCGGATACCTTATAGCCCGCGGGTCCCATAATTAGGGCATTAACTTGGTGAGTCGGTATTAAAAAGGAATTTGATGTCGCCAATGCTATTGTGATCGCAAACAACGCCGGATTGGCGCCGAGCTGTACAGCCAAACTTATTCCAATAGGGACCAGTAATACGGTTGCGCCGACATTGGACATAATTAGCGTGAAACCGGTGGCCAACAGCGCGAGTAAACTTTGTATGACCCAAGCGGATAAGCCGTCAGAATGGCTCAAAATCTGTATAGCTAACCAATCTGCCGCGCCCGATTGCTTAACTGCAAGTCCTAACGGTATCAAACTCGCGAGTAGAAAAACGGTTTTCCAGCTTACCGATTGATAAGCTTCATCCATAGTGATTACACCCGATATGACCATGCCCAAAGCACCCGCCATCAGGGCATAAGCCAGTTTTACATCGGTAAATAGTACCAGTGCCATCGCAAACAAAAAACATACCACTGAATAGGGTAATTTTTCTGGGCGGACGATGTTTTTTGGAAAATCACTGGCGACAACAAAATCGCGGTTTTTACTGAGTTTAGCCAAGTCGGTCCATCGACTATATAGCAATAGGGTATCTCCAGAATTCAATCGAACCGCACGCAAATTATCGCGCAGGGTCTCACTGCCCCTGTAAATGCCAATTAGGCTGGCGTTGTAGTGCTTTCTCAAGCGAATTTCTCCAGCGCTATGACCAATCCACTGGGATCCGGGCGGTATAACGACTTCAGACAACCCGCTAAGATCGGATTTTAGTTTGACTTCATTGGGTGGAAGTTCTCGTGCATTGAGCTTGTTCCGTTCCGCGAATTGTTTTAAGTTGTCAGGCGCGCCCAGTAGCAACAATATGGAGTCGGGCCAAACAATATCATCCCGGTTGGGTGATACCTGAATCTGTTTGCCAATCCGAAAACTTAAGATCTGAGGTGCATGATCAGCGTCTTCGATCTGTCGAATGGTTTTACCAGCGATACCACTGTCTATCGAGATTTCCGCTTCATACAATGCACTGTGCAATCCATAGGTGGCGGTTAAATATTCCACAGTATTTGAGCTTTTCGCCAAATGCATCCCGGTATCGGGGAGTAAGATTTTTCCGAACAACGTGAAAAACAGCACTCCAGATGCCAACAAAACAAGTCCAATCGGAGTTACATCGAATAGATTGAAACCTTGAAAATTTGGCTGATTACCCGATATTGGAAACTGTGCATGGTCGAACAAATCATTGAGTACGATCAAAGAGCTACATCCCACCATGGTTAGAGTCCCGCCCAATATGGCGCAAAATCCAACCGGAATTAGGAGTCTTGAAAGCGGTATACCCGAGTGGTTTGCAATGCGGCTGACTACTGGCAAAAAAAGTGCTATTGCGCCAATGTTTTGCATGAATGCGGAAATTATCCCGATCGTCAGTGTCAGGCGTGCAACTATCCGGCGCTCTGTCTGACGTCCGAGATTGAGCAATATAATTGCCGCTTGGGTCATCAAACCGGTTTTTTCAAGGCCGGAACCGATCACCATGATTGCGATTATTGAAAGGACCGCGTTGCTGGAAAAACCGCTAAATAACTGTTCTGAATTAAGTAGTGGAGAAATTCCCGGGAAAAATCCTACCGCACCTATAAGTAGCATTATCAATACTGCGGAAACATCGATTCGGAATAATTCTGATACGAATAAATAAATGGCAAAGCCGACAATTGCCAGTGCGGCCGCCATCTCGATAGTAAACAGGCTTGGAGCGTCCATTGAAATTCAGTTACCGACGGGTATCTTTCTAGAGATCGGATTGGCGGTACCTGATAATTCGAATCGGTAACGCAATTTATAATATTTCATTATTAGAATTAAAATGTACAGTCATAAGCTAGCGATGGATATTATGTCAAAGTGACTAGTGCAAGCCTAGCTGTGTCTAGTGAGAATGAACAAATATAAGGTTTGGAGTTGTGAATTGAAAGACCTATTCCTATGGTTCGGTTTCCCGGGGGGTGACTGAAATAACCCATACCACACTCAGATAGAACACGAATAGAATATTCAATCATAGTATCTCGAAGGGTCTGTTGATTTGGGTTTTTGTGGCGATATTTCAGCCGGGAAGTCGCTTACGCGTCGATAAGCAAGAACAAGAATGTTAAGATAAAACATTAACACATGAACTCACCTGTTGAGTCGATTGGTACCAATAAAACCGAAATTAGAGTTGAAGATATGGCTGGTCATAGCAAATGGGCAAACATCCGTTTCCGCAAGGGGGCACAAGACGCAAAACGCGGAAAGTTGTTCACCAAATTGATTCGCGAGATTACTGTTGCCGTTAAGAATGGGGGCGGCGGAGATCCGACAAATAACCCCACGCTACGTTCGGCAATAGACAAAGCCCTTTCCAATAACATGAAGAGGGACACGATAGAAAATACGATAAAAAAAGCGAGTGGAACACAAGAAGGCGTTAGTTACGAAGAAATTCGCTACGAAGGGTATGGTCCTAGTGGTGTTGCCGTTATCGTTGACTGCTTAACGGATAATCGAAATCGAACGGTTGCCGAAGTGCGCCATGCGTTTACCAAAGCAGGGGGCAATTTAGGTACCGAAGGTTCGGTAGCATATCTGTTCGAAAAAGTAGGGACTTTAAATTTTTCGCTGGACCTTGATGAAGACACGGTAATGGAAGCGGCGCTGGAAGCCGGTGCGGAAGATGTTATAACTCACGAAGAAATTTTTGAAGTATTGACTACGCCAGAAAGTTTTTTAACAGTTAAGCAAGCGATGATTGATGCCGGATTGGAATCTGACAATGGTGAAGTTACCATGAAGCCTAGTACCACTACAGAATTGAACGCCAAAGAGGCAGAAAAGATGGTCAGGCTGCTGGAACGTTTGGAAGACCTTGACGACGTTCAGAACGTATATTCAAACGCGGAAATTAGCGACGATATTCTTGCTGGCATTGCTTGATTTATATGTCTAGCCGCGTGTTAGGTATAGATCCAGGGTCACGGGTTACTGGTTACGGAGTGGTTGACCAGACACCGAGCGGATTGACCTATGTTGCGAGCGGATGTATTCGCATATCTGCAGAAGATTTCCCAAAACGCCTGAAGCAAATATTCGATGGCATAGGCCAAGTAGTGACGCAATATCAGCCGAATCAAATGGCTATTGAACAGGTTTTTATGCACAAAAACGCAGATTCCGCATTAAAATTGGGTCAGGCTAGAGGGGCGGCGATTTGCGCCGTGCTCGCGCGTGACGTCCCAGTGTCGGAATACGCAGCTAGACAAGTTAAGCAAGCATTGGTCGGCAAAGGAAATGCAGATAAGGTGCAAGTACAGCATATGGTCAAAATATTATTAAGTTTGGAAGGCGTTGTTCAAACTGATGCCGGTGATGCGTTGGGTATTGCCTTGTGCCACATTCATCACGCACAAACCGAAAAAAGATTGATGCGAATGGGCGTAGGGTATCCAACTGAATGATTCGCTACCTGATATTAGCCATTATCTATCGCGGTAAAACGCACATCAGCAGAAGAATAACAGGGTTTTAATGTCTTGATCGGATTTTTACGGGGAATTTTAGTTGCCAAATCTGCGCCAACCTTAGTGTTAGATGTAGCGGGCGTAGGGTATGAAATAGAAGCGCCGATGTCGACTTTTTATCAATTACCCAAGCTCGGAGACGAGGTGCAGCTGCATACGCATTTAGTCGTACGAGAAGACGCGCATATACTTTTTGGTTTTTCAGGGGAAGCCGAGAGGGCCCTATTTAGAAGTTTGATTAAAGTTAATGGGGTTGGAGCCCGGCTCGCGCTAACTTTGCTGTCCGGATTGAGCGTGGATGAATTTCATAGAACCGTGCTGGACCATGATACGAGTGCGTTGGTCAAATTACCTGGAATCGGTAAGAAAACAGCAGAAAGGCTTATTATTGAAATGCGAGACCGGTTGCCCGATTACAGCGATACTATGGCGTCATCGCCAAATAAACCCCGTCAATCCGCGTTCAATTCCGACAATCCGACCCAGGAAGCGCTCAGTGCTCTAATTGCCCTAGGCTACAAATCTACCGATGCGAGCCGGATGGTGCGGGATATTTCCAGCGAAGGCAAAACCAGCGAGGAAATCATTCGTCTTGCGCTGCAATCCGCCGGACGATAAAGCTTAGTCCTATGATTGAAAAAGACAGGTTGATTAGTCTGCAAGGCAATTCCGAAGATGAACCTCTGGATCGCGCGATACGCCCACGACGACTGACTGAATATATTGGGCAAAAAGCTTTACGGGAACAAATGGAAATCTTTATCCAGGCTACGATGACACGCCAGGAAGCGCTGGACCATGTGTTGATTTTTGGGCCGCCAGGTTTGGGGAAAACGACATTGGCTAATATCATCGCGAACGAATTATCGGTCAATCTTAGGCAGACTTCAGGTCCGGTATTGGAAAAAGCGGGGGATTTGGCTGCGCTGCTTACCAACCTTGAAACGCACGATGTATTGTTTATCGATGAAATTCACCGTTTGAGTCCGATGATAGAAGAAGTGTTGTATCCGGCGATGGAGGATTATCAGATCGACATTATGATTGGGGAAGGGCCGGCGGCGCGCTCAATAAAATTGGACTTACCACCGTTTACGTTGGTGGGAGCGACAACGCGCGCAGGATTGTTGACATCGCCGTTACGTGACCGGTTTGGAATTGTCCAGCGCCTTGAATTTTATAGCGTCGACGAACTTGCTGAAATTATTGGGCGTTCAGCGGGGATATTGGGGGTCCAATTGGAACCCGCGGCGGCAAATGAAGTGGCCAAACGCTCACGCGGTACACCGCGCATCGCAAATAGGTTGCTGCGGCGCGTACGCGACTATGCCCAGGTCAAAGGCGACGGGACGGTTAATGTCGACGTCGCTGATAGAGCTTTGAGTATGCTTAAGGTGGATCGCAACGGATTTGATCAAATGGATCGCAAATTGCTTAAGACGATGATTGATAAATTTGACGGTGGACCGGTGGGACTGGACAGCCTAGCAGCAGCCATAAGCGAAGAGCGTGGAACCATCGAAGACGTGTTGGAGCCCTTCCTGATTCAGCAAGGTTACATTATGCGGACCCCGCGCGGGCGGATGGTGACGAGGCATGCGTATCTGCATTTTGGATTGAATCCACCAAAAACCGATCAAAATAATCAGGACCTGTTTGATCAATGACGAACTTTAGATGGCCGGTTCGAGTCTATTACGAGGACACCGACGCTGGGGGCGTCGTCTACTACGCGAATTACCTTAGATTTTTCGAAAGAGCGCGCACAGAGCGACTGCGTACGCTAGGTTTTGAGCAAGATGCAGTGAGATTGGAAGACGGCATTCTGTTTGCTGTCCGATCGATTAATGTGGATTATTTACTTCCGGCGCTTTTTAACGAGCGACTCCAAGTCAGCGCGGATTTGGTGGAAATTAAACGTGCCAGTATTATTTTTCAACAAGAAATATTTAGAGCAGACGATGGCATCCTACTTTGCAAGGCGACCGTGAGAATCGCTTGTTTGGATGAACAAGAATTGCGTCCGCGCAGCATACCTGAATCAATGTTCCAACGGATCAAAAATGACCTCTGATAGTTCCTTTTTGCAACTCATTCTAGATGCCAGTTTCGTTGTGCAACTGGTCATGTTGATCCTGGTTATGGCGTCAATAGTTTCCTGGACTTTTATTTTTGCCAAACGCAATGAATTGAAGGGCGCGCTGTTAACCGCTGATGCGTTTGAAACTCGTTTTTGGTCGGGTATTGACTTGGCTGATTTGTACAAGCAGTTGAGTGCGACGGGGTATGTGAGTGAGGGCGTAGAAAATATATTTGTGGCAGGATACCGAGAATTTGCCAGGTTACGCAAAAATCCGGAAATCGAACCGGCGCAACTGGTGGAAGGGTCGCAACGGGCGATGCGAATCGCATTGTCTCGGGAATTGGATAATCTGGATGAACGCTTACCCTTTTTGGCGACGGTCGGTTCGACCAGCCCCTATGTAGGTTTGTTCGGGACCGTATGGGGGATCATGAATTCATTTCGAGCGTTGGGTAATGTGCAACAAGCAACTTTGGCTATGGTTGCTCCCGGTATTTCAGAAGCATTGATCGCCACTGCGATGGGGTTGTTCGCAGCGATACCCGCCGTAATTGCCTACAATCGTTTCGTTACGCGTAGCGAGCGACTGGCTAACCGCTACGAAGTGTTTATGGAAGAATTTGTTAGCCTATTACAACGTCAAGCCCACGTTAAATAATGGCTCGAGGCCCTCGCAAAAGACCCATGGCTGAAATCAATGTGGTGCCATACATTGATGTCACGTTGGTATTGCTTATTATTTTTATGATAACCGCACCTTTGCTGCAAACGGGTGTAGACGTAGAATTACCAAAAGCTCAGGCAAAAACCGTAAGCCAAGAGCAAAACCCACCGTTGGTTGTATCGATTGATAAGAAGGGTCAATATTTTTTGGATATTGGCGATCGTCAAGATGAGCCGGTTAGAGCTGAAGAATTGACCGTGAAGGTTATGGCGGTATTACGCCATAAACCGGATACCGCAGTGTTAATACGTGGGGATACAGCGGTCGATTATGGACGGGTCGTTAGTGTAATGGCTGCACTTAAACAAGCCGGGGTAGCTAGTGTGGGTTTGATGACGAGCCCTATTCAGGAATGAGTACGGGACGTAAGAGGATGGGTTTGCCGCTGAGTTATTCAGTGTTGTTGCATGCGGTTATTCTCGCGTTATTTTTCTTCACTATAAGCGAAACGCCGAAAACATTTGAATCGGAACCTGAACCAGAAACTGTGGCAGCCACTGTACTCGACGAAACCAAGGTTCGGGCGGAGGTAGACCGTCTAAGACAAAAGGAACGCGATAAAATTCGAGCAGAGGATCTACGACATAAACAAGCTGTACAAGCACGACAACAAGAGGTCGATCGATTGGCCGAGTTAAAAAAGCAACGTATCGAGGAACAACAGCGGGCCGAAGAGCAAGCGGAGAAACGCAAACAAGAACTAGAAGCTGAAGCGGAAAGAATTGCGGTACTGCAAAAGCAAAAGGCCGAAGAACAGGAGCGGCTGGAAGAAATAAAGATGCAAAAAGAAGCCGCTGAAAAACAGCGTGCAAAAGAAGAAAAACGCTTGGCGGAATTAGAACAAAAGCGCAAGTTGGAATTGAAAAAAGAGCAAGAAAGAAAAGCGCGCGTTGAAGCGGAGCGTAAGGCGGCCGAGAAAAAACGCAAAGCGGCCAGCGAGATTGAACGTGCTGCGGCAGAGAATCGTGCCAAAAGGGAGATAGCAAACGCAAAGGTTTTGATCCAGCAAAAGGTTAACCGAAATTGGTTGCGTCCGCCTGCAACTGCGCAAGGATTGAGCTGCCGGATTCAGGTTAAATTGATTCCGGGTGGAGACGTAGTTGAAGCCCGAGTCATTCGCAGCAGTGGTAATCCTGCGTTCGATAGCTCTGCGGAAAAAGCCGTTCGAAAAGCATCACCACTACCGTTGCCTGGGGACCCAGGATTGTTTTCACTGTTTAGAAATTTTGATTTTGAGTTTAGGCCGGACGCTTGAATTATTACAGATTTGGACGGAATCTGGACAATATGTAATTGTCAGTACGGTACTGATTGCTTGATTTAGACTGTCGCCAATAACACAAGTTATTCCTTGAGTTTGGCGCTACGTGAAATATGGATGGAGTTTATGTTTGAACGATTAGTTAATAGGATATTATTGCTGCTGTTACTCCAGGTGCCGGTTGTCGCCGAAGCGCGACTGACCATTGAAATTACCGGTGGAGCAGAGGGTGCGATACCGATAGCGATCGTACCTTTTAAGGTGATCCCCGCGACCGTTCAACAACCCGCCGGAATGGCCTTAAACCAAATTGTTGGCGACGATCTGCGTCGTAGTGGAAGATTCAAAATATTACCGGAACAAGATATGTTGGCAAAACCAAGCCAAGCGTCCGAGGTGAATTTCCGTAATTGGCAAGCACTAAACCAGGATAATCTGGTTATAGGTAAGATGGAAGATCTAGCTGCGGGCCGATGTTTGGTTAAGTTTCGATTGTTCGATGTATTTAAACAGGAACAGATGGACGGTTATGATATTCCTTGTGCCAGGTCTCAGCTCAGACAGACTGCACATCAGATCAGTGACATTATTTATCAAAGACTCACCGGCGAACCCGGTGCTTTCAGTACTCGGATCGCGTACGTTACCAGTTTGAGGGGGCTAGATAACAAAACCACCTACAAATTACAAGTCGCGGACGCCGATGGCTATAATGCACAAACCATTTTGACCTCGAAAGAACCTCTTATGTCACCGGCCTGGTCGCCGGATGGCGCACGTATTGCATACGTCTCTTTTGAAAACAAAGCGGCCGCCATTTTTGTTCAGGTACTTAGAACTGGTAAACGCGAAAAGGTTGCCTCCTATCCTGGTATTAATGGGGCTCCAGCCTGGTCTCCTGATGGTAGTCGTTTGGCGCTGACGCTATCTAAAGATGGTGGGCCTGATATTTATGTATTGAATTTGATTTCCCGGGCATTGAAGCGCGTAACCCGAAACTTTTCGATAGATACGGAACCGGTTTGGACTGCCGACGGCCAACGGATTATTTTCACATCGGATCGTGGCGGAAAGCCGCAACTATATTCGGTGGCCGCGGGTGGTGGGAATATTCGCCGATTGACTTACGAGGGCAGTTACAATGCCCGCGCGAGTGTGTCTCCGGATGGGCGGTTGGTTGCCATGGTTCACCGAGAACAAGGTAAATATCAAATTGCGGTACTTGAACTTGATAGCGGGCATATGCGCGTGCTGACAGACGGTAATCTAGATGAATCGCCAAGCTTCGCGCCCAACGGAAGCATGATATTGTACGCAACCCGTGATTCCGGCCGGGCTCAGCTATCCGCAGTTTCGGTAGATGGCCGCATTCACCAGCGTTTGATTCTGGATGCGGGTGAAGTGCGGGAACCGGCTTGGTCGCCGTAAATTGGTTAATCGATAAAGCTTGATTTAATCATTGGGCGGGTTCCATTTACGAGCATGGGATTAAATGAATAATAGGCATCGAGAGGATGCACTGGGAGAAAGTAATGAAAAAACTGACTATAGTTATGGCCTTGTTGTATCTCTGTATAGCGATTAGCGGCTGTGGAACGACAGGTAAAGACCAAGCGGGCAAGAACGGAGAGGATCAGGATGCAGCAACCCAAGGTGCGAGGTCTGGCAGCGCGTACCCTAGTGTTGAAACCAAAGGGGTCGATGACGGAAGGGGGTATCCGGGGGGTGCCTTCGATGACCCACGTAATCCATTGTCCAAGAGCACCATTTATTTTTTGTATGATAGTTCGGATGTAAAACCCGAGTATGAAGAGGTGATTACCGCGCACGCAAAATATTTGTCGGAGCACCCCGGTGCATCGATTGTCTTGGAAGGGCATGCTGATGAACGTGGGTCTAGGGAATACAATATCGCGTTAAGTGAACAGCGGGCAAACGCGGTCGCTCGTAAGATGGGACTGCAGGGGGCCAGCAATGGACAGATTAAAAGGGTCAGTTATGGAGAGGAAAAGCCAATAGCGTTAGGCCATGATGAAACCGCATGGCAATTGAATAGGCGGGTTCAAATCGTATATTCGAGGTATTAACGATGCGAAAATGCATCATTCTGGTAGTTTTGCTTTTAGTTTCTATGGGGGTAGGCGCGGAATCGACGCAACAACTTTCCGCTAGAATACAGCGTCTCGAACAGCAACTTTCGAGTACGGCTTTGCTTGAAATGTTGGATAAAAATGAACGGCTGCAATCCGAAATCCAGCAATTACGAGGGGCCGTGGAAGAAATTCAGCATAAGCTGGATACTATGGAGAAGCGTCAACAAGGATTGTATTTGGATCTGGACAAACGTTTGCTGGCTTTGGAAGGTGGTGGTGTTATAGCGCCAATTTCGAAGGAGAACGGAACTGGCCAAGAAGCGGGTGGGTTATCAGAAAAAAAACCCGCGCAACCAGCCAAGGGAGCGCAACCTGTAGCAGAACAAACAAAACCACTTTCCGGTAATGAAGAGTCCTCCTATCGACAAGCATTTGGTTTGCTCAAAGATGGTCGTTACAAGGAAGCTATTTCAGGATTTGAGCATGTCTTAGAGGTCTATCCTAATGGAAAATACGCTGGGAATGCGCAATATTGGCTAGGTGAATCTTATTATGTAACGCGTGATTTTGATGCGGCCCGTGCTAGTTTTGCAAAAGTTATTGAAAACCATCCGGACAGCACAAAAGTGCCGGATGCGATGCTCAAGCTAGGGTTTATCGAATACGAACAATCGCAATGGAAGCATGCACGAAAATCGCTAAAGAGCATAATCAAACAATATCCGGAATCGGTTGCCGCAGGACTGGCTCAACAACGTCTCGAATTGATGAAATCGGAGGGGCGGTAGCAGGAATTGATTTAAACCCCAATACGATAGTTGCTTGATGCGGTAATGTTACGAAATGTTTGTTGGTTGCGAGTAGTGATAAGTATTGATAACCAGCGAAATATTAGGAATTTGACTTGAGTTCGCTTCGAATCACCGAAATTTTTTATTCGATCCAGGGGGAATCCAGCAGTGTTGGTCATCCTACGGTGTTTGTTCGATTAACCGGATGTCCACTCAGATGCACATATTGTGACACGGCCTATGCGTTTACTGGCGGTGAACGTATTGATCTAGATGAAATCGAGGCGCAGCTGCGCCGATATAATACCAACTACGTTACGGTCACCGGAGGGGAGCCGCTGGCGCAGCCCGAATGTCTAGAACTACTTACTCTACTTGCCGATCGAGGCTATCGTGTGTCGCTGGAAACTAGTGGTGCAATGGATATTTCCAACATTGACGATCGGGTGGTTAAGGTCATGGATCTTAAAACGCCGGGTTCTGGTGAAGAATCAAGAAATCGCTTGCAAAATTTGGATTGTCTACGGCAATCTGATCAGGTGAAATTTGTAGTGGGTAGCAGTAATGATTACGAATGGGCCAAGGATAAAGTTAAGAGCTATCGATTGGACGAGCGTTGCGAAGTTTTGTTCTCCCCGGTAACCGGTCAGATGCTGGCCCGAGAATTGGCGGACAGAATACTGAACGACCAATTAAAAGTTCGGTTCCAGGTGCAACTGCATAAGATACTTTGGGGTGATATTCCGGGAAAATGAATTATGGGTTAAACGATAAAGCGGTAGTGCTTTTATCTGGAGGGTTGGATTCGGTTACCGTGCTCGCGATAGCTTTGGACAAGGGATATGACTGCTACGCACTTAGTTTTGATTACGGACAACGGCACAATGCCGAGCTAAAGTCGGCGTCGGATATTGCGCGCCGATATGGTTTGAAAGAGCAGAAAGTAATCAAAATAGGATTGAACGAGATCGGTGGGTCGGCGTTGACGGACCAGAAAATCGATGTGCCGGATCATCTTGAAGAGGGTATTCCGGTCACTTATGTCCCGGCGCGTAATACCGTGTTTCTCGCCTTTGCTCTAGGATACGCTGAAGTATTGTGCGCACAAAACATCTTTATTGGTGTTAATGAGGTGGATTATTCCGGCTATCCTGATTGCCGTCCGAAATTTATAGAATCGTTCCAGTCGATGGCAAATCTTGCGACTAAGGCGGGTGTAGAAGGTAAAACTATTAAAATTCATACGCCATTGATCCGGATGAGCAAAGCAGAGATCATACAAGCCGGAACTGAATTGGCAGTAGACTATTCCACAACGGTGTCCTGCTATTCAGCGGATTCA
Source organism: uncultured Methylococcaceae bacterium (assembly GCA_964619885.1). Lineage (GTDB taxonomy): Bacteria > Pseudomonadota > Gammaproteobacteria > Methylococcales > UBA1147 > CAZUGA01. The sequence goes on from CAZUGA010000028.1 coordinate 52,838, forward strand.
GCGGGCCTAGCATGTAATAATTGTGAGTCCTGCCGCTTGCGCCGGGAAGGGTTTGCATCTGCAGGAGTCAGTGACCCTACACGTTATCAGATTTAGTGTACTTTGAGCTATACACAGGTCGGTACGGGGTGAGATTCTCCGTGGTTTGGGTTTCAAGTCTGCTTTTAACTCAATTGTGTTGTCAATTTTTGCGAGAAATGAAGTAGGCTTCCATAGCGTAGTATTGGGTGATGTGTCGCCAGTGATTCAATACCGCGAAGCCATTCCTTCGATGCTTGCCTTTTTTGGCAATTCGCGTATCATTGCCCAGCTCGGTTGGGCCGTTAGCTCAGTTGGTAGAGCACCGCACTTTTAATGCGATGGTCGAGCGTTCGAATCGCTCACGGCCCACCAAATTCAATGACTTACGCAACCTCATCACGTTCGTTTCGAAAAATGTAGTAAATTTGTCACTGGAAATTTGATTTTTTCCGCATATTCAGTCAAATGTCCCGGCGACAAATGTGCATAGCGCATAACCATTTGTCCGTCTGCCCAGCCACCTAAACTTTGAAGTACGTGCAGTGGTGTGTTAAATTGCGTCGAAAATTGACCCAGTATTTGCACTGAATTTTGACCCGTCTATTCGAGCCAGATTATGGCTCATTTTTATGGATTAATGTTTTATTTTTTCTCCTTGTTACAGGTTGAATGTTTGAATCGGTAGCTGTCATTACCGGTTTCGATAATATGACAATGATGGGTCAGACGGTCGAGTAAGGCCGTTGTCATTTTTTCATCAGTAAACACATTGGGCCATTCCGCAAAGCTCAGATTGGTCGTGATCATGATGCTGGTGCGTTCTACAGCTTGCTGATCAAGTGGAATAATAAAGCCCCGCCGGCCTGACTAAAAGGCAGATAACCGAGTTCATCTAATATGACAAGATCCGTGTGTATTAATCGATTGGCCATTCGACCTTGTCTGCCTAATTGCTTTTCCTGTTCCAGCAAATTCACCAGTTCGATCGTCGATAAAAAACGGATACGTTTATGATGGTGCTGTATGGCTTGTACGGCGATCGCGGTCGCTAGATGCGTTTTTCCAGTACCGGGACCGCCCACAAAAACAACATTCTGTGCTTGTTCCATAAACTCACCGTGATGCAGTGAGGTGACTAAGGCTTCATTGACATCGCTCTGGGTAAAGTCAAAACCCACCAGATCACGGAAGGTTGGGAAGCGGGCCACTTTCATCTGATACTGGATAGAACGCACTTCACGTTCTGCCACTTCCGCCTTAAGCAATTTTTGTAACACCGGTTCAGCCTGGTTGTAAGCAGGGGATGCTTGCTCAGACAACTCATGGATACTTTGCGCCATACCATACAGCTTCAATGACTTCATAGTGGTGATCATCGAATCAATGGACATAAGGCTTCTTCCGTAGCGTGTCATAACGTCCGGTATCGGCTTTGGGCTCTTCGACCAGTTTGAGTTCCAGCGGTGGTTTGATGGGTTCGGGTTGAGGGGGATCCAGTCAACGATTAAGGCCGTTAATAATATGCTGCTTGGATGCGGCTCCACTGGCCAATGCATCACGAATGGCTTGTTCCACCAAGCGTTCATCGTGATGTAAGACTAAGGCCAGTATATCCACCCTATCCCGATCCCCGCCGGGATGCTTGAGCCATTTTTGTTGTAATCGTTTAAAACTCTCGGGTAGCTCTTGGAACGGTGCGCCGTTACGCAATGCACCGGGTTTGCGCTGCAACACGGACAGATAATGTTGCCACTGGTAGACTGTTTTTCCTGTCACGTTGTGGCCGCGTGCAAACACGCGTTGATGCTCAGCAATCACCTTTTGTTCTGCGACAACCGTCAGTTTATCTGCGTAAACATGCAAACTGACGGGCCGATTGGCAAAGGCAGCGGGGACACTGTAACGATGATTATCGTAGGTAATCAGGCAGGTTGAGGAGACCCGTTTGCTCTGCTCAATAAAGCCATCAAACGGTGTCGGAACTGGCATTAAGCAAACCACTTCATCTTGCCAGACATCCGCTATCATTCTGTTTTTATCGTCAGGGTGGCGTAGCTGTTGCCATAACGCCTTGCATCGTCGTTCTAGCCAGACGTTAAGTTCATCAAGACTACTGAAGGCCGGGACCTGATGCCAAAGCCGGTCTCTCGAATCACGCACATTCTTCTCGATCTGGCCTTTTTCCCAGCCCGCCGCCGGATTACAAAATTCCGCTGCAAACATAAAATGACTCACCATGACCTGAAACCGGGCATTCACCGTCCGCTTCTTTCCACGGCCCACTTTATCAACCGCGGTTTTCATATTATCGTAGATACCGCGCTCGGGAATACCACCCAGCACCCTGAACGCATGATTATGCGCATCGAACAACATCTCATGGGTCTGCAGGGGGTAGGCTCTCAAAAAGAAAGCACGGCTGTGGCTCAGCTTGAACTGGGCAATCTGAAGCTTCGTGTTCTGACCGTCGATAACGACCCAGTCTTCGCTCCAATCAAACTGAAACGCTTCACCGGGGGCAAAAATCAGCGGCACATAGGTCCCACGGCTCGCCACACGTGATGCTTCTTGTTGTTGACCGCGCCAATCTCTGGCAAAAACGGCAACGCGGTCATAAGAACCGGTATAACCGAGCTGTACCAGATTATAAAAGAGCTGCTTTACTGAAAGTCGCTGTTTACGCTTGCGTTGTGACTCTCGATGCAGCCAGCTGGTCAGCGTATTGGCATACTCATCCAGTTTACTGCGACCTTTGCGTTTTGGATACTGGGGCTCGACAACACCACTCGCCAGATATTTACGAACCGTATTGCGGGATAATCCGGTTCGCCTGGCGATCTCTCGAATACTGATTTCATCACGGTAATACCACCGCCTCATCACACTTAATAATGCCACGTCTATCACTCCTTTCTTCTCCTGCTGAGTTCTCAACAGGTCAGGGTTACACGTGGGTCAATTTTCGGCGCAAATATCCGGGTTTAGTGGGTCACTATTGGATGCAATTTAACAATATGATTGCAATCTTGATCTCTGTCTTTATTATCAATTGAACAAATTTTGTCTTGCCAAAACGGAGGCGCCCATATAAGTCCATATATGACAGAACCTGCTAAAAATATTTGCTGCTTAGGTAATTGGTGAGAATCCAAGGTATTTTGGTTTCGATTTTGACAATCCTTTGGCACTCGGCGAAAGTTAATCAGGCAGCTTGATCCCCTAAAGAACTTAGTTTCTCAAGCGTATCCGAGAATTTACGTACCATCAAAATCAATGCGGACGCTTGGGCATTTGGTTTGGCACGACCCTGCTCCCAATTTTCAAGCGTGCGTAGGGACACACGTAGACGACGTGCAAAAACAGCTCGCGAAACATGCAGCCGCTCGCGGGTATCGCGGATCAGGTCTGCATCTGCTTCCAGTGGCGGCAGGTCTTCAATCTCGTGAGAACGCAAGGTGATCTTGCCTTCGCGTTGCTGCTGCATCGTATCGACACCTTCCATCAATTCATCAAATAGCTTGCGTTTCTTAGTCATCGTTTATGTCTCTGGCTTCCAATTCAGCCTGAATCGATTTCTTCAGCGCCTTTTTCTCGCCGGAAGTCAGATTGGTTGCCTCGTCCTTATCGTATAGAGTGAAAAGCCATACTTGGTGGTCAGTTGTTAGGTAATAATAGATTACCCTTACCTCTACGGGAGTCTTCCCAACGGACTTTTCGGAATCCGCCGGTGCCGGGCATCACGTCGCCCAGTTCAGGATTTTCTAGAAGAGCTTTCTGTAATGCCTGATATGCCTCATCATTCAAGTAGTCTGGAAGAAGACGCGTGAATAGAGGGGTCTCGAAAAACACCAGTTTCATTAATACAGTATACGCAACTTGCGTATATATTCAATATTTTTGAATTGAACACCTTGACCTTTCCCTTGAGATCGGGCCACATTCAGCGAGAGATTTCCTGTAAAAGTGATCGAGAAGGGAGGTCTTAAAATGAAGGGCATAAAATTGTTCTGGATTAGTTTTTTTAATTTTGCTTCAGAAAAGCTAAATCAACGAGATTTGAAGCTCCCGACCGACTGCGCGGGCGGCCTTCGACATCGTTGCCAACGTCACATTGGCAACGGCAGGGTCAAGCAATCGATCAAGCTGCCGACGACTGGTGTTCATTCTTTCAGCCATCGCTGTTTTTGAAAGATGATTGTCGGTCATAGCTTGACGAACTTGGTCAGCCAACATTTCCTTGATGGCTTGGTGTTCAGATTCTTCAAGCAGGCCTTGTTCACCTAGAAAATCATCAAACGATGAGCCAATGTGGGGATTTTGGGATGGCTTAGTCATTTTTCTCTACGTCTTTCCTACGATTTATCGCAAGGTCTAAATCGGGTTTTGGTGTCTTCTAGGCTTTCTTTACAAAACCATGCAACAAGATCATTTCATTTGCCTTGATAAAGAAGATAACGCGAGCAATACGTTGATCCGTAATGTCGCTACGGACTGCATAAAGCCTTTGCTCTAATGGTCTGCTGTAGGGCATTCCAATCGGCCAACCAAATTCGACCTTTTGAATATCTTTACCGACATTTTTCGGGCTTTTATGTCTAACTTTAATAACCATTCCCGGACTGGCTGCAGGCCATTCAAGGTTTGATAAAATTTCGCGCGAATCTTTAATTAACCGTGTCATATATGACGCATATTATCAAGGAAGGTTCGACGCTCCGATGTAGTAAAAATGTCACCAAGTTTAAGTGTAAGTAGGGTAGGGTGTAGTAATATTAAAGTAGGGTTTGATGTGGCGAACGCTGCAAGCTATTGAATTATATATAGGTGTGATAAGAGCATAAGACTTTTAATGCGATGGTCGAGCGTTCGAATCGCACGCTCACGGCCCACCAATTAAAACAACCACTTACAGAATCCCACTCAAAAATAAAATTTGTACTTAAGTGATAGGTAAGTGCAAATATCGCATAAAAAACCCCGCCAAAGCGGGGCCAAATCTTGATTGAGGTGATGACACCGCCTATTTTTTAGCCATCATGAGTATCAGTTGTTTTCCATCGTACGTTTACTTGGATCGATTACTGGATCAGAATTTCTCATCCTAGGCTGACTGGCTTCAATAACTGCATCGGGATCCATCGGTTTGGCCGCGGTACCAGGTTTTTTTTGTTTGGTATTCTTCATTCTACGAGCACTTGGATCAATTCGTGGATCAGTATTCGCCATTCTGCGACTATTACCATCACCTGCGGGACCGTAAGAATCTGACATTCGTCCGTAAACACCATCGTTTGGTCTTTGGCCATCGCCGTCAGGCGAATTACCGCATCCAGATAAAGCGCCAACCAATAAACTCGTTATCAAAATAGTCACATTGTTCTGTATTTTCATGCTTTTCTCCTCCTGCCAATTTCTGATTTAAAATACATTACGCCCTCGTTACCATAAAAACGCGAAACAACAAGTCTTACTGTATCGATACTTGCTACAAGCAAGTTCTAATAGCGATAGACATGGGCGTTAATACTTTATATTCGAAAGAAGAGTTAGTTTTTGATTTAGATCAATAATGAATTTTGATATCTGTGAAAACCCCGCCGAAGCGGGGTTTGGTATTAATTGAATCAACGCTAATCCCTCTGATTAAGCCACCAATGGTCCAGGTTGTTTAGGTGGTATTCAAAGTCATTCTTAACCGTTTCAACCAGGCTGCATACGTCAGCCACATCGGCATTTTCGAAATTACCGTGTGCATGGCGAATTGCTAGTATAGTCAAAAAATCGCTTGATTTCATAGTCTGTTAATCAGCTTGTGATTTTTGTCAGTTTTTCCAAAAAAGTAGCATCCGTATTTATCAGTTCAATTTTGTAGGGTATTGTTTTATATTACTTAATCTCTAGCAATATATGCGCTAATACTGGAAAAAATTGGAAGCTGATTAACATGTGGGCAGATACTCGGGCGATGCAAACTCGAACTACCGTCATCGACCCGCTGCAGCCTTTCGGAGATCTTAGAGCAGATCCGCGATTCGTCCTTCTTTTTGCGCCTCAATATAGTAGATATCTCGTTTTACCCAGCAGGGTAATAATACTGTAAGTAAAGACGCGACCCATTATTTCTTGAACTAGAAGGCAACAAATCCAAAAAAGGTTTTTTTAAAAAGGTCGCCTAAATTGATTCACCCAATTTCAATTTTCAGCTAATTATTATAATCCTTCACGTCACGCGAGCTACCAACCATCGCATCGCGTTCCTCAAGCCACTGTTCGTATTGTCTAGTTTGCTCCGGCGTGAGAACCTTACGAATCTTTTTTTCTTCCTCATCATGAATTCGATTCATTGCTGCCTGCAGCGGCGGAATTTTCTTCTCCTGTTGTGTTATTGCGGCACTATCATTGGCAGTTTTGGCACGACGCAAGGCGCGTTGTTCACGATGTAGATCTCCACGAGGCTTTCTCATGGCATCCCGAGCTTCTTTCTGAATATCCATAATTCGCTTACGTTGCTCGGTAGTCAAGCCATCAATCTTGCTAGTAACGGGAGCATCGGCATGTCCATAACTGCTGAATAACAGTAGACTTCCGACAACAAATAAAAAAATGAATGAGAACTGTTTGGTATGCATATTTGCTCCTTGACTAAGAGTTATTTTTAAAAACAAATATTTCCTCCAAAATTTAGTCGGGTTGAAAAGAATCAATCGCCCCATTGTCATCCGTCGTAAACTTTAGGTCTGGCTATCTTACCTTTTGCCAGTCTCAGTTTACAAAAACTATCATTGAATCCTCATTTTTCTAAACGGGATATCATGTGAATCAATCATGAAAAACGGATCTAGATAACATCTGATGAAAAATGGTCTACTGTGGCTGGCACAATCGATACCGTCACACCATTTTTTTGAGAATATGTCGAAACGCCTCTTTCGACGAAGCTGGCATTGAATTTGAAGCGGTCTGAACGCCACTAGGCGACCATTCCATTTGCCGCGCGGCTCATAAAATAGGATACCTTTTTTCAGGGGTGATTATTTAAGATTCAAAGTGTATTTTTCCGAGGTCTTAGTGACTTCGTCGGTTTCCTCGCTGGATGTTGCAACTATCCGATAGTCGCACCGCGTTCCGTAATTGCGCCATTTAACCATGAAACTAAAGTCATCCATTTTTGGATCACTCTCGCTTAATTCAAACCAATCAGAGTCATTCATATCGGACGATTCGATAGCGAAATTGCCGATATAGTTTGAGCTGTTTTCGCATTCCTCGCGTATACGTCGACCCAATGGATGATCGTTTTTGTACTTCTTATTGTGCTGAATTCGAGCGTATATTGTTCCGATCAATGCGAGCATAATCATAAACATTAGCCCAAATAATAACCAACCCATTGGAATTCCCTAAAAAGTTAACTGTTGAGCCACTTGCAAAACTCATCAAAGCGAGTGGACTTAGTAGCTTGAATAG
>CAZUGA010000029.1:0-57551 GCA_964619885.1 uncultured Methylococcaceae bacterium
CGGAGCTTCAGCACTTGCAGATGTTACATTTGCAGATGTTGCAGCCATATTAATATCTCCAATTATTATCTAATTTTGATTTGCCCAAGCCCTACTTATGGGTCCTTGAGTTGGTAGCAATAGTAATACTCGTGCCAAGGTTGTAAAGTGACAAATTGTCGCACCCCTCAGACTCAATGAAGAAAATACTAAGTATCTATCCGAAAATAGCGATCTTAGGGAGAACAAATCCGGTGGACTAAGATTGATCGCTCAGTTACGCTTCTCGCTTCAAAACAAGACGCAAAAGGATATAAAATCACATATTGGACCGGATCGATAAGCATGGGGTACCACATCGCGATGGCTGGGATGAAGCATTTTTCGTGGTCAAAGGGAAGTGTAGAAATCGCCTGCGATCAAAGGACGGTAATATGTACTCTGGATACGCTTGTATTCGTGCCCAGTGGAACAACAGAAGCGTTTAATATGCTCTCGCCGCTGGCGAAATGCTTGCAATAAATGGAGCGGCGGGCATTGCTCTTAAATGTTAACCGCGCTCATTAAAAATAAAGTTAAATAATATCGCGCTATTTATTATATTCGTCTAATCCCGTTAACACCCTTAGGCGAACAATCACAGCAAGCAGAATCGCAGAAACGGATTGGTCTATATCCAACTGACTCAATGGATACAGCATAAACAGCGCGGTCGGCGGATAAACTACCGGCAAGACATCTCCAGGTTGTCGATCATACGGATCCGTGTCGTGATTGTATGCTCGTTGTGCAGCCTTCCAGTACACCAGAATATCTGTTTGAACAATGGGAATGGAAGTTGTTATAACAACGGCGGTACAGAAACCTAGAACCCTCCTTTTACGCCATTTTTTATCGATCATCGTTCATCCATGCCCATCAATTTCCTACATCGATGAATTATGCAGACCCGAGACTCAATGCGAGTCCCAGAGAAATCAGGAGTATAGCTTCACCCTTTGCTAATGCGGGTATTATTGACAGCTACGGAATCAGCAACCAACGATCAGTCTATCCAATGGGATAGCTTTGGATAAGCTCCAGTCTTGGTAAAAACCGTTTGGCAACTGTGTGGTTACAATGTTTTGATGCGAAAACGAACCAAAATGAGGTCATGTCTAACCGGACCGCTTCTTATACCGGAGAATCCCTAAGAAATTGGATAAGAATCCCAGCGCAACACAGTGAAACATCTGCGCGGGTATCACACAGATTAATTTTGCAGGTTCTCCCGCTACTTTTTCCGCGTCCAAGTTTGGGTCTCGCCAAACAACGAATAACCAATGAAACCTCGAATAGCAAGCTTGTTTATATTATCCAAGCTAATCTCGCAATGGTACGTTTTGCCATTATCCGGGTCATAAATCCAACCCCGGGTCCATTTGTCATGGCCCTGATAGGTCAACCCGCCCATGATAGCAAGCCCCAACAATGTACGGGTTCTCAAGACAGGATCCGGATTGTGAATATCCTTTCGCAGAGGACCGGTAGGGCGGGTACGGCTGGCAATTTTACCGATATACTTGCCGTCCTGCGCCAAAATCTCGATTAGCCCATCACCGGCCTGATCAACCCAGACCCCGACAATATCGTTCTTATTTGCCGCATTCGAAGCGGTCGAGACCATCAATCCAATAATTATACCGAATATAGGACGAGCAAGTTTTTGCATACCAAATTTACCGTTAGAAAATTTATGCACACCCAAAAGAGTCAAATCTTGTCATAAATATAATCCCATGGATCTATTACCATAAAATTAATTAATCTGAATAACGAACCGCTAACCAAATTGTTTCAATAGCTGGATCGGTCCATTCGACTTTGTGTTTTCTATGTGCCTTTATATCGACAAAATCACCCTCTTTCAGGGTAATTGACGACGCACCTTCAAAAGCCAAAATCGCTTCACCACGTAACACCATCACCCACTCGTTTTGGTCTTGATCATACCAACCCGCTTCCGGTGATTTATGCCCTTTCGATATAATACGTTCTATTCTTACCGAATCTTGCTCGATCAGTGGCTCGACTATTTCTTGCTTGAGACAGGTAGGGATTTTGTCGAAAATATTATTCATTCACGAACAATCGAGATCCAATAAATTCTGGAGGATCTGTTTAGTTTTACTCTGACCCCTATTAATTCCAACCGTGTGTCAGCATATCACGGTATGCATTTCTAGTTCAGTGAATTATTTAACATACATCTCTGTCGAATTCGAATACATTAAAACACAGAGAAAACCACCTTACGGTTTTCTCGATCGTCTCTTTGTCTTCTGCTATCCGATGCATCAAGCGGATTGATGTTTTGCTGGCGTGTCGATACCGGAATTTAGAAAGACTGTAACGACCAACCCAACATGCCCAAAACGGCACATATTAAAGGAGTAATTAGGATGTCAATTAGGATGAAACAGTTCACTATCGCGATCGGCGCCGCGACGACGGCGATCATTTTGTTCATGCACGCAAACGTAGTATTTGCGGCATCTGATGCCACTGTGCTGCAAGCGCCGATTGGCTCGCGTGATGTGCCAAGGATTGCGCTCATACGTGATGCTTCGATAAAGGATTTTCAGATCGCAAAAATTCCGGGAAATGACGGCACCACCTCCGCTCCCTTTGTCGGCACCTTCTGGGATTGCTCGAATGTCGAGGATCCGGACTTCGATTTCTGCGATCTGAAACTGGTTTTCTGTCCGAATCCCGGCGAGGAAGGTTGCTGGGTCGTCGATTAAGCAAACCTGCCGGCTTTTGGCGCTGAAACGCTGCAAGCTAGGACCCGCATGCCCGTATTCAAACGGTCGTGCGGGTCCTCAACGCAGCGGCGATAAGGCGGTCGAAACCCGCCACGGACCACACATTGGCGATATCTCCGACCGCGACGGAAATATCCCAACCATCGGCGATTGACGTGGCTACACCAACTCGGACACACAACTTGCCATAGGATAACTGGAGCTTGAATAACACCACTTTTTATCCTTAATTTTGATTGCTGCAGATACAACAAATAAGTCAGGTACCTTAGCTATTCAATACGCGATCAACCAAATTCAGTCCCGATGAAATACCAATTCACAGCGCAATCCAATTACAAAGATTTATAGTGTATTCAATAAATCCCGAAGTTGTGCCAGGTTAGCTTGGCCGCGCTTTTTTCTAACCGAAGGATCTAGCTCATTTTTATCCGGCCACTCGATATCTTCAGCAGGCAGCTCATCCAAAAATCGGCTGGGTTCGCAACTAACCATCTCACCATACCGTTTACGTTGAGTACAATAGTGAAGCGTAATTTTCCTTTGTGCCCGAGTGATACCGACATAAGCCAAACGACGTTCTTCTTCTATATTCTGTACCTCCACGCTGGACTGGTGCGGTAATAGATTTTCTTCAACACCCACCATGTGAACGTAGGGAAATTCCAAACCCTTGGCCGCGTGCAAGGTCAATAGGTTGACCTGATCGCATTGGTCTTCTTCCTGATTTCGGTCCAGCATATCCAACAGTATCATCTTGGAAACCGTTTCGGCCAAACTCAATTGGTCATTGCCTCCGCCGGACAATCGTTTGAGCCAGGCAATTAATTCCTGGACGTTTCGAATTCTGCGCTGCGCTACTTTATCGCTCGCGCTATTTTCCTTGAGCCACTGTTCGTAGTCTATCTCACTCAAAAATCCTTCTATTTCCGCGAAGGCATCAGCTCGCTCAATTCGTTCACCAGTATTTAGAATAAGCTTACAAAACTTACGCAACCTGGTTACTGCGTTGGACGCCAGATATTGCTCCAAACCCAATTCAAAACACGCCGCGAACAATCCGATTCTACGGGTATTCGCGTACGTCCCCAATTTTTCCAAGGTACTTGGTCCTATTTCGCGACGCGGCGTATTGATAATTCGCAGAAAAGCCCGGTCGTCCTCTCGGTTGGTCAATATCCGCAGATAAGCCACAACGTCCTTGACTTCAGCGTAGCCAAAAAACGATGTCCCGCCGGTTAGGCAGTAGGGTATATTTTGTTCTCTAAACGCCTGCTCGATCAGGCGTGATTGATGGTTACCCCGATACAGGACCGCATAGTCTTCAAATCGGGCAGCGTGATTAAATTTATGGTGCACGATTTCTGATGCCACCTGCTGCGCTTCGGCGTTTTCGTCCCGGTGCTTAATGACTCGAAGCGGATCGCCTATCGCGTGGGTACTCCATAATTTTTTTTCAAAAACATGGGCATTGTGCTCGATCAGCTTGTTCGCAGCACCTAGTATGCGTGCGCTTGAACGATAATTTTGCTCAAGCTTAATGACCTTGAGCCTTGGGAAATCACTGATCAACCTGGCTAGGTTTTCGGGTTGCGCACCACGCCAAGCGTAGATGGACTGGTCATCGTCTCCAACCACGGTAAACTGTCCCAATTTGCCAACCAGAAGCTTGACCAATTGATATTGCGTCGAATTGGTATCCTGATATTCGTCGACCAGCAAATAACGAATTTTATTTTGCCATTTCTCCAGAATTTTCGGTTGCTGTGCGAATAGCTGTACCGGCTTGAAAATCAAATCATCAAAATCTACCGCATTATAAGCCTGCAAATGCTGACTATATTCTTGATAAAGCAGCGCGGCACCTGTTTGACTGGGGTCAGCAAGTTGCACGGCTTGTTCTGGGGTCACGAAATCATTTTTCCAACGACCGATTTGGCCGGCAACGGCTTCGAAATCCTCCACGGACAAACCATGTCCGTCATGTTCGATTAGATCGCGAATTAGCGAAGACCGATCTTGCTCGTCGAAAATCGATATCGCCGGTTTAAAGCCCAAAGCTTTATGTTCGATACGGACGATGTTCAAACCCAGCGCATGGAACGTGGAAACCCGCAGTCCACGCAGTTTACCGCCACCCATCAATTTTCCAATACGCGCTTTCATTTCGCGTGCCGCCTTGTTGGTAAAGGTTATCGCGGCGATATTGCGGGCTGGGATTCCGCGGTCGATCAAATGCGCAATTTTTTCGGTGATAACGCGAGTTTTGCCGGTACCGGCACCGGCGAGTACCAATAACGGTAGGTCCACGGTCGTCACAGCGGCCCGCTGCTGAGAATTGAGAGTAGTCAATAGAATAGACGCAAAAAAGCGCGAATTCTACCAGCTTGACGACACCTTCGGAATAGGCTTTTAGTTTATAACTTTTATGACCGAACCTGCTTAGCTAGCACCGCGTATCTAAAGCAATCGCAGGTATGGTCATTTACCATACCTATTCCTTGCATATACGCGTAACAAATGGTCGGGCCGACAAATTTAAACCCCCGATTTTTCAGTGCTTTGGACATTCGTTCCGATATGGGTGTCGATGTTGGGATCTGGGCGTGATGTTTCCAATTATTAATACGCGGTTCGCCGTCAACAAACTGCCAGATAAATTCCGAAAATGAAGCAAACTCGTTCAACACCTGCAAAAAGGCGACTGCGTTGTTTACAGCGGCGTCAATTTTAAGTCGATTGCGAATAATACCTGGGTTATTTCTTAGGCGTACTTTTTCGCGATCGCCGTATCGCGCAATTTTTTCCGGATTAAAACCGTCTAAGGCCAACCGATAATTTTCCCGCTTATTTAGTACTGTCGACCATGACAAACCCGCTTGTGCCCCTTCCAATATCAACATTTCGAACAACAACTGGTCACCAAAGCAAGGCACGCCCCACTCGCTATCGTGGTAATGAATTTCAATTTCCGATGCATTGCGCACCCATTCGCACCGTTTCATCGTATTGCTGATATCGCTGACTTTGCCCATAGGCCTCATTGTACTCCAGCCCGGATTTCCCGCCAGAATGCCAAGCCCTCGCTTAATCCTTGTTTCCACGAGAGATTTTCTTCCCTCGGAAACACAATCCGTATTCCGTTCGGTCAGAAAACCCTCGTGAAAACAAATCTCTGTGTGATCATCTCGTCCTCTGGTGAGAAATCCGGGCTGGCGGTATTATGGGTTGATCCAGCTCAGGCACCCGGCAGCCGATTAGCTGTCTGTGGCCAACCGACTCAGCAATAAGTACTCGCCACAAACGATTTCAATAGGATAATAGGAGTAACATGATGTGCATCACAACCCGACAAATTCAACGTTTCATCTTGTTGACCTTATATTTTGGTATAAATCTACCGGTCTACGCTTTGCCAACCAAACCGGTGATGACCTTATCGATAGCTCAACGAATGGCGCAGGCATGTGACGCTAAAGCTAAATCGGAGGGTTGGCGTCCATTAAATATCGCGATATTTGATGAGGGCGGCAACCTCAAATATTTTCAGCGACAAGATGATGCTTACCTCGGCAGCATTGAAATCGCGCAACTCAAAGGCCGAAGTTCGGTATTGCTGCCTTACCCAACAAGGTTTTTAGGTGAGAATATCGCCTACAAAGACCCTAAGCGCCCGCAAGGTATCGAGTTGGTTCCGGGGGTTGTAGTCTTTTTCCTGGGGGCTTACCAATAAAAACCGAGTCCGGCGTCTTAATAGGCGGCATTGGCGTGAGCGGCGCAACATCCGACCAAGATGAACAATGCGCCCAAGCGGGAATTGACGCGGTCAATGATTCGCTAAAAGACCAATGACCCCACGAAACCGCTGAATGAAGTTTGATTTTTTTCCCAAATCCCGCGAATTAAAAATCGCGACAAAAGTCCGCTAGCCAAACCCAACTCTTCTACCAAATATTGCGCCCCTTATCCAGAATCGTCAGATTTGAGACGAACTGCCGCGCGCAATTTTCCCATGAAAATCGTAAGGCATAACGCCGGCAATCATCTGCCTTCAACTCCAAACACCTGAGTGCCGCACGACGCAGGTCGTTATCCAGAATTCCGACGGCTGGATCGTCAATCAGGTCGCCAGGGCCTTGAACCGGGTACGCGGCAACCGGTACACCCGAAGCAAGAGCTTCCAACACCACCAATCCGAAAGTATCGGTGTGACTCGGGAATACGAACACATCCGCCGCAGCCATATAACGGGCCAACGACTGACCGCTTTGATAGCCAACAAACCGCACTTCGGTATATCGATTTTCAAATTCCCGGCGTTGCGGCCCATCCCCGACCACGTACTTGGTGCCAGGGAGTTTAAGTTTTAAAAAAGCCTCGACATTTTTCTCCAAGGCAATTCGGCCTGTATACATGAAGATAGGGCCTTCATCTTGAATAAATTCCTCGCTTCGCGGACAAAATAAATCTGTATCTACTCCGCGCGACCAGCGAACCAATCTTTGATATCCGTTGGATTCTAATTCTTTTTGTAACGATTCAGTCGCGACCATGACCCGCGAACTTTTTCGATGGAACCACCACAAATAGGCGTTGCTGACACTGCGTGGAAAACCAATGCGCAGATTGAGGTAGTCCGGGTAACGACTATGAAACGACGTGCTATAGTCGTAGTCTTTATACCGGCAATAACGGCGGGCAGCGTAACCTACCGCGCCCTCGGTCGCGATATGCAGCGCGTCGGGTTCAAACGCTTCGATAATTGGCCGCAACTTCGGTCCGCACAAAAAGGCCAGCCTGACATCAGCATATCCTGGGCAAGGCCAGGTTCGGAATGGGCTTGTATCGATTAACTTAACCGTATGCCCCAATTCGCGCAATGCTTTGCAGGTATTTGTCAGTGTCGTGACAATTCCGTTGACCTGAGGGTGCCAGGCATCGCTAATCAGTACAATCCTCACGGCGCACGATTGGCAAAAACAGCTAAGATTGGATTCATGGTAAATCGTCCTACGATGGCACTACGCATATAGAATTATTGTTGTTCGAATGGTATCGCGGAAATGGATCGATTCATAGAAAGAGTACACCGATTGAATCACGTCGCTCGGCTTAGGTTATTTGTTACGCGAATCTATGTATCCGAACAAACTCAATCAGATGCATCTTGATTATAATTCAGGCGGTATTTGGTCAAATGACTCAGTGATGGAACGCTATCGCAAGCTGGCGCATCAATTGGGGCGAGCAGAAGACTTTGACTTGCAACCAAAAATCTATAGCCAATGCAGTAAAACCTGGGTCTTTAATATCATGGATTCGGTTGCCGACAGAATTGGGTCCAACGATAAAGCTTGTATAGAACTCTCGGTCAGCTATTTCGAAGCAAACGTCATGATTAGCAATAGTGGATACATTCGCGAAGGCATGGCGAGAAAATTACGCCAGATTGAGCTAACCCATAAACAGAAACAACGTTTAGCCACGACCTTTATTCGCCATTTGAAAAATCGCGCGTTATTGCAAGAATACAAAACGTACATCCAGCTTTTTAAGACCATAGGGATTGACGATTATTGCGATCAAATTAAACGATATACTTCAGCTCCGGAGGCCTACATGCGGAGGGCTGCGCTGAACTAACGCGGGAACAAAGTGTCTTGAATAATAGGCCAACAAAAAAGTCTGACTCATTGCTTTGCCAGTCCATTAGGACGTTAATTACACCATTATTATCCGGAAATCTGCCCTAAGACCAACCTTGTAAAGGGCTTGTATGTCATTATTGATCGTGGAGGTTTAGCTATGATTTATAAAGAAATATTTACGGATGCAGGGCCCGCACGGGATTATGCAACGCGCATGTCCAAAAGCGATGCACCCGCTTATGAGTTTGATTTGGTATCCACGGAAATTGAAGCTTTAGAAGAAGGTAAAACGATGGTATTGGTCGTCGGTCATGATGAATCCGATACCAACGCAATCGTAATCACCCGTCACGTTACAGAACATTAACCAAGTCCCCCCGAGCTATCCCGCCCGACCTAATTTATGTTCGGCGGGATAGCTAACGCCACTAGGCATCGGTCCTGAAATACCTTGGACTCAATACCCAATTTACGCTGATCAATCGGCTTAGCCAGTATGATAAGCACCGATGCATTCATAACCAAGATCATTAATAGCTTTTTATTGGTCGTTTGTTTTTCCATGGGAACAACGACCGCACTCGCACGCACTTATAACCTGTCAATCAAGAAGCAGAATCTCCGTCCGGTCATCGGTGTGTTCAGCCAACAAACCAATACTATTACTACGTCTAACACTATCGATCCGAAGGTAAAAGCCAAGCTTTAGGCCTACCGCTATATGATTCCAGCAAGCTATGTGACATGGATCGGTCAGGCTAGCGGACGCGTATTACCCATTCTGCTGAACCAGACGAAAGCCTATTACGACGAAATATTTGCACAGGCAAACGGGATTCTTTTCCCCGGCGGCAATCAGGATATCGATCCCGATGAAATTTATACAGAAGAAGGGGAGTTTCTATGGAACCTTGCCAAGCAAGCAAACGACCGCGGTGACTATTACCCAATTTGGCGCTTTCTCTGCGGTTGACTCCTGGAGCGCAACAAAGCCGGCTGTTTCGATCATTTCCGCCAAATCTTGTGCTAGCGCATCGCACACAGCCCATCACCTTCAACTCACATGATCATGGCCTGCTAGGCTCCGAATTCAAGTCGAACCACACGCTCTATTCGTTTTTTGAATTGCTTTCCTACAATGAGGCGCCCGCAGGCCAATTTTTTTGTCAGCACCATGGAAGCTTGGAACTATCCGTTTTACGGTACACAATGGCACCCGGAAAAAAACAATTTCGAATGGAGTCAGAACGCGGAGTATTCCTCACACACCCAACGCAATCGCGGTATAGCAAGCTAAGGCCCGATTTTTCTTGAATAAAGCAAGATAGTCCCAATATATCTTTCCCGAAACACGCCGCAATCAGCTGATCTTCTCTGCTCCATTCATCTACACGGGTAAAGGCGATTGGATTTATGAACAAATCTACGTCTTCTGCCAGAAAAAACACAGCACATCTCACAACACCCAGAAAGACTCGGCCATTCAGCGATTTTACTGTCAAGCGAATTAGCGTGTACTAGTGACAATCGATTGCGCAACGTTACAATTATATCTTTTCAAAATGGAAGCAAAATTGATCGTAAGATCAACGCCTAATGACCCGATGTTTTACTCTTTACTGGAAACCCGCATAGGTGAGCTGTTGATTGCGGGTGATAAAGACGCTGTTAGATTAATCAACTTTCCAACAGGGTGCAGACACCGACAGCCTGACCCTGATTGGATATACAATAAACGATATTTCGCCGCAGTCGAAAACCAATTGTTAGAGTATTTCGCCGGAGAACGACGTCAATTTGATATCCCATTGAGACCTACCGGAACGATATTTCAACAACAGGTATGGCAGGCCTTACTCACTATTCCTTATGGTCAGACCACATGCTACAGCGCAATTGCCGAAAGCATCGGCAAACCAAACGCCGTTCGTGCTGTCGGAGCCGCCAATGGCAGAAACCCTTTGCCTATTCTTATCCCGTGCCATCGGGTCATTGGCAAGAACGGACACTTGACTGGATTCGGCGGTGGGCTGGGTATCAAATCCGCTTTACTAAAACTGGAGATTGAGAACCGTGGATAATATTAAACAACGGCTTGGCAATTGCTGAATGAATTGAATTTATTTTCGCTCCATACAAACCACAGGTTGTTTCCTATCTGACCTTCAAGTCACCGCGTAAATACATTCATGTAGCAGCGGTGGCATCCCTGCCGTCGGCACAAGAACCGAATCGGCCATGCCCCAAGCTACTGAAGATATCGACTACGAAATCGTCCTGATTGCCAACAAACCTTATACAGCCAAATTCGAACAGATGCTCAAAACACAGCCCAAATTATTCTTTGACCTAGAGACTGATAGCAACAAAACAATCGACTTGAGCCGACACGCCCGGAAATATCGAATCTCTGAAAACTCTGCGAGAATTCCTAAGCCTGAAGGATCTAATCGAATGGCATATCGAACATTACAAAAATAAGCTACCCGCACAAAGACCGATTAAAGAACGATTGATGTTCTGGAAATAAATTGCGCTAAGACGCCCCACTAATTTCCGGGAAATATTGTTGCTTAATCCGATCACAATAGGCAGATAAATTTGGCTTCGTCAACGCGTACTCTTTGACCGGTGATTCGATAGGGCAACCCATCGTGTTAATCAACACACCGAAAGCACTAGCATCAACACTGGTCGGGGATTCGCCCATAAAATAGGGATTATCGCCGAGCAAGTCCGACAGTGCGTCCAGGTCGGCTTCCCCCAAGCGAAAAATTTCCTCGCTAGAATGCCGGCCCATCCCATGACCGCGAATTTGTTTGGCAATGATAAACCTTCGGTATACGAATGCCGCAATATCTCTTATCACCGGTCGCATACCGCCAAAAATAGCGGTCTTATTTGTTTGCCAGTTGTCTTCGGTATATAACCAACGCGTATACATTCCAACCCAATAGAGGTGATCCTCTAACAATCTCTGGATCGCTACACCAACCGCTAATTGTTGAGCGGTCAGCGCTGAATCTAGCGAATCACCGTAAGTTTCCTTCAGGTGTTCAATAATAAATGTCGAGTCGGCAATTTTCTTTCCATTGTCTTCTATATACGGTAATTTCCCTTTGGGACCCTTTAGTGGCAGTGTTTCAACCAATTCATAAGGAATATCCGCCATACGCATGTAAGTTTCGACCTTAACATTAAATTGCCCCAGATTTGGAATGCCCCAGGTGCGGGCAAACTGGTAGAGTTTTATCATTTGCACCCTCCGCTAATCTTGCACATTAAGAGCGAATGTTGATTCGCTCGTGTATTCATAAAAACCGAATATTTCTTATTGTATCTCTGCTCATTTGCAAATAGCCCACCTTTACCAAAGGCTCTATTACCGGGACACAATACCAAGCGAAACCAACCAAAAGCAATACGTTTGTATGCTTGGATGAAAACCTCGCTAACTGAGAAATCGATCCCAGTTACATTTAATCATGCCATTGGGAAATTTGGATAGCCTGACTTTGCCAAGAAATAGTCACTTCTCTGATATACTAATAGATTATCCGGGTGCCTGGTCGGTTAGCGCCCTTTGCGGCTCCGAGCCGCCGGAACGATTCTTGAGCCGTTCACCCCTCCATAATCGCGGGGGTTCCGCTAACACAAGATCCCTTTTATCCAGCCCAAACCGACTCCCGCCAGCAATGGCTGCCGCAGGGAGGGCAAGACTGGAGTACAATTCTTAATGTCATTTGATACCCTCGGCCTTTCGGCTGAAATACTGCGCGCTGTCAGCGAACAAGGCTACAATAAACCCACCCCAATTCAACTAAAAGCAATCCCTCCTATTTTAAAGGGCAAAGATGTGATGGCTGGCGCCCAAACTGGCACCGGCAAAACCGCCGGTTTTACCTTGCCCATGTTGCAGCGGTTGATAAACAACCTACAACCTAAGGGCCAACGGCCAATTCGGGCCTTGGTTCTAACCCCGACGCGGGAATTGGCCGCCCAGGTCGGTGACAGCATTGCGATCTACGGTCAACACTTACCCATTCGCTCGACCATAGTATTTGGCGGGGTCAAGATCAATCCGCAAATTGAAAAAATTCGCCGCGGCATCGACATCCTTGTTGCCACACCGGGCAGGTTATTGGATCACGTCGGTCAGAGAACAGTGGACCTTTCGCATGTGGAAATTTTAGTATTGGACGAAGCAGACCGTATGCTGGATATGGGCTTCATTCACGATATACGCAAAATTCTTGCCTTGTTGCCCGAAAAAGGCCGGCGACAAAATTTGCTATTTTCCGCGACTTTCTCCAGTGAAATCAAAGCACTTGCCGATAGACTGCTCAATCGCCCCGAATTAATCGAGGTCGCTCGTCGTAACAGCACCGCTGAAAAAATAGACCAAGTAGTACACCCGGTAGACAAAAGTCGTAAGCGGGAACTGCTGAGTCACATGATCGGTTCGCAAAATTGGTCCAAGGTACTGGTTTTCACCCGCACCAAACACGGTGCGAATCGACTAGCGCAGCAACTGGAGAAAGACGGATTAAGCGCCGCAGCGATACATGGTAACAAGAGCCAAGGTGCCCGCACGCGTGCCCTCGCAAATTTCAAGACCGGTGACCTGCGGATACTTGTCGCCACAGATATTGCGGCGCGCGGCCTGGATATCGAGCAACTACCACACGTTGTAAATTTCGAACTTCCCCACGTACCGGAAGACTATGTGCATCGGATTGGTCGAACCGGTCGAGCTGGCAGAGAGGGCGAAGCCATTTCTTTGGTCTGCGTAGATGAGCACAAACTTTTGGCCGATATCGAAAGGCTACTGAAACGCGAGATTCCCAGCGTCGTACTGGAAGGTTACGAGCCAGATCCACGCATAAAACCTGAACCCATTCAAAATGGACGCAACGGAAGACAGCACAGCAAAGTCAACAATCAATCCAGAAAAGGTGGCAAGAACAGTACCTCGGCTAGTTCAACCGGAAAAACCTGGCAAGAATCCGCTTCTAGCAATAGGACGCATCATAATTCGAATAAACCAAAACGCAATAGCGGCCGGCGCAATCCGGGCAATTCTCAGACGACGGGACAATCTCGACGATCACGCCCGACAAATAAACCCGAAACTGCAGCGCTTTTCAATGATGCATAACCCATCCAGACCATTGCCATTCAGCAATTATTAGGATTCGTGATATTACGTTTTGGTCTTCGAATTACTCTGTTCAGGCGTCGCAATTCAAATACGGTTTTCGGATAGATGCACTGATTTTTCTCCTAGACCACAGGACTCTGGAGGCAAATTTTGAAGATTAATTTTTTCGTGTTTCCAAAGCGACGAAAGAGCAACGTGCAGGTTGTCGCTTTTATCGCTAGACCAAAAACTGACCTTCCCAGGGTGGTTCCGTTGATGTAATAAATCATCCTTTTCGAGTCGCCTCACAACCTGTCTAGCAACCGCTGAACCCGTATCAATAATATCAATACCGTTACCCGCTACGTCACGGATTAGAGGTTTTAGAACCGGATAGTGGGTGCAACCCAACACGATTGCATCTACGCCCCTTTCGAGTAAAGCAGACACATAGACTTGAAGTAGCTCCCGAGTATCTTCACCGTCAAAATTTCCGGATTCGACATGCTCCACAAGGCCTGGACAGGCTTGGGCAATAACATGAATACTGTTATCGATTTGTGCGTTAAGAATATCAAATTTACGGCTATTGAGGGTCCCCGCGGTTGCAAGCACGCCAATGATACCTGTAGTCGTGCTCGCCGCAGCCGGTTTCAGTCCCGGCTCCATACCGATTATTGGTAGGTTACGCCACCTATCACGCAGTAGATTTATTGCCGCGGCGGTCGCGGTATTACACGCAACAACCAGGGCTTTTGCGCCTTTGCCCCGCAGAAATTCTGCCACGCTTAACGAGCGCTGAGCAACGAATGCTTTGGATTTGTCTCCATAAGGCAAATGCGCATTATCCGCAATATACATCAAATCCTCGTTCGGCAGTTGCTCACGAATATGGCGCATCACCGAAAGCCCACCCACCCCAGAATCGAAAATTCCTATGGGACCCGTGTTGTTCATCTTTACCAGAATATCGAAATTTAACAGATGTTGAAGAAATTATTGGGCGTATTAATGTACGCGCCTCGTACCCCCCAACCCCAAACAGCGATCGAATGTTTTTGATCGATTATAAACGGGTATTAATCCTTAAAACCGCTTTTTTACCCATCTTAGTCCGGTTCATAAATTTGTGACTCCATTAATGCACAGTGCACAAGCTCCTGATTCCAGGACGGTCAAAAAATATCCGCTTAATGGTTGGGTAAAACGCAGATTCTTTATCTCCTCCTGCGAAACCCATTTCTTGCACCCTGTAATCCGCTTTAAAGCCATGGATTCAAGTGAAAATTCACAAATACCACAACCGTGAAAATTTGTTAGAAGTCCGTTATAAGTAGATAGATTATAGGAAAAAAGTTGATTATTCCTCTACTAAGTTATAAGCTCCATCCTGGTGCATATTACAAGGCCGGTAATTCACACCGCATTTTAAGATTTTGTAGGTGCGTAATTGAGTATTGTTGTTGGCCAGTAGTTATGGATTCTCCAGATAGATAATGAGTTGCATTTTAAATGTGTTCTGGAACAGTCCGCCAGGAGAATAAAATCCAAAAAATTGCTGCCCAAACCAGGCAGTATTCTGACATTCGACGTTCGCCTATAGATTTCTAATCGTAACTATAACCTAGGTAGGGAGAAATTAAATGAAGTCAAAAATCTTGAATTCGATTACGGCGCTAAGCTTTTTGTTCACGGCCAGTTTTATTACGGGTTGTTCGGAAGAGCAAAAAGAAGCCGCAAACAATGCCGCGTCTACAGCAGCTGAAAAAACAGGGCAAGCAGTCGACGCTACTAAAGAAGCTGCCAGTTCTGCGGCAGATGCTGTTTCCGAAACTACAACTGACGTTTTAGCGACAACGACTGAAACTGCTGAGGCCGCTGTAGATTCAACGCAAGAATCTGCCAACGATGTGGTTCAAACACTGGGTGAAGCAGGGCAAGAAGCTGGCGCTGAAGTTATACAAGCAACCGAAAATGCTGAGGAAGCAGCGGGCGAGGCAGCAACGATTGTCGAGCAAAACGTTGAAGACATCAACACCAATCTGGAGCAACCCATGGACAATCCTGGTGCCCCTGCACCGTAGTCCTTCGTTTAACGCAAGCTTGAAGTTGTTGTGAAACGTAGAATTATAACAATCTAAGCGCTGCTCATCGATCTAAACCGGCACCGAAATCAGAACCGGTGGCCGGTTTAGATCGATCATCTATCCTGAATACCTATTCAGCTTCCATATCAGCTGCACTAATTATATTATTCTCGTTAACTTGCTGGATCGGCATCGCTGGTATTTTTGCTCATACCCGACATTACAGGGCACCAAGTCAAATACGCACTCCCCAACAGATAGATCCCCAATAGGAGAAAAAAGATGTTTCCCTTGATCATCGCGATTAATAGCGAAACAGAACCCACTCCATAGCGAATTTGCTGATCTTTTTTGCCAACATTCTTTTCAAATTTAATTGCTTTTTTTATATCAAAACTCATAGCATACCCTCCTCTAGTGAGCAACTGATTTTGCAGGGTAATTTGAATTTCTGCAAGTTTCATTGGCGGAGTTCTGTAAGCGCTCTGGTAATTAACCCAAATATTCTTGATATCGCGGTTTGGCGATCGTAGTTAAATTCCTTTCATCTGACAAAGCCGCATAAAAGTTCCATTACTTACTTGGCAGTTCAGTTAAAATAACCTGATGGATGTCACATCAATAATAGAAGGGCTAAATGAGCCTCAGCGAGATGCAGTAACCACTGACTCCACTTCCGTATTGGTATTGGCTGGGGCAGGAAGCGGCAAAACTCGCGTCTTGGTACACCGTATCGCCTGGCTGATACAAGTCAAATCTGTATCGCCATTCGGAATTCTGGCCGTCACCTTTACCAATAAAGCCGCAACGGAAATGCGCGGGCGCGTCGAATCGTTGCTGGCACAATCCGCCCAAGGCACGTGGATCGGAACATTTCACGGACTCGCTCACCGCATACTACGGCGCCATTTTGACGAAGCGGGGTTGCCGGACACCTTCCAGATTCTAGACTCCGATGATCAATTCCGCGTGATTAAACGCGTACTGGCGTCACTTAATTTGGACGAATCACGCTGGCCCCCGCGGCAAATACAATGGTATATCAATCAACAAAAGGACGAAGGGCGGCGCGCGAAACACCTGGTTGAAACCGCTGATCCCTATCAACGCCAAATGCTACGTGTTTATTTAGCCTACGAAGAAATTTGTCAACGATCAGGCTTGGTCGATTTTGCCGAACTATTGCTGCGGGCTCATGAAATCATACGCGATAACATTGCACTATTGGATCATTACCAGAACCGTTTTCAGCATATATTGGTGGATGAGTTTCAGGACACGAACACGATTCAATACGCTTGGTTACAGTTATTGGCGGGAATTCGCGAAAATTTATTTGTCGTAGGCGATGATGATCAATCCATTTACGGTTGGCGTGGCGCAAAAGTCGAAAACTTATATAGCTTTAGAAAAGATTTTCCTAATCACAGCTTGGTAAGATTGGAACAAAATTACCGATCAACTGGTAACATTTTAACTGCAGCTAACGCGTTGATCGATAAAAATGACGGCCGTTTGGGCAAGCAGTTGTGGACCCAAGACGGTGACGGCGAGCCAATCGACCTGTATGCAGCCTTCAACGAATTGGACGAAGCCAACTATGTCATTGAGAGGATTCGTCAATGGAGTAATGAAGGTAACTCCTGTGCCGATGTGGCAATTTTATATCGATCTAACGCTCAATCACGCGTATTCGAAGAAAAATTAATCGCCAGTGGAGTTCCGTATCAGGTTTATGGTGGATTACGCTTTTTCGATCGCGCAGAGATTAAAAACGCACTCGCCTATATGCGGTTGTTAGCCAACCGGGCTGACGATACTTCATTCGAACGCGTGGCAAACGTACCGACCCGTGGTATCGGAACACGCACAATGGATTTGGTGCGAAATATGGCACGCCAACAGCAGATCCCTTTGTGGCAAGCTGCATCCAATTTGCTGACAGAACAGAGTCTGACTGCACGGGCCGCTAATGCACTAGCACGATTTTTAGCGTTGATAGACCAAATATCGGATCAATGCGCGGATCAATCTCTAGCCAACCAAACACAGTTGACCGTAGAACAGAGCGGTTTGATCGACCATTACGAAAAGGAAAAAAGTGAAAAGGCTGAGGCCCGCGTAGAAAATCTGAAGGAACTGGTTAACGCAGCGCGGCAATTCGAATTCGACGGTGACAACGAAGAAAACTTAAGTGACCGAGATTTGTTTTTGGCGCACGCCGCGCTGGAATCCGGTGAAACCCAAGGCGACAGTTTCGAGGCCTGCGTTCAACTAATGACTCTGCATTCGGCGAAAGGTCTGGAATTTCCATTGGTATTTATGGTGGGTATGGAAGAAGGACTATTCCCCGGACAACGTTCGCTGGAAGACATAGGACGCCTGGAAGAAGAGCGCAGGCTGTGTTATGTAGGCATGACCCGAGCCATGCAAAAACTCAATCTAGTCTACGCCGAATCACGTAGGCTTTACGGCCGAGAAACCTTCCCCCGTGCTTCGAGATTTTTGCGCGAAATTCCGGCCGCGCAGATGCAAGAAGTTAGGCTTCGCAGTAAGATTACGCGGCCGGTCGCTAATTCGTCGACGTCAGAATACTCTGAATCGGGCTTGAAATTAGGGCAACGCGTACAACACGCGAAATTCGGAGAAGGTGTCGTATTGCAAAATGAAGGTGATGGTGGGCAGGCCAGGGTGCAGATAAATTTTGAAAAATCAGGCGTTAAATGGTTGATGGTTGCTTATGCCAATCTACATTCAATTTAATATGACAATATTACAAAACATGTAACATCAACAACCTACACCTAAACCAATTTAAAGTTTATTGACCAAGCGATAAACCGCGATTAATACGCCAAATCCGATATACATCCCGAGCAAAGCGATCAAAATAAGCACCGCGACATTGACGGTTATAACACCATTTGCAGACATATAGATCGTTATTCCAACAAGAAACAAAAATAACACTCCATAGCTTGCTGCCATTTTCAATGTGTGGTGTGCTTTCATAAGGATAACCTTTAAAATTCTTGGCAAACCGAGGCCAATTCAGTCCCGACATGCGGGGCCTTGGCCCTCGCCCTCCTGCGCGGTAATTTTCAAATACTGCAACGGTATCAAATTTCGATACTATATCAAATACATCCGAAGTTAATCCGCTATACAAACATGGAATATCTGTCAAAGTTACAAAGTCTGTTAGGACTCATCGCATTTCCACTGATCGCATGGACATTGAGCGAACAGCGTAAGCCGATAGATTTTAGACCCTTAATAATCGGTATAGTGCTACAACTGGTACTAGCAACATTATTATTGCATGTTGAATGGTTCCAAAAATTTCTCCTTCTTTTAAACGATACCGTCTCAACGCTGGAGAACGCTACAATCGCTGGCACAACTCTGGTTTTCGGCTATCTCGGTGGTGGCGAACTGCCGTTCGTCGAGACAGAAACAGCTAACAGTTATATTCTGGGCTTACGCGCTTTAACGTTGATTATTCTAATCAGCGCGTTGACCAGCTTGTTGTCATACTGGAGGATACTCCCCTGGATTATCGGCAAATTATCTCAGCTTCTCGAAAACCCCCTCCCACTCAAATTTATTCAATCGACAACCGGCAAACTGGAATTATACGATCTTCAGGAGGATCCAAACGAATTGACCGATTTATCCGAAATCCGCGTCGCGGATGCGGAGCGTCTTAAAGGTCTGTTTTCTGGATGGCTTAATAGTACGCGCCGAATTAGCGACCCCCAAAACAATGGCGATTTTAACCCTGAAGTTTTGAGGCGTCTAAAAGCATTGGGTTATATCCAATAATAAAAGTTAGAGCTTGAATGCACTGTAGGCTGCAAACACCTTGAAATCTGCCTAACCAATAGCTGGAAAGTATCGGAACCGAACGCTATCAATACACTTCGAGGTCTTTTCCCGAAACGACTCTGCCTGAATACAACGCACGAATTTCCGACAACAACTTTTCGTCCGGAATAGTGGTAACTTGGTGATACAAAATCAGCAATTTAGGCTTTGCTAGGGCAGCGATTTTAGCGAGCTCAATCGTTGAGGTATGGAAATTTTTCATATATTTCGCCCAGTTAGGACTACGGTTTTTCCAACGTTCAAGTTCTGCAGCAGAGTAAACCTCATGTATTAACACGTCACAACCCGAACAATTTTCAATGATAGATTGACTAGGCCTACAATCCCCGGAAAAAACAATGCTCCTGTCTGGTGTATTAAATCTAAAACCGAATGCCTGGGGCCACGATCCATGGCTTACCGAAAAGGCATTTACACTAATATTCTCATCCTCAAAAACCTCACCCGCTTCAATTTCATGCACCTCGACGCGAAACCCTATTTGGTTGGCCTGCTCCAGTCCTTCTGTCCTAATTTTAATATCTTCTTTGTACGCGGAGAGTATATGTTCGGTCATATCCTTCAACCCTTTTGGTCCGTAGACTTGTAATGGCGAATCTCTACCCAACACCCAAGGAGAAAAAATAAGATCAGGATACCCAACGGTATGGTCAGAATGTAAATGAGTCAAAAATGCAGTTTTCAGATTACGCGCTCGAAGTTCAAATATCCCATTATCGGATGCTGCAGCAGCCCGGCGCACTATGCCTGGTCCAAAATCCACGATATAAGGTTTACCGTTGACGACAACGGCAACAGATGGCCCCGACCGATGCGGGTCCGCATTCGGTGTCCCGGTACCAAGCAACACTATCCGAGAGGCTTTAGGTGAAGGTAATTCCAGGAGATCAACAGCGGAGACATAGATGAAGATACAACTGGTGCAAAGAAACAAAACACTGAGAATGACTCTACCAAACATTTTTGATAATAAGAAACTATATAGGCGTAAACCTGTTGCTCTTGGCGAATATAGGTTATTGGACATCAAGTGACAAACCGAACCCTGGCGCATCTGAAAGCTCCATAACTTCACCCGCCAATCTATAAGCCGAGAAATCGACATGTTCTACGCTACCAGGAATGCCTTCAACCATAATCATATTACCAACCCCGGCACCCAATTGAGCGGCATAAAAAGTACGAAGAGATGAGGCCCAAGTATGCGGTGAAGCAAGGATATTCTCTTGCTGAAGCATCGGCATTATTCGCCGCCAATTGGTAAACCCGACCAAATTCAGATCCAATAGGAATACATCGATCAGTTGTTCGGAGGCCAAGGAAAACAATAGTTCGATATGACGTTTTGTGAAGTAACCGAAACCGGGCATCAACTCTCCCTCTCCTTTATCGATTCGACCTTCGCCATCGGCAATCAATGCATTACAACCGATCTTGTACATGTGCTCGCGCAACCGTAATAGTCCCTCCCTACCTTCCTGGAACGGTTCTTCTATCCAAAATAATTCACAATCCTTTACCGCAGTGAGATAAGTCAATAAATCCTGAACGGCATATCCGTTATTCGCATCCACAAGTATTTTACAATTCGGAAATTGTTCGCGAACGGCCAAGGTTACTTCTATATCCCTTTGGATTCCTTCCAACCGGGGCATCCATTTGTATCCGCGGCCTATCTTGAGTTTGAAAGCCCGATATCCTAAATCGTAATCTTGTTGGCAACCCGCATTGACCCTTGCGATCCCCAAAGATTTGTCTTCAAATTCCAAATCGTCAAAATAATTTTCACCACTGTAAATTGGTATCCCTCGTGGTCCTTGTTCCCCAAGCAAAGTATAAACCGGTAAATTGAGAATATTGCCAACAAGATCATACATCGGCTGGTCTAGTTGAATCGCATGATTCAACGTGCCAGTTTCTATATCGAACAACTCGGCCACCGGAATTCCTACAAATTTCTGCAAGGACTCATCAGGCCAATATGACTGAGCCCACCCTTTGACGCCTTTATCTGTAGTTAGAATGTGTATTTTTCTGAGGCCACCCTGACCAACCGATATATTTCTTGCGTTTCGGCCCACCGGGCGGACGTATTTGTTAGACAATATTCGAGACTCAATTTTGGATAGTCGATGTTCGGAAAGTTCTCGCGCCGCCGCCGTTTTATCGAAAATTGTGATTTCGGTTGTTTGTAACCGGGGCTCATAATGGCAACTGTTTAACCCTAGACCTGCTATGGATACTGCCAGGGACTGAGCAAATTTACGCCGATTCATTTACTTTATTAACGAATTATCTGTAGGCAAGTAGTCAGAGTAGAGTATCAGGATTTTTTCGATGCTGTAATAGGCGAGTAAAAATCTAATCAGCGTCGTCAGGATCGACTCGTCGTATTGGAAATAAATTGAATTAAAATCCTTCCGGCACTTCGAAGGTAACAGTTTGTCAATACCTATATCTTCTCTGGTTAGCAGTGTTAAAATTTCTTTTCGTACTAAAATTTCCACTATTCGTCTTACATTCCGAGACTAGCTGGCTAAAATTGAATCAGGTTGTGGTTAGGTCGAAACCGCTACCGTCGTAGCTTTTATTTTAATAAAGAAATTTTTGATCAGATAGTCTCCAACATAACTTTTGAATCGCCCGCTCGATCCCATTTCTTGAGGTCGATACAAGCTAATTATGCTCAATGAATACTGATAACAAGACCCAAAGCGTTATTACCAAACCTGTCTTATTGGTCTGCATTGCTTCAGGGGTAATGGTTGCTGTTCTGGAATTTTTTATTGCATCCATTTTGGGAGAAACCACACTAACATTACCGTGGACGCTCCCGGTATCCATATTGTTAGCCAGTATTCTGTATTGGACAATATACGGGGCAATATGGCTAGGCATTATACCGATAATGCGATTACTGAAATTGCAAACCGTGCCAAGCGCTATCGCTTTAGCCTTGTCGTTGGGCCTGTCAATAATTTTGTACTCTACTGGTTTAATAAGCTTTGACAAGCTTATTGCGTTTTACCAAGCCTATCCAACCCGCGCATCAGTGCTGGCGATTTTACTATTAAGCATCTGGTTTACGGTGTTGTTCATTTCGAGCTATTTCATCACGAAACTTATTTACGATTCTGGCCATAGAAACATCGCCGCTCGCGTTATTATTTTAGGTTTCTTTCTGATCTTAGGCATCTTCCTGTTAGCCTTAGAAGAAATTGTTCTCGGTACCGGCAAAATCGGCCTAAGGGTTACTGGGTTGGCAGTTGTATTCAGCATTGGCGCAACCACCTGGTATTTAAGGCACGCTAATCAGCTGAATATTCAGATTAAGATTGTGTACAGCCTGGTCGCCGTATTCACTGCAATAGGACTTTATTATCTGACAAGCGCCACGTCGATCATCCAAACCGAGTACAAGGGGGAAAATTCGTCCAAAAAAATTCGAAAAGTTTTATTATTGACAATTGACACCCTGCGGCGTGATGCAATTTCGTCTTACCAGGGCAAAGTCCCAACGCCGAATCTAGATTTTCTCGCTGCAGATTCGATTGTTTTCAACCAAGCTTTTAGCCCTGCTCCGTGGACCAAACCCGCAATGGTTTCAATTATGACGGGACTTTCTCCGTGCGTGCATCAATCTGTAGATTTTTACGGCGTCGTTCCGGAAAATTTTCCACTTTTGTCGGAAAGACTCAGCGCTGTCGGGTATACAACAGGCAGCGTCGGGTACAATTTTTTTCTGTCGTCTAAACCGGAAGGGAAGGGACTTCAAAAAGGCATTTCCGATGATATTTTTCTACCCAGAAAAAACCGCCTAGATACTATCGGAATGAAACTGCTTGCCAAATTGTATCCGTTCGAAACCGGCAAAAATGCAACTACTGATGATATAACGACTAATGCCCTAAATTGGCTGCAAACCCATAAGGATGAAGATTTTTTCCTATGGGTGCACTATTTTGACCCGCACATCCCATACATGCCGCCAAAAGGTTTTTTACCGAAAGCAACTCCGCACCCTCGGTTTGGGACCTCCTACTGGCACCATGCCAATCCTGCGGGTTCGTCTAGCTGGATTTTCGATTCCGACGAAGTCGAGTGGGTCAAACAGTTGTACTTGAGCGAAGTACGTTACGTAGACGACCGGATCGGAAAATTACTCGATCGAATGAAAGAATTGGGCATCTATGATGAAACCTTGGTCGTAATGAGCAGCGATCACGGCGAAGAATTTATGGAACACTTCGGCATGGATCATGGTCATTCTCTGTATAACGAACTCCTGGCTGTACCGCTAACCATCAAACTTCCTGGGTCGACAAAAAAGGGTTCGGTAAAATCGCAAGTACAAACAACCGCTATTACTCCTACCATCCTTGATCTGACCGGTGTTCCCTACGATTCATCGTTATTTACCGCGGGTTCCTTGACCCCATACTGGAATCAAGACATGACCGTACAACCAGAACCGATCTATAGTACTGGAATATATCTAGGTGAAAATGGCGAATCGATCATTTTCGACGACAAAAAATATATTCGCTTTTTATATACTGGGCGGGAAGAACTATACGAACTAGATAATGACCCCGGAGAAACTAAAAACAGGATATCCAGCTTAGAAGAATCTGCGATAAACGCCAGAAAAATTTTAGGTACACTAAATAGCCAATGTGAAGTGCTTCAACAACACTACAAACATGGGGATAGTGCGGAAATAGAAATCGATCAACAAACCCGAGAATCTTTAAAATCCTTGGGATATATGCGCTAAATCAATGCGTATTTATTACGAGTTTCCGATTAGCATAAATCGTTTTATCGCGGGCAATAATACTGCAAAGAGCCGTTCGATCAAATGGCTACAATTTTTCTGTAGCAAATAATTACTAAAAAGTCACTCCGAAAAATCCTCGCATCACAAAGCCCAAAATCAACGTATACAGAACCAGCAACCAGGATGCGCTAGACAGTCCTGCAAATTCAGCTCGCGCTCTAGGATAGGTTACTTCAATTTCGGAAACCGTCAAATTTGCATCCAGAGTAGGCTCAATCGGGTACCCTATACTGCGTATATCATTGGCTCTATAAACCGTCGGCGACAGGGGTAATGCCCCTTGGTCGATGACCAATTGCTTTTCTATCGATTGGTCATCGATGGTTACGACCGCCTGATAGGTTCCAGCTTTCTCAGCACGAATACGCCACAAAATTTCCTTGCTATCGTCAATTCTCATCGCCGGTGTTGTCTTGACTAGGCCGTCTGGAAGTTCCAATATCGATTTGACATCGTAAATCGGTATCTCCGAATCTACAGTCACGGAAAGAATGAGCTGTTTACCTATATCCAAGCTTTTAAATGCAAATCTACTTTCAACCTGGACCAGAATAAGAATAAATGGAATGATCATCACCGCCATGGGCAGCAGGGCATACCCCAAATACGCTGCGGTATGGCGAAGAATCTTCTTTTCCGCCCCCAAAGTTACACCAAGGTCATCCTTGAATAAACGCATTTCAAGTAAATAGGCTTTTATTTTGTCTTTATTAAGCTGAATTCCCTCTTGATTCGAACTGTATTTAAAAACCAGCAGACTCATTATCGTTGCCGGAACCGCGAGTACGAAAATTTGCCATTCCGGAGATAACCCGCTGAACGGCCAGAGTAATAAATCAAACAAAAAGTTTGAAAATTGATTTAGAGTTGACCACATAATCTAAAATTACTTAACTGATATAACCCAGTCCTCGCAACTTCTTTTTAATCTCTTCATCCGAATCGGCTTCTTCCAAAATCGCCATTTCTTTCTCTAATGCATGCAACACAAATTCTTCGGGCGAAGAATATCCAGACATCTCCGAATATTTCGAAATTTTCTCCCAAAGTTCATTTTCAATTTTTACTTTGTGACCACCAAACATTGCTTACTCCTATCTATCGCAGATTTATGGACCCTGGCAATCAATGAATGACATGCCAGAATGCGGTTAACACTATAATCAATTATAATTTTTGGCCTCAGAAACAAAAACCGAATGGCCTTTCATTTGTGATGGCGGTGCAATTCCGAATCGATGCAGGATACTCACGGTAAGATCTTTAAGATCGGCCGAGGTTTTCGTATCCAATATTTTATTCGACAGCAAAATCCCCGGTACAGTCCTCGAATCCATGCAGTGATCCCCACTCCATTCTTCGATGTTATCCTCTATCAATTCGGTTGGAATTTTACCCGACGTCGTGGCCCACGAAGCCCGATAACCGCGCGCATAACCCACCAATATATCAGGCGCTTCCTCAACATGCGGTCCGTTATATATTTCTTCGCGCAATAACGGTTGGGTCACTACCAAGACGCCGTCGGGACCATCTTTCCATTCCCTCAATTTGTCTGCGATCTCTCGTGCCAAGACTTGACGTTCACTAGGCGGAACCACTCCAAAACGTTCCCGACCCTGTACGTTCAAATATAAAGAATTCAATCCGATCGCAAAAGCCTTGGTTTTTTTCCAATCGATTCCCAATAACCATTCATATTGATCTCGTTTTGCCGGATCTTTGAGTACTAGATACCCCTGTTGCTCCAACCATGTATTCAAATTTGCCTGCCGCCGAAAAGGCGCAAACCCATGATCTGACATAACGACCAATGACTCGTCTTGCCCCACTTCATCCATAACCGAGCCCAAAATATTATCCATCTCCAGATAAGTGTTTTTCATAGCCATGGCTAAATCTTTGGGGGTATCTTTTTCGTGAAATGGGTGACTGGGGTCCATTTGCCGGGCAAGCATGTGATTACGTTGATCCACGCTGCTAAAATAAAAAAACAAAAGCGCCGAACCTTGTACGGCTTTGAATCGCGCCAGTTCTCGTTTCAATAACCTTTTACGTTCATCAAGAACTAATTTTGATTGGGTCAGGAACTCTCGTGGGGAAAGAATATGGGCAGACAACGCCTTAGTATCCTCTGGCATTTCCTGTGTATAAAAGGGCCCCGCTGCTTCAGCAAGTTCGAAGGCATATTCGCTAGGTACCGCAATAGGCTGAGCCGGGTCTCGCGGATCAATATTGACGGGGCTGGCATATAGCGCAAAATGCGGTGCAGTGGCCTTTAACAAAAAACGAACCATACCGGAAACACTAACCAGACCGGGCACTAGATCGAATTCGACCTTAACCCAGTCGCTCCATTCTCCAACATTGAGCAATACTTTCTGATCTTCAACACGAAGCATCGCTACTGGATTTTCCGGATCAACGTGGATCTTCAGGTTCGCCTTAGCCATGGGACTTTCTGCTAAAAATGGGTTCGGTGGCCCTGAAATTGACGTTGTTACGGTATTGCTGCGCAAACGTACTCGATAAATTTCTCCGCCGGAAACCGTTCCGGCTTTGTACGAAGGATCATTCGTGTAGAAAGTAAATGTACCTGAGCTACCACGCATATCAGGGGTCCCCATACCCGATATTGCTTTTCCGCTAGTCTCGACTGGCGGATAATTGGCCGGAATACGGAACATCGTCGTTTTAACCCCACGTTCTTCAAGTACTTCCCAAAATGCCGTCCCATCCCGCATCTGTAATGTTTTCCCCGATGCCAAAGGAATACGCCACTTTCCGACTGCCAGTGGTTCGCTATCGGCTTGCTCGGTCTTTGATGTAGAAAGATAAGGCAGCATCGACTTACGGTCCAATGCAATAAAATCGAATATTCCATGGCCACCCGAATCCATTCCAGTAATCAAATTTGACCATGCCACGGGACTCTGCGGAGGCACGCTAGTATTCAACTGCATGAATCCGCCCTGACCCGCCAACCGTTTAAAGTTGGGCATCGCACCTTCATCCATGAACCGCTGTAGCATTTCAGGATCCATTCCATCTATACCCAGCAAGATCATCCGGGTTGACTTTGGGGAAGACTGGGCCTCAACTGCGGCAAAACCAGTGGAGTACACCAAGCCTAAGAGCAATCCTATCGCCGCACTTCCAAACTTCATGCCGCAGCCTGTTCCGTTACTTTGGAAGGATTATCAACACTAAGTACCTTTCCGGTCATATGATTGGGTACTTCGACTCCAAACTGGGTAAGAATTGTCGGTGCTAGATCTCCAATTCCCGGATCCTCAGACGATATTTTTCGATTAGAAAACAGAACGCCCGGAACCAATCTGGGATCGATACAGTGGTCTCCACTCCAAGATTTGGTATTGTCTGACAACACCTTGGCCGCAACTCGTCCAACCGCTCCTCCCCAGGACGCACGATATCCTCTGTTATATCCAACAATCAGATCGGGACCATTGTCACGATATGGCCCACTCGGGTGTAACGCAGCATTATCAAATACATCATTGACTGCAGTATCACCGTATTCATCGTCATATAGCCCTGATAGCCCCTGAATTATTGATTGCTTCACGTGGTCAACATCCTGCTCCAATACAATGCCTTTTCCCTCGCGCCCCTCGCGGTTTATATATATCCCGCCTAAGCCGAATGCATACGCATTTGTACGCTCCCAATCAACGCTCTCAAACCACTCATCGCTAGTGGTCTTGCCTTCTTTCAGGCTCAAGTGTCCATTCTGAAGTAACCACGTATTAACGTTTACCCCGCGACGAAATGATTCGAATCCATGATCGGAAATCACCATAAAATGTTCTTCTGGCCCCAATTGCGCCATAATCCGCCCCACCATATCGTCAGCCCTGCGATACATTTCTAAAATCGTATCTTTGTATTTTTCGATATCCTTGCCCTTGTTCGCTGGGTGTTTGTCATCCAAATACCTAAAAAACATATGCTGTAACCGATCGGTTCCGTCAAATACACATGCAACCACGCCCTCCCGCGATTTCTCCAACGCATTGAAAAACATTTTTTCGCGTTCCGAATGCAATTCCAACGTCTGTTGCAAAAAGGCCTCCTCATCGATCACCCGTTCGTTCAAGGCCCAGGTGTCTTCGGCCAGACCCAATGTCGCAAATTCACCAATCAACTTTGATAAGTAGATTGAATAATAGGATGGCCAGGAAATCGGTAACGCCGGCTTTCCAGGATCGATATTGAGTGGTGTGACGTACAACCCAAAATCGGGTTCCATTTTGGTAATATAAAATCGCGCAATACCGTGAACCTTTATACCGGGCGCTGGCTTAAAAGCGAGTTGTATCCACGGAGAATATTCTTTTTCTTTCAGTCGGTATTGTTTTCCACCAATTTTCAAAACGCCTTCTCTAGCATCATTATCTACCTTTACCGAAAATGGAATTTCCATGGGCGCGGAATCTTTTCGCATGGAGTTATCAGGCCCCGGTAAAACAGCATCGAAACTTCCATTTTCGAATGCGACCAAGCATCGTTCACCACCGGTTACCTCCGGCGCCTCATCGCTGTGACCGTCTTCATCACCAGAATCAGTACTTTGACCTGCTTCAGCGGCGTTAGTCGTATAATAGGTAAATGAACCTTGGGTTCCCCGTAAATCGGGTACGCACATCGCCGACAAGAGTGCACCTGCAAATTTTTCCGGGGGGAATGTCAAAGGCACTCTTAAAATGTTCGACGGGACCCCATAATCACCCAAAATATTCCAAAACGCGCGGCTTTTCCGCATATTTCGGATTAATGGTTTACCCACCGGAATGACCCATTCACCCACCTGAATAGTTCTAGAGCTTGCCCCAACTTCGGAACTTGACAGCTTGGGTTTATAGGTCCGTGTATCCCGGTTCAAAAAATCGAATATATTATGTCGCGAAGGATCGACTCCGGTCATAAAAGAGGACCACGCAACTGGAGAAATGGAAGGGTATGTCGTTCTAAGTCTTGAATAACTACCCTGCTCGGACAGCGTCTTTAAGTTCGGCAATTGGCCGTCAGCCATCCATTGATCAACCAATTTAGGATCAAGCCCGTCCAAGCCCAATATAACCATCCTCTTTAATTTCGAATTACCCAACACTTTGCGGCGTCGTATTGATCGAATTACAAAGCGTATTGGCCAAATCAACAATGACCCAATCCCCGCAATTAGCGCGGCAAACAAGGCCATAAACGAACCAATAAATGCGAAACCGGCGCCGGGTCCGACGTAAGCGTGGGCTGCAGTCGGTAAGATTAGGATTAGACAAATGACACAGATTGTTATTGACTTGCGATTTTTTAAAATCTTTTTCCGTTGCATAGAAAAATCTATCCCCATTGTGGATGTGTTGAATTCGTTACTACAACTAGCTAATAATCATCGCAAAACACCGATGAAAACGATCATCCCTATTTATTAATTTTCGGTAACCGTTCGGTTGCGATAAAGACTTGGATCGACGACCTTGGCCATAGATTCAATGGACAATCCACCACCTAGAAATTCATCAACTTTTTTGGCCGACTCGATAGGGTCCGCTATGACATTGTGATAGTGCAATTCCAAAAGATCGTAATTTGGTTTACGCCTTAGAAAGACCTTGGTATCAATCATATGATTACGATAAACCTGAATCGCTTTCTCATCACTAATCGGATTTGGCTCTTGCCGACGATCTAGCATAATATTCTGAGAGGCAACAATCTCATCTAAGTTCCGTCGTATCAAGATCACTTTGTAAAAATTTTCCTCGGGAAGTTCTTTTAACAAATGCGAAATTACCTTTATCGTTTTACCTCTAACATCTCGTACCCAAGATTTATCCGGATCATTTTCAAGATCTTTCACCCGCTCGTCTTCAAAATAACCTTTTGGATTGTCCGTATCCGACTCGCGCACTTTGTCTGTTACAACCGTTAAACCGCCAGATTCCATCATATTCATCAACATTGACGTTCCAGACCGGGGTAACCCTGAAACTACGACAACATCATCTCCATATCGCCAGTTTTTTAGTAATTTTTTAACTACTCCCATCAAAATACTCCATAAAAACTACCTCGCCAAACCAATGGCTATAGGCTTATAAGGCTATATCTACTTCAAAATTACGAGCACTTGCATGCAACGCATAAACATAACCCTATTAACATTTTCTAGCATGCCCCGACCCAATTTGGTCGGCTTAGGGTGCCTCAAGTATTTGAACAATTGTCATTTTTTTATAGCTATTGGCGTAACTATAATAAATTTTGTCAACTTCCGGTAAACGGTTGAAACGACTACTCTACCGGATACATTTTAGTCGATTGTAGAAAATAGTATACGTAGAATATTCGTTCAATACCGAAGGGTTTTTCTAGCACTCCGCCGAGGTAATATTTACAAAGCTCTAGGCTGATACCCACTATAGCTTTTTCACTTAACACTCACGCAATAACGTATTCGTTAAGGCGCGATTCTATTTTTTGTTTATATTTTAAAAAGTGTACGGTTTGAAGTTCAGACGGTCCACTAACGCCTAGAATTGTATGAGGTACATCGATATCTGTGATGTAAACTGGGTAATTATTCATACTATGCCGTAAACCAACGATATGTTGAGCAACCTCCTCGAATAATCCCTGCCCATATTCCATTGACGAAAATTCTTGAGCGTCACAGTATATTGTATAGTCAGTTTGGTCTAGATTGTGTCCATGTCCAACAACACGGACGGTCAATGCGTCTGCCTCGGGTTTCAAATCAAGGTTTATCGATTTTAATTCAAATGGTTCGTTTGGCTCTTTTTCTACAAAAAAATACTCAATCGAAGGATCGAAGCTGAGCATGTGCCGATTTACTGTCGAAAACAAAAAATAAAAGAACGGCTCCGCCAATGGTTTAAGGTTAATCGTCGCCCTAGTTTCGTTGAACAAGGAACCCCGCTCATCAAGAATGTAGATATCTGTTTTCTTGCGGCGTTTGCGAAAGAAAACCTGAATTTTACCAGGACGATGATGATCGAAAATCAACGGTAACGGCGAATCATCTAGCGCTTCGGAATCAAACTTTATTCGGCTATAAACTGGCTGC
The DNA here is from genome assembly GCA_964619885.1 of uncultured Methylococcaceae bacterium. Taxonomy (GTDB): domain Bacteria; phylum Pseudomonadota; class Gammaproteobacteria; order Methylococcales; family UBA1147; genus CAZUGA01. Next base: position 31,498 of record CAZUGA010000029.1, read on the forward strand.
GATTGAGAGAGTTCCAATAATAGTTGAGCCTTGTTAGCCACTTCCAAATAGCTCAACGAAACATTGTGGTTGTGAACTATATAGAACCGATTAGCACCGCGAAGAACATAACGTAAGCGTAACGAACCGGAAGCTATGGAGAATCTGGATGAGAGCTGCTTATAAAGCTGGTTTACCCTGCTAGCGATGCTACTACAACGTGTAGATCCGTAGCTGAAACATGCAACCTTAGGAGGTTTTTGTGCTGTAGGCGCATGGTTAATAAATTCAACCAAGCAATCGAGCAATCCATGCAACCCGGTATAACTCCGTAATAATACTTCTTGCCACGAGGATATCACCACGGAATCCACCTTCAATACAAGGTTCGTCCGCAATGAACTGTAGCTAAGCGCATCGGACCGATTGCTGGCAATCTGCAAACCGTCAGCACCGCCATCCATTGGGTCAACACCCACATTTACGAATAGTACTGAGCTTAGGTTATAAGAGGGTTCACGATACAAATCGAGCGAATCTTCAGACACTATGCGATCGAGAAAAAAGCGGCTTAAGTCTCGCAGCATCGCTTGGACTTCCCTGAGCTTGACCGCGTCATCTTCCGCTTCAAAAAAGATGTGGGTTTGTTTTTTGTAAAGTCCATTTAAAGTCGCCCATGCTAGGATCTCCAGAATGTTACGGGACTTTGTTAATAGCGGTGGCTGGATCTCAGTAGCTTTTAAATAACCAATGTATAGGCCCCATCCTTTTTCGTCATCAGCCAAGTCGATCGGTCTTAAAGTCAGGGCTTGCTCTTCAAGTTGAAATGTCTTAGCGGTAAATATAGTATCAATCTTACCGGGCTTGCGTTCCATGGACGCATTCAATTTTCGCCCTACAAGTTTAAGCAGCCCTTTTTCGGATTGCCCGGAGTGTGCATACTCAGAAGCAAACTGACTCAAAGATTGATAGCTTCGAACAAGTTCTTTGCCAATTAATTGTAGTTCTTGAGATACCCGTTGATATTTCCATTTAGCGTGGTTGTCCAATTCCGCCAAATACCGACCACTCCATCCCCAACGCGTAACCATGGTTCGTAGCATTTCCCTGCGATATTGGCGCGGCGCATACCGGGTGTTCTCAGACAGCAACTTATTTATCTTGATATAGAAAATGGACCTGATCAGGTTCAAACGGTTAATGTCTTGGCTATCACCCAAAAAATTTTCAACCTTGGCCAACGTCAGCATGTAAGAATCCAATTGGTTTACATCGACGGATCCCTCAAAAATTGCTTTTTTAACTATCAAGCAAAGCCATACAGGGTGCGGCAACTCTTTGGCGTAGGCTTCAATCAGTAAAAGTTTGAGCAAATTTTGATACGGAGATGAAATCGACTTATAGAGCTGCCATGCTCCCGCGTTCAAAAATTCATCGGGCTGGACATTATTCAAGCTGCCAAAATCTATAACTTCGTGTTCATCAACAAAACGCTTATCTTTTAGATGCGTGACATAGGTTTCATAGTCATGCTCCTGCTCGGGTGGAACCAACCACCACGCGGGGACTTTGCCAGCAAGATGCAAACCCGTACGGTAGAATTCTTCCAGCAATAAATGATGTTGCACACCACTATTCAGTTCTCTGGAGAGCGCAATACTTTTTAGTTGATGAAAACCCGCTGTATCGAATAGAAAAAAGCACGCATCTAGACGCAAAGACTCTGCCCATTTTTCAACAGAATCAACCTTTTCCTGTAATTCATCGAAAAAATCTAGATCTATATCACTTTGATAACACAGCCATATATCAATATCGCTTTTATTCGAATAATCAATATTGCCTACGCTACCCATAAGATAGATCGCATCAATAGGGTAATGTTTTAGCGCACGCCTTTTGTAGACGAACGATTTGGATAAACTCTTTGCGGCGGATATAGCGGATTTGCTGGGTGCATAATCTCTAATTCCTGCAGGTGTATCGGACGATACAAATCCCGGCAACGCCGGAGTATTGCGGTGAAACAGCAACGGCAGTAGTTCTAAAAAAATCCGCTGGTCGGGTTGCAGAAACTGCTGAACACGCCTTAGGCGAAGCTTGTGTAGATTTAAAAAACGGCGTTTAACCGTATTCAGATCCTTTTTGCCAATCTCATCACCCGGTGCACCGAGCTTGATCGGTTTTAACGACTTAGGTTTAATGGTTTCCGTTCCTTGACTTCAAGCTAATCAAACAACTTAAACATCGCAGATACACAAAAGCTTCCCCGGCGTTGCATTAGATTCAAACAACCATGCACCCAATTATTGCTACGATACTATCGCACGGTGCTCACATATAAGGCAGTGATTATCCAGCATATATCCGGTCAGCCAAATTTCAATTCTATACAATTTTATTAAGATAGCATCTAAGACAACAAAGCAATGACGTTTAATTCCTGGTCTACTTGTAAACGATTCAGTAATTTATGCGGATCATCACCTTTTTGCCAAGTGGCAGCGCCGACCTTGATATTCCAGATTGACGTATTATCACTCAGCGCGGTTCTGTCATTGGCTAACTTGGTCGCCAGTTCTTTGGCATTCGACAACGATGTTTCCGGGAGTATGATCAGAAACGTTACGTTGTCTAGCATGCCGATTTGGTCCGCCCATCTAAGCTGGTCCTTGAGTGCTTGACTAATCCCTTTAACAATCTCGGTCAATTCTTCACCGGATGCCGACGATTCCAAAGACAGGCGCAGCAAGGATAAGGGATTTTTATATCGACGGCTTCGACTCACCTGCGTATCCAACGACTGCAGAATAGCTTTCCGGTTAAACAAACCGGTAACCCGGTCCTTAGTTTCCAACGCCTGTACATTTGCGGCCAATTTATTGCGTTCACGCTCTAATTGAATCTGATAGGTAACATTGGTAAATATTTGAACTTCCAACTCACCCTCCTGCACCGCATAACATTGGCGATTCAGCCACAATTGCTCTTCGTTCGCCTGAGTTAGACATAGTTGGTCCGAATCATCAAACAACGCCCCAAACGCAGATTTTTGCGCACTATCCCGATCAAGTCCAATCAACGTGTCCTTTTCGACGCGCAAGGTTTTAGCCAACGCCCGGTTAACCCAAGAAATGGAACCATTATCGAGCAATAGCACGCAAATTGGCATTTCATCCAATATATCAATAGCGAGCATGGAGTCTAAGGTTTTAGACATTTTTCATACCTCGGTTGTATCAGGTGGTTTCAAAGCTTGGTCGGTATAGGAAGAAAATTATTGTTTTTAGCTAATTTGCTTTGGCAAAACCCTCTCTACAAAGTATAGATACTACTCTGTATCAATGTTGATGTCACAATATTAGCAACTAGCAATGCGATCGAATTCATAGACCCTACAGCTGTTCTAAATCTATTAGAAATACTTACAAATGCGAATATTTGATTCCTATTTTAGCGGACATATAAACGTTGTCTGTATAGAACTAAAATTTTAGCGCCGGCCATTGCCCAGTAAAGAACCCATAATTCCGCGAAACAACTGTCGACCAATTTGACTGCCTATACTTCGTGCGGCGCTCTTTATAAAAGCTTCCCCTACAGACTGTCGTCCAGAACTCGATTTCTTTGCCCGGCGCGGTACGGATTTGGCCTGCTTTTGCACAATTTCCTGCTGCTCCGCGCGCTGTTTTAGCATTTCATAAGCCGACTGCCGATCGACCTCCTGATCATATATACCGCTCAACGGTGATCGCTTAAGCCGTTCGTCGCGATCGGACTCATTAATCGGTCCAATTTGTGATTCTGGCGGGCGAATTAGTATACGTTCAACCGGCGTCGGACTACCTTGTTCGTCCAACACCGAAACCAAGGCCTCACCTATGCCCAGTTCGGTAATGCATTGAACCGTGTCAATTTCCGGATTGGGACGAAACGATTCTGCAACCGCTTTAACGGCTTTTTTATCCTTAGGCGTGTACGACCGTAGTGCATGTTGAATGCGCATCCCAAGCTGGCCGAGCACATCTTCGGGAATATCCAGTGGGCTTTGTGTAATAAAATATACACCTACGCCCTTTGACCTAATTAGCCGCACCACTTGTTCAATTTTATCCAACAAAGGTTTGGGTGCACGATCGAACAACAAGTGAGCTTCGTCAAAAAATAGCACTAAACTAGGTCTATCGGCATCGCCTTGTTCGGGAAGATTTTCGAACAACTCGGATAATAACCAAAGGAGAAAGGTCGCATACAGTCGGGGGGACCGGTTGACCAAATCTTTGGCGTCCAAAAGACTGATAACACCGTTACCGGAATAATCCGACTGCATCAAATGTTCCAGTTTCAGCGCAGGCTCACCGAAGAAATACTCCGCCCCTTGCTCCTCCAAAACCAATAATCGTCGCTGAATAGCACCGATGCTCGCTGCGGAAAAATTTCCATACTCACCCGACAATTCCCGACTATTTTTCCCAATCCAAGCTAACATAGAACGCAAATCCTTCAAATCCAGCAACAACATTCCATTGTCATCCGCAATCTTGAATGCAGAATACATAATACCGGTTTGGGTATCATTCAACTCCATCAGACTACTCAACAGTAGCGGCCCCAATTCAGATAGCGTCGCCCTAACCGGGTGACCCGATTCGCCAAATATATCCCAAAACACCACTGGAGTTGCACGATTTTGATATCCAGGAATGTTAATCTCAGCAATGCGTTCTTCGATCTTTTTATTGGTTTTACCGGCCACGGATATTCCAGATAAATCGCCTTTTACATCTGCCATGAAAACCGGCACGCCAAGCCGCGAATACGCTTCTGCAAGAATTTGTAGGGTCACCGTTTTACCGGTTCCGGTTGCACCAGATACGATGCCATGTCGATTACCCATGGCCGCATTCATGTTAATTTGCTTCCCGTGTGTTCCCCCGACTAAAAACTTAACCGCTTCTGTCACGCTATTGCCTATTGATTTTTGCGAAGAGTTTCGCGGGCTATTGAAACGGCTTCTTTAACCCGTACGGGCGCCGTCCCTCCAAAGTGGCTGCGTGACGCAACAGATCCCTCCAAGGTCAGCACATCAAACACGTCACTCTCAATCGAATCTGATAAATTCTTTAATTCAGCCAAGGAAAGATCTGCCAGATCGCATTGTTTCTCGATTGCTGAACGAACTGCCCGACCGACTATTTCATGGGCGTCGCGGAACGGGATATTCCTTCGTACCAAGTAATCCGCCAGATCGGTAGCAGTGGAAAATCCCTGGCTTGCCGCTAACAGCAATTTGCTTTTGTTGATCTGAACGTGCGCCATCATGTCAGCATAGGCACGCAGACAATCGATTAATGTATCGACAGTATCGAACAACGGCTCTTTGTCCTCTTGGTTATCTTTATTGTATGCCAATGGTTGGCCTTTCATTAACGTAATCAGCGCAATCAGGTGTCCGACAACACGTCCGGATTTTCCTCGCACAAGTTCTGGTACATCGGGGTTCTTCTTTTGTGGCATGATCGACGACCCGGTGCAAAACGCATCGGATAACTCAATAAAGTCCATTTGCGCGCTGGACCATAACACCAATTCCTCAGAAAATCTGGACAGATGGGTCATAACTAAGCTTGCCGCAGCGGTAAATTCAATGGCAAAATCCCTATCGCTAACGGCATCCAACGAGTTATTGGCCGGCCGGTCGAAACCAAGCTTTTTCGCAGTCATACTTCGGTCAATAGGGAAACTCGTGCCGGCTAAAGCCGCAGCACCCAACGGCATCACGTTGACCCGTTTTCGGCAATCTAGAATACGTGCGCTATCGCGGGACAGCATCTCGAACCACGCCATCATGTGATGCCCAAAAGTAATCGGCTGAGCAACCTGAAGATGAGTAAACCCCGGCATGATGGTTGAATGTTCCCGCTCGGCCAATTCCAGCAAAGCGCTTTGCAATCTATGGATTTCCTGAACGATGAGGTCGATCGCATCGCGCAAATACAATCGAATATCTGTCGCCACTTGATCGTTTCTTGAGCGCCCGGTATGCAATTTTTTACCCGCATCGCCGATTCTGTCAGTCAATCTAGCTTCGATGTTCATATGAACATCTTCGAGTTGTGTGGACCAGTGAAAATTGCCCGTCTCAATATCAATTCGGATATCATTTAATCCGTTAATGATACTCTCTAGATCATCCTTGCTGAGGACACCCACCGCATTTAGCATTTCAGCATGCGCTATGGAACCCTGTATGTCGTATATCGCCAAGCGTTGGTCAAAATCGACCGATGCGGTAAAACTTTCAACGAATGCATCCGTCGCTTCGGTAAATCGCCCACCCCAGGGCTTTTCGGCATCTTTGGTATCGGTCATTCGGCGTTTAAATTCAGTCATAATGCAAAAAACCGAGCCATTATACACCTGCTAAACTCAAGTTAATGAACCCTATTAGGCGCAAAACGATCTCCTACGCATTTTTACCCGATTTTTGTTCGGTGTATGGCGTTTTTGTAATTATTCTGATCGCCCAAGCACTAGCATTCTTATTGGAATTGGCGTCCGATTACTCGACTGGATATGACTGGTCAGGATTGGGGTTGCGCTCGATGTTTGTACAATGGATCGCATTAACTAGCGCGGCATTGCTGTGTTCACTGAAAAAACCTACCGCACAACTTGGACCACGACAATTATCCGTGTTGGTTTTCTTGACCATTCAGACAATAACACTAGGCGTTGGCGCCGCTGTTTATTGGGGACTGGCTACCCCGTTTGACATATGGATAAGCCCAGGATCAGCAACCATGTTTTTCTTTAGGAATTTTGCCGTCAGCGGTATTATTTCTGCGGTTTTGCTGCACTATCTCTACGTGCAATACCAATGGAAGCAGCAGGAACGTGCAAGCATGGAAGCTCGATTGGAAGCTTTGCAGTCGCGTATTCGACCGCACTTCCTATTCAACAGCCTCAACACCATAGCCAATTTGACGCGTAGCAACCCGAACCTAGCCGAAGAATTAGTCCAGGACCTAGCAGAATTGTTTAGGGCCAGTCTGCTCCAAAATCGTCGTTTGGTAACAGTCGCGGAAGAACTTTTGTTAGTAAGGCAATATCTAAACATCGAATTGCAGCGGCTTGATGGGCGTTTAGAAATAGAATGGCAAACCGAGCAGATACCGTCCCAGGCTTTGGTGCCGCCACTGAGCTTGCAACCCCTGGTAGAAAACGCCGTATACCACGGGGTAGAACCAGCCGAATCAGGCGGCCGAATCTATATTGGAGGAAATCTGTTCAATTCGACATTGGTCCTGAGCGTAAAAAACACTATGCCAAAAGACAAGCTCTCCAGCACAAGAAAAGGAAATCAAATGGCGGTTGAAAACATTAGGGCAAGAATACGCGGCTACTTTCCCAACCAAGGAAAAGTCGAGATCAATACCGACAATGGCATTTACCAGGTTCAACTGATCATTCCGTACACGACAAATACACCATGAAAATTCTCATCGCCGACGACGAAAAGCCGGCAAGACAACGACTGCATAGTTTGATACAAGAATTGAGTGACAACTATGAAGTCATTGCCGACGCGAGTAACGGCGAAGAAACGGTACGTCAATGCGTTGAGCTAAAACCGGATTTAGTTCTACTAGACATCCGTATGCCGATTATGGACGGTATCAATGCGGCTAGGGAATTGGCCAAATTCAACACACCCCCAGTCATAATATTTGTTACCGCATACGATGAGCACGCATTACAAGCTTTTGATTCAAACGCAATTGACTATCTACTCAAACCCATCCGTAAAGAACGGCTATTAGCAGCACTGGAAAAAGCCAAGGTTTTTACCCGAGCCCGTTGGCATTCGCTGCAAAAATCTCAATTGGGTACCGAGAAAATACGATCTCATATCTGTGTACACGAACGCGGCGAACTCACATTGATACGCGTGTCAGATATACGCTTCTTCATGGCCGACCAGAAATATGTAGTAGCTCAGGTACCCGAACGTCAAATATTGATAGATGAATCACTAAAATCTTTGGAAAAGGAATTCCCACACCGCTTTGTGCGCGCTCACAGAAACGCGTTGGCTGCATTAGAACATATTCAAGCCTTAGAAAGGGACGCAATCGGCCGGTTCAAGATCCGATTCAACGATGTATCGGAAAAAATCGAAGTCAGCCGACGGAACGCAACAACAATTCGTTCAGCCCTACGAAATTACCGCTAATTTAAACGCGCTCCAAGCGAATATTTGCGCTATAGGAATCGTGTAAGTTTTTAACCAAATTAGCCAGGCAGCGCGGTAAAAACAGGTAGCAGATTCGAATCTTCTGATATAATTCTTAGCCTCTTTTGCGAAACAGGTTCGATCAACCATGATCTTTTCCGTTTCGTCCAGCATTTTAAATTTTAGCCCGTGTCATTAAAATCCATCCGCATCGCCACCCGAAAAAGTCCGCTCGCCCTATGGCAGGCAGAATATGTGGCCTCGCGCATCAAACAAGTCCATACATCATTGACAACCGAATTGGTGCGAATGACTACCCTGGGCGACAAAATTCTCGATGCGCCGCTGGCAAAAGTTGGCGGCAAAGGACTGTTTGTCAAAGAGCTAGAACAGGGTATGCTAAACAGAAAAGCAGATATCGCGGTACATTCCATGAAAGACGTGCCGGTAGAATTCCCCCCTGGATTGCATCTTGGCGCGATATTAAAACGACACGACCCCCGCGATGCATTTATATCCAACAAATACCAAACGTTTGCCGAGTTACCTATAGGCGCTAGAATAGGCACTTCAAGCTTGCGACGGGAATGCCAAATAAGAGCGCACGGCAAGCGGCTCCAGATCGCCGGTCTGCGGGGCAATGTTAATACTCGCTTATCCAAGCTCGATTCGGGCGAATTCGATGCTATTGTACTCGCATCGGCGGGACTACAACGCTTAGGCCTAGCATTCAGGATCAACGAACATCTTGAAACCACTTTCTGTCTGCCAGCAATCGGGCAGGGCGCAATCGGCGTAGAATGCCGTTCTGACGACCCATGGATAAACGAAGTATTAGCCGACCTCAACGACGAGGTTAGCGCGATCTGCGTTACGGCAGAACGAGCCATGAACAGGACATTGCAAGGGGGCTGTCAGGTCCCTATTGCGGGACATGCGGTGTTGAGCAACGAAACCATTAATTTACGCGGCCTGGTCGGTAAACCCAACGGTAGCCTGATAATTCGAGGGGAAGTGAGTGGCGCACCAGCGAACGCAGCTGAAATTGGCCATCAACTAGGACAGGATTTGTTGAACAAAGGCGCAAATGAAATTCTGCGAGATCTATATTGACCAAAGATCTTAAACCGGTCCATGGGCAGCCACTGACGGGATTGAATATTTTAGTCACCCGCCCGGAGGCACAAGCCCACAAATTGTGCGATATGATCGTTGCCCACGGCGGACATCCGATAAAATTCCCGACCCTAGAAATCGCGCCGATTAAAGATAGAAAAACAGTTTTACGCATATTTGAAAATCTAGTCGACTACAATTGGCTATTTTTTATTAGTGCCAATGCTGTAGATTACGCAAACGCAATTTGTGATGGAAATCTTAGAATTCCACTTCAACTTAAGGTCGCTGCAGTCGGCAAAGCCACGGCAAATGTATTAGAAAATAACAAAATTAAGGTAGACCTGATCCCTAAAGAACAGTTTAATAGCGAGGCACTGCTCGCGTCGCCGGAAATGCAAGAAGTGACCGGCCAAAACATATTAATCGTACGAGGCCATGGCGGACGCAAATTCCTGGCAACGGTACTGCGCGAACGTGGAGCAAATGTTGAATACGTGGAGGTTTACCGGCGCGTACAACCTTCAGCGGATATCCGCCCTATTATTGCGCTCTGGCGACGGGACGGAATAGACGCCGTTACTGTCAGTAGTGGAGAAATTTTGCAAAACTTGGTTGCAATGTTGGACACGGAAGGGCAGGATTTATTAAAAGATACACCAATAGTTGTACCCAGCCATCGTATCATGCAAGATGCAAAAACTATCGGCTTGGAAAAAGTAATACTTGCAGCCGACGCTACGAATTGGGCATTATTGGATGCTACGATAAAAAATTGTGAAAATATTCGACGTTAATTCGGTTAAGTTCTCCGGTGTGGTTGATCGCGATATAGTTAAGACCTCGACAGACAAAATGACTTAAAGCCGTTTGCAGCAAAGACAAACCGGGATTACCGATTGGAATTGAGTTATTACACTAACAAAAGATTTATAAAGCTAAGGGGCAAGAGCAGTGAGTAACGAAAATACAGGCATTGAACCGGTCGAAGGCGTGGTGGATGCTGCTCAGGAAACAGTTACTGAACAAATCGACGATAAACCGGATAGAAGCAATTGGTATGGAATAGGAACAATAGGACTTATTCTGTTGATTGCGGTAATTGGATTCTTTTTTTTGCAACAGTTGCGCAGCGACCAAGAAGGATTGGGTGGGGAACTAGAGCGTGACGATAAAAAAATAATACAGATTGGCGACCAACTCACCAGTCTGCAATCACAGGTTTCCACGATTCAATCTCAAATCGCAACTATTCAAAGCAGCCAAACAAATAAAGAAACAAAATTTGAAAGATCGTTAACTGAATTTACCGAACGGCACGGCGAAAAACTCAATGTTGCCAAACAAGAATTATCAACATCAATAAAAGAGATTCACCGGCAGTTGGGTAAAACACGGGGCGACTGGATGGTTGCAGATGCCGAGTACCTGTTAACCGTAGCGAATCAACGCCTGCATTTGGTCGGGGACCTTAAAACCAGTCTTATAGCACTGAAAGCCGCAGACCAACGCCTTCGAGAAAGTGGTAATCCCGGCGTTTTCAAAGTCCGGGAAGCCATTGCTAACGAAATAAACATTCTTAAGGATATCAAACCTTTGGATATAGTCGGAATCATCGCCAAAATCCGTGCAATGGAAAATCAGGTCGCTAAACTCCCGATATTTTTACCCCACGCAGGAAAAGGCAATCAAACTGACTTGGAAAAGGATGCCAACGAGCAAGAAGACTTGTCTGGAATGGAAGAAATTGTCGAATCCGCGTTGGAGGACATAAAAGGCCTAGTCGTGATAAGACGCACAGGGCGTTCAGTCGCAGCCGTGCTATTGCCGGAAGAAGTGGCATTAATCCGCGAAGATTTAAAAATTAAGTTAGAACTCGCTCGGTTCTCGCTAGTGCAGCGCGATGAAAAACTTTATCGATCAAATCTTGAAGACGCCAAAGCCTGGGTTCTAGAGCATTTTGAAAAAAAGGCCCCGTTAACAAAGAAATTTTTGGCAGAAATTGAAAATCTGGAAAAGATTGCAGTTGAAATGAAATTTCCGGATATCAGTGAATCATTGAGCTTGTTACAGAACATTGCTACTTTGCGTCTGGAAACTGAAAAGAAACAGCTTGAAGCCGAGCTCAGCACGCAAGAGGAAACACCGTGAAATATGTAATTTATCTGCTGGTCGCGCTATTCGTTGCCGTTGGATCCGCGGTATATCTGCATAGGATGGTCTTGTCCAGCGATAACCCTGGGTACGTCATTATTGGTAATAATGACTGGGTGATGGAAACCTCCTTGTACGTGCTTGCAATAATGCTTGTTTTAGCATTTATACTGTTATATATCTTATTGCGATTTATAAGTTACACCATAAGGTTGCCGCGTAACCTAAAAAACCGTGGACAATCCAAAAAGAGCGATCGTTCACAACAAGCCCTTATTGCCGGACTGATCGATTCTGCAGAAGGAAATTGGGAGCGTGCCGAAAAATCCTTGATCCGGCATGCCGCCAACAGCGGCGCTCCGTTGATGCATTATCTGACGGCAGCAAAAGCCGCACAATCAAGGGGGGCATTCAGCCAACGCGATCAATATTTAAAATTGGCGCACGAAAATACTGACGGTGAAGAATTAGCTGTAGGCTTAACCGAAGCCGAATTGCATTTATCCGATCAACAATTCGACAAAGCGCTGGAGAGTCTGATTGAGCTTCAATCCATTGCACCGACCCATGCCAAAGTTCTAAGTTTATTACATCAAACTTATGAACGTTTGGGCGATTGGGATGCAATTCGGAAACTGATGCCTTCACTGCAAAAAAATAAAGTGTTGATGGAAACGGAATTGAAATTGATCGAAACGGAAACATTCAGCGCGCTTATCAAAGAACACGCGGAAGATAAAAACCAGGATGCTCTCCGAAGTCTTTGGAATGACATGCCAGTTCATACTAAGAAAATGTCGGGCATGAACGCGATTTATTACGCAGCAATGATCGATGCAGGCGCGGGTAACGAAATAGAAGACGCATTGTTGAAATCTTTGAGCAAAGAATGGAATGAAACCCTAGTCGTGCTATACGGTTGCATTCAATCGAAAAACGCCAAAAAACAGTTGAGCAGGGCAGAGCGCTGGTTATCAGATCATCCGCGTGACGCAATTTTGCTGCGGATGCTGGGTAAAATTTGCAAACGTGAACAACATTTTGAAAAAGCGGAAAAATACCTGGCTGCCAGCGTTGGTATAGAACCTAGCGTCGATGCCTATCTACTGTTGGGGGATATGTTCTTGGAACAAAAGGATACTACTCGCGCTAGCGAATGCTTCCGCCGTGGATTACTTTTGGCTTCGGAAGAAGTGGTTAATCAAATCGATGACATGCAAGTCGATTTTGACGATGCACGAGAAGCAGTGGGCTAACCGTCAATCCGCTACCAATGGCCACGCCAACGATTCCATTTGTACAGCAGGCGCGCAAAAACGTTATAGGCCAAATCTGAAAACGGTTTAATAATTGGTAAAGAAACGATATTGGCTTTCCAGATTTCGTTTGGCGAACGACGCCATATCGCTTCAAAAGCGCGCATACCGACAGCTAATTTTCCATTTTCATCGATGATGTGTAGCCGTTCTCTGATCAACACTACATTCGTATTGATGCTATCCCGCGCATACAAATCCGTATGGATATCCAACCATTCGACAGGACACTCAGCCATTTTTCGCTGTTGACTAGAAATACCTGCGTTACAAACCGGACAAGCGCTATTGTAGAAAACTTTGAACTTGTCATCCCGATTTACTTGTAGATCCTGTTTCGAATCGTGAGAGTCACTAAAATCCATTGTTACTCCAACATTAAGACAGGTACGGTGGAGACTTGAAACCAGGTTATAAATACCTGCTAGTATCGAAACTCCTGTCCGAGATCTGGATCAACGAATCCAGTATAAGGCGAATCTGAATTTAAATTCTATTCTCTCGCTTCTATCACCATTATCCGCGCTTTAGCAAGATCTAGACGCGTATAACTCCAATACTACATCGCAGCTTTGTAGCGCTCCATTCCCGCCAAATAATTTTCGATAAATGCTTGGATAGCATCGTGATCGTATTCTCGCATACCGCTTATTACTAGCTTCTTGTATCCAATCCCAACCGTTGCATTACCTGCATTTACAGCAAAGTGTAAAAGTGCAGTCCCACGTTTACCGTTGACATCCAGTCTTGTATCGGTCCCTTCAAGCTTTGGCTCACTAAAATTAAGATGATCGAATTCGAACGCCATTTTTTCGTAAATCACCAATGGGCGCTCTGTATTGATCATGACGTTGTGACGTTCCATCAACGGCACCAATACATGTGGGAAATTGGGCCCGGAGAATGCCACATAATTACGTATAAAAGGTTCGATAAGCGATTTATCCGCGACGTTAGGACCACTACGCTCTACCCGCAGATAAGTTCTTCCATTGTCATCCGAAATATCGAATGCGTCGCTTTGTAATTGGGGAAAATTAAGCAAAACACCGCGACCCACCATACCGGAAAAGGTAAAACTCATTTCCTGGCTCAACCCGTATTTCTCCAAGACCAACGCGAACAATAAGTCTCCGGGCACACAAAACCGCTTTGCCTCCGAGTCATGGAGTGGATTGAAATCTCCAGCGATTTCTTTGGCAAACAGGCTGGCCTGCTCGGGATCGATCAAAATCTTGTTTCCGCGATCGGAATAAAATTGTTTCAAAAACATAGTCGATCACTATACCTGATTGTTATTCTGGTTATTTAGATTCAAATTGTATCACTCTCGAGCGACGAGACGGTATTGTGCATCGTCGCCGCAATAAATCAACCGGAACCGGGATGATCCAGCATAGAATACAGCAAAGAAAAATGAGAATTATATGTTCGTAAAAATTTAACTGCCACAAGGCGATCAGATAACGCGCCTTGGGTTGCGGGGTCGGGGTTGCAGATTAGATTGAAGAATTATCCCTTTTTAAACTCGCAACTCCACGACGCACGGAATAAGTGACCATTACCTTTGCAGTGTATTGCCTTATTCCCCCTACATCCGATGGAATAGGATGGACTTTCTTTTTGTATTGTTTAATTATCCGTTTAACGTAGTTCTGAGTTTCACGATACGGCGGGATTCCATGATATTTCTCAACCGCCCCCTCGCCGGCGTTATAACCCGCCAATACCAATTTCAAATCGCCCGAGAAATGGCGAGTTAACCAATACAAATAAGCGGTGCCTCCAATAATATTTTCAACCGGATTCCACACATCAACTACGCCAAATCGTTTAGCAGTTTTCGGGATAAGTTGCATCAACCCCTGCGCCTGTTTCGGCGATAACGCCTTTACATTAAACCCCGATTCGGTATTGATAACCGCCAATACAAGCTCTGGATCCATTTCAAACTTCGGAGCAATGACTCTAACCCAAATCTCGATTTTTGATTTATCCGCGATTTGGCCAGCAGGCGGTAAGTAACAATCTTTGTCGGTTACCGCTACCACGTTCGGAAAACGTTTTAACATGTTTTTCGCGTAACGATCGCCCAATTCCGCGGCTCTCTTAAACCATCCCATAGCCAACGCCGAATCGTATTTTAATCCACGACCATTAAAATACATCCAACCCAAATTGTAATTGGCTTCCGGGTCACCCTGTAGAGCTGCCAAACAGTACAAACGGTACGCTTCTGCATAATCTTGCCTGACGCCTCGTGCCTGTTCGTAACTTGCGCCCAGCAGCCGCAAAGACTCTGAGGAACGAGGTAGCGATTCGGCCAAAGCCAATGAAACCGAAAGCAGTAAACTTAAAATAATTGAGATTTTAATACGATGCATATCAGAGGTGTGCGGGTATCGTCCTATATACCATTCACTAAAGCAATTTCCTCACCGGAATTCAATATTACTTTAATTTCAATATGTTGTAAATTCCCGGGTTGGCCCAAACCTAAATGTGTAAAATAATTCGGCAGCAAAATTCAATAACTTAACACTTGAGCGGGGGCACCAGCTCGTTAATCAGATCAACCAACGCAGATTCACGATTTTTGGTTGCCAACCGCTTTGCCATCACAACGCTTTTCAATTCCGCTAATGCAGTATCAAATTCATCGTTGACTATCAGATAATCGTATTCGCTATAGTGTGACATTTCCGCACGCGCATCATGCATCCGTCTAGTAATGATATTTTCATCATCTTGTCCACGGTCGCGCAGGCGCTGGACCAGAGCCAATTCGGAAGGAGGCAATATGAATATCGAAGTGACATCGATTATTTTTTGCCTAATCTGCATCGCCCCCTGCCAATCGATCTCCAAAATCAAATCCCTTCCTTGATCCAATGTACGATCCACGGTTGATTTCGCAGTACCGTAATAATGGTCAAATACTTTTGCGTATTCCAAAAACTCTCCATTGTTCAACAATCCCTTAAATTCAGCCTGATCTACAAAAAAGTAATCCTTACCATCAACTTCGCCGGGCCTCTGGCCCCGCGTGGTATGTGATATGGAAACAGAAATATTATCCAATCCAGCGATCAAACCATGTACCAAACTGGTTTTACCGGCACCCGACGGCGCAGAAACAACAAAAAGAGTACCCTTATTCATTAATATCGTTTTGCAGCAAACTTTATGGAGAGATATTGTCCGACTAAAGCGCTGATTCTACAGAAAACCCACGAAGGCCTAAAGCGCCGAAAATTAATGTATAGCAACAGACAACTAGTCGACAATACGTCAGACTGGCAACTATTCGGACATATCGCCAATCTTATTTTTAAGCCTTAGTTTTTATCACCGTTTCCAATTGGCAAACTACTCAATATTCTGAACTTGCTCGCGCATCTGTTCTATCAACACTTTCATTTCTATTGCTGATTGTGTGGTTATGCTATCCACAGACTTGGAACCTATTGTGTTAGCTTCCCGGTTCATTTCTTGGAGTAGAAAATCCATACGCCGCCCTATCGGTTCAGATTGCTGAAGCAACCGTAACATTTCAG
This sequence comes from uncultured Methylococcaceae bacterium, assembly GCA_964619885.1. Classification (GTDB taxonomy): domain Bacteria; phylum Pseudomonadota; class Gammaproteobacteria; order Methylococcales; family UBA1147; genus CAZUGA01. The sequence goes on from CAZUGA010000029.1 coordinate 47,856, forward strand.
AAATATGCGTATCCAAGCGCTCTATTTCTTCATCAATATCCATTTTTTGTAGCATGAATACCAACTCCTGCTCAAAGCGTTCCGAATCAACCATTGCCTGAATATCCTCCAGCTTGGCTTTCAGTTTGGCTCGAAACTTATCCCGCAATTCGGGCATTCTACTTCGAATAATTTCGACCTGTCGGCGCATCAATTGGCAACGCTCGTCCAACAATATCGACAAAGAATTACCCTCTCGTTGACGCGCATCAATTTGAGCACGCAACGTTGCCTCCAATACCGAAATGACCTCCAAGCCAAGTTCAGCAACATTTATTTCCGGTTCTATCTGAACGCCTGGCCATTTCAAAATTTCAAGCGCAGAATAACCAAGCGGTGCGTTCATCACAGATTCGACTGAATCGGCCGCTGAAAGCAAACGTTTTACATAATTGAGATCGATCGCGAGGCTATCTTCGGAATCGACATGGGCATGACAGGTTAGAACGCAATCAACCGTTCCGCGTTTTAATCTTTTACCAATTTCCGAACGAATTTTTGGTTCAAGCGTCCGCACGAAATCCGGGAGCCTCAATTTGATATCCAAGTAGCGGTGATTCACCGATCGCATCTCCCAACGCACTGTAAATGCCTGCGATGAGGATTCGCTACTGGAAAACGCTGTCATACTACGAATCATGAAAACTTTCCTATACTGAAATAAAATCAGATTTAATTAGCTAAACTAAGCTATTAACAGATTATCGGCCAGCCCATTTATATTCCGTACACAAGGACATTCGTGAATAAGCACCCTACTAACTCGACCGCAGAGACGCCGGTTTTAACTGATGGCTGAATATTACGATCCAGAAACTTACCCCAGTGAATGGAATTATCTCCAGCCGGGTACAATTCTTGATCAATACATGATAGAAAAACCCTTGGCCGGAGGCGGTTTCAGCTCAGTATATCTAGCCCGACAGCGTTCTGACCAGCACCAAGTCGCGATCAAAGAATATTTACCTCGCCGTCTGGCCCATCGAACTTGGAAAAATCATATTGTCCCCAACAGCGACGAGACCAAGGCTCTATTTTTGCGCGGCAAAACCTTATTCATAGAAGAAGCCAAGGCACTAACCAAATTGAAGCATCCCAATATCGTAGAAGTATTGAATTTCTTCTCTGAAAATTCTACGGTCTACTTGGTGATGACGTACGATTATGGCAAAAACCTTGGCTTTTACATCAAAGACAAAAAACGAAAACTCAGCGACGAATTTTTGCTCGCGGTGTTCCCTACGTTATTGAAAGGGATTAATACCATCCACGATGCACATCTCTTGCACTTAGATATAAAACCTGAGAATATTTTGATTCGCCCCGGCCCTGATCCATTACTATTGGATTTTGGAGCGGTACATCCCTATCCAAAGACGGATCAATGGAAACCTGGCAAAGTTCTGACCAAAGGATTCTCTCCTCCAGAACAATACCCCGCTGATGGCGATGTGGGTCCGTGGAGTGACATTTATGCAATTGGCGCGACCATCCGTACCTGCATCGAGGGTCGGCCACCACCACCATCACCTGATCGAGCGCTGGACGACAAGCTCGCGCCAGCCGCAAAAATCTTTAAACGGAAGCATACAATGCCTTTACTCGAGATTATAGACGCGGCTATGGAGATCGAACCGAGCAATCGCCCACAATCAATAAACGAGATGTTACATAGGATGCAAAACGTTTAACAATCTATACAGGATCGCACTGGAACAGCTATCGCCGCCATCACTGGGGGCTTAATAGCAAAGTTCCAATTTTGCCGCTGGGCATATACGGCATGCCAACCCCATTAGCCCAAAAATCTTGATGATCTGCGTAGTGCGGCGATCCAAAATGTCCCGATTGACCTCCCGGCATCTGAAATATTCCGCGTTCAGGTTGTCCCGGCGAAACTACGAATCTCTCGCTGGCCCCGTGTAGTTTGCGTGCAACCCGAATACAATAACTACATCCTGGCACTTCTTGCATGGACATATTCAACAATTTATCCAACCCTGGCACGGCTCCCGCTAAAGGGTGCGCTATTTCTGCTCGATTGTACCAACCCCAACCCGACCTACCGTCGCGGTCGCTATTACGCTCATCTATTAAGCCTCCAACCGCGATACGCAATAGATCGAATAAAAAACTATCCCAATCGTGATACTGGTTTGGATAAGGCAAAGTTTCCGGAAGTTTTGCTGTCAATAATTGGCGTAACGGCGTATCCATTTTAAACCACCGATAGACAAATTCTTTATTCGTCGAACTACAGACTTTTAGGTAAGGTGCGAACACCTTTTTCAAAAGTTCCTTTCTAAACGCTACCAATATATCCAACCCTTTGCTAGCACTATTGGCCATACCGTCCCAGGCCAATAATTGATCCCGCACGCTAATCCAGCGGGCCTCATTTGCCAGCTCAGCTTGATTAATCAGATCGACCGCCAAAAGCCGGTAGAATTCATAAATTTCGCTCCGCGTATCCAACTGTAGATCCGCAAGTTTTTTTTCGTCCGGATTCTGCATCTTATTCAGCCGTTCACTAATTCGGTATGCGCGATAATCGTGCGCATAATTGTGACCGATTACAAACGGATACCGTCGACCCACTATTCTATTGTTTGCTGTCGCGAGAAAACCACTGGCTGGATCCACAATACGGGGTAATTCCCAAGGTTTCAGATAACCCTCCCAACCGATTCCCTCTTGTACCCAAAAACGGCTCACTGATCCGTCTAGCCCAATCCGTTTCGGTATGCGCCCCATCAACGTCCAACCAATATGGCCCCTACTATCTGCCAAAACGACATTCATCGGAGGGCTGCCAGCACGATTCATCACCGCGATACCCTGTTCGACGGTTTTTACCCGATCCATATTCAACAATTCCAAATCGACCCCACCGGGTTCCAACGCGGTCCATTTGATCGCGACTGGATGGCCTAGCAACACCTTGGCCGCCACGGGGCCCCAACGCGTGGTCCGTACATCATGCGCTATGTCTTGACCGGATTTGACCCGAATTCGCTCACGAATAGTGCCGAATTTTTCCCATCCGGTTGGTGTTTGATATTCACCCCCATTTTTCGGATTGATTTGAAGTTTAACTAAATCAACGGCATCCGCCATCAAATTGGTAAAGCCCCATGCAACATTATCGTTAGACCCAGCGACCAAAATTGGGGCCCCAGGCAACGTAACTCCAAACAATCTAACCTCGGCATATCGCAACACCGTACGGTACCAAATATTTGGTACGCTAAGCGGCAAATGCATATCATTTGCTAGAATGGCTCGCCCATCGTTGGTTTTTAAACCACTAACAACCCAATTGTTCGAGCCTCGAATCGCCGCTTCCGGATAGATCGTTACGCCGATACGCCTATCAATCGCCCGGTGCGCTAGCGTTTGTAACGCTTTTATCGGGATTTCTCGGATTGGCCGAGCCGAGCTACCACCCAACATTTGCGTCGAAAAAATATCCGTATCCGGCGTTAGGAACGCAGCAACTTCGCTGGGCAAGCACTGTTCCATCATACTCAGCATGCGCTCTTCAGGACCGACCCACGACAATAACTGAAACATATTCAAAGCAACCAAAATGCTATCTTTGGGCGTCCAAACCTCAGGCTGGTATCCGATCAAAGTGAATTCTGGAGGTAAAGCTTTGGCCTCGGCCAAATATTGATTAACCCCTTGCGCGTAGGCTTCTAATGCACCTCGTTGGGGCATCGGAAGAGCCGCTACAATTCGCGTTGCTGTCCTGTCAAATCCAAGCTCACGCTGTGTAAGATCATTCGTTAGTGCGCGCCTACCGAATATTTCAGCCAACCGCCCAGCACTCTTGCGCCGCAATAGATCCATTTGAAACATTCGTTCCTGGGCAGTTACCAAACCAAGTGCCCTGATTGCATCCAAACGATTCCCCGCTAGGATCTCTGGAACTGCATACTGATCAAAGTTAACAATGACCTTATCTTTGAGTTCTGGAATTACAACAACGCCATGGTATACCGGTAACGACGCCTTCAGACCCAAATAAGCGAACAACGCCAAGGCAGAGATCAACCCTACGACAGTCAGGAAAATATAGAATCTAACTTTAAGCAGCATACCGACATAAATCATTAAAGCTACGGTATACTAGCGCAAATTTTATTCAGCCTCGAGGAAATGCATGAGACCGAGCGGAAGAACCCCAGAAGACCTTAGAAAAATTAAAATTACATGTGGATACACGAAACACGCAGAAGGTTCTGTATTGGTGGAATTTGGTGATACCCGGGTACTATGTAATGCCAGCGTAGAAAATCGAGTCCCGCGATTTTTAAAAGGCACTGGAAATGGTTGGATCACTGCAGAATACGGTATGTTACCGCGCTCTACCCATGATCGTATGGGGCGTGAAGCGGCACGCGGCAAACAAGGCGGTAGAACCTTGGAAATTCAACGGTTGATCGGTCGCTCGCTACGCGCGGCCGTCGACTTGAAAGCTGTGGGCGAACGGACCATAACCATCGATTGCGACGTAATCCAAGCCGATGGAGGCACACGAACAGCGTCTGTAACCGGTGGTTTTGTTGCACTTTCGCTGGCAGTTGCCGAATTGATCAAATCTCGACAGATCAAATCCAACCCCATCCATGGTCAAGTTGCTTCTGTTTCGGTAGGAATATTCAATGGAGTTGCAATTCTCGATCTCGACTATAAGGAAGACAGCGCCGCCGAAACCGATATGAATGTAGTGATGAACGACGCTGGCGCGTTTATAGAAGTCCAGGGGACCGCAGAAGGACACGCATTCAGAAAAAATGAACTGGACACCATGCTTATGCTCGCTGAACAAGGAATTCAACAATTAATGGTTCTGCAGCGCTCGGCATTGGGCCTTGGATAAAATGCCACATAAGCTGGTATTGGCGAGTAGTAATCGGGGTAAGATCAGTGAGATAGAAAAGATTCTCGTCGACTACGAAATAATCGCTCAGTCTGAATTTAACGTAGAGGACGCGGAAGAAACCGGAACGACTTTCGTCGAAAACGCCATCATCAAGGCCCGCCAGGCATCTACATTAAGTGGTTTAGCCGCAATCGCTGATGACTCCGGCTTGGAAATCGATGCACTAGGTGGCGAGCCCGGCGTTTATTCTGCGCGCTACGCAGGCATACAAGCCGACGACAATGAAAATTTAAAAAAAGTCTTGGCCGCAATGATCGATGTGCCCGATAATCAGCGCAGTGCACGATTTCATTGTGTAATCATCTTTATGCGGAATGCAAACGATGCTCGTCCAATTATTGCTCAGGGAACCTGGGAAGGAACCATATTGCGGCAACCTCGAGGGGACAATGGTTTTGGCTACGATCCGATATTTTTCGTACCCGATTGTGGCTGTTCTTCGGCTGAATTGTCCTCAGACAAAAAAAATCGCCTCAGCCATCGCTATCAAGCACTACAAAACCTAGTCAAAGAATTGGGCGCACTTTGAGCAGCCCAACTTGCACCACCTGTTATTCGTTAAACCGTTCAATTCGTCCCACTCAATTTAGTTGAATTCTATCCTAAATTTCGATCCGCTTTGCAACCGCATACCTTTTCCCAATCACTCCCCCCGCTGAGTATATACATCCACATTCCTTGGTGTGTCAAGAAGTGCCCTTATTGTGATTTTAATTCACACACCGCTTACGACGAGTTGCCTGAATCCCGATATATTCAAGCATTAATGGCGGATCTGGACCAAGATTTGGCTAGCATTGATCGACGAAAGCTGCAAAGTATTTTTATCGGAGGTGGAACTCCCAGCCTTTTCAGCCCAGAATCTATAAACTCTATTATATCGGGAGTGCGCAAACGGCTGGATTTCGCGGAAGACATTGAAATTACGTTGGAAGCGAATCCCGGAACCTTAGAAAAAAACAAATTCAAGGAATTTAAAAATGCGGGTGTAAATCGCCTGTCCATCGGCATTCAAAGTTTTGATGAACGGCACCTGCAAGCCTTAGGCCGAATCCACAGCGTGGCGGAAGCAACGACCGCGGCAGAAACCGCGCACGCATCCGGGCTCGTGAACTTCAATCTCGATTTGATGTTTGGTCTTCCCAATCAAGAACCAAGTTCCGCGCGGAATGATGTATTGACCGCAATCAAACTGCAACCAGCGCATATTTCCTATTATCAGCTCACTATAGAACCGCATACGCTATTCCATACCATCAAACCGCAGCTACCTCCGGAAGACCTTATATGGCAAGTACAATCGGACGGACAAGATTATTTGAATCAGAATGGTTTTATTCAATACGAGGTCTCAGCCTACGCAAAAAACGGCAGTCAGTGCCACCACAACCTCAATTATTGGCAATTTGGGGATTATCTGGGAATAGGTGCCGGTGCTCATGGCAAGATCACCAATACCGAAAACTTTTCAATTCAACGCACCTGGAAAGTCAAACACCCTAGCCAATTTCTAAAATCAGCTGCAACCGACGCACGCATCGGTAAACGTTATAATATTCCCACCGAGGAACTCCCATTGGAATTTTTGATGAATGCGCTACGCCTTAATCAGGGCTTTACGGAATCGTTATTCTCCCAGCGCACAGGTTTGGCAAGATCAGTCCTGGAACAAAAATTAACAATCTGTATTGAACAAGGATTGTTGGAACAACGCTCGGATCGAATCCGATGCTCCAAACACGGGCGTAACTTTTTGAACGATATTCTGCAACGATTTATTCCCGACAAATGATTATTTCATAAAAATAGCATTGCGCATTTCGATAACCGCCGGGATTGGACTTCCCGACGACATCATTTGAGCGAGGCTTTCACCAAAATAAGAATGTCGCTCAATTCAGCAGCGATCGAGAATTCACTTAGGTACTCCAACTATGTATAGCTACAAACAAGAATTCATTAACTACGCGATTCAACATAATGTTCTACGATTTGGCAAATTTGAATTGAAATCCGGGAGAATCAGCCCCTATTTTTTTAATACCGGTTTATTTAATTCCGGCAGCCAATTATCGAAACTGGGACTTTTCTACGCCCAAGCGTACCAAGAAACCAGCGTCCAGGCCGATGTGTTGTACGGCCCCGCATACAAAGGCATCCCATTGGTGAGTGCAACAGCCATTGCGTTGGCCGAATCCTTTGATAACGACATACCTTTTGGTTTCAATCGTAAAGAAACTAAAGACCACGGCGAAGGTGGTCGCTTGGTTGGCGCTCCGCTTCAGGGGAATGTGATGATATTGGACGATGTAATTACCGCTGGCAATTCAGTTCGCGAATCTGTAAATATAATCAAAAACGCCGGTGCTCATCCGTGCGGCGTTTTGATTGCGCTGGATCGCCAGGAGCGGGGATTTCAGGAAATATCTGCAATCGATGAAATTCACAACAAATTCAATATTCCTGTATTTTCGGTAATTTGCCTGAACGATATCGTCAGTTTTCTCCGATCCAGCAACAAGAGCCAGATACAACTTTCAGCCATCGAACTGTACCAACAGCAATATGGTTACCCATGATCGCAACCCTCTTTTCATTTTTAAACGTTCAAAATCTATGCAAGTCGCATGTCGCTTATTGCCAATGGATGAGATGAACTAGATTAAGACTACGTTTATACCTTGGACGGCTCAACGAATAAATGGATAATATTTAGCTGTGACTCAAACAACAAATATGTCTTCCCAAGCCAAGCCAATTAACGACTGGGTTGACTGATCATCTTCAACAGCTAATCTTGATAGCGTATGATCAGAATTATCCAATATTTGACGTTCAACATTAATTCGCCAATGTTGATGAATCACATTCGATTGATCACCGCGATGCTAACGCTTGCTGTGTCGTTTCATTGTATTGGTGCAGAATCTAAGTTGTATCGCTGGATCGACGACAATGGCAACGTTTACTATTCCGACAAAGTTCCACCGCAACATGCCAAACTCAAACGGGAAAAATTGAACAAGCAAGCAATTACCGTCGATGTGACCGAGCGCGAGAAAACCCAGGCTCAGGTACAACGCGAAGAGGAACTATCAAAACTTCGCGCCGCCCAGCAACAATTGCTTGACGAGCATAAATCCAAAGATCGCTCACTGCTACGCACCTTTCGCAGTGAAAAGGAAATCGACGAAACGCTCAAATCAAAACTCACAACCATAGAAATATTGTCGACTGTTACCATGGCCAATATAGCGCGGTTGGAAGAACGGCTGCGAGACGAAGAAAAAAAGGCGGCGAAACGTGAACGTAATGGCCAAGCGGTGCCAGAGTATTTGATCAAAAACATTGCCGGACTAAGAGGTCAAGTCGACTCAAACCATCAGAAGATTGCTAACCTGGAAGCCCAAAAATTAAATTTGAAGGATAAATTCGCAGCTGATTTGGATCGATTCCGAGCGCTGACAGCGACGATGAGCGGCAATAAAGACACTATCGCAAATGCAAAAAATACGGTTGCAGCCGAAACCGAAGATACCGATAGCGCGATCATCCTCAGTGTTGTAAGGTGTCCAAATGAATCAAGTTGCAATAAGGCTTGGCGGTTGGCCAACCAATACGTCAAAAAAAACGCGACCACGCCAATTCGTATCAATACCGATCTCATTATCTATACAGCTGCGCCATCAACTTCAAACGACATCGCATTGTCGATCTCAAGAATCACCGTCAAAAACAGGGATGACGCCAAACTATTCCTAGATGTTCGCTGCCAACAATCGGGCAAAGGCCAGGACCTGTGCCGCAGCGACAAAGTGCGGGAAATCCTTTCAAGCTTTAGACCTTATATAGAACCCGCGTTGAAAAATTAAACTTCGTCCACATCAATTCCACCGAACGCCCGTCTTGTAACCTTTCTATCTAGCGACTAGTCACTAGTCAATACACACAACACCTCCATTTGGTCTGTATAACAACGTACCATTGGTTCAACACCCCTATTCATTTTAACGGCCCAAACGTCATGCTACACGGGCAATCAAATAGAATTAAACGGGTTATTCATAAAAAGATTCAGATCAAACGTCTAACACCCTTCGACAAAATGAAATTATCTGTCCAATAACCGGAATTATTGGCTCTTGTAAGCTATTCTTCTTTAAATACAACGCCAAAATCAAACTAATTTTACGCCTTCATGGAATCATTAGGACAGCTGAATGGACAGGAACGCCGCCGATATGAACGGCGGCCCATCAAAATTCATGCAAAGATACATTCAGAGTTACTGCCGATATGTGAATGCGAAATTCGAGATTTCTGCGACGGTGGCTTGAATTTAGTTTTACCGAACCCGGAAACATTACCAAAGTCACTCATCCAAACAAAACCCACTTTATCAGTTTCGTTTAGTGTCAACCCAAACGGTAATCGCGAAGCATTAATCGTTAATGTCAAACCAGTCCGGTTTACATCGACAGGTATTGGCGTAAGCTTTGTGCAATCCAGTGCGAAGGTAGTCCAAACGCTACAAAATTTCGTCAATGCGGGCCACTACCAACAAAACACGGCACAATTTAAACAGCCGCTAAATTCACGATTTAAGTCCGATATAAAAGCCAGCTGTGAAGAAGCGATAAATAGCACGATCCCTAATATATTGAGCCTCTTGCAAAACACTCGGCTTTCAAGTGAGCGCAAATAAAAAT
>CAZUGA010000030.1:0-55697 GCA_964619885.1 uncultured Methylococcaceae bacterium
CGGAGAATATCAGTTCACAACTATTTCTATAGATGGTACGGACGGACGCTTACGCCGGAAGTTCGATATCCGCGGGGCAACTTAAGCTACGCATCAAATATACCGCCAAGACCTTCTTTGATTGGACTGGGGGCCGTAATTTGGTCGTTCGCGACGATAAAACCGGCACGGTGGTCTATAAAGTCGATATCAAACCGGGTGATCCACAAGATGGTGAGCAAGAGGTTGTGCTCAATACCGGCGTGTCGATGCAGGCCGGACATAGCTATACCGTCACCGCACCGTTGCATTTTGCTCGCCTAATGGCCCCGCCTTGGGCCGTCAATGCGATTAACAAGGGAAATTGGACATTCTCAGTCAAGTGATGATGCCTAAGGCATCAGGGTTGAGGCGTTCAACCCACCTATAAAAACCAATCTCACCCGGCAATCGCCGGGTGAGTTGTTTGCGGCCTAAACAGCGCAGCTCGGTAAACGCTTTTGAAATTCTGTGAAGACTACTCTATGCTAGATACAATCACTAGCCAACCCAAATACCCCCGTGCAATTTCTTCAGCGGCGCCGGTTCCGTCATTACTAAAGATATCCCCGATAATGCCGTCGCCGCCGGTAACCCCGCTAAAGTTATTAAAGCTCTTTAGTTTTAATTCAAGACGATTTACAGTCGCAAAAAGTATAGTGTTTTAGTCGAGGTGACTCACACGAAATTTATGTTACTAAAAGGATGCCTAGGAGCGTTAAATTCGATCTAAAATATGACTATCGCCATTTGCGCCATGACCAACCATGGATCTTGCCATGTTCACGAACGTCTACCGCGGTAAAATCACGGCTGGAATGTCCAGTGTAAACTTGGCGCGGTCTTCCAATTTTTAGGCTATCGCCACTGATCATTTCTTTCCAGTGTGCTATCCATCCGACGGTTCTACCAATTGCGAATATTACAGTAAACATATTGGTTGGAACGCCCATAGCTTTTAGAATAATGCCGGAATAAAAGTCGACGTTAGGATAAAGCTGCTTTTCGGTAAAATAATCGTCGTTAAGTGCAATATGTTCCAATTCAAGCGCGATATCCAAGAGCGGGTCGTTTTCAATACCTAATTCGTTCAGCACATTGTCACAAGCGCCTTTTAGTACGCGAGCGCGTGGATCGTAATTTTTGTAAACCCTATGTCCGAATCCCATTAACCGGAACGAGTCGTCCGGATCTTTCGCTCGCTCGATAAATTTAGGGATTCCGGACACATTGCCGATTTCTTCCAACATCTTTAATACGGCTTCGTTCGCGCCACCGTGAGATGGACCCCATAATGATGCCATTCCTGCGGCGATACAGGCAAACGGGTTAGCGCCAGAGGAACCGGCTAAACGAACGGTGGAAGTTGACGCATTTTGTTCATGGTCGGCGTGCAGGATCAGAATTTGATCCATCGCTTTGGCCAATACCGGGTTAACTTCCGATTTTTCGGTAGGTATCGCGAACATCATGTTGAGGAAATTTTCAGCATAATGTAGCTTGTTATTGGGATAAATGAACGGTTGTCCTAATGCATATTTGTATGCATAAGCACCGATTGTTGGCATTTTCGAAATCAGCCGGTGGCAAGCATTCATCCGCTGTTTGGGGTCGGTTATATCGGTTTTATCATGGTAAAAGGCTGATAACGCGCCCACAACTCCGATCATGAATGCCATTGGATGTGCATCTCTGACAAAGCCTTTGAAAAAGCTTGTCAGCTGGTCGTGCAACATCGTATGGGTCGTAATGACTTGGTCAAACTCCGTTTTTTCCTCGGGTGAGGGTAGGTCGCCGTAAAGCAGTAGGTAGCAAACATCGAGATAATCGCTACTTTCGGCCAAATCTTCGACAGCATAGCCTCGGTACAATAAGATCCCTTTGTCACCGTCGATATAGGTGATATTGGATTCGCACGATGCGGTCGAGGTAAATCCCGGGTCAAAGGTAAACAAGCCAGCTTGACCGTACAACTTACGTGTGTCGATAACGCTAGGACCCTCGGTTCCTGTAAGTCCGTCCATTTCATACGAATTACCCGTTTTATTGTCAGTAACGGTAAATCGGTTCGGTTCAATGATTGGTTTTGAGACTGAATTTTCCGTCATCGCTACATAACTCCAATTTTATCGTGAAATATTTGCTATAAAGCTATTTCGTTGTTGTTAGGGTATTTGCTACGTTTTTTAGGATGACATGGGCCACAAATGCTGATAAATGTCGCCATCCCCTTTAGATTTGTTTCTTATGTTTCGTATAGTGTGGAAACTATAGGTGGGATTGTAGAAAATTTTGCAATCCAATCTTGTCAATTAGTTGTATTTGGGTTTCTAGCCAATCGATATGTTCCTCTTCGCTTTCCAGAATGGTTTCGAATATCTCCCTGGAAACGAAATCCTTGACAGCTTCACAATGTAATACTGCTTCGCGTAAAAGTGGGCATGCTTGCTCTTCCAATTTCAAGTCGCATTGCAACATTTCTTGGGGGTTTTCACCTATCATAAGGCGTCCCAATTCCTGTAGGTTTGGCAACCCTTCCAGAAACAAGATGCGTTCTATCAAACGGTCGGCATGTTTCATTTCGTCTATCGATTCGGCATACTCGTGTTCTCCCAATTTATCGAGCCCCCAATTCTTGTACATTCGTGCGTGCAGAAAGTATTGATTGATAGCTGTTAGTTCGTTGGCCAATGTGCGGTTCAGGTATTCAATTACTTTGCTGTCGCCTTTCATGACTTGCTCCGGTAAAGTGTTTTTGTGGAATATGCGAAGATTAGAAAATTAATGTTGCCTTCAAATTCCCATATTGCTTAATGTCATCATAATTTCATTTAATACACCGGTGATCCGAGGATGTGAAACTTCAAAATAAGTCAATGATTCGGATAGGCCATCAGTGAGAGATTGATGATGAATTGTATCTTCGGGGCGCTCCAATTTGAGTTCAAGTTTTTCAACCAATTCTTCGAGTCGGGCCTTGGACTCTTTTTCCTCAATTGATAAGTTGTCAATTTCCTCGCGAAGTGCTTTAAGGGTTTCTTGTAATTTTTCGTTCATCGCATTAGCTTCCGATATCGATTCTTGATATGTCTATTCTATCAGTGCAGTAATCTATTTTGCACGCGGTGCGATGGATATAAGTCCGATACCGGTCGTAGATCGATATTAACAGGTTAAGATGATGCTACCGCTAAATTATTAATTCAGTGTGTCAAGCTCTAATGGAAAGGTTAAAAACATCGTTACGTGCCAGAGCAGACAATGATGCTTCACAATCGACAAATGCAATGGATGCTGAGGCGTGGTTGAAGGCTCAGGCGAGCCAAGTAAATAATGCTATTCGTTGGTGTGTATTCGGTCGGGTTTGCGATGGTATCGGTTTGATCGCTCAATTGGCTTTGGTTGCGATGATAGTTTCGTCGGCGGTGACGGACGGTGGCAGTTTGGCGCAAATTTACTATCCATCCGCTGGATTGGTGATACTGTTCATTTTTCGATCATTATGTTCCTTTTATGCGGAAACCGCAGCCATATCTGCAGCGACCCAAGTGCGTCAATCTGTAAGAATCCAGTTAACTGCAAAAATAAATCAGTTGGGCCCCGGATTTCTCAAAACTCAAAATAGTGGAGAGCTATCCACCATAGTGGTCGAGCAAGTCGATGCATTACACGGTTTTTATGCGGATTATCTGCCCCAGCGCGGGACTGTATCGATACTTCCGTTTTTTGTGTTGATTGTCGCATTTTGGTTTGACTGGATCGTGGGGCTATTATTGCTGATTACTGGTCCGTTGATTCCTGTGTTCATGATCCTGGTGGGCGTAAGCACGGAAGCTGCGAGCCGAAAACAATTTGGTGCCTTACAGAGGATGAGCCGCCATTTTCTAGATCGACTACGCGGCTTAACCACGTTAAAAATATTCGGACAGGCCCATCGTGAAATAGACCGCGTTGCTCAGGTATCGGATGGATACCGTAAAGCCACGATGGAGGTGTTGCGTATTGCCTTTTTGTCTTCTGCGGTGCTCGAATTTTTTAGCGCTATAGCCGTGGCATTGATCGCAGTTTATGTCGGCTTAAGTTTACTGGGGTTGATCGATATAGGTCCTATGAATTCAGACAATTATTTTGCCGCGTTGTTTCTACTATTATTGGCACCGGAACATTTTATGCCGTTACGTCAATTGGCGGTTAACTATCACAGTAAAGCCGAAGCTATTGCCGCCGCGGAAGCAATTGTCCAAATATTGATGTTGCAGCAGGCGCAATCCCGCAATGTGGTACCGAGCGATAAAGGAATTTCTCGGTCTTTAGTACCCGCCGCAATCGAATTCGAAAAAGTTTGTAAGACTTTTTCAAACCGAAAAAACCCGGTTGTGCACGATCTAAGTTTCAAGGTTGAACCTGGCCAAGTTTGCGCCCTAGTTGGCCCAAGCGGTGCAGGAAAATCAACAGTAATTTCGATGTTGCTTGGGTTCGAGGCGGTGGACAGCGGGGCAATTTGGGTCTGTGGGAGAAAAGTCGCACAGAATAGAAGTATGTATTGGCCGGACATCGCCTGGCTTGGGCAGAGGCCCTACATATTCGCCGCTAGTTTGCGTGAAAATATTTCTATGTTCGATCCAGAAATTGATCCTGTAGGTTTAATGAATGCGGCGTCGGCTGCAGGAGTTTTGGATTTTTCTGATCGTTTTCCTGATGGGTTGGACACGCGCGTGGGGGAGCAAGGATACGGGTTGTCGGGAGGTCAGCGACAGCGTATTGCACTGGCTCGCGCGTTTATCAAGCAAGCGCCCATACTGGTTCTGGATGAGCCAACTTCGAATTTGGACTATGAAAATGCGGTTGCGATTCTGGATGTATTGGGAAATATGTTTTCCGGTCGCACAATCTTTATCGCTAGCCATAGCGATTTGGTGATTGAACGTTCCGATTACCAAGTGGTTCTGTAATTATTCGATTACTTATGTCGAGTTTTTTCTACATTGCCAGGTTGTTTCGCCATCAATTACTTTGGTTGTTAGGCGGGATAGCATTGTCGGTTTTGACCGCGTTATCGGCAATCGTATTGATGGGATTGTCGGGCTGGTTTATTACCGCAGCGGCCGTTGCAGCCATGACACCGCCGGCAATTGCGGTCGGATTCAATTTTATACAACCGGCTGCGCAAATAAGAGCACTGGCTATCATTCGGACTTTGGCGCGATACGCTGAACGACTGATAAACCATGATGTGAGCTTACGTCTTTTGAAGGACTTGAGGTGTTGGTTTTTTAAAAAAATGATTCCGGTGGTCCCAGCGAGTTTTGGTCGGTATCGGTCGGGTGACATACTGACTCGAATGACACGGGATATCGATGCGTTGGATGCTATTTATTTACAGGTGCTAGTTCCATCGGTAGTCGCGGCAATTATGGTTTGCGCAACGCTATATTATATTTTTGACTTTGCGCCGTTGATTTCTAATACAACGTTGGGTCTTTTATTGGTACCCGGATTGTTGCTACCGTATTTCGCATATAAGCGTACCGTGTCCAGCGCATGTAAATTGGCCAGGTTAAACGCTGATCTTAAATCGCTCGTTATAGATAATGCCCATGGCCTATCCGAATTGACAGTTTATGGTGCCGATCAACGATTCTTGAATGCAATCGAGTCAATATCCCAAGAATCTATTGATAGTCATCTTTACATGGATCGCTTGAAGCTACTTTGCTCGACGGTAACTGGTTTGATCAGGAACTTAGCACTGTTATTAACCTTAGTGATCGGGGTACACATGGTGGAAATACAATCATTGAGTGGACCCTATTTTGTAACGTTGCTGCTGTGTGTCTTGACGATGTTTGATTTTGTAGCACCACTTGCGTCGGCCTACCAGTCCTTGGCGCGAACGAAGGCTGCGGCAGCACGTATACACGCGATCGCAGAGTGGAGCAATGAGATTGAAAATTGGCCCCGGCCGTATGCAATAGATTTACCCAGGCATCTGGATATTAACATCGAAAACCTTAAATTTAGCTATTCCGGATTCGAGCTGCCTGTCTTAGAGCAATTCACCTTCAATATTCCGCAGGGTAGCCGGATTGCGGTGGTTGGCGAGAGTGGTACGGGCAAGACGACACTGCTCAATTTATTAATGAAATTTTACATACCAGATTCCGGCGTGATTCGGTTGGGTGGGATCGATATTACCGCTATGGATCAAGAAAAATTGATTGATAGTTTTGGACTGATGGCTCAGGATTCAAGACTTTTAGAATCGACGATCCGAGAAAACCTACTAATTGGCGACCCAAATGCAAATACAGTTGAACTAAATAAAGTATTGGAGCAGGTCGAATTGACCGATTTTGTTCGAGAACTTCCGAAAGGATTGGAAACCTGGGTCGGAGAAGATGGAGGCATGGTGTCAGGCGGTGAAAGCCGACGTTTATGCTTGGCTCGCGTAATCCTAAAAAATGCACCAATCTTATTGCTAGATGAACCTACCGACGGATTGGATCGTGAAACGGAAAAAAGGGTTTGGTCATCATTAGAAAAATTTATGATCGGCAAAACGGTTATTTTGGTCACGCACCGAACTACGGGGATAACATTGATGGACAATGTTTATAAATTGCGAAATAGCTGCATAGAGCACCAAATGAGACCCGATGAATATATTGCGCTTAGGAAATATAGTGGTTGAAGGATTGATTTTCCTGTTTTTTTGACTAAATACCTCTTCATTTTGCGATTTTTCCGGTGTAATGATCCCTGTAGATCGGACGCTGAAATTACATTACAGCCAACTATTCGAATTATTTTAGGTAGGCGAAATTGTGATCATGAGATATAATGAGAATCATTCTTAATAAGATATGCGATTTCGATTAATATTCATTCTTGACTAGTGTTTTGTTTGTATCATATTGGTTAGATGTCAGTGCTTTAAGCGTGGTTTTGGATGAATAGGATGTTGATATGGTTAGATTAAGTGTCTTAATCCTTCAAGTTGCTAACATTATAGGTTGATCAGCCTTTACCGATTCGGGAGAAAATATGCGATCTAGTTTCGATGCTAATTTACGGTCGTTTCCACTGAGTATGGCCAGCGAGGGCGAACCGTTGCGTATTGTTATGCATAAAGGTGGTACCGGTATGGATAGGCGTTTGACGTCTTTAGGGTTGCAAATCGATAGTAAGGTTGAAATCTTACAGCGTCTGGGTGGCTCATTGGTCGTAGCCGCAAACGATATCCGATTCGCGTTGGGTAGCGGTATGGCGCAGAAAATTATGGTCGTATCAGCTGATTAGGGCGTCCTTTGTGAAGTAATTCAGCGAAAATCCTTGTTTTGACTCAATCCTATGAATACCCATACCGTGCCTGATAATTTGCAAAATTTAGCTATCGGTGATTTGGGTCGAGTAGTAGGGTTTGATAAAACAGCAAAATCATTCCGTAGAAAATTATTGGCGATGGGATTGACACCCGGGGTAGAGTTTAGCGTGACCCGATTTGCGCCTATGGGCGATCCCGTAGAAATTAAAGTCAGAGGATTTGCGTTGAGTTTGCGCAAGGAAGAAGCGGCCGGGTTACTGGTTGAAAGGCTTTAGCGTGTGACTGAAAATTATACTATTGGGGTGGTTGGAAACCCAAATTGCGGTAAAACCACGTTGTTCAATGCACTGACGGGTGCGAAGCAGCATGTCGGGAATTGGCCTGGAGTCACGGTCGAGCAAAAAACCGGGCATTATGGTTTTGATGACTCCAATTACGAACTGGTTGATCTTCCCGGAACCTATTCCCTTGATGTTAGCGATGATGCTGTGTCCGTGGACGAGCAGATCGCGAGGGACTACATTGCGCGACGTGAAGCCGATTTAATTATTAATATCGTCGATGCATCAAATATCGAGAGGAATCTTTATTTGACATCCCAGTTGTTGGAAATGAAGGTCCCAATGCTGGTTGCGTTGAATATGATGGACGCAGCAGTAGAACGCGGTATGTCGATTGATATTGAAGCCTTGTCGTCCCGCTTGGGTTGTAGGGTCATTCCATTGGTAGCGGCTAAGTACCAAGGCGTTGAAAATCTAAAAAGCGCAATTTCGCAATCTCTTAAGAATCCATCGGTGCCGTCTCTAGACGTGACATATGATTCGGATTTGGAATCAGCTATAGCGCAATTGATGCCGTTGGTCGCGGTTGTCGCACAGCAGCAGAGCTGTGATACCAGGTGGTTGGCGTTAAAACTACTGGAAGAGGATAATTTAGCGCTTCGATTGATTGATGCTATCGATACCAAACAAATTGATCAATTGCGTGCCGAGGTGGAGGAATCTCACGGTGACGATATCGATATTGCTGTAGCCGATGGCCGCTATACCTTTGTTAATTCCGTTGTACAGGCATCAGTACGCAAATCCGCGCAATTGAAGCGGAGTACCTCTGATAAGATCGACCAGGTGGTTTTGAATAGAATTTTCGGTATCCCGATTTTTCTGTTCGTCATGTATTTGATGTTCATGCTTACGATCAACTTCGGTAGTGCCTTTATTGATTTTTTTGACCAATTCGTCGGTGCATTTTTGGTTGATGGCTTGGGCCACCTGCTGGGTCTGTTCGATGCGCCCGGATGGTTAAGGTTTCTGTTGGCAGACGGAATTGGTGGTGGTATTCAAGTGGTTGCTACGTTTATTCCGGTCATCGGATTTTTGTATTTATTTTTGTCTGTTCTGGAGGATTCGGGCTATATGGCTAGAGCCGCGTTTGTTATGGATCGATTTATGCGTTTCATAGGCTTGCCCGGAAAGGCATTCGTGCCCTTATTGGTTGGGTTTGGCTGTAACGTTCCGGCGATTATGGCAACCCGGACCATGGAGCATCAGCGCGACCGCGTGATGACGATTATGATGAACCCATTTATGTCCTGCGGAGCGCGGTTGCCGGTTTATGCATTATTTGCCGCGGCTTTCTTTCCGGTTGGTGGACAGAATCTAGTGTTTGGCTTGTACCTGATCGGAATTGCGGTTGCGGTCATTACCGGATTGATCATGAAGAACACGGTATTTCAAGGCGATAGCACACCCTTTGTTATGGAATTACCGGCCTATCATTTACCCACATTAAAGGGCATATTATTGCGAACCTGGGATCGATTGAAAACCTTCTTATTTCGAGCTGGCAAGGTCATTGTGCCTATGGTAGTGGTATTGAATTTCTTGAATGGAATGGGTACAGACGGCAGTTTTGACAACGAAAACAGTGATCGTTCTGTACTGAGTGAGGTCGGCCGCACTATAGCCCCAGTGTTTGAGCCTATGGGTTTAGATAAAGAAAATTGGCCTGCGACGGTGGGGATTTTCACCGGCATTTTGGCTAAAGAAGTTGTCGTTGGAACGCTTGACGCACTGTATAGCCAAATGGCATTGGATGCGGATTCAACGGTAAGTAGTGAAAGGCCGCAAGAATTCGACCTAGGTTCCAGTTTGGCGGATGCATTCAACACAATCCCGTCGAACTTAATGGAAGTAGCTTCGAGCTTAACGGATCCTTTGGGTTTGGATATTGGTGATGTCAGTGATACCCAGGTTGCGGCAGATTCTCAAGAAGTTGTCGCCGGAACCTTTGCGCAAATGCGCGAGAGATTCGATGGCCAGGCGGGGGCATTTGCGTATCTTTTGTTTATTTTGCTGTATTTTCCATGTGTTGCGGCGACCGCTGCGGTATTTCGTGAAACCAATATGGGGTGGACTTTATTTGTCGCGTCTTGGACAACCGGGCTGGCTTATATGGTGGCAACGATTTTTTACCAGGTCGCCACTTTTAGACGGCATCCCTCATATTCAGCTGCATGGATCGGTGGATTGATCATCGCATTTGCCACAGTCGTTCTGGTACTAAGGCTTTATGGGCGTTACAAAGAAACCGCGGAGCGAGATTTAATAGCCGACGTATGAGCCATGCTACTCAGTGAACTCAGAGATTATCTTAGGTTAAACAGGCGCGCCTTACTAGCGGATATGTCGAATCGTTTTGACATGGAACCGGATGCAATAAGAGGTATGCTGCAAAAGTGGATCCGTAAAGGCAAGGTACGAAAAATGTCTGGGGATTCGTCGTGTTCTACGGGTTGTTGCAAATGTGATCCTGCTACGCTTGAACTTTATGAGTGGATTGAATAAAGCATTTCCGGATGTCAACTTGACGAAGTGGGGCATTAAGTAAACGTCACGATACGGATAAAAATGTGAATCGCGTGAATAACTCGATAGAGGTGGTACGCGTAGATTGCATGAGTAAGGGTTAATTCCAGCTCGGAATTTTAAGCATGTGGTTAGTCCAACAATGGTTGCTCATCAATGACTCGGTGTGTGGCAATACCCATCCGACAACAGCACCGTTATACTCAAGGCCATTGTATTTAAGCTTGGGTGAAAAAAATTAGATACCAGTAACCTTGAGCAGCATTTATTGTTCGCTGGATTTGAGCGATTGAATTCCGGTTGCAAAGAATTGGCTGCGTTTTCGGTATCTGATTCAAAATGGTGGATTCGATTCGGTGGTGACGGTTGGGATAACCTATTGTGAGTCGGTAGATGTTTGTTTTCCTGATGAAGTATCTATATATCTTGATCCCTCCGATCGAATTGTAAAAATTAGCGATTTGACTACGGATCTTAAACGAATTCGTATACCACCGATATCGTTGGGGCGCGTCAGGATAGGTAGTAATGGGACTCGGTCACGGGTAAATCTTGATGAGATTTCTACACATTTTGTTGACGCGGTAATCGCCGTCGAAGATAGAAGGTTTTTTAACCATATCGGCATCGATCCACGTCGAATGGTTGCTGCATTTTGGGAAAATCGTAAAGCGGGAAAAATTGTTCAATGTGGCAGTAGGATTACTCAACAATTGGTAAAGAATTCTTTTTTGAACGCCGAACCAACCTACGCCCGAAAAATTCGCGAATGCGTATTGGCGTTCATGCAGGAAATAAAGTACAACAAACAGCAAATCCTCGAAGAATATTTGAATCGAATATATTTTGGCAGGGATGCGAACACATCGATCCATGCATTGCACGGACCGCCTCAAATCAATCGCGAATACGCGGGGTGTTATTGCCAGATTTCGTGCGCGACTTGAAATTATCTTTATTTTGAATTCGTGGCTGTTCTAGTCGACACCTGAAATTTGACCTAATTCCGTGCGACATTACAGAATGTAATAAAAAACGTTCTTAACGAGATTACTGACGCAAAATTGAGGGGAATTTGAGTCTACGTTTCCGATTGAATAGTTTGATCGTCATCGTTCTGTTTGCGATAGTACTGGCGGGCGGTAGTTTGGTGATCGTTAATGCCCGGCACTCGGTGTCTAACGAAATTGACTCTTCGCTCAATTTGGCCGTGGGACTGATAGACTATGAGCTTTCTAATAAAACAATATCCGACAAGGATCTACGCGATTGGACGGTTCATCTGCGTCGTTTAGAGCGTTCTCGTCACCTGAAGATTAATATTCAGAATCCGCTAAAGGACCAGCTTCCGGTCAAAACGGTTAATTTAATCAATACATTTTCCGGGGTGCCAAGTTGGTTTATATGGGCGGTTGCGCCTCAACCTGTCCGCATCGCAAAGGCTATTTCATTATCCGATGGCCGTGATGTCAATTTGGTAATTCAAGCTTATCCTTACGATGAAATCACCGAGGCTTGGGGTGAGGCGCGGGTATTTTTTTTAACAATATTGTTATTTGCAGGATTGATCTGTGCATTGGTGACATTGACCGTGGAGCGTGCGTTTAGGTCCGTATCCCAGATTCTAGCTGGTTTGGACAAAATAGAAAAAGGGGTCTTCAATGAGCCATTGCCGGATTTCTCGCTGAGTGAAATGACCCGAATTGCCAAAGCAATTAACCACACAGCCTTTGCATTGGATAAGGCGCATAATGAAAACAAGGCATTGACACAACATTCTTTGGAAATACAAGAACAAGAACGGCAATATCTAGCGCAGGAATTACATGACGAATTTGGACAATCTCTAAGTGCCATTAAAGCGATCGCTGTGTCATTGAAAGCGGGTAATCCTTCTAGGCAACGATTATCGTCGATCAATGCTATAGCTCAAAGTTGTGATCATATGTTTTCAGCCTTGCGCACTATTATGCGTCGATTGCATCCTATGATTCTCGACGAGCTGGGCCTGCATGCTTCGTTGGAAGACATGATTCAAGTATGGCCTGGACATAGCCAAGGACATCAGATCGATTTTGAATGCGATCAACGCGTTGAAGGATTCTCAAAGAACGAAAAGATTCAAATATTCAGAATAGTTCAAGAATGTTTGACGAATATCGTGAAGCATGCCAATGCCAGCGAAGTCCATGTAAGCTTAAAGATAGTGAATGACTCAGCCGATCCAATTTCTACGGCAAATGCCATTAGTAATGAAAAATTGTTACGTCTTAGAGTTGTTGATAATGGTATCGGTTTTAAGCTTGAGACGCAGTCGCGTGGCTTTGGATTATTGGGTATACGGGAGCGGGTCGAAAGCTTGGACGGTGAGTTGGTATTACATACTAATCCCGGCGAAGGTTGTTGCGTCAGTATAGACATTCCGGTTAAGCGGGAGACAATACAATGCAAAGAATAGTAGTGTTGCTCGTAGACGATCATGCCGTCGTACGAGCGGGTTATCGCTTGTTACTGACGCAATCGGACAGAATAGGTAAGCTGTACGAAGCGCCATCCGGTGAGGTCGCATGCCAGATGTATGTACAGCATAATCCAGACGTCGTGGTTATGGATTTGTCTATGCCCGGTATCGGCGGTTTGGACGCGATCAGGCGTATTTGCGCGAGAGATACAAAGGCACGCATTCTGGTCTTCAGCATTCATGATGAATTGGTCTATGTGTCGAGGGCATTGGATGCCGGTGCAAAAGGATACATTAGCAAACGTAGCGCGCCGGAAATTCTAGTGGACGCTGTATTAGCTCTAGCATCGGGAGAAGAATACATAGAGCCAGCAATCTCGCAACGCATGTCCCAACAAGCAGCAAAACCCCGTTCGGTCAATCTATTGGATAGCCTTTCAGGTCGCGAATTCGACGTATTCAGGTTATTAGCCAAGGGGTTGACGGTCCGCCAGATTTCGGAGGAATTGTGTCTAAGCTACAAAACGGTAGCGAATTATAAAACGACGGTGAAAGCCAAACTCAACGCTAATACCGGTGCTGATCTAGCCAGATTAGCCTACGAAAAAGCACTGATGTGACGATTGAGAACGGGGTCGACTATTGCGGGCATAATCCTTAAGCGTAGGAATTGGTAGAGATTATAAGATGAACCGATCGGGTGAACGCGAATAAATAGACGTTGGCGATTTCCAATTTACGCTGCAAACAGCGTAATTCAGGAAATTTTCCCATGTGCTTTTGCAATCTAATTTTCTATCATTTGTGCACGATTTAATCTGAGATTGTAACTGATGATAAGAATATTAATTCTCGTTCTGTATGTCTTCGCAGCGGGAGCATTGAATTGGAGTAGCGGCGCATTTGCGGCGGATCAGGATGAGTTGAACAGTCAATCTAATGGAAGCGAAGCAGTTCTGCTCCAAGATATGGAAATAATAGGCGTGACGCCGATCAGCGGAACCGGTTTGGCACCGGAAAAGATCCCGGCCAATGTTCAATCGGTAAATGCTGAGGATCTATCCCGCGCTCAAAGTTTGAATTTGCCAGAGTACTTAAATCGTAATTTGGGAAGCGTCAATATCAACAATGCCACCACTAATCCGTTTCAACCGGATGTGCGTTTTCGTGGATTCACCGCATCTCCATTGCTTGGTTTACCGCAGGGGCTATCAGTGTATGTGGATGGTGTGAGGTTTAACGAACCTTTTGGTGATACGGTTAATTGGGATCTGATTCCGAGCGGCGCAATCGAACAAATGAACCTTCATCCGGGATCAAATCCGGTCTACGGTCTAAATACATTGGGTGGCGCGATCTCAATCAATACCAAGACAGGATTTAGCGCGCCTACACACCAATTTAAAGGTTTGTACGGATCTTGGGAGCGGCATGATATCGAGCTGACAAGTGGAGCGAATGACGGGACATTTGGCTATTTTATTGATCTAAGAAATTTTGGTGAACAGGGTTGGCGCGACTTTTCCGATAGCAAAGTCAATCAGGGTTTTGGCACTTTCAGTTGGCGTGGTGATAGTGCAGAGCTCGATTTGAGCTTGGCGGGGAACGAAAGTGACCTGAATGGTAATGGAGCGGTACCCATTCAGCTCAATAATGTTGATTCTTCGGCGGTATTCACTCATCCAGATAATACCCGTACTGCATTATTTTTGGCGAGTATGAATGGCTTATGGCGGGCATCGGAACAAATAGAATTGTCGGGCAATACGTTTTATCGTCGAAATCGTATTAAAACATTTAATGGGGATGATAGCGATTTTGAAGAATGTGAATTAGCAGCCAACAACGGATTTTTGTGCGAAGAAGTAGATGGAAGCGAAGAAGTTGTAATAGATGTGAATGGAAATCCTGTGCCACAGAGCTCGGCCGTGGAAGGCGCGACCAATAATTTTAGCCAAACACACCAGGAAACCTACGGAGGGACATTACAATCAACTTTGTTTTACGACCTGTTCGGGATGGGCAATCAATTTATTGTTGGGGGAAACTATCAAAAAGGTGTGGTAAATTTTGAGTTTGATACGGCACTGGCATCACTTACACCGAATAGAGGGACGATTGGTAGCGGTATTCTGGTCGAAGAAAGTAGGGTCAGGTTGCATTCGCGGGTTCGAAATTGGGGTATATATCTGACCGACACACTGTCGGTAACCGAGGAGTTGGCCCTCACCTTGTCTGGTCGCTACAACCAAACCAAAATTGTGATGCAGGATCGATTTGGTACGGAATTGAACGGCGAACATTTTTATGAGCGTTTCAATCCTGCTGCCGGGTTGACCTATTCTTTTTTTCCACAATTGACCGTTTATGGTCGATATAGCGAATCTTCGCGCGCACCGACGCCAGTGGAACTAAGCTGTGCCGATCCAGACGCGCCGTGCAAATTACCCAATGCTTTTTTGTCAGACCCGCCGTTGAAACAAGTTGTCGCCAAGACTTGGGAGGCTGGATTTAAAGGGGGCATTGACGATCTCTTGGGTGCAGATGTGCAATGGAATGCCGGTTATTATCATACGATCAATAACGATGACATCCTATTTATCAGCGCCGGCAATCTAACCAATGAAGGCTTTTTTAGTAACGTCGGGACAACCCGCCGGCAAGGACTTGAAATTGGTGCGATCGCACTATTTGATGAATTGTTCAGTGATATTGATCATTGGCGTTTCGGATTGAACTATTCGTATATTGACGCGACCTTTCAGACTCCTTTCATCGCAACGAGTCCAAATAATCCATCTGCAAACGCCAATGGGCAGACTATTGTGCGTAAAGGCAACCGTCTTCCCGGTATTCCGGAGCATTTGCTGAAATTAACAACAGATGTGACGCTTTGGGAGCAGCTTTCGTTTGGCATCGATATGTTATTCAATAGTGACCAGTATTATCGTGGAGATGAGGCGAACCTAAACGACCGACTCGATGCTTATGTTATTTTTAACCTGCGCGCTGAGTATCAGATCAATGATCATATTGCGTTGTTTGGCAGGTTGGACAATCTGTTCGATCGGGATTATCAGACGTTTGGTTTGTATGGTGAAGCTGACGAGGTATTGGGCGCTGCGTTTAATAATCCGCGATTTATTAGTCCCGGATCACCGAGGGCGGGATGGTTAGGAATCAAACTTACTTTGTAATAAAGGTTTCAAAAACCGCTTAGAATAGGGGTAACGAAGCGCATAAAAAAGCCCGCTAAATTAAGCGGGCGTTTTATAGTTTTTTTATTTTTCGTTTCGTTACTAACCGACTCTTCGACGAGTTGCGATCTATAACTTTATTTTAGTTATTATCTTTATATTGCTGCCCTTTATAAGGGCTTTTCCTCCTCTTGGACGATTCTTTAACCGCGTTCTTTCCCTAGAACTGTCGGAAGATTTTAATGAAAATTCACACAATGTCCACAAATATTTGCCGATTGTCGAAGAAACCAGTTTAGCTAGGTTCGAAGCTACTTACTTCGAGGGATACCCTAGAGATGCATTCTGAGTTGAGTACCTACGACATTTATGAGCGGCGCGGGAAAGTGAATTGAAGAAAAAATAATATACAATAGTCGTGTCAAACGAGAACCCATTTATGTTGAGGATAGTCGTCGTCACATGCTAGCAAAAATCATATTCGGTACTCGATTCGGGGACCTTTTTCGGTTATCACTGCTGTGCGCCGGTTTGTTGGTCAATACGGCGAACCTGCACGCGGATAGCTCCACGATAGACATTCGCATTGGCTATTTGAAACTGCAGGCAAAGCCTCCAGCCGCCTTGTCGAATTTGGACCCGGTTCCAACAGATTTGGGAGTGGCGGGGCTTCGATTGGCGATTGCGGATAACAATACGACAGGACAATTCACCCACCAGAAATTTATTTTAAAGGAAGTGATCGTGGGAGCCGGTGGAGGTGTGGTCGGTGCATTCAACGCGCTAACGGCAGAAAAATATAATTTTGTTGTTGCAAGCTTGCCCGTTGAATTGATACGCCAGCTCGCGCCTATCGCCAAAGCCAAGAATTTAATGGTGTTCGATGTTCTGACAAGCGACGATGAATTGCGCGTAGCTCAGTGCCATTCTAATGTGCTGCATTTGATGCCCAGTCGGGCCATGCGCGCCGATGCGCTTGCCCAGTATTTGTTCAAAAAAAATTGGCGAGATTGGTTTTTGGTGGTTGGCCCCGATGTTTCTGATCGATTGTACGCTACAGCGTTGAAACGGGCAGCTAAACGATACGGTATGAATGTTGTCGACGAAAAGAATTGGGAATTTACTCACGACGCCCGGCGTACAGCGCAATCTGAAGTTCCTGTATTTACCCAAGGAACTGATTACGACATTTTGGTCGTGGCAGATGAAGCTGGTTTGTTCGGGGAATATTTGGCTTACCGAACATGGAAACCACGGCCGATCGCCGGGTCACAGGGGTTGGTGGCGACGGCATGGCACCGAACCCACGAACAATGGGGTGCGGTACAACTACAAAACCGGTTCAAAGAAAAGTCTGGAAGGTGGATGGCAGAGGAGGATTACGCTGCTTGGTTGGCAGGTCGCGTGATAGGGGAGGCTGCAACGCGAACCCAGTCTTCTGATTTCGAGAAAATTAAAGCGTATATCACGGGGGGCGAATTTGCTTTGGCAGGATTCAAGGGTAAGAAACTTTCTTTTCGTTCTTGGAACGGCCAGCTTCGCCAACCAGTTTTGCTCGCCGGAGCGCGTTCCATGGTTGCAGTCGCACCGTTGGAGGGCTTCCTGCATCCCACTAACGAATTGGATTCGTTGGGTTTTGATAAACCGGAGGTTAAATGTAGTTATTGAGTTGTTGGAAATTACATTTAGGGATTCGGTGATTGATCGACAGCCGGACAAACATGCCAAGCTGTAATTTGATATTATTCCACGTTTTCCGAAAAGGGGGTTGGATGATTAGAAAGACTATCGTCTGGTGCATGTTGCTATGGGTCGGATGGATTCGCGCGGAAACTGTATATGTGACTTTGGAGAAAGACAACGCGTTAGCCTTAGTCGATTCGTCTTCTAAGCAACTTATTAAGACGGTTGGAATTGGCCAGCGTCCCAGAGGTATTGCGTTGAGTAAGGATTACCGTTACCTCTACGTTGCGGCAAGCGACGACGATACAATCCAAATTATAGAAACCGAAACGGCCCAAGTCGTTGGGGCCCTGCCGTCCGGTGACGATCCTGAAACCTTTGCGTTGGGGCATGATGGAAGGTTGATGTATGTTTCAAACGAAGATGACAATTTGATAACCGTGATCGATATCGATAAGCAACAAGCGATTAAGACAATCCCGGTTGGCGTAGAACCGGAGGGTGTTGCAACGAGTCGAGATGGAAAGTGGGTGGTAAGCGCGTCAGAAACGACGAATATGGTGCATTGGATCGATACCGTATCTTTGGAAATCGCGCATAATACATTGGTTGATCCACGACCCCGGGCAGTGGCGTTTAGCGCGGATAGCAAGCAACTATGGGTCAGTTGCGAAATAGGCGGTACGGTGATCGTGATCGACGTCGAAACCAAACAAATAATCAAAAAAATTGGTTTTCATATTCCTGGGGTTGGTGAAGAAAAAATACAACCTGTGGGGGTTGCGATAGATGATACACGTCGTTGGGCTTACGTTGCTATCGGGCCGGCGAATAGGGTTGCTGTAATTGATGCGCAAACATTCGAGGTCAAAGACTATCTGCTTGTCGGTCAACGTGTTTGGAACTTGGGGTTTTCTGCTGATCAGCAGCAGTTGTACACGACCAATGGCCTGAGTAACGATATTTCGGTAATCGATTTGAGCCAACATAGGGTCATAAAGTCTATCGCCGTTGGCCGTTTCCCCTGGGGTGTTGTGGTGAAACCATGAGTCGATCATTTTCCCTTGAGGTGAAAGACTTAAGTTACCGCTATGGTAAAAAAATCGCATTGGATAATGTGTCTTTTTCCATATCCCCCGGAGAATGCACAATGTTACTGGGGCCTAATGGGGCCGGCAAAACTACACTATTTTCGTTGATAACCCGGCTGTACGACAATGGGGAGGGGCAGATCCGGATTAGCGGTTTCGATCTTAGAAAGCAGACTGGAAAAGCGCTGAGCAAATTAGGGGTGGTGTTTCAGCAGCCCACATTGGATTTGGATCTGACCGTCATTCAGAATTTAAAATATCACGCAGCATTGCACGGGATAAGCCGAAAAACAGCGAATGAACGGATAAAAATTGAGTTGCGGCGGCAAGATATGCTGGAGCGATCGCATGAAAAAATCCGATCTCTGAATGGTGGTCACAGACGGCGCGTTGAGATGGCCAGAGCTTTGTTGCATGAACCGCAGATTTTGTTACTGGATGAGCCTACGGTTGGTTTAGATGTACCCAGCCGTGAGAGTATTGTTCGTTATATGCATGATTTGTGCGCCGAGAACGGTATTTCTATACTTTGGGCGACACATTTAATTGATGAGGTTGGTGAATCGGATCATTTGGTCGTATTGCACCATGGCACTGTTTTAGAAAACGGTAGTGTCCATCAAGTTTTGCGAGAAGTGGGTGCTGATTCGGTACAAGCTGCATTTCAGCGTTTGACCCAAGCGGTGGGGCAATAGTAATGGGGCCTTTGCACTATTTTCGAGCCATGCGCGGTGTCGTCGAGAGGGAGTTGCTTAGGTTCCTAAATCAACGGGAGCGCTTTGTCGCCGCGCTGGTTCGACCGTTGGTATGGTTATTTGTATTCGCGGCAGGATTTCGGTCTACGCTTGGCATAGCCATAATTCCACCGTATGAAACCTATATTCTATATGAAGTATATATCACACCGGGTTTGATCGGCATGATTCAGCTTTTTAACGGCATGCAGAGTTCTCTTTCAATGGTATATGATCGGGAGATGGGCAACATGCGTACATTGCTGGTGAGCCCATTGCCCCGCTGGTTTTTGTTGGTTTGCAAATTAATGGCCGGTACAGCGGTCTCGATATTACAGGTTTATACATTCTTATTGATCGCGTGGTTTTATGACATTCAACCCCATTGGACTGGATATCTTTGGGTTTTTCCGGCTTTGGTTGTTTCTGGTTTGATGCTGGGTGCGCTGGGAATGTTGCTGTCGTCGTTTATAAAACAATTGGAAAATTTTGCCGGGGTGATGAATTTCGTGATTTTTCCGATGTTTTTTATGTCTACGGCGTTATATCCGTTGTGGAAAATAAAAGAATCCAGTCAGTTATTACACACATTGGCCCAATACAATCCGTTCTCGCAGGCGGTGGAATTGATCCGTTTCGCGTTGTATGGCCAGCTAAATCTATACGCACTAATCTATACTTTTGCTGCGTTGAGTATTTTTCTAGGCTTGGCGGTATGGGGTTACAACCCTTCCAAGGGAATGATGCAGCGAAAAGGCGGTGCTTAAATGATTCATGATAAATCTGTATTAGTGACCGGCGGTGCCGGGTTTATCGGCAGCAATTTTGTATTGCGTCAAGTGCGGAAATCGGAGATTTGTATTATCAATCTTGATGCACTGACATATGCTGGTAATCTGGAATCATTGGAAGAAATTAAGGACAATCCCGAACACCATTTTGTATTGGGATCGATAGCAGATCGCAGTTTGATCGAATATCTATTGTTTCGCTACAGACCCTACGCGATCGTAAATTTTGCCGCAGAAACCCATGTCGATCGTTCTATCGATTCGCCGTTGGATTTTATGCAAACTAACGTGAATGGAACATTTGAACTTTTGGATGCATCGAAGAAGTACTGGCAAAGCTTGAGCGGGACAGAAAAGTGCGAATTTCGTTTTTTGCATGTATCGACCGACGAAGTTTATGGTAGTTTGGGCGGTGAAGGGCGGTTCAGCGAGACCAGTCCGTACCAACCCAATTCTCCATACGCGGCCTCCAAAGCGGCTTCCGACCATATGGTTAGGGCTTACCATAGAACCTACGGGATGCCGGTGTTGACCACAAATTGTTCTAACAATTACGGTCCTTATCAATTTCCGGAAAAATTGATCCCATTAATTATCAACAATGCCTTGAAGGCTAAGCCACTACCGATTTATGGTGAAGGAAAGAATGTTCGTGACTGGTTGTACGTGGAAGATCATTGTGCCGCAATAGAACGAGTCTTAACGGTGGGAAACCCGGGTGAAGTTTACAACATTGGCGGGAATAACGAGCAAAGCAATCTCGATGTTGTGACACAGGTATGCGGCATATTGGATGAGATGCGTCCCGATTCGCTTTCGCGAACTCATGCTGAGTTGATCCAGTTCGTCAAAGATCGACCAGGACATGATCTTAGATACGCGGTAGATGCGTCCAAGATTACGCGCGAATTGGGCTGGGAGCCCACTGAATCTTTCGAATCTGGCTTGCGCAAAACGGTGAGTTGGTATTTGGACAATGAAACGTGGTGTCAACGTGTGCTCGATGGTAGTTATAGAGGTGAGCGCCTGGGATTAAAGGTAGTGAATTAATCATGCAACCGCTTAAAGGACTGATACTTGCCGGGGGTGCAGGGAGTCGGCTACACCCGCTAACCCAATCAGTGAGCAAACAATTATTGCCGGTTTACGATAAACCGATGATTTACTATCCGTTGACTACGTTGATGCTCGCGGGTATTCGTGACGTGTTAATCATTACTACGCCTCACGATGCCATGCAATTTAATAAGTTACTCGGTGATGGCAGTCAATGGGGTATTAATTTGCAATACGCAGTGCAACCGAGCCCTGATGGATTGGCGCAAGCATTCATTATCGGGCGGGAGTTTATCAATCGGTCTCGCTGCTGCTTGATTTTGGGGGATAATATATTTTATGGACACAGACTGCAGGAAAGTTTGGCCAGCTGTGTCGAACGCGAGTCGGGCGCGACAGTATTCGGTTATTGGGTCAAAGATCCGGAACGATATGGTGTCGCCGAATTCGATGGCTCCGGTCGGGTTGTCAAATTGGTTGAAAAACCTAAGCAACCGAAATCGCATTACGCTATCACAGGTCTTTATTTTTATGATGAAAATGTGGTTGATTTGGCGAGCGATCTGCTTCCGTCCCGTCGCGGTGAATTAGAGATTACCGATTTGAACAATCTATATCTCAATGGGCAAAATTTGCACGTAGAAAAACTCGGTAGGGGGGTTGCATGGTTGGATACCGGAACGCACCTTTCCTTGATGCAGGCGTCGAACTTTATCCAAATCATTGAAGAAAGACAGGGGCTAAAAGTGGGTTGTCCAGAAGAAATCGCGTTTACTCGTAGGTGGATAAGCGCAGATCAATTGGAACAGCAAGCAAAACAATTGATCAATAGTAGCTATGGTGGTTATTTAATGCAGTTATTGGATCAAGGCCAAATATAATGCAGGTCAAAGCAAGCCGATTGCCAGACGTATTGACGATTGAGCCGAAGGTTTTTTCCGATGATCGCGGAATGTTTATGGAGACGTGGAATCAATCCAGATATGCTGAATTTGGTATCCCGGCTGGGTTCGTGCAAGACAATATTTCGGTGTCAGCAAAAGGCGTGATACGTGGATTGCATTTTCAGAATCCTATCCAACAGGGAAAATTGATTCACGTGCTTCAAGGTGAAATATTTGATGTGGCGGTAGATATTCGCACAGATTCCGAATATTTTGGTCAGTGGGTTGGCCTCTATTTGTCCGACCAAAACAAACGTCAGCTGTATATTCCGGTAGGCTACGCTCACGGGTTTTGTGTTGTCAGCGATAGCGCGGTGGTTGCATATAAATGTACTGATTTTTACAATTACCAGAGTGAGAAATGTCTTCGTTGGGATGATCCGCAGCTGGATATCGAATGGCCGGTAGCGGATCCTATTTTATCCGATAAAGACCAGCAGGGTGTATTGTTGAAGGATTTTTCTACTCAGTCCTTACCGACCAAGCTGAAAGATTGATTATAGGTGGATTACTGCCGAATGTTGTAGGTCCTGCTCGTATGAAAATTTTGTTGATTGGACGGAATGGGCAATTGGCGTGGGAATTAACGCGTACTTTAGCCTGTTTGGGAACTGTTATTGCGATAGATCGAAAATCTCATCCACTCGCTATAGATCTTGTCGATAAGGATTCGATAAAGGATGCAGTACAGACCATTGCACCAGATTTAATCGTAAATGCATCCGCTTATACGGCGGTTGACCGGGCAGAACATGAAGATGATCTCGCGTATCAGGTGAATGCACATGCGCCGGGGGCTCTGGCTGAGCTGGCGGTGAAATTCAACGCAGGTTTGATCCATTATTCCACCGATTATGTTTTCAAGGGTGACGCGCAGCAACCGTATAGTGAGGGCATGCAACCTGAACCGCTTAATGTCTATGGGCGAAGCAAACTTGCGGGTGAGTCAGCGATAGTCTCGGTCGGACCACAACATCTAATTTTTCGGACTGCTTGGGTTTATGGCAGCCGCAGGAGCAATTTTTTGTTGACCATGCTGAGATTGATGCGGCAGAAGGATTCAATAAGCATTGTAAGCGATCAGTTGGGTGCGCCCACCTGGACTCGCCAAATCGCTGAAGCCACCGCGTTGGCAATTGCCAAATGCATAGTCAATGGGCAATTTCGTCCCGACGCTCGATCCGGGATTTATCATATGACATGTGCTGATCAGACTTCATGGTTCGGATTTGCGCAGAAAATTAACGAAATAGCGATGGAGAACGGATTGTTGGACGAATCGTGCGCGGAAATTCATACGGTGACCACTGAGGAATACCCTACCGATGCTGCCCGGCCCGCATATTCTTTATTGAGTAATGACAAATTAGAAAAGGAATTCGATCTGCGTTTGCCAAATTGGAAAACTTGTTTAGAAATGTGCTTATCAGACGCCGGTTGCCTTGGCGGGGTTTCATGAATGTCTGCTCTCATCCATGGGTTCAGTGTAGATATATCAACGGTTCGTAAACAGGGATGTGCGTGTCCGCCGTAGAAAATCTATGATTTTGCTATCGCTGAATACCGCGAAACCTATTTCGGTGGAATACAACGGCCGCATGGTTTCTACTGGGATTTTTAAGAAACCGGTAGCCAGCAGACTGATAGCTCGTTTTAGCGGGTTAGAGTCGGATGGTCAGGCGGATAAAGAAGCGCATGGGGGGATAGATAAAGCTTTATATGCGTATTCGGTAAATAACTATTCGTATTGGCAATCTGAGCTTGGTTTGAGCGAACTGCCGTTTGGAGCATTTGGTGAAAATTTAACCGTGGAAGGATTGACTGACGATGTTGTTCATATCGGGGATACCTTTAAGATAGGTGACCTGGTTGTCCAGGTTAGTCAACCGCGAGTGCCATGCTTTAAATTGGGAATAAAAATGCAGTCAACCAAATTTCCAAAAAAATTCATGAAATCCGGCCGTGTGGGCTTTTATTTGAGAGTATTGGAAGAGGCGGTTATTGGTGCGGGCGATCACATTGAAAAACTTAGCGAAGACCCAATGAGGCTGAGTATTGAACAAAGTATGCTAGCCTTATACAAAGGCCCAAAACAAAAGCAAATCATAGACCGGGCGTTAAAAATCGACGCGCTTTCCGAAGCGTGGCGGTTGGACCTGTCGGAACGGCAGAAATTTTAAATTTAATAGGCCTTTTGCGGACAACCCATTTTTCGAAAATTTATTGGTCAGCGTGAAAAATATATATTTCTTATCAGTGCCCGAACGGGAGAAGAATGAACAGGCAGCCGAAGCGTTTCGATCCAAACCGTTAAAACAATGGGTTGCGGCTTTACCTACCGCTAATTACGGGATGACAACCCGATTGTTCCATGACAAGATTCTATTGTTGAATAGAACTGAACTGGATTCTGGCATTAACATGGATGCATTGGAGTTGTTGTACCCAACCTATAAAGTAATATATGAGTTTTTGTTATCTAAAATAGTCAACAAGGGGTTCCCGCTAACCTCGGACGATCAAAAAATTGGCCAGCTAGCCGAGACTGTTACTAAGGATTTTTTTACTTCTCACTGGATATTGCTTGAGATGTTGTTGAGCAATAAATCACCCGGTTGGCGTCAGGGTAAAGCGATCCCAGCGTACATTGAGCGTTTGCTACGTGGGTTGAGTCAAATATTGATCGTAAGGTATTTGCTCCATATTCCAACCCCTGATTGGATATGGTTGGATATTCATGCTTTGTATAGGTTGGCAGAGAAAAAAGGCAAGGAATCCGTCAAGATTAAGGAAAATAGCAAATTATTTGGTAGCCAGACGACTATTGAGTCCACCTATAAGCAAATCTTACTGCTCCAGTTAGCCGACCCATATGGAATGAGTCAGCGTGAAATCCTCGAAGTTTACGAAGAAATATTGCAGTGGGAGCATGCCGCGAGCTTGAATCAATCTATTACCAATGATGCTCAAAATATGTGTGTGGTTTATCTTGATGAAGATAAACCACCAGTTTGGGAAAAGTCTTTTGATGACACGGAAGATTCTGATTCGCGATTTTTGCTTTTAGCAACGGATTCATTGGTGCAAAAACTAAATGGTTTATCGCAAAGTGTTGAGCCGTCTGTTGGCCGCTTCGATCTAATTCAGAAATCAGCCGCTGAAAATTCACTAGTTGTTTCGCACAGTTTATTACACTATTTGATGCGCCGGTGGTCTGGAGTATCGACTGAGCGAATGACTTTGTATGAAGACAAAAAACCAAGATTGTTATCGATCGGTTTAAAGGCTACACATCAACAATTAAATCCACCGACAAACCCTGACGAAAAGATGTTGAGCGACTGGCTGGTAACGATCAACGACGATCAGTCAATGCGCTGTGAATTCGATCAATCTGGTCAATTATCTATCGGTAGTTTGGTGAGTTCCAAACGCGTTGATATTGAAAATGCTAAGAGAATAATGGGCGTGGTTCGTAGAATTTGGATGGATCGATTGGATGGTGCGGTGCATTTCGAAATCTCGGTTTTGACTCCCCAGGTTATTGCTGCGGGGATTCAACCTATTAAAGTTAAGCCGGATTTTCAGGTATACCAACGGGTCTTATTGTTTTTTACTGATTCTGATTCCGAGTCCGATAATAAGGGCCGGGTTATTTTGGAAACGCAAAAACTTAAAAATGGTAGTAAGGTCCAACTATTGATGCAAAGCGATACGGTGACTGTCGCGCTAGATGGTAGATGTAATATTGGTTTGGGTTATACGCAATTCGATTGCACACCAATCGCTGACGAAAAACAAGAAATTTTACCCCCACAAGGTTATGATTTTTTGTGATTTAAGCTAATCAATGCGGTGCAGGGAATAATTATTACGCGTTTCAACATCAAAACCGGTCGAGTCTGGTTATAGATTGGAAGGTTTGGATTCGTTTGGCGCGATGTGTTGTTTTTCGCGTAATTGTTCTAGTTTGATCAAGATCCGTTTGGTGCGCTCGGTATATTCTTTGGCCTTTTCATGATTGGGTGCCAATTTCAAGACCGAGACCCAATGGTTCAATGCAATTTCATAGTTTTCCTTACTATAATAATCTACGCCTTGTTGGTATAGGATTGCGACTTGATCACTGATTGCAGATTTTAATCGTTTTTCACGTGGTGCAATTGCTTGGCTATATTCTGGTTTCGATCGCAATTTATTGAGTATCGCTTTAGCCTCATGAAATTTCCCTGCTTGAAATAATTTGTCATATTCTGCGATCGATCGATTTACATTTTTCTTTTCTGCCGCGATCAATTTAGCGTTTTCTACCAAAGGTTGTTTACGTGCGGTTTTTGCCGATAGCGGTTTCGAGTTTTGGGTTGATAGATAATCTCTGTATGAATTCAACACAATCGGATCCAGCGTCAATGAAGTTGCCAGTTTAAGCAAGTAAGCGCCGTTATCTTCCCGCCCTTCGATTAACCTGGCGGATCCTAATGCACTGATTTCTAAGGCCAGATTGTCGGCATTCTTTACCGCGTCATCCAGTTGATGCTGAGCGATATCCGAGCGTGGTTTAAGCGCTGCGATCTTTTCGTATGCCGGTAGCGCCTTGACCATATATTCTCCTCTCAGCGTCAAAAGTTTATTCTCTACCCGTTTGACCTCCGCTTTCCGGCGTATTTCAATTTGATCCAATTCTTTTCTGAGTCGTGTGCTATGGGGGATTTTTGCCAGTCCGGCATCGTATTCGTTGAGGGCGTCAGTCCATCGATTTGCTTCAAGTGATTTTGCCGCGCGGCTAATCAATTGCCGTTCATAATCAGCGATACTCGAATCCAATTGGGTTTGAAGAGCGGTATATCTGTTGTGTTCCGGATGGTTAGGATTGCTCCTCGCCAGCGCTGTAGAGGCTTTCTGGAACTCCTGGTTGTCTATCCAGTTAATGATTACATCGGGTGTGGTTTGTTGCTGCGGGGGTGCTTTGTGGTGAGAACTTACAACGCTACATCCGGAAACCAACGTTGCGAACAAGTACCAATACAGATGTTTATTCATGCAAAATCGGCTTGTTTTGTGTGTACGATTCGTCGAATTTCAGCGAGCAATTCCTTGCGGCGTTCAGAATTGATGTCGATCACACGGTATAAAGAGATTGGCTTGGTTTTGCCACGTATTGCTATAGTGTCCATGGGTTCGCTTGTAACTCGGTTGGTCAATGATGCATCCAGCGCGGTTGATTCGCTGATAATAATCTGGCCCGGATCTCCCGCGTGCGATAAACGCGAAGCAAGATTGACCGCATCACCGACAACCGTATAGTCCATGCGGTCGGCTGCTCCCATATTCCCCGCAATCATGATTCCATTGTTCAAACCAATTCGCAGTTGAACCGGTACTTGGTTTGCGGCGATTCGTTGTTGATTGATTTGGTCTATCAATTGGTTGATCATCCACGCGCAGCTAATCGCTGAAAAAATATGATCAACGTTTTTTTCTGGGACTCCGAAGACCACCATTGCGCAATCCCCGATGTACTTATCGATATGACCGTTGCAGAACCGGACGGCATCTGCGATATAAGTAAAATAGAGATTGAGCAGTTGGCTTATTGCTTGAGGAGACATGGATTCTGAGAGACTCGTAAATCCAACAATATCGGCAAATAATACCGTGGCATCGACATGTTTCCCACCGAGCTCTATTTGTTCGACGTTTTCTAAATCTTTGAGAACCTGTTGGGCAACGCTTTCGGAAACGTAGCGGCTGAATACTCGTTCGACTTGTTCTTTTCGCAACAGGCCCTTGCCCATTGTATTCATAGATTCCATCAAGATACCAAGCTCGTCCTTGCGCTGCTCGTGTACCCGAAAATTATAATTTCCGTTGACGATTGCTCGGCTCACGGCGATTAACTCATTGATCGGACGGGTGAGCCGGTTTCCCAGTACTATCGAAGCCATAACGCCAAATCCAATCATAACAATCGTTGTAGTAATAACCATATGAATTGTTTGGTTTTTAGCGGTTGTCAACAATGAGCGATCAAATGACAAGAGAGCATACCCCACAGTAACATCGCGGTAGTTTATTGGTTGTATAAAAGAAATAAGTGAACGGTTGAGGTTGTGATCGAAGTGTTTCCACTCAATAGGTTCGATCCTCTGGCCCTGATCAAACGCGGCCGATCGATTTAATTGGCCTATTGGGGGTACGGATCCGGCTGAAGCGACTATGGAATGATCATCGGAATAAATCGCCGTCCCCAATATTTTGTCTTGATGGAGCGCTGCGGCCGTAATGACTTCCAATTTCAATACGTCGTTTGCCAGCAACGGTTCTTTGGCAGATTCGGCCACTTGTTCCGTCACTGTTCTTCCCAACAGGCCAATCTGTTTGTCGAGTAATCGTGTCTGGTTGCTTCCAATTAGGAACCCCAAACTGACCATCCCGACCATGAGTAATAGAGTGAATGCAATCGCTAATTTGGCGGCTATAGGAAAATGCTCTGGTGTTTTTTTTAGGACTTGGTCGATTGCTGATCGGCACGCATCGTCCGGTGTCATGGTTAACAACGGGTATCTAGACAGAAATTTTGAACTGTCTCTCTGCAAAAATCTGACGATTAACCGGCTCAGTGACAGAGTCGGAGAACGGTTCATGGAAAAGAAATTTCGCCAGTTCATAAAATGTTTTTGGTTTCTTTGTGTACTAAATCGTCTGCGCGGCAATATTTGAAAGTACACACCTATTCAGTTTTTGTTGCATTGCGGATATCGCGAAGAGTTTTGCATAGATCCGGGTCTGAATAAACAACGCAAAATTGTTCAGGATTATGGGTAAAACTATGCTCCTTCGCTAAACCTGCTGTTAAATCGAACAATTAATATTGACTCCAATATTGGTTGATTGGTTTGCACCCTAGAAAGTGTCAACTTCGTTTATCTCTATAGAAGGAAGTTTAGAAGAAATTCGGCGATGCGGTGGTAATGGCTTTATAAAGAGGTAGAGACTCGCTTGCAAAAAAAATCTGGGTTAAATTGGCATCAAAACGCTACGATTCTCTAGATCTATCCTGTCTTTTAATTTTCTAAATCTCATATTCGTTGTGGCGCGTAAATAAACGATCAACGAATCCTAAGGCCAATATTTAGTAAGATATCGTACAGCGTAACGGCACTATTGGGGGCATCCTTGGCAAACTGTCGATAAATTTTCCAATTTGATGCATAAGAGTATTTAATTGATGCATAAGTGATTGTCTTTTAATGGATATTCGTAATTGGCTGGTTTTATGCATTTTCGCTCACTGTTTGTTGTGATAAATGCGAGGTTGGACCAGTGGAAACGATTAAAGACTTATGCAGAGTTGGAATGTTCTTGTGCGTCGTTGCTACGGTTTTTAGTACCGTATACATTCTACATGGCGCAGGAGCTGTGCGGCGTAGCGTGGACCGAGCGGGATGATGAATTAGCCTGTCTCGAATTAATATCTGATCGTGACAATCAATCGATGCGATTTTAATACCGCGATTTGATTGTTGTTAGAAAATTGGGTCCTCCCAATTGATCCATTTGGCGGCGTATCCAGCGACCGCGTTTGATCAAATAAGCGGATGGATGGCTCGCGTTAAAGCGCCGCGGGCTGGGTAAGGTAGCGGCAAGTATCGATGCTTGATATTTAGATAACGCAGACGCTGATACAGCAAAATGGTGTCGGCTAGCCGCTTCCGCCCCATAAATGCCGTCGCCAAATTCTGCGACGTTCGCGTAAATTTCCAAAATCCGTTGTTTTCCTAGGCATGATTCTAACAATAGCGTGAAATAGGCTTCTATTGCTTTGCGCCACATACTACGCCCAGACCACAAATAGAGGTTTTTCGCCAATTGTTGACTTATTGTACTGGCACCGCGTAAACGCCCACTCTTCTGTCGGGAATTTAATGCTTGATTGATAGAAGTGAAGTCTATACCGAAATGTTTCGGAAATTTTTGGTCTTCACTGGCAATAATCGCCAATAGTAATTGGGGTGAGATTTTTTGCCAATCGCGCCATTGTTGATCGATATGAAAAGTAGTTTGCTGGGAGCGAATTGCCTCGATTTCTCGGATTAGCATAAAGCTGGTTATCGGTGGATTTATCCAGCGGAGCGGAATAACCATTAAGACGCTTAATAAAACAAGTAGCAAACAAGTACGAACGATCCACCGCTTTAAGAATCTAAGCAGACGTTTCATGTTTCACTGGATCTAACCTGGCTATACCCGATTTGGGTGAGATTTGAACAACAGAGTGCATTGATTCGTTATTGCGATATTAATAGAACATCGAGGGGGTAGCTCGCTTGCATGGATTGAGATTGCAAGCGATCCGATACTCAGTGTTAAGAAAATTTGGCCGCAGTTTATTTGCGGGAAATATCATTCAATATTGAAAATCTGGTGCGCTTTGGGATGCGTTTTTTATTGAACCTGCTGATGTCCACTCAACACATAATCGATTGATTTCAGCAGAACATTTGTGTCTATCGGTTTTTGGAAATAATGGGTTATTCCTGCTTTTTTGATTTTGGCGGGATCGACGTCTGTGCTATAGCCAGTACACAAAATGATGGGTAAATCATGACGCAGAATTAACATCGCTTGGGCGAGTTCGAGACCAGTCATATGGGGCATGGTTTGATCGGTAATGACCAAGTCAAATTGGTTGGGTTCTTTTAGAAATAATTCAAGTGCGGTTTGACTGGATGTTGTTGCCGTGACTTTATAGCCTATGTGTTCCAAAGTCTCACTCATTAGTTTTGCCAACGGGGCTTCGTCGTCTATTACCAGAATATGTGCTCCTGGGGCTTTGGGAGTGGTCGATGTCTCGGAGATTTGATCTAGTGTTTCCGCGACTTCGGTGCCATCGTGGATTGGAACGTAAATACAAACTGTCGTACCTTTTCCCGGTAATGAGTTCACAGTAATATGTCCGTTGTATTGGTGTACAATGCCGTGGACCATGGGTAACCCCATACCTGTTCCCTTGCCAATTTCTTTGGTGGTAAAAAAAGGTTCGAACATACGTTCGATGGTATGCGTAGCAATTCCGCAGCCACTATCCTTGAATCGAAACTCGATAAACTCGCCCTGAAAGGTTGAATGGCAGGAGGCGCATTGCATTTTTAGACCTTTAAATTGGCGTGTATCCAGATTGATTGTTCCCTTGTTGTCCATCGCATCTCTGGAGTTAATGCAGAGATTGATGATAACTTGTTGTATTTGTACCGAGTCAGCATATATTGACGCATTTTTACACGCGATATGGGTTTGTAGATCAATGCTGGAAGGTAGTAACGGCCGTAATAATCGAACGGATTCTTTGATCAATGGCTCGACCGTGACCCGCTTAGGCTGGCTTATTCCGGTTCGACTAAACGTCAGCATCTGTGCAATCAAATCGCGGGCGCGTTCACCAGCTTGTTGAATTTCCGTTAGGTAATTCAGCAACCGCACGTCGCTTTTATCCACACAGCGGCTCAAGGCCAATCCGGCGAAGCCCAGAATGCTTCCTAGAATATTGTTAAAATCGTGCGCGATCCCACCGGTAAGCTGGCCGATCGCTTCCATTTTTTGTGATTGGCGAAGTTGGTTTTGAAGTCTTGACTGGGTTTCCTGCGCATGCATCCGTTCTATCGCAATCGATGTGATATTAGCCAAGGATGAAATTAATGAAAGCTCAAAAGCCAAGGGTTCCCGTGATTCGCGATAATATATCGCAAATGTTCCGAGTAGGTCATTGCTTGAATTTAAGATCGGTTGCGACCAGCAACTAGCCAAATCTGCACGGTCGCATATTTCGCGAAACTTGACCCAATTGGGGTGGCTCGCAATGTCGTTCGCAATAACCAGTTTTTTACTAAAAGCAGCTTCCCCGCAGCTACCTACGCCCTTGGCGATAGGAAGGTTGTTCGTCGCTTCCTGATAAAATTTTGGTAAGCTGGGCGCAACTCCATAGACCAAAACATTATCTTTTTGGTTGACCAGAAAAATTGAGCATAGTATCCCCGGGCTACGGCGTTCGGCGAGCGTTACAATGTCTGTCAGAATGCTGTTTAAGGAACTTGCATTTGAAATGCGTTCAAGAATATTTGCCCTAAGGGTTAGATCGAGTTTTGCGTGTTTAAGGCGTGTTATATCACGTCCACTAACCACGGCTCCTGAGATCATTCCACTAGCATCGAGCGACGGGTTGATTTTAAATTCTATGTTACGGTCTGGAAGGCCGGGTTGGGGGATTATGAATTCTGTACTGACCTCATGCCCGTCAAAACATTTATCGAGGTTCGGTTTAATCTTGTTGCTAAAGATTTTCCAATCCAGGCTGTCGGTTGGAGGTTTATCATCCCTGCCGTCGTCGTGTATTTCGAACATCGATCGGAAGGCTGGATTTGCCGATTGGATGCTGTAGTCAGTTTTAACAAAGGCCAATAAGTCAGAAGCGTGCGCTACAATTTGTTCGTAGCGGTGTAATTCGCGCTCGGTGTTCAGACGTTCAAGTTCTGTGCTGGCGCGTAATGCAAATATTTTGAGCATCGATTGGATGTCTTCAACGTTTTTGACCGGATGTTTAAACAGTGCTGCGATCAAGCCGAGCGTCGAGCCCGAAGATTGTTTTAATGCTATGCCTACATATCCGTCGACCGCCATGTCAACCAATAAGCGATCATTGGGGAATTGTTCCTTAACACCAGTTTTGACGATACAAGTGCCATCTTCAATAACGCGTTCGCACGGTGTTTCGGATAAATCGTATTCGAAGGGTTCTGCAATTCGATTTTCGCCGTATACGGCGATCAATCTCAAGGCCGGTGTTTTTGTCGGATCTGAGGTTTCTGTATGTATTCCGATGCAAACATAGTCGGCCGACAATGCTTCTCCGATATGAGTGCTGAGCGACCTAAAAAATTGTTTGCCAGTGAGTGAAGATATTTTTTCCAGTATTGTTTCAACGGTTTTGGCTTTGTGGGTAGGGTCTGTGACTTCGTATAGTATGTATTGCCCAAATAGCTTGCCGTTGAATTGGATCAGGTTACCGGTGACTTTAAACTTTACGGTTTCCCCTTGTTTAGTCTGGTGTGCGGATTCGAAATGCTCGTAACCCGTGGATTTGATTCGGGCAAATATTGTTCCGGTATAGTCTGGGGTTATGTGCGGAGCGATGTCTTGGATCCCAAGGCCAATTAGCTCTTCGCGGTTATACCCAAGTTTCGTGTGGGCGGCGGTATTGCAATCAACGATGATGGCGGTTTCCAGATCGACCAACATGACACTGTCAGACGCACCTTCCAGTAATGCAAGGTATTTTGCTTCGCTTTCGGTTACCCGATTTGATTGTTTTGCTTCGACCATCTAATTGGCCCTTCCGTATGGCGGCAATTCAATGCGCGAGTAGGCTGCTATCCAGAATTCCTAAGCAGATATTATACCCCGTCACATTTCGCAACAGGGGCATTTGTTACTTAATATCGCTGTACATCACGTTATCTTTTTGGATCGGCCCTATTAAAGCATACTACCGATTTGCACAAACTTTCAAAATCGATCGACGTGGGCGGTCTATTTTGAAAGTCCCTCTAAGTACCAAATTAAATAATTAATTTTAGAGCCGTGACCTTTTGTTGTGCTCGCCTTAGCTGTGATTTGGTGAGACTTAATTAATGCGCTCAAATAGAAGCATCCGATCTTGCCGGGTTATCGCGTTGTCCGACTAGGTTTAGATCTAGCGCCTGTAATAATTCATCTATATCTATGGGTTTGGATAAACAATATTCGGCGCCGGCTTCTACAATATTCTGTGTGTTTTCAGGGCTGGCGAAACCGCTCATTGCTACAACTCGGATATTTTTAGTTTCAGGGTCGTCTTTCAATTTACGGCAAACGTCAAAGCCATCCATGCCAGCCATCATCAAATCCAACAGTACGATATGCGGCCGGAAATTTGGAATGAGCTGGCCCGCGCTGAATCCGTCAAAGGCCATTTCCGTGATAATAGAATCTTTAAAATCCAGGAAATGTTCGGTCAAGTAGCGACAAAATTGCTGGTCATCATCGACGATTAGGATTCGGGTTCGGGCGTCTTGCCGGTCTTGCAGCGTTAAATCCTGCTGATGGGCAAATTTTTTCACTTCGGGTACCAAGAATCTTCGATGCCCGCCTGGAGTCAATTCCGCTTTCAGCAGCCCTTTTTTGGCCCACTCGCGAACCGTTATAGGCGACACCATGAATAAGTCCGCAACTTCATTCGGTGTGTAGTACGTTTTATCTGGAATTTTTCGCATTTTTATCTCTATTAACGTTGTCTACGATATTTGGATATTGTATTTGTATTTTTATTTGGGATTTGAATGACGACTCTCTATAGAGCCTTGGTTACCATAAAAAATCTCTTTTTATTTACCTTAAGGCTGATCCAGGCGACACTCAAGAATCAGAGTCTTATGCTAACCGTTCACCTTAGGCCAGTAAACGTCGTTAACATCGAATTCACCGAAAACGTCACAATTTTTAACATGGGCAGGGCTTTGTCAATAATTTGCCTAGTATAGTTCCCCATTGTT
This sequence comes from uncultured Methylococcaceae bacterium, assembly GCA_964619885.1. Taxonomy (GTDB): domain Bacteria; phylum Pseudomonadota; class Gammaproteobacteria; order Methylococcales; family UBA1147; genus CAZUGA01. Next base: position 34,751 of record CAZUGA010000030.1, read on the forward strand.
AATTGAATCTGAACCGATGAGGTTAATTGATTGGTGCAAGGTTTTTGCGAATGGTTTGTTAAATTTCAATTATTTGCCAATTACTAATATTTTTGAGATCTTGAGTTGATTGGTCGAACTGGCTGCGTTGGGAAAGAATCATCTCTAAGGGACCAGTTTCTCGTCTATACATAAACTAAGATATCTGCCTGGCTTAGGAAACGAAATCACTTCACCGCGGTAAGGATCGGTTTTTCTTTTCACTTTTTATTGCGCTATTAGCGTATACAGACAAGTTAAATCCTGCTTCATTTTTCGGCTAAACCCAACCTGTCAATTTGTCTTAGTTTGCTGTTGCATCGAATCCCGGAAAAGGGTACCTTAAGCCAAAAACAAATGGGAGAGGGGGACTGTTGAAGCCTGAAGTTGTTCATGTCGAAACGCTGTGGCCGTTGGTGATTTATGCCACTGCGGTCGTTGTCGTCGTGGCGGGCATGTTAATTGGGTCCTACCTGGTAGGGCACAAAGGACGTGACCGCGGATTACCCTTCGAGTCGGGCATCGTTCCCGTTGGAACTTCTCACCTACATTACACGGTTCCGTTTTACCTGATCGCAATCTTTTTTGTCATCTTCGATCTGGAAGCAATTTTCTTGTTTGCCTGGGCAATCGCATTTCGTGAAGCAGGCTGGGCGGGTTACGTCGAAGTATTAATTTTCATTAGTGTGCTGGTTGTGGCTTTGGTTTACCTCTGGCGAATTGGTGCGCTGGACTGGCGGACCGAGCGCCAGAAACATCAAGCAGCTCGGGTCAGGAGAACATAGATGCGTTGGAATATAACCAAAGCCGACGCGGATGCCGCGCCGAGTCCTGGTAGTCAAACTTACGAAGAGGCCGTTCAGAAGAATTTCTTTTTGACCCGGCTTGAAGATATGGTTGCTTGGGGCCGATCAAATTCGGTGTGGCCGTTCAATTTCGGTTTATCGTGTTGCTATGTAGAAATGGCGACGGCTTTTACCAGCCGCCATGATATCGCCCGTTTTGGTTCCGAAGTGATTCGGGCCACCCCGCGCCAAGCGGATTTAATCGTCATTTCCGGCACCGTATTTCGTAAAATGGCACCGGTCGTTCAACATTTATACGAACAACTGATGGAGCCAAGATGGGTTATATCGATGGGATCATGCGCTAATTCGGGCGGGATGTACGATATATATAGCGTGGTTCAAGGGGTCGATAAATTTTTGCCTGTGGATGTTTATGTGCCAGGTTGCCCGCCCAGACCTGAAGCGTTGTTACAAGGCCTGACAATGTTGCAAGAATCGATTGGGAACGAGAAACGTCCGTTGAGCTGGGTTGTTGGATCGCAAGACGTGGTTGCGGCCCCCAAATCCAGTCAACGTGATTTGAAGCGATCTGAACGTTCCAAAGCAACAAAACTAAGGGATCCATTTCATGGCCAGCGGTGAATTATGTATAAAAGTACCGCTCAAGGGATGGTCCTGATGTCAGTCGTCGTACTTTAAGATTAATCAGATGGTTACCGCTACTGCAACTATGCAAGGGTCTGAATCGACGGTTGATGTGCTATTCAGAAACTTCGGTAGTGAGTCCTTTGTGGTACAGCGGACCATTGATCAGATACCTACGTTATGGGTATCTAGAGACAAACTACGCGAGGTGCTGGCGTTCCTTAAAGGTACGATCGATCGGCCTTACGCGTTTCTGTTCGATTTGACCGGTGTCGATGAACGTTCGCGGCAGCATCGAAGCGGTTTGCCGGATGCCGATTTCACGGTGATCTACCACTTGATGTCTTATGGGCGTAACGAAGACATTAGGCTCAAAGTCGCGTTAGCGGAAGCTGATCTATCGGTTCCGACAATTATTCCTCTATGGCCTATGGCCAATTGGTACGAGCGTGAAGTATGGGACATGTTCGGAATTGGTTTTGACGGTCATCCCAATCTACGTCGAATTTTGCTCCCGCCTACTTGGGAAGGCCACCCGCTGAGGAAAGACCATCCGGCGCGTGCAACAGAACTCGAACCCTACAGTCTCCCGAAGGAAACTTTCGATTACGAACAGGAAGCACTGCGCTTCGTGCCCGAGGAATGGGGTATGCAACGGCAGGGTGAAAATTCCGATTTTATGTTTTTGAACCTGGGACCAAACCATCCCAGTGTACACGGTGTTTTTCGCATCGCCCTGCAGTTGGACGGCGAAGAATTGGTCGATGCGGTTCCGGATATTGGATATCACCATCGCGGCGCCGAGAAAATGGGTGAACGGCAATCCTGGCATACTTATATACCTTATACTGACCGCATCGATTATTTGGGCGGGTCGATGAATAATCTTCCCTACGTACTCGCGGTCGAAAAAATGTTGGGAATTGAAGTGCCGCCGCGCGCGCAGACTATTCGGGTCATGTTTGCCGAGTTCTACCGGATTTGTAGCCACCTGTTGTTTTACGGGACCTTCGCGCAAGATGTTGGGCAGTTGTCTCCAATCTTTTATATGTTTGTCGATCGGGAAAAACTATTCGATATTATTGAGTCGATATGCGGCGCACGAATGCATTCAAGCTATTTCCGCATCGGCGGCGTAGCGATGGATTTACCGGACGGATCGATAGAGCGGATTCGGGAATTCATCGAGTATATGCCGGCGCGGATGGCGGAATACGACAAAATGGTGATGGCCAATGGCATCCTGAAAGAGCGTACCCAGGGTGTTGGCATTTATTCAACAGAAGAGGGGATTGAGTGGGGTGTGACCGGCGCTGGATTACGGGCAACCGGCTTTGAATGGGATTATCGTAAAGCGCGGCCTTATTCTGGCTATGAAAATTTTGATTTTGATATTCCGACCACGCAAAATGGCGACTGCTATGATCGATGCGCCATTCGCGTCGAAGAAATTCGGCAAAGTCTCAGGATTATCGAGCAATGTTTGAACAAAATGCCGAGCGGACCTTATAAAGCGGATCATCCACAAGCCACACCGCCGACCAAAGATCGGACCATGCACGATATCGAAACACTAATCCAGCATTTCTTGAGCGTGAGTTGGGGCCCGGTGGTCGAACCGAACGAAGTCAGCGTGTGCATTGAAGCGACCAAAGGGTTGAACAGTTACTATCTGACAAGTGATGGAGGAACGATGTCTTACCGGACAAGGATTCGGACGCCTTCTTTTCCTCATTTGCAGATGATTCCTTTGATCTCCAATGGGTTGATGATCGGTGATCTGATCCCGATTGTGGCAAGTATTGATTTTGTAATGGCGGATGTTGACCGATGACTATCCAATCAGTTCAGATTCAAGCAGATGCTCCATTGACCGAGGCCGAATTAAAAGAAATTGCGACTGAAGCGGGGCATTACCCGGAGAAATCGGGCGCATCAATCGAAGCCTTGAAGATCGTGCAACAATACCGAGGCTGGGTGTCGGATCAATGCTTGAAGCTGGTTGCGGAACAGTTGGATATGTCACCCGATGAGCTCGATCAGGTCGCCACTTTCTATAATTTGATATTCCGACGACCAGTGGGTAAAAAGGTCATTCTTTGTTGCGACAGCGTAAGTTGCTGGATGATGGGCAGCGATAGTGTGCAGCAGCGCATCTCCGATTGGTTGGGTGTTAAACCGGGTGAGACTTCGGAAAATGGTGAATATACATTGTTGCCAATAGTATGCCTGGGGGCCTGCGACCACGCACCCGTCATCATGGTGGAAGATAGGCTTTACCACGATGTCCGTCCAGAAAAGCTGGATAAACTATTTGAGAATGGCAATTTGTGATTGATCATTGGCTTTGTGGCAGAAAACGTAAAATACAATAGGTTGTCCGGCACCTTATAAAAACATATAAAATGGAAACTCCGCTTACTAAAAACCTACAACCCGACCGAGAATACGCGACCCTAGCCGATTATAAAAGTACTGGCGGCTATGAGGGTTTACGCAAGGCGGTCACCGCAATGTCCGCTATGGATCTTCAGCAACTGGTTAAAGATTCCGAGTTACGTGGGCGCGGAGGTGCCGGATTTCCAACGGGGGTGAAATGGAGTTTCGTTCCCATGGGTGACAAAGCGAAAGGCGAAAAGTACTTTGTCATTAATGCCGATGAAATGGAACCGGGGACTTTTAAAGATCGGGTATTGATGGAAAGGGATCCTCACCAGTTGGTCGAAGGGACGATTTTGAGCGCTTATGCGATTGAAGCGACCGCGGCGTATATTTTCCTGCGTGGTGAATATCATTTGTCCGCCGAACGACTAAATCAAGCGATCTCAGAGGCCTATGAGCAAGGTTTTTTGGGCAAAAATATTCTGGGTTCCGAATATAGTTTGGATTTGTATTTACATACCAGTGCAGGGCGTTACATCTGCGGCGAGGAAACCGCGTTGTTAAACTCGCTGGAAGGTAAGCGCGCCAATCCGCGCGCCAAACCGCCGTTTCCGCAAATCAGTGGGCTATGGGGTAAACCGACGGTAGTCAACAATGTAGAGACCGCTTGTAATATTCCGCACATCGTTCATTACGGCAAAGAATGGTATATGGACCTGGGGCGCGGTAAAGATCACGGGACCAAATTATTTGGTGTTAGCGGCCGGGTTAAAAATCCTGGTGTCTGGGAACTGCCCATGGGTACACCGATACGTGAGATTCTGGAACAGCACGCCGGGGGTATGCAAGACGGTTATGGGTTGCGAGGATTCTTGCCCGGTGGTGCATCCACCGATTTCATGCTGCCAGAACATTTGGATGTATTGATGGATTATGAGGCAATCGCTGAGGTCGGTAGCCGTATGGGAACAGGGACCATGATTATTCTCGACGACCAAACATGCCCGGTGAAAATGGTGTTGAATTTACAACAGTTTTTCTCTAGAGAATCCTGCGGTTGGTGTACACCATGCCGCGATGGCTTACCCTGGGTGGTTGCGATTTTGGAGGATTTGATCAATGGTAAAGGGCATATAGATGACTTGGCGCTGTTGCAACGGCAGACTAAATTGTTGGGTCCGGGTGCGACTTTCTGTGCGCTTGCGCCAGGTGCTATGGAGCCATTGCAAAGTGCGCTGAAATATTTCCGGGCGGATTTTGAAAAATATTTGAAGCAGCCGTTATCGGCGGAGGCGGTTTAATGGTCACTATAGAAATAGACGGCCAAAACTACGAGGTTGACCCGGAGGAAAATCTACTCCAAGCCTGTTTGTCTAAGGGTTTGGATCTGCCCTATTTTTGTTGGCATCCGGCTATGGGTTCGGTGGGTGCTTGCCGGCAATGCGCGGTTATTCAATATTCTGGACCGGAGGATAAAACCGGCCGATTGGTTGTCGGGTGTATGACGCCAGTCACAGAGGGTATGCGGGTCTCGCTGGATAATCCCGAAGCGAGCCAGTTCCGCGCAGACATTATAGAATTGTTGATGACCAATCACCCGCATGATTGTCCGGTCTGTGAAGAAGGTGGGCAGTGTCATTTGCAGGATATGACGGTGATGACCGGGCATACGGCACGCAGCTATCGGGGATTAAAAAGAACCCACACCAATCAATACCTGGGACCTTTTATCAGCCATGAAATGAACCGTTGCATCGCGTGTTACCGCTGTGTCCGTTTTTATCAGGATTATGCGGGCGGACGCGATTTAGGGGTATTCTCTGCGCACAACCACGTTTATTTCGGACGCTCGGAAGAGGGCGTGTTGGAGAATGAATTTAGTGGCAATTTGGTGGAGGTTTGCCCCACTGGGGTATTCACTGATAAACCTTATAGTCAAAATTACAGTCGTAAATGGGATATGCAGACTGCGCCCTCTGTCTGCGTACATTGTTCGGTGGGCTGCAATATAAGCCCGGGCGAACGTTACGGAAAGTTGCGCAATGTTGTCAATCGGTACCACGGGGAAATAAATCGCTATTTTCTATGCGACCGTGGCCGCTTCGGCTATGGTTTTGTGAATGCGGAATCACGCGTACAGGAGCCGATTTTAAATGATGCCGAGGTGGACAACGAGTCTTCAGTGATAGCGCATCTTCGTGGGTTGTTGGAAAATCCGGAAAAAATAGTTTGCGTTGGCTCGCCGCGGGCCTCGTTGGAATCAAATTTTGCGCTCAAACAGTTGGCTGGCGAGCAGCGGTTTTTTGCCGGATTCTCGGATACAGAACATGCGCTCGTGAACACTACACTGGATATTTTGACCGGTACTTCGGCAAGTATTCCAACGCTGACTGAGGTGGAAGATGCCGATGCCATTTTTGTATTGGGTGAGGATATAACCAATACAGCGCCAAGGCTTGCGCTATCGGTACGTCAGGCATTGCGCAACAAAGGATTCGAGATGGCAGCCGAAGCCCATATACCCAAATGGCAGGACGCCGCGGTGAGGGAATTGGTGCAGCGGGAGCGGAATCCGTTGTTTATCGCCAGCTGTGGCAGCACAGCGCTGGATGCGGTTGCCGAAGGCATTTACCGCGGGACACCACAGGACATTGCCAGACTAGGGTTTGCGGTTGCAGCGGAATTGAATGCATCGGCGCCTTCAGTTTCGGGGCTCAGCGACGAACAGCAAGGCCAAGCTAAATTGATCGCGACAGCGCTGAAATCTGCGCAGCGTCCGTTGATCATATCCGGAACCGGGGCTAGTGACAAATCGTTATTGGAGGCAGCTTCCAATATTGTCAAGTCGCTTGCTTGCGATGGTAAAAGCCTGTTGCTGGTGACGCCAGAATGCAATTCTATGGGATTGGCGATGATGGGCGGAAATAATCTGTCCGAGGCCAAACAAGTTTTGCGATCGGACGCCGCGGATACTTTGGTTATTCTTGAGAACGATCTGTACCAGCGAGGTCCTGCAAAGTTTATCGATGAACTGCTGCAATGTGCTAAACATATCGTCGTTATCGATCATAACCATAATGAAACGACCAAACGTGCCGAATTACTTTTGCCGGCAGCGACCTTCGCAGAAACCGAAGGTACGCTGGTCAATCTCGAAGGCCGGGCGCAAAGATTTTTTCAAATATATATTTCCACGCCAAGTGTAAGAGAGGCATGGCAATGGTTGAAAGATGCCGGGGCGGGTAATTGGGCGAATGCTGATCAAGTGACCGCGGCTTGCGCCGAAAGTATCGCTTGTTTCACCAAGATCGTAGACGCTGCGCCTAGCGCTGAATATCGTGTTTCAGGTATGAAGATTCCGCGCCAACCGTCCCGTTACAGTGGGCGAACTGCGATGCGTGCCAATATCTCTGTCAGTGAGACCAAACAGCCGATTGACTCGGATTCTGCTCTAGCGTATTCGATGGAGGGTGCTGGCGGACAACAACCGCCCCCTGCACTCAATCCAGGGGTGTGGGCGCCGGCTTGGAATTCGAATCAGGCGGTTAATAAATTTCAGGAGGAGATAGGCGGACACCTCAGGGGCGGAGATCCAGGTATTAGAATCATCGAATCGAAGCCCAAAGAACAATGGTTTTCGACTGTTCCAAAAGCTTTCGAGGCGAAAAACGGTCGTTGGATGATCGTTCCGCGGCAGCATATATTCGGTAGTGATGAGCTGAGCCGAATATCACCACCCGTCGCCGAGCGGGTTCCGCCTTTTTATATTTCTTTGAACCCTCAAGATGCAGCCAAATTGGGGATAAAAACTGGCGACCGGGTAATTGTGTCTAATGCCGACGATGCAGATGACCAACAGATAGTTGAAGCTCAAGAGGACGATGGACTATTAGCGGGTAGCGCAGGCATACCGTGCGGCCTGAACAAGCTAAGGGGGCTGCAATGGTTTGCCAGCGTGGAACTCAAAAAATTCCAGGAGGAAACCTAATATGAACGGCGGTGCCGATTCATGACCGACGGCATAGGGTCCATGTTGGACGTCTTTGGGATTTTGGTTACGGTCATCTTCGTTGCTGCCATGTTGGTATGGGTCGAGCGGCGATTAATCGGTATTTGGCAAGATCGATTGGGTCCAAATCGCGTCGGACCCTTCGGGTTACTCCAGGTGGCTGCCGATATGATCAAAATTTTTGTCAAAGAGGATTGGACTCCGCCATTTGCCGACAAACCGGTTTTTATCATTGCGCCCGCGGTCATCATGGTGACTGTTTTGATTAGTTTTGCAGTGATTCCGTTTGCGCCGAACATAGGTATCATAGACCTCAATATTGGTTTGCTGTTTATTCTGGCATTCACATCACTTTCGGTATACAGCGCGGTTCTTGCCGGGTATGCCTCGCATAATAAATACGCGTTGATAGGCAGCTTGAGGGCCGCTGCTCAGACTGTGAGTTACGAGGTATTCATGGGTATGTCGTTGATGGGCGTAGTGATGTTGACCGGTTCGTTCAATCTTCGTGATATTGTTGAAGCGCAGCGTGATGGATGGTTTTGTATTTCACAATTTTTGGGTTTGATGGTGTTTTTGGTCGCATCTGTTGCCGAGATGCACCGATCTCCGTTTGATCTACCCGAAGCCGAGCACGAGATTGTTGCCGGTTTTCATACCGAATATTCGGGTATCAAGTTCGGAATGTTTTTTGTCGGGGAATATCTGGCCATTGTTTTGAGTTCCGCCTTGGTTGTGGTTTTGTTTTTCGGGGGATGGCTCGGACCGGTGCTGCCGCCTTTAGTTTGGTTTATGTTGAAAACGTCATTTTTTATTTGCGCATTTATTTTATTGCGGGCGGCATTGCCTCGGCCACGCTACGATCAATTAATGGCCTTTGGCTGGAAAGTGATGTTGCCAATCACGTTGCTGAATCTTGTAGTGACTGGTGGCATTGCATTGTGGATGGGGGTTTGAATGGCACTGTTTGGGTTGATTTTGCGAAATGGCTTTGATGCATTCTCGCTTCGACTAGGAGGTTGTTCGTGAGAATCTGGTCGATAATGTTTAGTCAATTCGTCGGTTTGTGGCTGGTACTCAAACATACTTTTGGAAAAGCGGATACGGTGGAGTATCCAGAGCAAATGCCAGCGCTATCGCCGCGTTATCGTGGACGTATAGTTTTAACGCGGGATCCGGATGGCGAGGAACGTTGTGTCGCCTGCAATTTATGTGCGGTAGCGTGTCCGGTTGACTGTATCGCCCTGCAGAAAACTGAAGACGAAAATGGTCGATGGTACCCAGAATTTTTCAGAATCAATTTTTCGCGCTGCATCATGTGCGGTTTTTGCGAAGAAGCTTGTCCGACCTATTCGATTCAATTGACACCCGATTTCGAAATGTGCGAATACGATAGGCAGAATATGGTTTATGAAAAGGAGGACCTCTTGATCAATGGGCCTGGTAAATATCACGATTATAATTTTTATCGGGTTGCCGGGAAGAGTGTCGGTGGCAAGGACAAGGGGGAAGCCGAAAATGAGGCAGGTCCCATCGACATAAAAAGTTTGTTGCCTTAGGACGCGACTATGGAATTATTTTTCTTCTATACAGCGGCATTTGTGGCAGTTCTTTCGACTGTGTTGGTGATAACCCGGTTGAATGCGGTGCACGCATTGTTATTTTTGATCGTGTCGCTGTTGGCGGTTGGCATGGTTTTCTATTTACTGGGCGCGCATTTCGCTGCGGTTTTAGAGGTTATTGTTTATGCCGGTGCAATCATGGTTTTATTCGTTTTTGTGATCATGATGCTGAATTTAGGGAATCGAACAGTAGAGCAGGAAATGGCATGGTTGCAGCCCTCGATGTGGATTGTACCGGGGATTTTAGCGGCGATATTGTTTATAGAAATGGTTGTTGTTTTGGGTAACGATAGTGGGGTCACAGGGGCGTCCGTCGTCGGCGCAAAGCAAGTTGGAAGCTTACTATACGGACCTTATCTGTTGGCAGTTGAGTTAGCCTCAATATTGTTATTGGCTGGATTGGTCGGTGCCTATCATTTGGGACGTCCGGATCCGCTAAAAGGGGATCCGAAGTCATGATTACGATCCCGATAGAGCACGGCTTAATTTTGGCCGCGATCTTGTTTTGTTTGGGCTTGGTCGGCGTACTGGTGAGGCGTAATGTAATCTTTATTTTGATGTCATTGGAAATAATGTTGAATGCATCTGCTTTAGCTTTTGTTGTTGCCGGTGCGCGCTGGGGTCAGGCTGACGGGCAAATAATATATTTGCTGATTTTGACGCTCGCAGCGGCCGAAGTTGGGGTAGGGTTAGGGTTGGTGCTGCAGTTATACCGCCGCCATCAAACCTTGGATGCTGATCAACTCAGTAAAATGACAGGCTAAGCAGATGCTCCAGTTTTTGTGGCTTATTCCAACATTTCCATTGATCGGCTTCTTGCTACTTGTTTCGACAAGCGGGAAATTACCCAAGCGAAACGTCGAAATAATCGGTGTGGGATCAATATTTTTGGCCGCATTGCTGACAACGATGGTGGCTATCGAATACTTGAATAAGCCGACGATGGCGGCTTACGTTCAAACCCTTTGGGTATGGATGGACGTAGGTGGATTTCAACCTAAATTTGCGTTGTATTTGGACCACCTTTCGTTGATTATGCTTTTTGTCATTACCGGCGTTGGTTTCCTGATACACCTCTATTCTGCTGGCTTCATGGAAGAGGATCCAGATTATAGCCGCTTCTTTGCCTATATGAATCTGTTTGTCTTCGCTATGTTGATTTTGGTGTTGGCGGATAATCTTGTGCTGTTGTTTATGGGTTGGGAAGGCGTTGGATTGTGCAGTTATCTTTTGATTGGTTTCTGGTATAAAAATCCTGATTACGGCTATGCTGCGCGCAAGGCTTTTGTGGTGACGCGGGTCGGCGATACGGCTATGGCACTGGGACTGTTTTTGCTGTTTATGCATCTCGGTACCTTAGATATACAACCGCTGATGCAGCAAGCCACACTACAGTGGTCTCGAGGGTCAAGCTTGGCGGTACTAGCGGCGGCATTGCTATTGGGCGGTGCAGTCGGCAAATCTGCGCAACTACCATTGCAGACTTGGTTGCCCGACGCGATGGCGGGTCCAACACCTATCAGTGCGTTAATCCATGCGGCTACGATGGTTACCGCGGGGGTTTATTTGATTGCACGGACCCATGTTTTGTTTGAGTTGGCGCCGGACGTTCAAATGGCTGTGGCGGTGATCGGGGCGTTGACCTTGTTGATGTCCGGTTTTACAGCACTGACACAAACGGATATCAAACGTATCTTGGCGTATTCAACGATAAGTCAGATTGGTTATATGTTTTTGGGGTTAGGTGTGGGTGCTTGGTCTGCGGCAATCTTTCATTTGATGACTCACGCCTTCTTCAAAGCCTTGTTGTTTCTCGGTGCTGGCGGTGTAATATTCTGCTTTCACCATGAGCATAATATTTTCAAAATGGGTGGTTTGGGCAAAAACTTGCCTGTCACATTCCTTAGTTTTCTAGTCGGTGGTGCCGCGTTGGCCGCATTTCCATTCACCTCAGGGCACTATAGTAAAGACGAAATTTTGTGGATTGCCTATCACTCCGGGCCAAATGGTCCGTGGCTGTGGGCGGCCGGAATCGTTGGCGCATTTATCACCTCAATCTATATATTCCGTTTGATCTTTATCGCTTTTTTTGGTCCAAAACAAGATTCGGTCGAAGAGAGTTTTGATGGCCGTATGCGTTGGCCATTGCTCGTTCTTTGCGTGTTGGCGTTTTTCGGTGGATTGTTAAGAATGCCATTGGATTCCGTATTTCACGACGCTGGTGGGCACGTCGAAGAAGATAGCCTTAGTCTTGTAGCATTGACTGCCACATTATCGCCGTTATTAGGTTTTGTCGTTGCGGTCATGTTTTTTCTACGCAAGACCTTTAACCCCGAGACGCTGGTGTCCACTAGCGTAGGTAGAGGAATGCAGTCGTTCTTTTTTAGCGGTTGGGGTATGGACTGGTTGTACGATAGACTTTTCGTACGACCAATCAAATGGTTAGCTGTAGTTAATATTAACGATGTCGTGGATCGTATTTACAATGGTATCGCGGCATTTTGTCGACTGATGTACGAAATCGTTGTTCTGACCCAATCTGGCCGTTTACGCTGGTACGCCGTGGGCATTGTTTTTGGCAGTGTAATGATTCTCGGTGTGGGGGCCTATCTATGATCCTGACCTGGCTTATCGCGATATTGTTCGTCGGTGGGTTGCTGGCCTGGTATTCGGAGCGCTGGAGTGCAGATTGGGCGCGCTGGATCAGCCTTGCAGCCATTGCGGCAGATTCGTGTTTGGTTATTATGATGTTGTTGCAAACGGGTAGCGACTTGGCGTTAACTGAGGGCGCTTCTCCAATTTGGATCACCCAAACCACGGTTGAATGGATTCCCAGATTTGGAATTAGCTTTCACCTGGCGTTGGATGGACTCAGTTTATTGTTGGTTGCATTAACCGTATTTCTCGGCTTTGTCGCGGTTGCGTGCTCTTGGACGGAGATCACGCAACGAGTGGGTTTTTTCCACTTCAATATTTTGTGGACTTTGGCGGGCGTATTGGGCGTTTTCCTCGCCATGGATTTGTTCCTCTTCTTCTTTTTTTGGGAAGTTATGATTATTCCCATGTTCTTTCTGATCAGTATTTGGGGGCACGAGAATCGTATATACGCCGCCGTGAAATTTTTTATTTTTACCCAAGTCAGTAGTCTGCTGATGCTGGCGTCAATCGTAATGCTTGTAATTTTCCACTATCGGAGTAGCGGTCAATATTCGTTCGATTATTTTGATTTGTTGGGGAACTCGTTGGATCCGCAAGTTGCCTTTTGGTTGATGCTTGGGTTTTTCGTGGCATTTGTCGTTAAATTACCCGGCGTTCCGTTTCATACATGGTTACCGGATGCGCACACCCAAGCACCGACCGCCGGTAGTGTGATTCTAGCTGGCGTATTGTTGAAAACAGGTGCTTACGGCTTATTGCGTTTTGTTGTGCCGTTGTTCCCGAATGCGGCTAAGGAGTTTACCCCAGTCGCAATGGTGTTGGGCGTGATTAGTATTATTTATGCGGCGCACATGGCTTTTGCACAAAAGGATATAAAGCGCTTGATCGCATATACCAGTGTCAGCCATATGGGGTTTATTCTATTGGGCGTATTCGCCTGGAATGAATGGGCATTGCAGGGTGCTGTGATGACGATGCTGGCTCATGGTGTTAGCTCAGCGGCTTTATTTATGATCGCGGGAGGCTTACAGCAGCGGTTGCATACGCGCGATATGACTCGAATGGGGGGGCTCTGGTCTGAGGTTCCGCGGCTTTCGGTAATGGCTTTGTTCTTTTCTGTAGCGGCCTTGGGAATGCCGGGTTTGGGTAATTTTATAGGTGAATTTTTGGTGTTACTGGGTTCCTTTCAAGTTGACTCTACCGCAACTGTGTTTGCCGCATTGGGATTGATCGCTGCTCCGGTCTATTCATTGATTTTGGTGCAAAAGGTTTTCCATGCAGAGCCAGTGGAAACGAATAATATTTGGGATTTCGGGCAGCGTGAAATGGTTGTTATGGGATTAATGATTGTGGCCATGGTATGGATGGGAATGTATCCCCAATCGATGCTAAATTTATCCGCACCTGTATTGGAAAGTCTTAACCTCATCGTTGCATTCCGGAATTAAGCTATGCCTTTACAAGCGATCTATGCACTTTCCCCAATAATTATTACCGCAACCGCTGCCGTTGTGGTCATGTTGGGAATTTCGATATATCGGGATCATCGCCTAACGGTTGCATTGACCATATTGGGATTCATAGCCGCTATTATTGCATTGCCGTGCGTGTACAAATTGGTGCCGATTCAAGCAACACCTTTGATAATTATTGACCATTACGCGATATTTTTTACTGGGTTGATTCTTTCGACCGGAATCGTTGTTGCATTACTTTGCTATGCATTTTTTGCTAATGATGAAGCAGAAAACGAAGAACTTTATCTGCTGTTGATCACCGCAGTATTGGGTGCAATCGTGTTGGTGTCGAGCCGCCATTTTGCAACTTTATTTCTCGGTTTGGAAACCTTGAGCGTGTCGCTTTTTGCGATGATTGGGTACACGCTTAAGAACGCGCTCTCGTTAGAAGCCGGTCTAAAATACATCGTGTTATCGGGAATATCTTCGGCTTTTATTCTGTTCGGCGGGGCGTTGATATACGCAGAGTTGGGAACTTTTGTGTTTGCTGATATGGCAATGTTGGCGGCGATTATCAAGCCGACTAGTTTGGTCGTGGTTGGTTTGGCAATGATCGTTGCGGGTTTGGCGTTTAAACTTTCCTTGGTTCCGTTTCATTTGTGGACCAGTGATGTTTATGAAGGCGCACCGGCGCCGGTTACGGCATTTGTCGCGACCGTTTCTAAAGGGGCAATTTTTGCATTATTATTACGCTACTTTTCAACTAGCGATGCGTTTGATTATTACCCGGTCGTATTGGTTTTTACAATTTTGGCGGTGTTGTCTATTTTGATCGGCAATTTGTTGGCCCTGCAACAGAATAATCTTAAAAGATTGTTGGCCTACTCATCAATAGCGCATATGGGGTATCTGTTAATACCGTTTATAGCGGCTAGTGGTATGGATAAAGGATTGGTTGTCGAAGCTGCTACGTTTTATTTGGTCGCGTATTTTATTACGACCTTGGGCGCCTTTGGTATCATCGCGGTCGCTTCGGAATCCAACGAAGAAATTCAACTTATCGAAGACTACAGAGGTTGGTTCTGGCAAAAACCAATCATGGCATTTGTGCTTACCGCAATGCTTCTTTCGTTGGCGGGTATTCCGTTAACGGCCGGGTTTATCGGAAAATTCTATGTTTTTGCCGCGGGTTTGGATGCTTCGTTGTGGTTACTTATTATGGTTTTGATCGTCGGAAGCGGCATGGGTTTGTACTATTATCTGCGAGTTGTTTTGGTGATGTTGGAAAAACCAGAATCCGAGGCATCGATAGTAGAAGATAAATCCACCCAGCCCGGTATAGGCCAGTTGACGGTGATCGCATTGGCGGTATTATTGGTCTACCTTGGCGTATTCCCAGGCGCGCTAACAGAGCTAATCCGCAATATGGCGAGAATATTTGCTGCTTAAGAATTTGAACTTTTTGATAGTTTCTTGCAGTTAGGTGCTCTTGGTTCGGTTGGCACCACATAGGGCTGAACCGAATAAGGCGGCTTGATCGTTTAGAATAACATTAACCGGCATATCGGTTAATAACTCGGACATGCGGCCTTTGTTTCTAAAGGCTTCGAAGAAAGCAGGGCGTTTTAGGTGTTCGAGGAGCTTCGGCGCAATTCCTCCGCCGATGTAAACTCCACCCATTGCCATTGTTTTGAGTGCCAGATTTCCGGATTCAACAGCATAACAATGCACAAATAAGTCGATGGTTTCGGTGGCCAAGGCACAAGTATTATCCACGGACATCTGTGATATCGCGGCGGCCGCATCGCCATGTTTTTTTTGATCGACAAACCAATCGGGGAGTTTTACACCCGTGTCGTTGGCCAGGAATTCGAAAATGTTGACTATTCCCATTCCGGACACAACACGTTCCCAACTGACATGTTTATACCGCTGTTGCAGGAAATGCATCAAGCGAAATTCTTGTTCTGTGGTTGCGGAAAATCCACAATGTCCGCCCTCAGAGGCGTAGGGATGGTGCCGATTGCCATCCCAAAACATTCCTGCCTCACCTAGACCGGTACCGGCTGAAATAATACAGGTATTGCCTATTGCGGAGGTTGATCCTAGGTTAATTTCGCAGAAGTCATCAGCCGATAAAGCTTGTATACCCCAGGCATTTGCTTCTAAATCATTGATCAACGTTGTGTGTTCAATTCCGGCTATGTGTTCGATCTTTTGCGGGTCAATGCTCCACGGAAGATTGGTTGTTTCGCAGATGCCATTTCGAACCGGCCCGGCGACACCAAAACAAATTGATCTAGCTTGAAATTTTTCGATAGAGATAAAATCTTTAATGATAAGATCAAATGTCGGAAATGCGTTGCTGGAATAGACCTTTTCTATCAGCGGTGTCAAATGCGTTCCATCAACCTCAAATAATGCGATTCTTGTTTGAGTACCTCCTACATCGCCAGCCAATACAATCATTTCAGAGATCTCATGTGTGTAGGTCCAATTTAGTGATCCATGAAGAACTATAGATTGCTATTTTAGGATCAGGTCTGTTTTGACAATTTATTGCTGTCTACATGGTGGAACAAGTCAGTCGTGTTGGCCATCTTCAATACAGTATCTTCGCTATAGCTGAATCGATCGTCGGTGAGAATTTCTACCGCCAAGTCGTAACGCACTGTTTTGAATGCTCTGTCCAAAAATGGATTGGATAGAATGCCATAGACTTCGGATCCGACTTCCGCAGACATTTGAAATTTTCTCGAATCCGCTAATGCGTTTCCACCGGCATTAACAACCACGCCGCGGGGGACAACGAAGCTGCGCATTATCTGCTGTTCTCGACCATCCCATAACCAATATCCCACTTCTTCGTGAAATGGTTCCGACTCGTTTAATGGCCAGGCAATCGTCGTATAGCGTAGGCCATAGAGTAACTGTGGCCCATTGGCTACGAGGCCTATGGGCGTAAATGTAATTTCTTCTCGATAGCGTGTTTCCTTGGCACTACCATGGTCTGATATGGGCGCGATATCCAAACCCTGCCCACCTTCCCAAACGCCGATCAGTGGTTCTAGAGGACCGAGTTCGTTCATGACTGAGTACCTATAATATTTTCAAAATGAATAAGAAATGCTAATCGACCCAAAACTGCTACCACCGCCTTGCCCTTCAAACTCTTTGCTTCGAAAGACTTGAGCGTAAGACATCTTAAAATCATACAATAAAATGCTAGCACCGATAATTAAGTCACCGACAAAATATTCTTTATTCACGCTATGGCTGCTGGCAAAAGTGTTCCCGTCTAAAAAGATGTCGTGAAGTACAATTCGACCACTGTACGCGGCGAAGACGTAAAAGCCAAGATGATCGGTTTTAGAAAAGCGCGTGTCTTTGTTGTTACTGGGTGAATTGGCGTCACCGCCCGGGCGAATCAACGAAGTGCCGAAATCGGTCGGTATATTCCAGCCAAAGCGAAATTCCGCGCCGGTGTTGATGTAGGTCATCACGTTACCGAGCGAAGTGCCCAAATGCGAAATAATATCCATTCCCAAATGTGTTTTCGGGTCCGCGATTCGATATACTCGCCATTTACGTTCAGCGAGCAACAAAAAACCGGGTTCGTTTTGTAGTTGGTTGTCCCAGCCATTGGCTTCTTTGAGTCCGCGAAAGCGATGGACGCTGTTTTGCGCTTCTTCTCCCAATGCGGCGGGACCGACAATGCCTAGCTGCAGCGCAAACGTG
Organism: uncultured Methylococcaceae bacterium; assembly: GCA_964619885.1. Lineage (GTDB taxonomy): Bacteria > Pseudomonadota > Gammaproteobacteria > Methylococcales > UBA1147 > CAZUGA01. The sequence continues at coordinate 52,068 of CAZUGA010000030.1, forward strand.
TCTAAAGTTGTTTGTGTTTTGTTGTAATAGGAGGCGCTAACATACAACCAACCCGCATAGGGTCTGTCGTTTGGGATTAATTCGGTAGATTCTATATCCTGCGGTGTAAAAATTTTTTGCCCAATCGAAAAGCCTATATTTCGCTGAATATCAAGCTTATCCCTATAGGGCATCGTATTGATGATTGCAGTGCTCCACGCGGGTAGTGCGTTATTGCGGTATTCGGGGCTAAGGTCTGGTGAAATCCAGCTTAATTTGATTCCGTTGGTGTAGTTCTCGTCGGTATTCGCAAAAAGATCATTTTCAAGCGTGAATCGCAGTGTCCACGAAGTATCTTTGCGTGGTTCTGTGTTTTCTACAGTCGCTGACTGGCAGATGGGGACGAGTAGAAAGTACCAAATAATCGAAAAAAACATCGATTGCTGCGATCCGAATCTAAGCGATGTTCCCACAAGCTGTGTTTTGAATTATGAAATACTAGCGTGATTGCTTAGATCCGGCATTTTATGGTGAGCTGGCGTAGTTTTACGGCTCCGCTCTACGTATCGAATTAGTGTAAATTCCATACGAATATTTGGTACCGAGGGCCGGAATCGAACCGGCACGGGGTTACCCCCACCAGATTTTGAATCTGGCGCGTCTACCAGTTTCGCCACCCCGGCAAAATAAGATCGGCATTATAAATAAATCTCTGGGACAAAACCAGCTCTGATTAATTGCCACGGTTGGGTTAATTTACCATGTATTTTAGAATCTCATAGCTAATCCGGTCCCCCCTTAAAGGATGCTGCGCTGCAACGGTTAAACTGATAACATCGCGGCCTATGTTGAAAAGCGATTTTTTTTACGATCTTCCGCAAAGGTTAATTGCCCAATTTGCATTAGCTGAAAGGACAGCTAGCCGGTTACTTTGTCTTGATGGTCCGACCGGAAAGATCCACGACAGGGATTTCGTTGACCTGATAGATCTTGTCGATCCTGGGGATCTGCTGGTGTTTAATGATACCAAGGTCATTCCAGCCCGGTTGTTCGGTCGAAAATCAACCGGGGGAAAAGTTGAGCTATTGATTGAACGAGTTTTGGACTCAAAGCGTGTGACGGCTCATATCAGAGCGAGCAAAGCACCGAAGTCGCAAAGCCGGATAGAGTTGGATGCGGATTATTCGTGTACCGTACTTGAGCGCGACAGCGATCTTTTTATAATTAGTTTTGATGGTGAGCAATGCGTCGATGAAATTTTAAAGAAGATTGGCCATATGCCGCTGCCGCCTTATATTTCCCGCCTGGATTCGTTGGATGATTTGAACCGATATCAAACAGTTTTCGCGGCTATCACGGGTGCGGTTGCGGCACCCACGGCCGGTCTTCATTTTGATTCTGATTTTATCGCTAAATTAACGGATAGAGGGGTAGAAACTACTTATCTGACCCTACACGTGGGGAGTGGCACATTTCAACCGGTGCGGGTGGAAAATTTAGAGGAGCATCAAATTCACAGCGAATATTTTGAAGTCGGCGAAACTACGGTCGAAAAAGTCAAACAAACTAGGGCTCGTGGCGGCCGTGTAATAGCGGTAGGGACCACATCTGTCCGCGCCTTGGAAACTGCTGCATCGACGGGAATTTTAACGCCCTATCGAGGGGAAACGAAATTATTCATTTTGCCCGGCTTTCAATTTAGGTGCGTGGATGCGGTGGTGACCAATTTTCATCTGCCGGAATCTACGCTGATGACGCTAGTCTGTGCGTTTTCGGGTCATGAACCCACGCTTGCTGCTTATCGCCACGCCGTTCAAAAAGAATACCGTTTTTTCAGTTACGGTGATGCGATGTTTTTAACGCGTAGGAGTTAAGTACAGGACCTTAAACATTCAGCAATCGAATGTGCATGAGTTAATAAAGATGGGGGATGAAGAATAGAAAATACTGCGATTTTCGCGCTACAATTCCACCAATTTATCGACGATTCTAGGAAACCCCGACGAGACAGTCGATGCGTTGTTTTGGATTAGAAATTTCATTTCTTAGGGAATGTATTTAGTTCCTCATGGCAGTGAGCGTATAAGCCAATATTCGAGCCACCGGCTTACATTGGCTGGTTATGAAAGCCCAAATTGCGTTTCAAATCTTCGGGTAAATCAGGCAATGAAGAGCGTGGAATCAGGTAGGTAGATAGATTGAATAAATCTGAAAATATCCGTTTTTTGCTGATGGTGCTTTTTAAATAATCTTGTCCGCTTGAGCCACCGGTCCCAATTTTACTACCCAGCATCCGGTGAACCATCAACATATGGCCACTACGCCAGGCCGTTAGTTGGTGATCAATATCCATTAAGCAGTTCATGAGTCTAAACGGTAGTTGTAACAGAGGTTCATCACGGTATAAACGTATAAAGAGCGCGGCCAACAGGGCTTCCTGGCTGAGCCTAAATGCACCGGCATCTTGCTGCTCCTGATACAATTCCTTGTCGAATAGATAGCCGAAACTTAGTTTGGTATTTTCCAACGCGGATAATTGATGGGTAATTTCATCCGGGGCCAGTAGTGGGTTATTACGAATAATCGCTGAGTCCCTGTCCAGCATTTCATCGACTGCGTTTCTATAGCTTTGCCAGAAATTAAATTTTCCGAATTCGACGTATGGCATCCGATGTAACCAAGCGTCAACTCTTTCAAATAATGAGGTTTGGCAGCTCACTTTTTCAAGATAGTCACGATCATCTTGATTAAAGCGACCAAAGCCAATCCGGCTTAATTTTACGGATAATCCCAGACGAAGTTCAATTTCCCTAAATTGGATACTTTGGAACCCGGATGCCGGTGTCAAAAAATCTCTAAAATCTAAGAAATCCAGTGGGGTCATAGTTTCCAAAATTTCAATTTGTTGATTGACCACGCGCTGAATAGTAACGATACGTTCCAACCTGGCTATGATGGTGTTTAAGGCTTTATTTTGCAGCGGAATCGAAGAGAATAATTCCAATATGGATGTCAATTCGTGGAGGATTTGTTTAAACCAGAGTTCGTAGGTTTGATGGGTGATAATGAATAGCGTTTCCTCGTGGGCGGGATTAGCGCGTTTAGCGCTTTCCGGGTGCTGTGCCGTGAGTAGTTTTTGCAACTCCAGATAATCAGAGTAATAGAGATCAGTTCGTTTGTTTGTCATGCGCCAATCTGCCGCTACGGTTAGCAAGAAGTATCGCCTAAATATCAAGGCCGCATTCAAAATCCCGACGATATTAGTTGAATGGATGAGACTTTAAAGGCTACGAGGCTCGAAAGCCGTATTTTGAGCGCATTCGCAATTTTACGCAATGTAGCGTAGGAGATCGTTGGTGAGGTCCGTAATGATTGAAGCGCGGGGTTAATCTCGCCTAACTCTAATTGGTCCAGTACGATGCTGGTTAGTGAAATTGTAATTCTACGTCAAAGAAAGCTTCCCGGCCGGTAACCTGGTTGTTGACGCCGACTAGCGATTCTTGTGGTTGTTCATTGAAAATGTTTTTGAGATAGAAACCGACCCGTAATGGATTTTCGGTACCCAATGCGGAGAAGGGTGGAGAATAATCCAATCTAAAGAGCCTCTTGCAAAACACTCGGCTTTCAAGTGAGCGCAAATAAAAATAAGAC
>CAZUGA010000031.1:0-55285 GCA_964619885.1 uncultured Methylococcaceae bacterium
TATTCAAGCTACTAAGTCCACTCGCTTTGATGAGTTTTGCAAGTGGCTCTATTAACGTAATGCAATCGGATCTGGCTGAAAACATTTTCGCATTGACCGGTGTTGGTGCAAAAATTCTGCTAGCAGATGATAGCCAATTACAGCGGCAACTGTTACAGGAGATACTCGAGCAAGCGGGCTATAAGGTTGTATTAGCCTGTGATGGTGTGGAGGCTGTCGAACAGTTTCGCGTAGAACAACCCGACCTGGTGCTGTTGGATATCAAAATGCCGAATATGGAAGGCATAGAAGCGGCTAGGGAGATGAGAAAGATTGCCGATAACCGTTATTTCCCAATCATATTTGTTACCCAGGCGAGCAGTCGTCGGTATCTGAAGGAGTGTATCGAAGTCGAAGGGGACGATTTCATCTCGAAACCGGTTGATCCTGTGAAACTCACGGCAAAGATTCAATCTATTCTTAGGGTAAAGACCCTATACCAGCAACAGTTCGACAAGCAACGGCAACTAGCAGTTTACCAACAGCATGCCGAGCGCGAGCAACAAATTGCCGCGTCTTTGTACGAAACCTTGATTAAGTCTGGGTTCGTTGAATCTCCAAATCTGCAATACTTACACTCAGCGATGTCGTTGTTTAATGGTGATGTGTTGCTATCGACAAAAACCCCTTCCGGGCTACATTATGTGTTGCTTGGTGACTTTACCGGGCATGGCTTGGCGGCGTCAATTGGGGTCGGGCCAACCGCAGAAATTTTTTATGGAATGGCGAGCAAAGGGTTTCGGATTCAGGAGATAATTACAGAGATCAATCGCAAGCTGTTTAAACTTTTACCGGTCGATATTTTCTTTGCCGCGTGTTTGTTATCTTTGGATGGAACGGGTGAAACGCTCAGCGTGTTTACCGGGGGCCTGCCCGATCATTATTTGTATAACGCAAAGATTGGGACGGTTAGAACGATTGCATCATCCAATTTACCCTTGGGTATCGTGAGTTCGGAACAGCTCCAGCCCTCAATAAAGCACTATGATATTAGCGCTGATGACAAATTTTATTGCTTTTCCGACGGCGTCATCGAAACCGAAAACCGGGAAGGAGATCAATTTGGTCAGTTGGCCGTACTTCGCTGTTTAGAAGCCCAGCGTGCCGCTGGTCAATCCGGTCTTGGCGCTATACAAGATGCGTTGACGGAATTTCGAGAAGGTCTCGCGCAGCAGGATGATATTACACTGGCTGAACTTTCCTGTGATCCTGCGTTGTTGAGCTCAGAAGAGGACGGATCTCAAGGTGCCAGGCAAAAAGATACACCGACTACGTGGAAAATCAGTATGGAATTCCACGCGAATTCTTTGCAGCAGATAGATCCTGTACCGGTTATCGTCCACGCAATTACGGAAATTCAAGGATTTCAAAGTCATCGCGAACCCATATTTATGATTATTTCAGAATTGTTTAGCAACGCGTTGGACTATGGATTGCTAGGCTTGAAGGGAAAAATTAAATCCACACCGGATGGCATGGTGAAATATTTAGAAATGCGCGAGCAAAGGTTAAAAGAATTAACTGAAGGGGCAATCAAAGTATCGATTAGTCACAAGCCTATCGATGGCGGAGGTTGCATGACAATACGCTTACAGGATACTGGCGTAGGGTTTGACTATTCTGATTCGATCGACAATGTAAACGGCCAAAAATTAGATGCTACGATGGGTTTAGGGCTACTAAAGAAATTATGCCGTTCGGTCGAATTTCTTCAAAATGGAAGCCACGTAAAAGCGGTTTACGAATGGACGGCGTAGTAACCTATTGGGCCTATTGCTTTTAAGCAAACCGCTTCCTGATTTGATTTTATATAAATCCGGTACCTATTTTCTTTTGGTACCGGCTCTTGTCTTCCAAATCTCGGTGGTATTGGCTGATATCTACTCATGGGAAGATGCTCAGGGCCGAATCCACTATTCAGATCGTCCGAACGAGGGTTCGGAAAAGCTCGATATCACGCCCGGCTACGCCTATCACGTTGTCGAGTATGTCTACGATGGCGATACGATTCTATTAGACGACGGTAAAAAAATTCGCCTGCTCGGGATTAATACACCAGAAGTGGAAAGTTCTAGAAAAGATGGAGAGCCGGGTGGTCTGGAAGCAAAGCGATGGTTGACTCAGAAGATTCAAGGGAGAAAGGTTCGATTGGGATTGGATGCGGAACGCAAAGACCGTTACCACCGGCATTTGGCCCATCTTTTTACCCCTGAAGGACTGCACCTCAATTTGGAAATGGTCTCCAGAGGCTTGGCTACAGTCAATATTCATCCGCCCAATTTAAAGTACGTTGACCCGTTATTGAAAGCGCAGAAGTCTGCGGAAGGTGAAAGATTGGGAATTTGGGGCGAGGCTACTTATGCGCCGATAGCAATTGCGGAAATACCGTCACTAGGCCGTCGCGGGTGGTCGCGTTTGGTGGGTAAGCCCATTGATATAAGACCTGGTCGTAAATTTGACCGGTTGATTTTTAGCACTAATTTTAATGTACGCATCCCGCGCAAAAATCTAGAATTGTTTCCCGCGTTAAACACTTACCTGGGTAAAGCGCTGGAGGTGCGTGGATGGGTTTCCCGGCGCAATAAAAAATACTCGGTGCTTATCCGGCATCCCAGCGATCTGGTTGAACGCAATGAATAGTCAATCTTGTTTGATAATAAATCGGTCGGTCGAACTGGAATAATCAGATTAGGCCAGAAAACGGTTGCACAACAACAGTGTCTCCAGGATTCACCGGTCCGCGGTCGTGCGGAAGAATTATGAACGCGTTGGCCAGACTCATTGACTTTAAAATTCCGGATCCCTGTCTGCCGGTTGAGCGTACCCGCCAACCCTCTTCAGTGGGTGAAAGAATCGCTCTTTGAAATTCTGTACGTCCGGGTCTCTTGCGGATAGATTCCGTGCAAACCGCGGTCAGTTTTGTGCCTGGCAGCCATTCGGTAATACCCATGATTTTCCGTAGAGCTGGCAGTACGAATTGATAGTAGGTGACCATGACCGCGACCGGATTTCCGGGTAATCCAAAAAACCATGTATTGTCTATAGCGCCGAAAGCCATGGGTCTTCCCGGTTTGATCGCCACCTTCCAGAATCGAATATCGCCCAGTTCGGATACGACTTCCTTGGTAAAGTCGGCTTGTCCGACCGAGATGCCGCCGGTTGTTATCACTAGATCAGCACTGGCTGTGGCCTGAGTAAAGCAATCGAACAATTTAGACTTGTCATCCGTTATGATGCCGAGATCTAAGATTTCCACGCCTAACCGCGTTAACGCTGCCCGCAACGTGTATCTGTTACTGTCGTACAGTTCGCCGTCTTGGAGCCTTCTACCAATCGGATGGACTTCTGTTCCGGTGGAAAATATTGCAACGCGGGCACGGCGATGGACTTTGATTTCACCCAAACCTAGAGACGCGATCAAGCCCAAATCGGCGGGCGTACATAGGTGGCCGGCGCGTAATACCGTTTCACCTTGACTTAAATCTTCGCCAGCCTTTCTAATATTGTCACCGGCAGAATGACGATCGGAAACGCCTATTTCGTTTTCTTCCAGCTCAACGTGTTCTTGCATTAATACTGTGTCGGCGGCTTCGGGAATAACCGCTCCAGTCATGATTCTAACGGCATCATTGGGTTCTAGCTGGATACTCGCGGGTGCACCCGCCAATACTGTACCGACCACTGGGAATTTTGCGCTACTACCGGGTTTAGGAAGATCTTTGGAACGGACCGCGTAACCGTCTACCGCTGAGTTGGTATGGGCAGGAACATTTTTTGGCGCAACGATGGCTTCGTGCAAGCTTCGATCCAGTGCCTTAGAAAGAGGAACGGATTCGTAGCCTTTGATTGGCTTAACGGTATCCATGATTTGATCGACCGCATCATCAAACTTGAGTGAACCGAATTCATTTTCGTCAGCGCAGCTCGGTTGAGGAAAGGCGGGGTTGGAAGGCATGCTATACGTGTTTGCTGAAATCTATAAAGACAAAAATGTTTTTAGTGGCGGTCAACGAGACTTGATTTGGGTTTATTTTAGCGTTGCCTTGGCTTGGTCCTCATAACCGAGATTATCGATCCAACTGATCGTTACAGTATCGCCGGACTGACCGCCGCGAAAACTGAAGGAGAAATAAGGATCTTTGGAAACGCCAGGTCCTAGATAACAGGTCGCGATGTTATTGTCGTTGTGCGTTACGGTTAATTTTGCAATGTACTGTAGCGGGATTGTATTACCGGTAATTCTGTCAATTCGGCGGCCGGTTTCCATCGGATGGGCGATTAGCGTTCTGACCTGTGTAGAGTCGTTGATCTGTTTGAGACGTATTTTGATGCTACTCATGGAATTTCCTCTCACCTCCCGCAGCCGCCCACGGTAACCTTGACTAACTGCCGGGTGCTGTAGAGTTGATTGTCGGCGTTCAGAATAACAATAACATGGCTGGTTTCGGCCATTTTTATGCGGGCGCTTATTTTGGGTTCTGCGTTCCGGTCGAGGTCAATGCGTGCAATCATCGGAATAGGGTTTTTTTCAGCAAATACCGCTATGGAATTGACCTTTGCCAAAGAGCTACTCACCTTAATTGGAACAATAGCTCCGTTTTCCGCCCTTTTGGGGACCTTCAGCTGGATTTTATCAGATTCCTTGATGGTAATATTTCCAGCAAACTCCGACACCGCATCGTCAATGTTTGAGAGTTTGAATGGGGTGGTAAGTCCCGCTGCCTTTAATAGACCGGGGGTCATCAAATCGGCTGATACTGCCAAGCTGAGCAAACTAATCGATGATGCTTGATTTAGGAATCTACGTCGGGTTTGATTCATCTTGGTTCAAATTTTCTCAAGTTCTATCAGCTAACATGCGATTGTATCGACTGATTAATGATTGTATAACTTTTTGTCTCTTTTTACGCGTCGAAAAGGTGTTGAAAAGCCGCCGCTGCCGTTTTAGGGTTTTTGTGTCCAAACACCGCATCGATTACCGCGAGTAAATTGGCGCCGTGGTTCAGCAGCGTAGCGCCGTTGACGGGTGTTATGCCACCGATCGCGACGATGGGAATAGTCAAGTCTGGCCGATCGAGTATTTCTATATCAGCAGCTTTTGCATGGGGTTTTGTTTTAGAGGCAAAGAATCGTCCAAAAGCAACGTAGGTGGCGCCTCCGATTTGAGCTTTGCGGGCAAGTTCAGCTGAGTTATAACAAGAAACTCCTATCAGCGCTTGATGCCCGAGATGTGTTCTTGCCCGTTCGATACTCTGATCGTTCTTGCCTAAATGCACACCGTCCGCGTTAATTTCCAGCGCTAGTGCGATGTCGTCATTGATGATTAGGGGTATGCCGCGCGCGGTGCAAAGTACACGCAATTTTCTCACTAATGCGATATCTATGTCGGCACCTTTGTGGCGGTATTGGATGACTTTGGCGCCGCCGTCAATCGCTAGTTCTACGGCGTCCAGTAATCTAGACCCAGGACACAAATTAGAATCCGTAATGGCGTAAAGACCTGAATCTGGAAATTCCATAGTCATGGGCTATTGACGTTTAATGAGCGACGAGGAATAAACTGTCCTTTTCCAGGTTTATACCCGGAGGTAAGGCTTTGCCAAGTATAACGTTGGGCTTCCAAAGCCGCTGATACCGGATCGTGACCTAACGCAATCATTGCCGCGATGCTCGATGCCAGTGTACATCCGGATCCGTGGTAACTGGCGTCCAGGCGTTGCCAGATTTGCGATTTCACGATACCGGATTTGTTGTATAGGGTGTTGACAACATCGTTTTGGTTTTCATGCGTTCCAGTGATCAAAACGTTTGCGCATCCGCTGCTAACCAGTTGCTGTCCACAGTCTTCTAGTTCTGCAGCATGGGGTGCTAGCACACGGGCTTCCAGGCTATTGGGTGTAATCAACGTCGCAAGCGGGATTAATAATTCAATCAATCCGGTAACGATATTATCGTCGGACAGAGTGTCTCCAGTTTCGGAGGCGAGCACCGGGTCGACGATGATGGGTATTTCGGGATGGTTTAAGATTAATTTGTGCAGAGCGTAAGCAATTTCGCTCGAACCGATTACCCCTATTTTGATCGCGCTCGGTTCGAAATCTTCGAATAAAACGTTAATTTGTTCGGCAACGAAGGCCGCGGGTTGCGGTAGAATTTTCTTAACGCCAATGGTGTTTTGCATCGTCAAGGCCGTGATCACGCTACAGGCATGGCATCCGTGATGAGATATCGCTTCGATATCTGCCTGAATCCCAGCTCCTCCGCTGGGATCGTGCCCTGATATTGTCAGAACTACTGGTGGTGTTTGTAGCATCAATAAATTATGCTTTTGCTTGATGGTCGCAGGCTCAAAATAGAATAGCATGTCGCGGGCTTGTAAAGCAGTAACCCCCAGAAGTTATCGGGTTGAAATATTTGGAAGTGTTGGGACTTTTTGCACAGCGATGTGCTTTCTAGAGGAAATTTGAACAGCTTCTAAGGGACACACAATGATATATATATGCGTACTTTGCGGTTTCGTTTATGAACAAGCCAAAGGACTTCCGGAATCGTCGATTGATCCAGGTATTAGCTGGGAGGAGTTGCCCGCAAATTGGCATTGTCCGGAGTGCGGTGCAGGCAAAGAAGATTTTGATGAAATTCCGATGACGTCTATTTTGTTGGGTAACAGAGATTCTTGATGAGAATCTGATTGACATTATGCGATTCAATTTTGCCGTTGGTTCGAAAGGGTGCCATTCGTTTATAGCTATTAGCATATTAAAATCAATAGACTAGGTTATTATAACCTTCGAATTAAATACGATTAATCATTAATCAGATCAACCTACAAAGTTTTTGGTATAAGCTTTGTATTCTCAAAATCCGTTCAATAGAGAGTCCCAACAACGGCGTGATTGACTATACTTAATCGGAGGACCAAAGATTAAGCCGCTCTACAACTAAAACTCTAGAACGTGGTTGACTATCAATTCCACTTGCAACAAATGATCAATGCGGCAAAAGAATACTGTTTGCTCATCGAATATTTACATAATTATAGCGACGAGCAATGGCTTGCGGATGCGGCAAGAATATTGCCGCGGATTCAGGCATCGATGGCCCATTTGGATCAGCCCAATATAGAATATAGTTTCTTTTGTGTACCCGACCTGGAAGAGCGATTCGAACTCTATTGTCGTCTTAAAGATCGCTTGGGAGAACACGATGCCTACTGGTTGGAGTATGATTCGTACGCTGTTCTTGAAGAAATGACTGGCAGTCTGGCGAGCGATTTCTCGGATATTTATTTCGAGCTCAAACGTGGTGTTAACCTGCTCAATTCTGGCAATGGAGATGAAGCCGATGTACTGCGTTTGTGGCAAACCGGCTTTATATTGCATTGGGGACAGCATCTGGTGAATGCTCAAAAACACCTGCTGTCGTTACGTGTGGATGGTCAGTTTAATCCTGAATAGACAGGAGCATTCGTGGCGAAAGCCGTGATGGGTGCGGTACTCTACGTCCAACACGTCATTAATATTGTCGGTTGATGGAATAATTTATAAATTTGCGTTTTTGTTAATTCACCCTTCTGAATCCTCCATCGGTGCAACAAACGGTGGATTAATGTTGGGATTTTTTTTAAGCTGTGTCCAAGACTCATTCAACGTGGGTTGAATCCTGGCAAACATATTTGATGGTCCTGGGGTTTTTTCGTTTGAGGTATACGGCTTGGTGGGTTCGCGGAAGATTGCAATCGTCGTAGCGCTTTGCGCAATGGTCGCACTGATCGGTTGCGGTGGTAGCGCGCGGCAAATTTCGATTCAGAATAAAATCAATTCGAGCGCGCTGCAATCCCCGGACAAAAATGTCCTGGCGGTTCTGCATAATCAACGCAGATCGATCATTGAAACAGCGATAGCAATGCGTGGTAAACCCTATCGCTGGGGCGGCACCTCTCCATACCTGGGTTTTGACTGCAGCGGATTGGTACATTTTGCGTACCATGAAGCGGGTATATCCGTTCCTCGAATGTCGCGTTATCAATTTTCTCGATCGACCCGCGTGCCGGTTGACCGTATTCAAGCGGGCGATCTGCTGTTTTTCAAAATAGGATCCAACCCGAGCCACGTCGGGATATATATCGGCGAATCAAATTTCATACATGCCCCCTCCAGCGGTAAACGTGTCAGCGTGTCGTCATTGGAAAACGCTTACTGGCGGACCCGATTCTTTGCCGCTGGCCATTTTTACACGCAATAGTTAAGTCCTAACCCGAGGGAGTCCGCCCAGACTTCATCGATGATTGAATTGTCCGTTTTTTGCTGAATATTAATCAATTCTAAGGATTGAACAAGCATCATTGAATGCTATGGTTAGCTATAGATTGTGTAGGCCATAAATCTTGTAGATTTTTACGAATTCTATTGGGAAGAACACGCTCAATCTTGAAGGCAGATCGAATTTGTGCCGGCATCATTAACCCTTGATTATTGTAGGTGCTGACCAGTATTTTTAACCAGAGGCGTGCAATGTTCGCAATATTTCTAAGTGAGAAAATGGATCCGTTTTACCAAAATATCGCATCCATCCCAACGGTGTTTTTTTCAATAATTCTGGCTGTGATTGTACTGTATTGGTTATTGGCAGTATTAGGAATGGTCGAGATCGATGTGTTGGATTTCGATTTTTCTGGGCCCGACGGCGATTTGGAAATGAATATTGAGGGGGCCGACTTATCCACGCCCAACGTATTGGCTGGATTGATGCTCAAATGGGGGCTATACGGTGTCCCGGTTACGATAATCGTTTCATTTATAGCGTTGTTTGGATGGTTGATTTGTTATTACCTGGTCCATTTCCTGATGGGGTCGGTACCCGAGGGAATATTGCGCTATGCCGCAAACATAGTGGTCTTGATTGGTGCTTTACACGGAGGGGCGCTGATAACCGCGCTGTTGATCAAGCCGATAAGGCCTTTGTTCAATAAAACCGAACAAGGCACGCTGCAATCCATACTGGGACAAACCGCAGTAGTTCGAACGACCAAGGTCAACGATAAATTTGGCGAAGCTGTGTTGGACGATGGTGGCGCTGGACTCATTTTGAAAGTACGTACTTCGAGTGGGGTCGAATTTGTCAAAGGTGACCGAGTGGTTTTGTTTGAGTATGTGCAAGCAGAAAATTTTTATCGCGTGGTACCCGAGCATGGCGGTCTACCAAATTAAAACTATCGAATTCGTCCTTAAAGGCAAACTAATCACGAAGTTTGTGACTAGAATTTAGTAGAAGAATTTTTGAATCCTACAAAGTGGAGTAAATTATGGCGGATTTATCCGTGTTAATGCCGATATTGACCGGAGTTGCGATGTTTTTGGTCTTCTTGTTGGGCCTGGCTGGGTTATTCAAGGCTTTTTATTTCAAAGTGGCTCAAGGCACTGCTTTGATCGTCAACGACATGAGTTCCAAACCCAAGGTTCATTTTACCGGTGCTCTAGTGTATCCAATCATCTACAAACGGGAATTGATGAAAATTTCATTGATTACCTTGGAAGTGGATAGACGTGGTAGTGACGGTTTGATCTGTGCAGACAATATGCGGGCTGATATTACCGTTGCTTTCTATCTACGGGTGAACGAAACGGCTGAAGATGTGCTTAAGGTAGCGAAGTCGATTGGGGCTGATCGCGCGTCTGACAAAGATGCGGTAAACGAGTTGTTTGCGGCTAAATTCTCCGAAGCCTTAAAAACCGTAGGCAAGCAGATCGAATTTGTACAGTTGTTTGAAAACAGGCAGAAGTTTCGCGACCAAATTATCGAAGTTATCGGTGATGATCTGAATGGTTATGTGCTCGAAGATGTTGCGATCGATTATTTGGAACAAACCCCGAAAGCATCATTAGACCCCAGTAATATTCTGGATGCGGAAGGTATTAAGAAGATTACCGAATTGACCGCTATGCAGAATGTGCGTACCAACATTTTGGAACGGGACGAGCAACTAGCAATAAAAAAGAAAAATGTAGAGACCAAAGAAGCGATGTTGGAGTTGGAACGCCAGCAGGCCGATGCCGAGGCAAGACAGCAACGTGAGGTGCTAACAATCCGTGCCCGCGAAGAGGCTGAAACCAAACGAATCCAGGAGGAAGAGCGCCAAAAAGCGCAGGGCGCGACGATACTGGTGGATCAGGATCTTGCCGTGCAAACTGAGAAACAACAACGTGAAATAGAAGTTGCCGAGCAAAATCGGCAGCGTGCGGTTGCCATCGAGGAAGAAAAGGTCACGCGCGCCCGGGATCTGGAAATCGTTGCCCGCAAACGGGATGTTGAATTACAAACCATAGAAGCCGAAAAGGCGGTTGAAATCGAGAAAAAAGAAATTGCCAATGTCATCCGAGAACGTGTCATGGTTGACAAAACGGTTGCAATCGAGGAAGAAAACATAAACGAAGTCCGCGAAGTATCCGATGCGGACCGCAAAAGACAGGTGCAGGTGCTGGCAGCCACGGCGGAGGCCGAGGAGGAAAAGGTCAAGCAAGTCAAGGCTGCCGAAGCCGAAGAGTTAGCGGCAAAACACAAATCGATCGAAATTACCACGTTGGCCCAAGCCGAGCTGGAAGCGGCAGGTAAGGAAGCCGATGCCAAAAAGAAACTCGCAGACGGCATCCAGGCAGAGCTGGCCGCATCCGGATTGGCCGAAGCCAAGGTGCTGGAAGCCAAAGCCGACGCGTTGGAAAAAGAAGGCTTGGTCGAAGCCCGGGTTGTCGGCGCAAAAGGCGAAGCGCAAGCCCAAGCGGAAAAAGACGTTGGTCTGGCCTCGGCCGAGGTTACCCGGGAGCAATTCAAGGCGGAAGCCGACGGTTTGGTCGACAAATTCTCGGCAATGGGGTCGATGAGCGACCAAGCGCGTAACCACGAAGAGTTTCGTATGAGTTTGGAAACGGCATTTAAAGAAGCTATGGCTTCTATTGAAGCGGGTAAGGATATCGCCAAAGAAAACGCCGATGTATTGGCTACCGCCTTGGAAAAAGCGCGCATAGACATCGTTGGTGGCGAAGGTCATTTCTTCGATACATTTGCCAAATCTTTGTCGTTGGGCAAAGCGGTGGACGGTTTGTCGACCAAGAGTAATACCATCAATGCGCTATTGGAGAAGGTATTGGACAGATCTATACGGCGCGAATCGACAGATGCTTAAATTGCTGCGCAGATAGCACAATCGATTCAATGACGGCATAGATTATGGCGGATAACGGTGTAGCCGACAGTATTGTTGATAGTGCGGTTGCCGAAGGGGGTGCCTACGAAATAATCCGCAAGCGGCTGCTAGAGCAGAGCGAGTCACTGGCTACAAATACGCGCAAGCTAAATGAGGCCCGTTTGGCTGAATTCGGGAGTACAGAAATGGCCTTGCAGGGCCGTGTGCGCGTACGAACTGAAAATAATTGTGTTGCCCGCGACATTGTCCAGGCGGGTAATTTCATGTTGTTCGGCTACAACGTCTTTATTGGTTTAAAAAGAGAAATCAAAGTTTCGGACGTTTTCTCACTGTTTCGTCTTGATCAGGGACCCGACGGCTATGAAATGGTCGACCTGTCGATTGACGGAAGTTTTCTGGATTGTCCTGGTTTTTCGGACGACTTTTGCGAGTTATACCGTTATTACAAGCATGCCCGCTTACTTGAACTAACGGTTAAGGATGGAAAATTACTTGCAGGTTTTCAAATCGGTGAACGGCTTGAGGATATTCGTGTTTTCCGCTGGTCGGTTTCCGCAGACGGTAATTCAGTCAGCTATATCGATAATCGTGGGGAGCGGGATATCCAGCTGCCACCCACATTTGATTTTGAGTGGATTAGTAGCGGCCGCGATGACGCCGTTCACGGCCGCCATCCACACGTCAATATTTTGGATACGTTGTTTGTTGAAACCATCGCTGGTGATTTGACTATAAAGATAGAGAACAATACTGAAGATGGCCTGGGTATTTATAGTGAGCCGGTCGAGGACCAAACTCAGTCGTTGGACGATGCCGATATTGACTACGCAGCAGTTGGTAATCTAATTTTACTGAGAATCCGGCCGTATCGTGAGCAGATTTGGCGACATTTGGTTTTTAATCGGATTAACCACGATGTTTTGCGGATCGACGCCATCGGTGATTCTTGTGTTCAGCTGCCCGAAGATCATGGAATTATTTTTCCAGGCGGGTATTACCTGCAAAGTGGCGAATACAAGACTTTCGATGATAATAACCCCGGTTTCAAATTCAAGCGCAGTATTCGTTCCCCCAATGGGGAGGATGTACTGCAAATTTTTTATGAACCCGAACAGGGATTATTGGGGCTATTTCCGTACAGCATGATCGAGAAAAACTTACTAAATCCGCTTTACGGTCACGGTTATGCGCTATTCGAAGATGGTACTTTGGTCATTTTTTCCGCGGAAGAAGAGCCAACACGTATTCATTCGATGCAAATCTGGCATACACCGTACATGAGCCCGGAGCACGCGAGTAGCGTGCCGCCAAGTTCGACTTTCATTGGTCGGATAGGTAATGCTGATTTGGTTCGTGGCGTGTCGGATTTGTTCGGTCTTTGCCGAATAATCGATGACCAATCGGTATCGGTTCAGCTTTACCAGGAAATTAGTCGTATCGCGAATAAGATGACCGATTCGCACTACTGGATAGACGACGAGCAGATGCATGGTATCGGCGAATTATTGAAGGACATCTCTGCCACCTCCGAGCTCGTTATTGACGAATTTGAAAAGGTTGAAAGCATCCAGCGGCAATCGTCGCAGGCTATGGTTGGTGCGGAACGTGATCAAGCCCGAATTGTACATAGTAGTCGGGCCGAAGACTTTGAATCTGTGGAGGACTATGTTGTTGCTTTGGATAAACTGCGGCATCAGAAAGGCCATCTGGCGACATTGAAGTCTTACCGGTACATCGATGTGCCACGTATCACCGAACTGGAACTTGAGCTGGATGATTCGGAACAAACGCTCAACCAGAAAACTGGCGAATTTCTAAGTGCTGGAGATGCATTACAGCCATACTTGGGCAAAATAGACGAATTGGACCGACAGGTGGAGGAAGCCGAAACCAACGCCGTCTTACAGCCCTTGGTCGAAACGATTGGGACCACTGCGGCTGGCCTTGATCTACTGTCGGAATTGATAGCGACTCTAAAAATAGAAGATACCACGGTTAGAACGCAGATTATCGATTCGATCTCAAACGTATACGCAAAACTTAATCAAACTAAGGCCAACGCGGTTCACAAACAGAAAAGCTTGGGATCCGAAGAGGCCACGGCCCAGTTCGCGTCTCAATTCAAACTTTTTTCATTGAGTATTACCAATGCATTGGGGATTGCCACAACACCGGAAAGATGTGATGAACAATTGTCCCGTTTGTTGGTGCGGTTGGAAGAATTGGACGCGCAGTTTAGTGCCTACGATCGATTTATGGCAGATATCATGGATAAGCGTGAAGAGATTTACGAATCCTTTGAAACGCATAAACAACAGCTGTTGGACGATCGGCAGCGTAGAGCTCAATCGGTCAATGACGCGGCGTTTCGGATTCTTTCGAACATTGAAAAGCGCTCGCTAAAGTTCGATCAAATCGACGATTTAAATGCATATTTTGCCGCGGATGCACTGGTATTGAAGATACATGAGTCCGTAGAAAAACTCAGGCAATTGGATAACGCAGTGAAAGCGGATGATCTTGATGCTCGATTCAAAGCGATCAAGCAACAGTCCTTGAGGGCACTGCGCGATAAAACCGATATCTACGAAAATGGCGGCGATGTTATTAAGTTAGGACCGCGCCATAAATTCAGTGTTAACAGGCAAGAACTCGGTCTGACGATTATTCCTCGTTCTAAGAAACTGTATCTGCATATCACCGGGACGGATTATTTCGCGCCGGTTGACGACCCTGCATTGTCTAGCTTGAGCGAATATTGGGATATGTCGCTGGAGTCGGAAAGCCCTGAAGTCTATCGTGCCGAATACTTAGCCCACCTAATATTACAATTCGCGGAAACTGGGCAACAGGCACTGTCGCTGGATCAATTGAGCCAAGCCGCGCAAGACGGTGAGGCTATGACCGCAATTGTGCGTAAATTTGCCGCTCCTCGTTACAAAGAAGGCTACCAAAAAGGAATCCACGATCACGATGCCGCAAAACTTTTGCAAGCAATTGTGCCGTTGCGGGAAAGCGCCGATTTGCTTCGCGTTACGCCATTGCCGCGAGCACTTGCACAAACTTTCTGGGCTAATCGGAACGCAATATCGGATTTGGCAGATATCCATGAAACATGGATTAGCCGTGCTTGTGCCGCCGCGCAACTCCAATCTGTTTTTGCCAGTGCCAAAGCAACCCAATTATTGGTTGCAGAAGTTCAACGTACAATTGAACAATTTCTGCAGCAACATCCTATCGAAACAGGTCTAAGTGATGTTATCCAGTGCGCTCGCTATCTGGTGGACGAGCTGGGTCGAGAACGCGTTGCCTTCATCGGAAGTAAATACGCACAGCAGTTAATTGATGAATTCAAACGCAGTCTGGACGATGCATCCTGGCGCAAATTCCAAGCAGCCTTGGGTAATTTGAAGGGTCAAATCGCTCAGCGTTGGAATTTGACCGAAGCTTGGTTGAATGCACTGACTAAACGCAAAGGTTTGGAGGCGCTTTCGCGCTATATACCGGAAGCGATCGCGATGATAAATGCGGAAGATCGTTTGGATCGCCGGACCACCCAAGCAGATCTGGAGTTACGGGTTTCAGGGTTGCTGGGTGAACATGAATCGATCGAAAAACGTGATTTGGCGTTTTCCTTGGATACGTTTATAAATCGACTCGAGAACCATCAACATGTGGTCATTCCAGAATATCGACGCTACCTGAGTCTACGTCAATCAGTTATCGAAAAACAACGGCAAGAATTGCGCTTGGATGAGTTTACCGCCAAGCCACTCAGTTCGTTTGTGCGTAACCGTTTGATCAACGAGGTCTATCTGCCTGTTATTGGAGACAATTTTGCCAAGCAGATGGGAACCGTTGGTGCGAGTAAGCGTACCGATTTGATGGGCTTGCTGATGATGATATCGCCGCCCGGTTATGGTAAGACCACGTTAATGGAATACGTCGCCAACCGTTTGGGATTGATTTTTATGAAAATCAATTGTCCCTCGCTGGGTCATGACGTGGATTCTCTAGATCCCGATCAATCACCCAACGCGACTGCCGCTCAAGAACTCAGAAAATTGAATCTTGCGCTTGAAATGGGTAGCAACGTGATGTTGTATTTGGACGATATACAGCATACCAATCCTGAATTTTTACAGAAATTTATTTCGCTATGTGATGGGACGCGTCGAATAGAAGGTGTCTGGAAAGGGATTACCAAAACTTATGATATGCGGGGCAAGAAATTTTGCGTAGTCATGGCTGGAAATCCGTATACCGAATCGGGTCAGCTATTTAAAATTCCCGATATGCTGGCCAATCGTGCCGATATCTATAATTTGGGGGATATTCTTGATGGTCGGGACGAGCAGTTCGCTCTGAGTTATATAGAAAACAGTTTAACGTCGAATGCGATTCTGGCACCGTTAGCGACCCGTGAAATGGCTGATGTATACAAATTTGTTGATATGGCCAAAGGTGTGGATGTCGCGATCACCGATTTGAGTCACCAATATAGTGCTGCTGAGGTCACTGAAATTATCGGGGTACTGGGTAAACTTTTGGAGATACAACGACGGGTACTTAAAGTTAATCAAGCCTACATTGCTTCCGCGGCACAGGACGACAAATACCGGACCGAGCCGGAATTTAAATTGCAGGGTAGCTACCGCAATATGAATAAAATGGCGGAAAAAGTATCCGCGGTTATGAACACCAAAGAGTTGTTGCAGATGATATCTGACCATTATTTAGGTGAAGCGCAACTCCTGACATCAGGTGCGGAACACAATTTGTTGAAACTTGCTCAATTGCGCGGAAATGTTACGGATCAAGAACAACAACGTTGGGACGCGATAGTTAAAGATTTTTTGCGCAATAAGTCAATGGGGGGAGACGATGCGGATTCTGTGACCCGAGTTGCTAACCAATTGGCTATGGTTACTGAGCATCTTGGGTCTATCCATGAGGCGATTGATAGCGACACGCTATTAATTGATCCGATGTTGCAAATTAGCAGTCAATTGGAAGCCTTGCATAAGGAAATTCTTGGTATGCAAATGGACGTTAAAGTCATTAACCAACCATCGGCGGCGTTAGAAGGGGCGATGGAAAATATGGCGAAAACGATCGAAACCAGTTTTATGCCGGTGGTCGCGTCGATGAACAAAAAAATCGATCTCGATTTGACTATATTGCGCAAAGTTTCTGAATTGTCCGGGGATCTTAATGCGTATAAGAAAAAATTCGGGCAAGTGGAAACAAAATCCGCAACGATTGAAAGATCTAACATCGATCGGCCTGATGACATTTGATCCCAAAGAGGGATTTAGCGTTAGTACGATCAGGTTCTGTTGGTCTTTAATAGAAGATCTAAAAATTCCTCACACAGTTATAGGTTTCGCCGATTCGAGGTCCGGTATCGACAACTTCAAAGTCCCTTATATCAATTGGCCGGGCACCAGAAGTGCGATCGAATACCCTGGAGTTGATTCCAAGGTCTGTCCATTTGGTTGTCGTGTATTGATCGGACGTGGCGGTTAGTGCGATGTTTCCGCCGTCTGATAATGCGATGCCGTAGCGTTTCATAGTGTTGATGAGCACGCGTGTGGCCGGGTTATAGCCGGCGGTAGGAAAATTGGCGCGTAGTCGTAACCGCGCGCCATATGCGACAGAATTTTTCGGCCCGCTTGGTGCACCCGCATGACTCGCCGGCCGGACGTACAAACGGCCATTTACGCCCCCCAGACTTGAATCGCTGGCCATACGTGAATTGGGTAATATAAAGCGGATTGCGTGTCCGAGATCACCGCCGCCGCTTGGGTTTTTGTTTAATGCGTTCTTTATTTCGTCCGCGTTCCACAGCAGGGGTTCAATCGGGAATCCCGCGGCATCGGCACTGGTGCAATGATCACCACGGCCCGAAGCAGGGTAATTTTTATTTAGGTCCCATATAGCTAAAATGCGGGTCTGAAGTTTTCCGCCTGATCTTGTCGATTGATAAGTTTCATAAAGCGTGTTGCCTTGCTTCACAATGTAATGACAATCGTTATTATCAATATTACAGGTCATGCTATTCGAGCCCTCTATCGACGCACCTGCTGGAACTGGGATTTTTGTTCCTATGGGTTCAGAGTCCGGTAAGTAAAAACCGAACTTGTTTGCTGCAACGGGTAATTTGGGAGCGCCCGCTGAAGCATGCACTACTTTTATCCCGAAATCGATTTGCATTCGGCCCAGCCCAAATCCGCCAAGCTGGGCTAGTTTTGAGATTTGGTTCGCGGATTTTGTGTGGAGCGGTGCCGTAGCGATCTTTTTTTTCCACCAATGGGTTGGGCCAGGCGGGGGTGGTGGCGGTGGTGTGGAGCCCGTTGTTACAAGACGGACGGCATCCGCGTTGACCACACCGGTTACCCGCCTTAACTCGATGTAAGCTGCAGATCCCGGTTTAAACGGATAAGTACCCAAAAGATTCCATCGACCACCGAGAGAACTATTGCGCTGATTGACGGTTACTGTATCCGTACCGCCGGTGTGTCGGATTACGTAGGGCGCCTTGGTCGCGCGCTTATTGTGGTAGGTCCACCACGCATAGACTTTGTGGCTTCCGTTAGAGGCTATCGTCGGTGTCCAACGGAATGTCGCTTTATTAGAGCTGTATTCCGAATTTGCACCCCAAGGATTCGGGCCTGCGGAAACTTTCCATTGCCCGGTTGACGACGTATTTGCCTGGTCGCGGTTATCGATAACTATTTCGTTGGTTCGTGAAACGGGCTCAAAACGGATTGCGTCTGCACTGACGACACCAGATATCCTGGCGACTTCGACGTATGCGGATGCAGCGTTGAATTGGAACGTGCCCAAATGATTCCATCGACCGCCCTGCGAATTGTTTCGCTGATTGACCGTTACTTTCGCCTTTCCGGCCGAGTGTTGTATTGTATAAGGTACATTGGTAGAGCGTTTGCTATGACTCGTCCACCATGCATAGACCTTATATTTACCATCGGCGGGTAGGTTGGGTCGCCAACGAAATGTCGCGGTTTTAGAACTGTAAACCGAATCTGTTTTCCAGGGGTTCGGTCTTGAAGAAATTTTCCATAGACCTGTGGATGAAGTGTTGGCTGTATCTCGGTTATCGATTATTATATCGCCAGCCGCGACTTGTGCCGCAACGGATTGCGGATGGGACTTTGTCGCATTGATGTCGATCGAAGTGGATATGCTTGTTGTTGATTTAGCAGCGGTTTTTGTGAATGCACTTACAATCTGGAGGGTATTGTCCTGAAAGATCTTTATTCTGTGTAAGCCGGGGAAATTGATATCGAACTGTGCAAGACCGGATCGTGCAGGGACTAAGCTTTGTTGAGAACCATCGACCATTACAAGCCATTGCCGATCGGGATCCAAATCGGCAACATATACTTCGGTTGGCGATTGAGAATCAAGTTCCAATTCGAAGCCGGATTTGAAATAGCGTAATCGATTGAGTTTATGCAGCCGATTTTGATCGGGGCTCGATTGAAGATGACTTGGTTGTATTGCTACCGGAGTTCCATTGGACTTGAACGGTAACCGGCCCGGATCGCCGTTAAAGACAGCCAATACGCTGTCACTTCCTGTGTCTACAAGTACGCCCTGGGCATTTTCACCGGAGTCAGCGTTAACCGCTGAAGTTGAAGCATCGCTTCCACTGTGTACTATGTTAAGGAATGTTTGCCAGCCTGATTTTTGTTGAGGTATTAAGCGGATCTGATAAGCCAATTCATCGGGGTTCGATTCGGTCGCAATTCTAGGCGTACGGTCTCTGGAAATTGTACTTTTAAATCGAGAGCTTAGGTAGGAATGTAGGTGGACCGGCTCTCCGTTTCTAGAAAACCAACTGATCTTGTTATGGTTGGTGTATGGATTAGCGTCTTGCAGATGTAGAATCCAATGGTGCTTCGAATTGGCCGCCTGAATATCGGCTTGGGTTTCACTGTCGAGAAGATTGAATTCGCTAGCACTTAGTTCAGTCAACGGGTCTGAATTATTCAGACGATCAAACACAATTACGCTGTCCGAATCATCGGAATTGTGCAAATAAAGATAACTTCGGGTCCATTCATGAATGAGTTCGGGCAAGCTTTCAGGGCCTGGGCTGGGCCCTGTTCTTCCACCGGTACTGCCCACGTGATACAGATACGAATCCCCCGATTCGAAGGCAGTCTGTCCTCGTGCTTCATGGGCTGAACCGAGTCCGCCGGATACCAACAAAGTATTGCTATAATCGGCTTCGAGTTGATTGCCGTGGGGATAGTCAACAACCCATTGATTGGCCCGGAACAAACCGAAATTGGTTGCGACATCGGAATGATGAGCGGTAGCAGAAGGCGTTTGGTACCAAGATGCAAAGAAACTATCATTCTGAGTCCAATCGGAGTGATAGTAGGCCAAGCCTCGATTTTTGGCATTACGCGTGGTTTGTGTGTTCGCGGTACCATCGGTGATCAAAGAGATAAGAGCCCGACGTAATCCGTCTTCGCCTTGACTATTCGAATTATCCGCTTCCACTTGAAGGCGTTGCCAGACGGGGTGACTTTGTTGATGCAATTTAGACAAGCGCCCGGTTGGTTGAGGGTCCCCGCCTAACTGATTTGATGCCGCTGAGGCCAGTTCAGTGACTGACATGAAACTGATCGCCAATGTGATTAAAGAAAAGTATTTTGCCAATTTCAACGCGCTAAATTTTTGAACTAAGGTAAGAGAGGCATACGGTCTCGAAACGGAAGAGCGGGTTACTGACGCGGATCTAGATCGGCTCAATCGAACGTTAAGGTTTTCGGTCGAAGATTTAGCTTCAATTTTCACAAATATACCCCTCAAGGTAGGCGGTAGAATCCGAGCGATCTGCAGGCGTGTTGGCAAATACCCTGGATATTTGCCCAACTGTTCTGTAGGTATATGTACAGGTATTGGAATCGTTTCTTGTATGTTTTTGCTTATCGAATATCGTGAATTCCAGATAAGTTTGCCCGGTGTTTTTACGGTTGCTGAAGTCCAAGCAAATTTCGCACCATCAATTGAATCCAATAAAACTAAGGCTTTACAGAGGATTAGAACTGTCGGTTATCTGTGCACTGTACCGGTATGGCGACACTATTTTGCGAAGCTTTGTATTATTCGCGTATATCTATCGTTGCGGGGTGTCGTTGTTGGGTAACAAGATTCTAGTGCGACTGTTGCAGATTCAAAGCGGACTTCCTATTATTGCGACTTTGACACTTAACCGAGACTATTTAGAAATATTGCTTTAGGGCGTGTCGTCCGCACATATGTCCTCTTACAAAGAATTAAGTCCTTGCTCTCGAAGGTTTTGAATCTCAGTTTTGTTGCTCAGAAAAGAAAGAGGTGCTGTTAGCGCATCGCTATTATAGAATTTTGCAGACTGGCACCGCAGCCTACAGCGAATTAGATGATAATCATCGATAGATCAATTTGACGTATTGTAGCCGGACAAGCACAGAGCTTTGTTATGTCTCTATTTCCTATTTATTGGCCGATCCCATGTGGATTGACAATGCAGCAACGCTTTAGTACTTTCCAACACAGAAAATTGATTTTGCCATCCATTGCCGGAGTTAATATGAAAAGAACTATTAGAAGATTAATTTGCAAGACATCAATTCTGGCGGTTGCGTTAACGACGCAGTTGACCTGGTCGGAAATAGCCGGTGCTGCTGATGAACTTACCATTTATACAGGAACGCCGAAAAAAAATGGCGAATCTTTTATCTCTATTTCCGGACGGTGGGTGATGAGCGATGGTTTGGAAACAGGGTTTACCGGGTTGGCCTTTGTCAATGGCCCGGACCAACCTAAACCCGATACTGGAAAAACAGTGGCTAAAAAGGTTGCTAAGTCGGTAGCCCGCGGTATGGCCTATATGAGAGGTTCTATCAGAGGTATTACAGCAACTGTGATAAAAGATAGCGACAAGCCCGGGTATGTAATAAAGAATAAAAAAGGCATTTCACTATCTAGCCTTGTCATAAGAGATTTTAGCAATGACAAATTTACTGTTGAAACGGGTGCGGATTCTTTTTCTGCTACCGGTATTCAGGTTGCATTCGATTTAGCCGAATCAGATGTGGTCGCCCAAGCGGTGGTTAATTATTCGGGATCCGGCAAGACCTTCCGCGCCACCGGAGGTGGAATCGATATTGCCATCGGTAACAAAAAGCCGGTGACGATCAAGACAGCGAACAGAACCACCGAGCAAATCGAACAGGACCTAGCCCGTGGTGTAGGAGGAAAATTCAGTTCTTCTTCGCTATTTCCCGTTAAAACAGAAAAAAGAGACAGGAAAAATATCAGGCCTTTCGATGGCGGAGAAGTTCACCTGCGTAGCAGTTCAGCCAAATCTTTTACCATCGATGTAAAAGATCCGAGCATTGGATTGATTACAAAATATAAATTTAGAGAAGCCGCACAAGATTCCGGATGGTGGTAGCGTACCTACCTAGATGTGTCTATCCAGAAGCTGCATTCCTTCCGCATTAATCTGTGGGTTAGATTTTCGTAGGCCAAAGGGAATTCGTTTGATATAAAATTAGGCTTTTTAAGACTTATCGTAATCCCCCATTTTTTTGTGGCAGTTTTCAAATACGAACTATGGCTTCCAACAATAAAAAACGGGGGTCCGAAGACCCCCGTTTTGGGATACAGCTTGAGGCAATCAATTAAGATACATTGCTTTGGTACATAGACTGCCACTGAACCGGTGCGAATACCCCGTCGCCGACTAGGTTGCCGCCGCCGATACCAGCGCTTTGTGAGCCAATGTTGTATTGGTCGTTAGCCACGTTGTGGATCACTGGGCTGCCGATGAAAGCCGCAAGACCGAATCCAAGACCACCCGCCATGGCCAGTGCAGCGTTTCCACCAGCCACTTCTGTCATTTCCTTGCGGTCCATTTCTTTAGCTACGCTCAAATCTTTGATTGATAATGTCATGATAGTTTCTCCAAATAATTGTTAAATTAAAATTAATAACTCAAATTAAGCGTTGTTGCTTTGGTTCATCCACTGGATTTGAACCGGTGCGTAGACGCCGTCTTCGATATAGTTACCGCCGCCGATGAAAGACGACTGCGCGCCAATGTTGTACTGGTCGTTTGCAATATTCGTGATAAACGGGCTAGCGATGGCTAGCAAAGCCGAAAAGTCGGTGCCGCCGGATACTTCAGACATTTCCTTACGGTCCAATGCTTTTTCGCTGCTCAAATCAGTAATCGATAAAGTTGTCATGGTCATTTCTCCAATTAATCGTTAAATAAATAAGTCAGTGAATAAAATTAAGCGTTGTTGCTTTGATACAAACCTTGAAATTGAACCGGTGCGAATACGCCGTCGCCGATCAGGTTGCCGCCGCCGATGACAGCGCTCTGTGAACCGATGTTGTATTGGTCGTTAGCGACGTTGTGAATGACAGGGCTGGCGAAGAAAAGGCCCAGACCCAAGCTATCAGCCATTGCGATCGCAGCGTTACCGCCGGAGACTTCAGACATCGCTTTGTGGTCTAATTCTTTTTCGGTGGTCAAATCTTTAATCGTTACAGTAGTCATGGTTGGCTCTCCTAATAAAATCGTTTCGTTGTAATGAATCGTGGTTAAAACACATCCAAGCGTTTATAGCTTGACTGGGTTATTGCAGAGGCTGTGCCAAGTTGACAGAATGTCACGCACAAATATTGCAAGTTATTGAATATAAATAGTAATATTTTTCAAAGTCAAACAACAACCCGATTTAAAATGCAAGGTGCGCATTTAATATGTTGGCCGTGAAATATAATAAAGAACTATTTGTGTTCTTTACAAACAAACTATCTATCGGTCTGCCGACTCGATAATTGGTGGGGTTCTGCGGTCGGGCGACTTTAATCAGGACCCAAACCGTTATTTCGATTTTTTCTCGTTCAAACCCGAAGCGACCCAGTTGACCTTCTTATATTCTCTGTTGGGTATACCCGAAAGTTTGCGCCGGATGGACGGTTCCGGGGTTCATGCGTTTAAATTTGTTACCGACGATTGCCAGGCACGTTATGTTAAATTCACGTGAAAATCCGGCCAAGGCATTAACGGGTTGACGCCTTCGGAAGCGGCAAAAATCCAAGCAGTCAATTTCAACCACCTAACTCAGGATTTGTATCAGAATATCGAACGTGGCAACTTTCCCAAGTGGGATCTATATATCCAAACGATGCAGCCAAATCAATTGGATCAGTTTGCATTCAACCCATTGGATACCCCGGTAGTACTAGTCTTGCCAATCTTGCAATAATAGGACAAGCTTAACGTAATCAATTTATGTCCCCAGAACCCCATCAGCGACCGTGTAGAGTATAATCACATGAATTAATATTTTTTGCAGTTATTAAACTATGGATAGCAAATGAAGCAAACAATCTATATTCGCAATTTAATTCTTAAAGCATTAGTCGTTGTGCTTTTATCGTCAACTTTAGCGGGATGCAATCAAATCGCTAAGAAGACTCAACAAACTAATAGCAATATACCTGAATTTAAAGGTGAAATTGCTTTAGATGTTAGAGACTCCAAGTCAGATTGGTCTGCTTACACACCAAAATCTGCACCTGAAGGCTCTCCAAATATACTTTTTATTTTATACGATGATACAGGTCTTGGTGCTTGGTCGCCCTACGGTGGGGCTATTAAAATGCCAACTTTGGAGAAGCTTGCAGAAAATGGCTTAACTTACACACAATGGCATACCACTGCATTATGCTCGCCCACACGCTCAACCATACAAACAGGAAGGAACCACCACCTGAATGGTATGGCCGCCATTACAGAAACAGCGGATGGCTTTCCGGGTGCGAATGGCAGAATGTCTGAAAGAGTCACGCCACTTTCTAAAATATTGCAAGACAATGGTTGGAGTACTTTCTGGGTTGGAAAAAACCACAATGTTCCTGAGCAGGATGTCGCTTCCGGAGGTAGCAAAAAACAATGGCCATTACAAATGGGCTGGGATCGTTTTTATGGATTTATTGGTGGTGAAACCAATCAATGGTATCCCGATTTAATCGAAGATAATCATTTTATTGAAGCACCTGCAACGCCAGAAGGAGGCTACCACCTCTCAAAAGATTTAGCAGACCATGCACTTGAAATGCTCCGCGACCAACAGGCAACAAATCCTTCTAAACCGTGGTATCTATGGTTTAACCCCGGTGCAAACCATGCACCACACCATTCTCCAAAAGACTATATCGCAAAATACAAGGGAAAATTTGATCAAGGTTACGATGTTTATAGAGAATGGGTGACCGAACGAATGATTGAGAAAGGGATATTACCAGAAGGAACGGTCAATACACCGATGAACCCGATGCGAGCAGATATGGCCGCACCTATTGACAATGTTCGCCCGTGGGACTCATTAAATGAGGATGAGAAAAAGCTATTCGCTAGAATGGCTGAGGTTTATGCCGGGTTCTCAGAATATACCGATGTCCAGGTCGGGCGTATTATTGATTATCTGGAGGAAAGCGGTCAGTTAGAAAATACTATCGTATTATATGCTGCTGATAATGGTGCTTCCGGTGAAGGTACGCCCAATGGTTCGGTTAATGAAAATAAATTTTTCAATGGCTACCCCGATGAGTTGTCAGAAAATATGAAATATTTAGAAGTTATAGGTGGTCCGGAAACCTATAACCACTTCCCAACTGGATGGGCCTCTGCTTTTTCTGCTCCATTCAAAATGTTTAAACGTTACTCAGAATATGCGGGTGGAACCAACGACCCACTCATTATTTCCTGGCCAAAGGGAATAAAAGCTAAAGGTGAAATACGTCAACAATTCCATCATTCAGTTGATATTGTTCCTACCATCCTTGAGCTAGTAGGCCTGGAAATGCCAACAGTTTATAAAGGCGTTGAGCAAGAGCCACTATCAGGCGTTTCGATGGCATATACTTTTGATGCAAAACCAACTGATCCAACTAAAAAAGAGGTTCAATATTTTGCAATGTTAGGCTCGCGAGGTATCTGGAAAGAGGGCTGGAAAGCGGCTGCTATCCACGCCCCACTCTCAGGGAAAGGGCATTTTGATAAAGATGATTGGGAACTATACCATGTAGCCGTTGATAGATCTGAGTCAAAAGACCTAGCTAAAGAAAACCCGGAAAAACTACAGGAATTAATAGCTGCCTGGTTTGTAGAAGCCGAAAAAAATAATGTTTTGCCTTTAGATGACAGAAGTGCTGCTGAAATTATCGGTATAGAAAGACCTTCGCAAGAACCAGCCAGAGACAGATATGTTTATTATCCTAACACTGCACCTGTTCCAGAAGGAGTGGCGGTCAATGTGAGAGGCCGTTCCTATAAAATACTGGCAAATGTTGACCTTACGGAAAATGCATCAGGTGTTATATTTGCGCACGGTTCACGATTTGGCGGACACTCATTATTTGTTAAGAATAATAAACTTTATTATGTCTATAATTTTTTGGGTATAAAGCCTGAACAAGTTTTTGAATCCTCTATAAAACTGACTCCTGGGAAATATACCTTAGGCATGGAGTTTATCAGAGAGAAAACAGGTAAAAATGGTGAGTCTGTAGGTAGGGCTAAACTATATATCAATGAAAAGTTAGTTGCTGAAGGGCCGATGAAAACACAGCCTGCTAAATTTACGCTGTCTGGAGATGGTTTATGCATCGCTTATGATAGTGGAGATGCTGTGAGCGAATTATACCCATCACCGAGTAAATTTAGTGGCGGAACAATTGATCTTGTTGGAGTAACAGTGGAAGGTACACCGTATATAGATTTAGAGGCCGAAGCAAAACGAGTAATGATGAGCCAATAGATTTGTTGTTTGGAGGAAAGAGCAGGCTGGT
The DNA here is from genome assembly GCA_964619885.1 of uncultured Methylococcaceae bacterium. Lineage (GTDB taxonomy): Bacteria > Pseudomonadota > Gammaproteobacteria > Methylococcales > UBA1147 > CAZUGA01. The sequence goes on from CAZUGA010000031.1 coordinate 26,132, forward strand.
TGATTAATTCTCCAGCCTGATTTCCATGTCGGTCGGTTGTGATCGAAAATATGTCGCGCCCTCGGTACCTTTCTTTAGAATGAGGTGAAGGGTTCGTTAATTCTAATTTGCAGGACGTGGCGTTAGTAGTTGCCTGAATTATTTTGGGGCTAGCGTTAATACCGTTGCCCTTGGATTCCCAATCTAACTGCAAAAGATTAAGTCTAGCAACAACCGCCATATTCATTCAAAACGAGAGTGTGAAGATGACGTCTAGAACATCGACTCAGAGCAGGCGGGACTTCCTTCGGACTGTATCGATTGCCGGCACCACAGTTTTGTTGCCGGCCTATGCGAAGAATGCTACAGCGGCTGTAGAATCCCCGGTTGCTATACCAGAGCTTCCCGATGAGCTTAATCCAGAGAACTTCATCATTCATAACAAGTCCCCGCTTGCGCTGGAAACTCGACGGTCAAGGATTGGTAGCGGCGTCATCACGCCCGCCTCGCGGTTTTTCATTCGAAACAATCTACCGATGCCATCCGCGAAAATTGTGGATCGAGCCAACGCCTGGGTTCTTTCCGTGCTCGGGGTCAAGCGTCCTGGGTCACTAGCGCTGACTGAGATTCAGGGGCTTGGCTTACAGACTGAGACCGCGGTCATTCAGTGTTCGGGCAACGGTCGTGCGTTTTTTGCGCACAACCCTTCGGGTTCATCATGGAAAACCGGAGCCGCCGGATGTGCGATGTGGACAGGTATTCGCGTTTCCACCTTGGTCGAGTACCTGGGCGGGGTTGCCTCGAGCGCTAAGTTTTTGACATCGACAGGCGGCGAGGCTCTACCGCAAGGCGTCGACCGTAATGCTGTGGTTGTAGAACGTTCGATCCCCATCTCAAAAGCGCTCGGCGACACATTGCTCGCGTGGGAAATGAATGGCGCTCCGATTCCTATCACCCATGGGGGACCTTTACGCTTGATCGTCCCGGGATTCTACGGGTGTAATCATATCAAGTACGTCAAGCAACTCGCGTTCGCGGATAAAGAAACCAACGCCACGATTCAACGAACTGGCTATCGCTTGCGTCCGATCGGAGTTGCCGGCAATCCTAAGCAACCGTCGATGTGGCGGATGCCGGTGAAATCATGGGTCAACGGACCCGGTGCCGACGGTGTTCCTGTACTCGCCGGGCGCGTGACGTTTTATGGAGTTGCGCTCTCTGGCGAACGCGGAATCCGCCGGGTCGAGATTTCGCTCGACCGGGGTAAAACCTGGGTTAACGCACGATTGGAGGGTCCTGATCTAGGGCCCAACGCGTGGCGCGTGTTTTCGTATACCGTCAAATTGGCACCCGGACAATATATGGTCGCCTCGCGTGCAACGGATAGCAAAGATGACGTCCAACCCATTCATCGTGTCGAAAACGAGCGGGGCTACGGATACAATGCCTGGCTCGATGCCGCATTGACGGTAAACCTAGTCAACGAGTTACCCGAAGAATTACCCGATCAATCTGAGTCCCCCCCAGCAGAGCCTGAAGTGTCTGCAGCCGATAAGAACGAAATATTGTCGCCGGCCGGGAAAAACGGTCGCGTCGCATTTTCAGAGTCCGCACAACCGCCTTGCGGGGTTTGCCACACCCTGTCAGATGCGGGAACGCAGGGTTTGGTGGGACCGAATCTCGATCAAATGCAACCGGATCGCCAAAGGGTTGAGTCGGCCGTGAAGAACGGCGTCGGTGCGATGCCCGCATATCGAGACGTGTTAACCCCCGAGCAGATTCAAGACATTGCAGAATACATCGTCGAGGTGACTCGTTGAAGATCGCTGAGTCTTTTCAGCATTAAAAGGTATTTAACGACTATTGGCTTAAAATACCCTGCGAATTAGCTGTTTAGCAATTGAGGTGGGTGGTGTCGGATAGCACGACCAATGGCACGACGATTGTAAAGCAGATTATGAATTTTTCGGGCAGCTGCTCGATATTACGATATTTTGATTCGGTCCAATACGAATCGCAAGACGCCACCAGCACGGTAATACTCAACTTCCACCGCGGTATCGAGCCTCGATTGCAATTCGAAATCGTACCTCTCACCGGACGGATAATGGATCACAGCAGGAAATCGTTGCTTTGCCGTCAAAGGTTGATCCAACCCCAGTACGTCTACGGTTTCATCGCCTGTCAGATTCAAACTCTGCCGGTTGTCACCGGGCAAAAATTGCAGCGGGAGTACGCCCATACCGACCAGGTTGGAACGGTGGATGCGTTCAAAGCTTTCAACAATAACCGCTTTGACCCCCAATAAAAGCGTGCCTTTGGCGGCCCAGTCGCGGCTGGATCCGGTGCCGTATTCCTGACCGGCAATGACTACCGTGTCTTTAGCTTGGGCCTGGTAGGCCATCGCGGCATCATAAATGAACAACCGTTCATCTTCACCGGTCAGACGTGTATATCCACCTTCGCGATCGGGTGTCATTTCGTTACGTATTCGGATATTGCCAAAGGTTCCCCGCATCATGATCTGGTGATTGCCCCGGCGTGAACCGTAGGAATTAAAATCTTTCTGACTGACACCATTATCACGTAGGAATTGCGCTGCGGGGCTATCTTGGGGAATGGCCCCAGCCGGAGAAATATGATCGGTCGTAACGGAATCGCCGAGCAGCGCGAGTATAGAAGCACCGGTGATATTCCGGTTGTTTCCGGCGTATTTATCTTCAAAAAATGGCGGTAGCTGAATATAGGTAGAGTCGTCTGAAAATTGATAGGTCGCTCCAGTACTGCTATCAATAGCACGCCAGTTTTCGTCACCATCGAATACGGCGCTGTATTCCTTTTCGAACATTTCGTTGTTGACCAGTCGCACCAATGCGTCAACTTCAGCATTACTTGGCCAGATATCTTTCAGATAGACGGGTTGGCCATTTCGATCTTCACCAAGCGGCTCAGTACTCAGGTCGATTCGTGTGGTGCCGGCCAATGCATAAGCGACCACCAATGGTGGTGAAGCCAGCCAATTGGCCTGCACCAGTGGGTGTATTCGTCCCTCAAAATTACGGTTTCCCGATAACACGGATGACACGACTAGGTCATTAGTTGCGATAGCATTACTCACCGCGGTTGGTAGAGGACCCGAATTACCGATGCACGTGGTGCAACCGTAGCCGACCAGATTAAAACCCAGCGCATCCAGTGACGCCTGCAAACCGGCCTTGACCAAATACTCTGTAACGACTTTAGACCCAGGGGCTAGCGATGACTTTACCCAAGCTTTGCGTTGCAGTCCCTTGGCCAACGCCTTTTTTGCCACCAAACCAGCGCCGAGCATGACCGCCGGGTTAGACGTATTGGTGCAGGAAGTAATGGCCGCGATGACTACATCGCCGTGGTGCATGGGATCATCACTGCCGGCAACGGGGAAAGCGGTATCGAACTGATCGGCTTTACCGCGTGACTCGATGAAACGGTCGGTGGCCTGTTGCAGCTCTTTAACGGCAACTCGGTCCTGGGGACGCTTGGGTCCCGCAAGATTGGGTTCCACCGAACTCATGTCAAGATGAACCGTGGCGGCAAAATCCGGTACTGGATAATCGGCGTCGCGCCACATGCCTTGAGATTTGCAGTAGGCTTCTACCAGCGCGATGGTATCTTCGCCGCGTCCACTTAGGCGCAGGTAGTTTAGTGTTAGCTGATCGATCGGGAAAAAACCGCAGGTTGCACCGTACTCCGGTGCCATATTGGCGATGGTGGCGCGATCCGACAGCGGCAATTGATCAAGACCGCTACCATAGAATTCTACAAATTTACCGACAACCCCGTGCTCACGGAGCATTTGTACAACGCGTAATACCAGGTCGGTGGCGGTAATGCCTTCTTGTAACTGTCCGGTTAATTCAAAGCCCACAACGTCGGGAATCAACATCGAAATAGGCTGCCCCAACATCGCCGCCTCGGCTTCAATGCCGCCCACACCCCAGCCCAATACACCTAGGCCGTTGATCATTGTTGTGTGGCTATCGGTACCCACCAATGTGTCCGGGTAGGCTTGTCCGTTACTGGTCCAAATGGCCTGGGCCAAATACTCCAGATTGACCTGGTGACAAATACCCGTACCGGGCGGCACCACACGGAAATTAGCAAAGGCGCCCTTTCCCCATTTCAAAAACTGGTAACGTTCGAGGTTGCGCTGCATCTCGACGGTCATGTTGGCTTCAAAAGCAGCATCAGTTCCAAATTGCTCAATGCTTACCGAATGATCGATCACCAGGTCTACGGGTGACAATGGATTGATGGTCTGCGCATCCAGTCTCTGCCGCACCAACGCCTCGCGCATCGCCGCGAGATCAACGACAGCAGGCACGCCGGTAAAATCCTGCATCAGCACGCGCGCCGGGTGGTAGGCAATTTCCTGGTTGCTGGCCCGACCGCGGCTAGTCGCCAGCGCTACAATATCATCGGGCGTGCAGCTTAATCCGTCCTCATGTCGCAGCAAATTCTCCAATAGAATCTTGGAGGAAATTGGAAGGCGGTCAATATTTTGATACTGGGCAAGTTCGCCACCATTAATGTCAAAGTAGGCCCAGTTTTCACCGTTGACGTGTAAGGTGGTCTTGACGTTAAAGCTGTCGTTTGATTCGGACATTGAATTCATCCTTAATCATCGATGCGAGGATAGACGGTATCTAGCTTACGAGAAGTGCGGGGTGGTGACAAATAATATTGATACCCGATGGCCAGATAATCCTGTTTTTCTGGCGATTTTCGAATACTGATTTTATTGCTGCGATACCACCGCTGGTCCACATCAGATATATGATAGAGGCAACCTATCGATCATTGCATTCTCGCATCATCGCCAAAACGTGACCCTTAAGCTTGGTTTTATGTTGTTTCACACAAATATCACACCGATTTCACTTAGTCCTCATATTTAAACCATTTTGGTTTTTTAGACTGTGGTTTACGGTGCTCAAGGTGAGTAACCGATAAAGTCTAAATCATTAAGAGGTTTCGATATGTGCAATCAAAAATGTTCTGTGGCTGGGTTGCTAATCGCCGGATTAGTTTGCTTATTTTTACCCGCGGTTGGCGCTTTAGCAGCGAGCGAGGATAAATCGTTGTCTCCCTATTTTAAGGTCATTTCCGAAAATTCGGGGGCTGTGGAAGCTTTGCCATTGCAGCGCACCAGCGCCGAGGTCGATATCGCCGGAGTGATTGCCGATGTACGGATTACGCAGGTCTACCGAAATCGGGGTACTCAGCCCATTGAGGCGATCTACGTATTCCCTGGCTCGACTCGTGCGGCTGTTTACGCTATGAGGATGACGATTGGCGAACGGGTAGTCTTGGCCAAAATCAAAGAGCGGCAGACGGCAATAGCGGAGTATAAAAAAGCCAAGCAGCAAGGTAAGCGAGCTTCTTTGCTTGAACAGCAACGGCCTAACGTTTTTCAAATGAACGTCGCTAATGTCATGCCTGGGGATACGGTGGTCGTAGAACTTTCGTATACGGAGTTGTTGGTAGCCGAAGATGGTATGTACGAATTTGTCTACCCAACAGTGGTCGGTCCGCGCTATTCTGAAACGCCCGTAGCTTCGGCGCCGGATAGCGAGCGTTGGATCGCAAATCCGTTTTTACGTGAAGCCAGTCCGACCCCTTATAGTTTTGATATCAACGTCGATTTGGCCACCGGCGTTCCAATTCAGGCATTAATTTCTCCATCCCATCCAGTTGATATTGAATATTTCGAGAAAAACAGCGCGCGAATCAAGTTGAAACAAGGTGAATCCAATTCAGGTGACCGGGATTATATTCTACGCTATCGTTTGCAAGGCGATGAAGTTGCGTCGGGATTGTTGCTCCATCGTGGTGATAAAGAAAATTTCTTTTTGCTAATGTCGCAGCCACCTAAGCGTGTCGTGGCCAAGCAAATACCACCGCGCGAGTATATATTCGTGGTCGACGTGTCGGGCTCGATGCACGGATTTCCGTTGGATACCAGTAAGGAACTGATGCGGGAATTATTGAGCGGGTTACGGATGAGCGACTCGTTCAATATATTATTCTTTTCGGGGGGAAACCAGGTGCTGGCAGAGTCTTCGTTAAAAGTAACCCCGGAAAATATTCAACACGCGATAAAGATGATGGAGAATCAAAAAGGCGGTGGAGGTACACGCCTTCTGCCTGCATTGAAGCAGGCGATGTCGATGCCGGTATTGGACGGCACCGCCCGTAGTTTTGTTGTTGTATCCGACGGTTATGTGTCGGTGGAGACCGATGCGTTTGAATACGTTCGAGCAAATTTGAACCGGGCTAACTTTTTTTCCTTTGGTATCGGTTCCAGTGTCAACCGATTTTTAATGGAAGGCTTGGCTAGAGCTGGCCGCGGTGAACCGGTGATCATTACTTCGCCGAGCGAAGCTGCTACCGCGGCGCGCAAATTCAGACATTATATTGAGACCCCGGTGTTAACCGGGATCGAGGTCGATTTTGAAGGCTTCAATGTTTACGATGTAGAGCCCAAATCGGCGCCGGATCTTTTCGCCCAACGGCCGTTGGTGATGTTTGGTAAATGGCGCGGTGCAGCTGCAGGGCAGATCAAGATTTCCGGGTATCGGGGCGAAGGTCACTACATCAAGACTGTGGATGTGGTTGATGCGCCAAGCCCGGTTTCGACACAGGCCTTACGCTATTTGTGGGCCAGGCAACGTATCACCGATCTGGGGGATTTCGAAAAGCTTAGCCCGGATTCAGAGCGAAAAGCGAAAATTACCAGCTTGGGACTCACCTACAATTTACTGACCGCGTACACATCATTTATCGCAGTGGATGAGGTCATCGCCAACCCAAACGGTCAGAATCGGTCGGTTAAGCAAGCATTGCCACTACCTGAAGGCGTTTCTGAATTGGCTGTAGGTGGTGTGGTCGCAACGGCCCCGGAACCCGAAATGTTTGGTTTGCTGTCAGTGCTTGGTCTTATGTTGTTGTGGTCTTTGTGGAGCAGAAACCGCCGAAAACCGTGCACTTATGGATCGGTGGGCTAAACAATGACCGTACAAATGACAAGATCAATCGTCTTTCTCCAATTATTAAGTTTTTGGCCGGTATGGCGCTGGTATCTTCAGCGAATTATGGATGGTTCTGACGAGCCTTGGGGCGTCTTGGCTTTGGTGACGGTTATCATCATTGTGCTGATGCGCGGGCGTATAAGTACGCCTGATGCATCGGCGCTGACCTTAGCCGCCATTGTCGCGGGAATTTATGCTTTGGTTTATAGTTTTCTGCCGCCATTAGCGCGGGGAATGCTTGCGATGTTTGCGTTGTCATTGATCTTGAGCCCGACGTTCTTTGGTGAAAAACTACAATTTGGTGTTTTGGGCTTATTGATGATATCGCTGCCCGTTATCGCATCCATTCAATTCTATGGGGGTTTTCCAGTTCGCTTTATCACCGCACTGGTATCGGCGCATACTTTATCGTTGATCGGGTTTGAAGTGGTTGCTCAAGGAACGTTGTTGCATTGGATGGGGGAACTGGTAGTCGTCGATGCGCCGTGCGCTGGAATAAAAATGTTATGGGCGGGTTTGTATTTTAACTTTAGCCTGGCAGCGCGGAAAAATCTCGGCTTGGTGGCGACATGGATGGGGACCAGTTTAACGCTTTTCTCTGTGTTTATCGCGAATGTGCTGCGCGCGAGTTTGCTGTTTTTTACCGAGAGCGGGATTGTGCAAGCGCCCGCTGTGGCCCATCAGGCAATCGGATTAGTGTGTTTTAGCGGGGTGGTATTGGCTGTCGTCAATATTCACAAACGCTTGGAGGTGCGAGTGCAATGCGCATTATAATTTTCGCGTTGATTCATATCGCCACGGCGCTCGTTCCGTTTTTGGTATCGCACGCCGGTAATTCTATTTCCGATTTGGATTTTCCGGGTTGGCCTGGCGAATTCAATGGAAAAGTCCTAGAACGTTTGCAGATGACCGAGCAAGAACGCGGGTTTAACACCGGTTTCCCGGGTAAAATCGCACGATTTACTGATGGATCCCGAGAAATAGTCATGCGGTTTGTGCAGAGGCCGTCGCGCAATGTGCATCCATCGGCTGATTGTCTTCGAGGATCTGGGTTTGAACTTGAGACTCAACCGATTAGACGCGGTCACGGTGGTAAGCTTTGGGGGTGTGTGCTAGCCCGGCGTGATGGAAAAGTATACCGCGTTTGTGAGAGGATTTATGATACTGCCACACAACAAAGTTGGTACGATGTTTCGTCCTGGTACTGGGCTGCGCGTTTGGGACGAACTACCGGGCCCTGGTGGACCGTGACTGTCGCTGAACCTATTTAGGTTCTTGCTGTACGATAGGTATGTCTAGAGATATTGCCGCCACGGTTTGAATGAAAAATTAGGCACTATTGAGCACAGTGTAAAATTGAAAATAGAGATATACGGGTAACTTTATCAATGCTTAAACATGATCACGAACTAGATGCTTCGGGGCTAAATTGCCCGTTACCGCTTCTACGTCTAAAAAAAGCGCTAATGGGAATGCAGAGTGGAGAGATCGTGCGTGTATTAGCGACCGACCCAGCCGCTCATTTGGACATTGGAGTGTACTCGGATCAGACTGGAAACAGGATTCTGGAATTTTTCGAAGACAATGGGACACAACATTTTCTAATCCAGAAAAAATAATTCGCCCGCGACGAATTCTATCCTCTAATCGCCTATTTGACCGATCAGACGTGTCAATGGGTAATTCTCCCTAATGTCCTGTGCTTCTTTGATCGGGGGGTGATTCACCGCGCAGACTAATAACTGGCCAACGATTATTTAACGCGATGCTGCGTAGGGTAGCGTCTGGGTCTACCGCAACCGGATGGGTGACCCGTTCTAACAAAGGTAAATCATTCAACGAGTCACTATAAAACCAACTGTCGTCCAGGGTTAGGCCAGTTTCTTCCAGCCACGATTCTAACAGCTTAACCTTTCCGTCCTGAAAACAAGGGATTCCACTGACTTTGCCCGTGAAACGACCATCTATAAATTCGGGTACTGTGGCAAGGATGTTGTCGATACGGTGCAAATCGACTATTGGTTCGGTTACAAATTTATTGGTGGCGGTGATGACCAATAATACATCGCCATCGGTCCGATGCTTTTCTACAAGGTCAAATGCTTCGGGTAGCAGAATCGGTTTTATTTTTTCTTCTATAAACTGTACGCGCCATGCTTTGAGCTGATCGTGATCGTTAGAAGCAAGGGGGGCCAATGCAAAATCTAAGAATTTATGGATATCCAAGGTCCCCTGGCGGTAATCTTCGTAGAATTCGGCGTTGGTACTTTCATAAAATGCTTGGTCTACAATTCCCTGTTCGACTAGGAATTGTCCCCACAGGTAATCGCTGTCGCCGTTCAGCAAAGTATTGTCAAGATCGAATAGGGCGATACCCACAAATATGTCCAACCGAGAATAAAAACCGACAAGGATAGCGGGACTACATTAAATGTAAATGCTTTTCTGGCGAAAATGTTGAGTTTATGGAACAATTAAACAACTAGGGTATCGGAATCTTCGTATTGAATTAAGGGTGGATACATTGGAACCAGATTGTTTGGAATTGGGATATGATCGATTCAGAGGGATATCGCCATAATGTCGGGATAGTCCTTTGCAATAAGGATGGTCAACTGTTTTGGGCGCGCCGTGCCGGTATGGATTCGTGGCAATTCCCACAGGGTGGAATAAAACGCAACGAAGCCCCCGAGGACGCCATGTACCGTGAATTGTACGAGGAAGTTGGTCTGCGCCGGAATCATGTGGATGTCATCGGGCGAACACGGTCGTGGCTACGCTATGATCTTCCCGAAAAATACATTAGAAAGCATTCTTATCCGTTGTGTATTGGGCAAAAGCAGTTGTGGTTCATTTTGGAAATGAAATCCAGCGAGCATTGCGTGCGCTTCGATTGTTCTGATCGTCCGGAATTTGACGGTTGGCGCTGGGTCGATTTTTGGTACCCGGTTGACAAAGTGGTTTTTTTTAAACGGGACGTTTATCGCAAGGCTTTGACCGAATTGGGCGGATATTTGACATCGGAATCGGTCCCTGTAAACGCCGGCGGATTTTTATCTAAAGCCTCTGTGTAACCCAGATACGCCACCTGTTTCTGTGTTGATTTCGAAAATAGATGCAATCCGATAATGAGCGGAGGTTCTCCGTTTAAGCCCGGATCCGGGAATATTATTGTTCACCCCGATTGGATTTGTAAACGCTGTATCCTAGAATCTATTCTTTACAGGTTCTTCCTACGGTAGTTTTCTAGCCGTAATGCAAGCGATCATCGCGATTATTGCGCCAAAACACATGACTGCGGGTTGTCCCCAAGTTTGCAAAACACTCGCCAACACTAAAGGCGTGACGACTCCGGCCAAGTGGAAAAAAGTGGCACCGGTAGCCAAATTCGCGATCAAAAATTTTTCTGGGTCCGCGCGTTTGAGGGAAGCATCTGTAATTACGGCTGTTCCGAACAAAAATGAGTCGAGCAAGAATAACCCAATAAATATACTTAGGTCCGCAAATATCAAGCCAATAAATAGCAGATTCACAAGAAAGTAAACGATCGTAAGTACATTCTTCGGGTTGTAAGTCGTGGCGAGCCAACCCAGAGTACGGTAGCCGATTAACCCGGCTATGCTGCCGGCAAGCAAAATGCCGCTGAGTTGAACCGTTGATACGTGAAACTGCGACACAATTTGCGTTACCACAAAGGTTTTGAACAAGGCACTGCGGGAGCCCGCTAGGAAATTCAGTAAGTAGATGGGCCACAGACGGGTCTTGAAATGAAAGCCGGGGGTGGGGGGAGTGTCTCTTTCGAACCGGTTCCCCCGTTGATAGACAAGGCTAACCAATAGAACGATCAAGCCAGCAACCAGCAGTAAATCCCGTGTTGATGCATCCTGATCGATCCAGAATAGCAAAAACGTCGCTGCAATTGCTGCTAAGGGCCCTAGGCTTTTTAATCGGCCTAGTTTCAAGTTTACGTTGCTGTATGTAGCGTTTTTGATTGTTACCGTATTGATCAAAGGTAAATACGCGTTGAAACCGGCGCTTATGAGCATGACGGCAGCATATAACCCAATGATCGTAGATGTGTTACCGGCTAGTAGTAAGCCGACCGCCAATACCAGCAGGAAAAAACTTATTAACGAGTCAAGTTTTATAATGTGGGCGAATTTTGCGATGCAGAATGTGAACAATGCGGGGATTGATGCAGCGGTGAAAAGATATGCAATTTCAACCGGCGAAATGAATAAATCAGTCAGCGCATAGTTATAAAATGTTGTACGCCATATCGTGTAAACACCGACGATTATGAAATAATTTGCGGTCCACGATAAGCTTTGACTGGCTGAATTCGAGTAGTCGAGATTGATTTGCCGGTTATGCAACCGCTTGGTTGATGACATCGATTCGAGTTGCAATGGTAAATCTATAGCAATGCGAAAAATTGGCTGCCGGTTCCAGAATTGGCCAAGGTTTCGCGTAAGCGGTCGAAGCGTCGCTGTAGTTCTTCATATTGCGTTTCTTCGGAACCCTCAATTCCGAGTTTTTTGTAGGCGTCTTTTAAACTTGCGGGTTGTTGTTCGATTCGACTGATCAGTGCCTTTTTTTGCTTCATCAGCAATATTGTGTAGGCCTCATTTGGGATCGATTGGATAGGGTTGTGTTTCTGGGGGTGGTCGTATAAATGTAGTAATGCCTCCAGCGTAAAAAAGGCATCTTCTATATTTGTGCAGTTTTCCGCGAAAATAGCGCCGTACAGATAGGCTTGCGTGAAATCTGTTTTGCGAAGATTTGCATTGTCAAATTCGACGCCATCGAGATTGGCTCCTCTGAATGATGTTTCCTGCAGGTCGACATTCTTAAAACGGGCCTTTTTTAGTGTGGCCTCAGTAAAATTTGCTCGATATAGGTTTACATCCTCAAATACACTGGCCGAAAGATTGAAGTTTTCGAAATTCTTTTTGCGCAGGTTGATTCGAGTGGGTGTTTGGGCGATGAATGTACTGCCATGAAAATCCAACTGACTCTCTTGCAGAATATGCTTGATAACTTTTTTAGTGGTGCCCAGCAAGCCCAGTGTGTGCTTGCCTCCGGATTCATAGTGCGCCCTCAGTTGAACCAAGAACGGTAGTGCTTCATTACCGTAAATTTGCAACGATTGGATGCGTTGCACGAGCGAATGGTTTCCGTGTTTGGTCTGTTTGTGCGAGGTCTTATCATCGATAATCTCGGAAAATATTTGTACCATGTGACTTAAATGCTGCGTTTTTAAATTCGCCGCGGCGATTTGTTTGGAGCTTGTCAGTTGCTGTTCTGCAATTTCGTTGGCGCTTTTTATTTGCTGTGTATTGATCGCCTGGGTCACATAGAAACTAATCAAACCGAGAACCAGCGGCATCAAACCGAGACGCAGTGCTTCCAACCACAAAGCTTTTTTTTCAGGGCGATCGTATGACGGTGGCACTTGAATAGATGGGCTTTTCTGGAGAGGTTGCCCGCTTTGTCTGTCATGCATACCGAGCTGCAGCTTGCGTGCCCGAGAATTTTTTCGCCGCGCTTCTGCAATGCTTGCCGTTGAGCCTCTATCGGGCCCGGCGTCTTGGTTAGAATTTCCGTTGGTTGGCAGGTCAAACATCGTGATATCCCTATATATGGTCGTATTGGTTGTTTACGTAGGTCCATCCTATGTGGACTGCCATTAAATGGCTGTGAAGTACTATTCGGACTTCGTGTGAAATAGTCACGGCCTAGTCCGTATCATTCTCCCGGAAGATTATCAGGACTAGGCGATTAAACGATCGCATTGGGCATTCGCATATGCAGGTTGATCACGTATACTACGTGCCAGCGCTAGTGACCTCTAAAGCTTAGAGCGCGTGGGGTGATCGGAAGACTATCGTTTCGATCTACTATTCCGTTTTTGTTCAAGCTTGCTTTGATTAGACTGGATGAATCGATATTGGCCGAAAGTTGGTGACCAAGGACTAATAACTGGATCCGTGACTCCACTACCGCACATGACACAAACCCTTGATTGCACAGCGGTCAAATAAATGACCCCTTAACCGTTGGGTGAGGCTAAGATTTTTTATTCCCCCGTTAAAACAATATATTGCACGTCTTTATCCGGGTTGAAATTACGGATTCAGATAGTAATATTGAGTTCGTTAATGATCGGGATTTGCGGCTGTAGCGGTGAATCGTGGAATAACCCCTACGGGGTGCAGAGAGGCCCGGAAAACGTTTTGTATAGTTCGTTCACCGAACGGCCCAAACATCTCGACCCTGCTGTTGCCTACAGTGCGAATGAATATGTGTTTATCGGTCAAATCTACGAGCCGCCTCTGCAATATCATTATTTGATTAGGCCGTACACCCTGGTTCCGCTGACCGCAGAAGTCTTACCGGGTGTAACATATTTCGACCGGGATGGGGCTATATTACCCGACGATGCCAGTGTGGAATCAATTGCGTATAGCGACTATACGATCCGAATTCGCCCGAGAGTCCGCTATCAACCACACCCTGCTTTCGCGAAGGATGCTCAAGGCCAGTTTTTGTACCACCGGTTGGACGCCACCGAATTGCAATCGATCAACGGAATTAGTGATTTCGAGTTGACCGGGTCTCGCGAGCTGGATGCCGATGACTATGTCTATCAGATCAAACGCCTGGTTGATCCAAGGATACATTCACCGATCGCCGAGTTGATGAAGCACTATATAGTTGGCCTTGGTCAACTTGGTGATGAGTTGGCAAAAATTCATAAATCTGACGCGAATAACAATATTGATTTGAAGGACTTCGCCATCGAAGGTGTGAAATCGTTGGATCGATATAGCTATCGGGTTAGAATTCGCGGCAAGTATCCGCAATTCCGTTATTGGTTGGCCATGCCGTTTTTTTCACCAATGCCATGGGAAGCGGTCGAATTTTACGCCCAACCTGGTTTGCGCGAGAAAAATATAAGCTTGGATTGGTATCCTGTAGGTACCGGTCCCTACATGCTGGTAGAGAATAACCCAAACCGGCAAATGGTCCTGGAGAAAAATCCGAACTATCACATGGACAAATATCCGACACGAGGTGAACCGGGCGATCGGGCAGCCGGGTTGTTGGATGATGCAGGTCATAAACTGCCGTTTATCGATAGAGTGATATATACGCTGGAAAAAGAAAATATTCCGTATTGGAATAAATTCTTACAGGGTTATTACGATGGCTCGGGCATCGCGTCGGACAGTTTTGATCAGGCTATCCAGTTTAGCGGTCAAGGCGAAGCTGAACTGACCCAAGCGATGCACGATAAAGGGATACAGCTGAAAACTGCGGTAACGACGTCGATATTCTATATGGGCTTTAATATGCTGGATCCGGTAGTGGGTGGTTACTCTAACCGTGCTAGAGAGTTGCGCCAAGCGTTATCTATCGCGATCGATTACGAAGAATACATTTCAATTTTCACGAATGGTCGTGGGGTTGCCGCTCAGGGATTGTTGCCGCCCGGTATATTCGGTAGTCAGAGTGGGGAGAAGGGTATAAACCCTTATGTTTATGATTGGGTAGACGGCGCGCCGCAACGAAAAAGTATCGATGAAGCGAAGCGATTGTTGGCCGAGGCGGGTTATCCCGGGGGTCATAATCCCAAGGATGGAAAGCCGTTGGTGTTGTATTTGGATACCGTCGCTACCGGTCCCGATGACAAGGCTCGCCTGAATTGGTACAGAAAGCAATTTACGAAGTTGGGGATTCAGTTGGTTATCCGAACTACAGATTACAATCGTTTCCAACAAAAGATGCGCAACGGGGATGCACAGATTTTTATGTGGGGGTGGAACGCCGATTATCCTGACCCGGAAAATTTCTTTTTCTTATTACACGGTGCCAACGCTAAAGTTAAAGGCGGTGGTGAGAATGCGGTTAATTATCAAAATCCGGAGTTTGATAAATTATTTGAAATGATGCGAAATATGGACGACGGTGAAGAGCGTTTTGCGTTGATACAGCAATTGCAGGATATTGTGCGTCGGGATTCACCGTGGATTTTCGGTTTCCACCCCAAAAGTTTTAGCCTGCATCACGATTGGTACAAGAATCTAAAGCCCAATTTGATGGCAAATAATCGTTTGAAGTATACCAAGATTGACTCATCGCTCAGGCAGGATCAACGTAGGCAATGGAACAAACCTGTAGTCTGGCCATTCGCCGTGTTTGCGGTGTTGATCTTGGTCATGTTGGCACCGGCGTGGCTGCAATATCGCCGTAAACAACAGGCAAAGGCGAAATAGTCGATGGGCAGCTATATCCTGAGGCGAATTTTGTACGCGTTTCCGCTGCTGATGGGGGTCAACGTGTTGACCTTTCTGCTGTTCTTTATCGTCAATACGCCGGATGATATGGCGCGTATGCAACTTGGCCAAAAGCATGTAACCCAGGAGGCTATAGATAAGTGGAAAAGCGAACGCGGTTACGACATGCCTTTATTGTGGAATGATCAGGAAACCGGCGGCGAACGCTTGACCGAGACCATTTTTTATAAGAAATCCGTTGGTTTGTTTCTGTTTCGTTTTGGTCGTTCGGACAGCGGTAGGAATATCGGATCCGATATTCGCCAACGCATGTGGCCCAGCCTGGCTATTGCGGTTCCATCTCTAATTTTAGGTTTATTAGCCAATATTAGTTTCGCCGTGATGTTGGTATTTTTTCGCACCACCTATCTGGAGTTCTGGGGCGTGATCGGATGTGTGGTATTGATGTCGATTTCGGCGTTATTTTATATTATTTCCGGGCAATTTCTAGTGGGTAAGCTATTGCAAATGGTGCCCATATCCGGATACGACACTGGTCTGCAGGCTATTAAATTTATTATATTGCCGGTACTCATCGGCGTGGCTTCTGGGATCGGCGCAGGTACTCGCTGGTATAGGACGTTGTTTCTGGAAGAAGTCGAAAAAGATTATGTTAGAACCGCGCGCGCCAAAGGTTTAACCGAAACACGCATGCTGTTTACCCACGTACTGCGCAATGCCATGATCCCAATACTCACCGGCGTGGTCGTCGTGTTACCTACACTGTTTATGGGTAGCCTGATTACCGAATCGTTTTTTAGTATTCCGGGCTTGGGCAGCTACACCATAGACGCGATCAGTCGACAAGATTTTGCCATAGTAAGGTCCATGGTTTTTCTGGGTTCGGTACTTTACATATTCGGATTGCTGCTGACTGACATTTCCTACACCTTAGTCGATCCGCGGGTCAGGCTGTCCTAGCTTATGGATAGGTGGGTGATTTTCTGGACCGACGGACTGGTTTTTCTGCTGGTTTGCGCGGTCATCCTTTTGATTCTGAGAATCCGCTCCAAAGAGCACCTGCGTCGACCTTGGCGGAAGGTTGTGACCAATAAAGTGGGTATGGTGTCGGCTGTGGTGCTTGGATTTTTTCTATTGATCGGGTTGGCCGATACCATTCATTTCAAGCCCATTCTGGATAATTCCCAACAATCCCAGAATACCTATTCCAGCGAGCCGATAAGTTTATTTGATTGGTGGGTGACCCCGCTTAGAATCCGCGAAGAGAAAACCTATTCGGCACCGTTCTCGTGGCGTTTGTACGCCAAGGAGAATATTGTTTCAGCGGATGGAAGCAAGATTTGGGGTTATCCGCGGCTTAAATACGGTGCGGCGCATCTTGCTGACCCCTCCAGTGAACGATCAACTGATTTGGTCAAGATTGGCTTGCTGGGTGCAGCCAAAGGCCTGGTTCTATTCGCCGTGGTTGTTGCATTTTTGGTGGCCGTGCGATCTTGGCGGACGAAAGCTAAGTTTGTCTCAAGCCTGGCCGAAATCTACGGTAATCGAAGCGGTGTTCCGTGGTGCGCGATGTTTACGACGTTGTTGATTTTGCTAATGGGGGGTTATGCGATTGCAGAACTCAGTTTTAAGTATCATGTTTTGGGAACCGATAAGGTTGGTCAAGACGTGTTCTATCAAAGCCTGAAAAGCATTAGAACCGGCATGGTGATCGGAACTTTGACCACATTGGTAATGTTGCCGTTTGCGTTGATTTTGGGAATATTCGCCGGATATTATCGTGGCTGGGTTGACGATCTGATTCAGTACCTCTACACCACATTAAATTCAATACCCGGCGTCTTGCTGATCGCCGCATCGATACTGGTTGTACAAGTGTATATGTCTAATCATGAAGAGGATTTCGCCAATATTGCCATCCGTGCCGATACCCGGCTGCTTTTCTTGTGT
Organism: uncultured Methylococcaceae bacterium; assembly: GCA_964619885.1. GTDB lineage: Bacteria > Pseudomonadota > Gammaproteobacteria > Methylococcales > UBA1147 > CAZUGA01. Next base: position 43,431 of record CAZUGA010000031.1, read on the forward strand.
ATGATCTTGGGGCTGACCAGTTGGACTGGATTGTGCCGTTTATTACGAGCTGAAACGATGAAGCTGCGGGAAATGGAATATGTACAGGCAGCCCGAGCCTTAGGGGTCAAAAATACGAGCATACTGTCGCGCCATATATTACCCAACGTGTTTCACATCGTGTTGATTTCGGTGGTATTGGATTTTAGCGGCTTGGTTCTCGCAGAGGCGGTTTTATCCTATGTGAATATCGGTGTCGATCCGACCACAAACAGTTGGGGCAATATGATCAATGGTGCGCGTTTGGAAATGGCGCGGGAGCCAATTGTCTGGTGGTCGCTCGCGGCAGCTTTCTTGTTCATGTTCGCACTGGTTCTGGCGGCAAATTTATTCGCCGATGGGGTGCGTGACGCGTTTGATCCACGGCGGGCTCAATGAGGTTTAGATCTCCAACCATGTCTATGCACAGGATAGATTTATTTACAATAGGTTGGCTGATGTTGGTGAAAAATTAGTTAAATCAGGATGGATTCGTTCTTTTCGGTCAAAGATTTAAAAACCTGTTTTGGCAGGGGTGAATCTTCTGTTGTCGCGGTGGACGGGGTTAGCTTTGACATTGATCACGGTAAAACATTTGCTCTTGTTGGTGAGTCCGGATCGGGCAAATCCGTCACAGCGCTGTCTGCATTAAGATTACTGCCGCCCAACGGTCGTATCTTGCAGGGATCGGTTCTGTTGGATGGAGTCGATTTATTCGAATATCCTGAATCGCAAATGTGCCAGGTTCGTGGTCGTCGGATCGCCATGATTTTTCAGGATCCGATGACATCGCTAAATCCGGTAATGACCATTGGTCGTCAGATTAGTGAATCGCTGAACATCCATGCCAGCTTGGATGACAGCGAAGTGCGACGCAGAGTGTTGGATCTAATGAATCAAGTGGAAATTCCGGCGGCTGAGCGGCGATTCGATGAATTTCCGCATCAAATGTCCGGTGGGCAGCGTCAGCGAGTTGTTATCGCTATTGCATTGGCTTCAGAGCCGCAATTGCTGATTGCAGATGAACCGACTACCGCGCTGGATGTTACCGTGCAAGCGCAAATTCTTAAGTTATTGGTAAGCATCCAAAAATTCAACGGTATGGCTTTGTGGTTGATTACCCACGATTTGGGCATTGTAGATGAAATTGCCGATAAGATTGCGGTGATGCGGCGGGGCGAGATCGTTGAGCAAGCGTCAAGAGACAGTTTCTTTGCTTCGCCGCAACACCCTTATAGCCGCAAACTATTTGAGGTTTTGCCGTCAATGGAGGATTTACATTCGGGCGCTGAGGGTTCTGCGAACCCGCTGTTGAATGTCGAAGATTTTAAAGTCTACTATCCGATTCGGAAAGGCTTGTTCAAGCGCACTGTCGGTTACGTCAAAGCCGTGGATCAGGTGTCGTTTTCACTGCAAAAAGGGCAAACTTTAGCGTTGGTTGGTGAATCCGGTTGCGGTAAGACCACTTTGGGTAAAGGCTTACTGCATCTGATTCCTAATTCAGGGGGGATAGTTCGATTTGACGGGCATTCCTTGAATGATTTGGCCGCTGACGAGTTTCGTCAAGTGCGGTCGCAAATGCAATTGATTTTTCAGGATCCGTTTTCTTCGATGAATCCCAGATTGTTGGTCGGTGAAATTATTGAAGAAGGTATGCGCACGCTGGTGACCGACATGAGCCAAGCCGAGCGCCAGGATCGGGTTGCGACGTTGTTAGAACAGGTTGGGTTATCAGCCGATGTTAGATCACGCTATCCGCACGAATTTTCCGGTGGACAGCGGCAAAGGATATGTATTGCGCGAGCGCTAGCCGTCAAGCCACGGCTGATCGTATGCGATGAGCCGACCAGCGCCCTTGATGTTTCGGTGCAAGCGCAGATTATTGCATTGCTTAAGGATCTACAGGAGCGCGATGGGTTGAGTTATCTGTTTATTAGTCACGATTTGGCTGTCGTGGCGGAAATGGCGGATTACGTTGCGGTCATGAACCAAGGGTGTATTGTCGAAATGGGCAACGCCGAACAGGTTTTGCGGACACCTGAACAAGATTACACGAGCCGGTTGCTCGAAGCGGTACCCAAGCTGAACCGCGGGCGGGCGCCGTTAAATTTATAACGAATGGGTTTTGAGTGGAATGTAAACAGATCTTACGTGGTAGGGCCACCAACATTAAGCCGTTGCCCAGGCCGAATATATTTTCCGATACGGGGGGCATTCCATTTGCGAAGCTCTGCGACAGTCACTTTGAAACGTCGGGCAATTAGATATAACGAATCGCCTTTGCGTACCGTATAGCGGCGATAGCGTTTCGACCGGGATTTTGCGTATTTGCCGGAGACCTTAGATTTATTATTCCGTATCACTAACTTTTTACCCGGACGCAACGTAGTTCGGGTAGTCATATGATTCCATTTCGCCAGACTTTTAATTGAGACCGAGTAACGTCTCGCTATTTTCCAAAGACTGTCGCCACGCCGGACCCGATAATAAATTTTTCGTGACTTCTTTTTGGGTGCTTTGTATGGCTTCAGGTTATAGTAAGCGAGGTTTTTTGCCGAAACCGGAACAATCAAATCTCGACCAGCATGCAATCGGGCTCCATGAAGTCGGTTGGTTTGTTGTATCGCTTCCGGGGAGGTTTTGTATTTTCTGGCGACAGTTCTAAGCGATTCCCCCCGCGCTACCTTGTGACGTTTTAACTGGATTCGGCGTTCAGTGGGTAATTCAGCGAGTTTGGATTTAAACGGCTCGCTCAATTCTGCAGGTATAACCAAATGGTGGGGACCCAATGGATCAGTAGCCCATTGACTAAAGGCAGGATTGAAATGGTACAGTTTTTCGATGGACATGCCGGCCAGCTCAGCGGCGACCGCCAAATCCATTTGTGATCCTATTCCGACACGCTCTAGTACGGGTAGATTGGGAATGGGCCTTAATGAAATATTGTAGCTCGCGGCATTGGCAAAAACCTGACTGACAGCCAATAACCGGGGGACATAATTTTTCGTTTCGCGGGGTAGTTGTAAAGACCAGAAGTCGGTTGGTCGGCCGCGCCGGATATTTTTTTTGATTGCTTTATGGACTGCGCCTTCGCCGCAATTATAGGCTGCCAGCGCCAACAACCAATCGCTATCGAATTCTCTGTGTAGTTTTTGCAGGTAGCGGATAGCAGCTTGAGTGGATGCATAAATGTCACGTCGTCCGTCGTACCACCAATTTTGTTTTAACCCATATAAGCGTCCGGTAGATGGGATAAATTGCCAAATGCCATGGGCCCTGGCGTGTGATCGAGCATGTGGTTGAAATGCACTTTCTACAATCGGTAATAGGGCTATTTCTCCTGGAACGTGTTGGTGCTCGATTTGTTCTACGATGTCAAAAAGGTAGGGTTCCGCGCGTATTTGCACGCGTTGCAGGTAATCTGGGTGTTCCACAAACCATGTTAACTCTCGACGGACGCGTTTATTGGAAGTTTTAGGAAGTGCGTACAGCGATAATAATCTGGGCCAAAGGATTTTGTATTTGCCGTAGCTGGCGGGTATTCTTGTATTAGAACCTGACTCAGAGTTTTTTCCGCTAATTTCGGCGTCTTGTTCAACCTGTGTATCTTGGTGGTACGCCGTACTTGGATATTGTTCGCTGATTGTTGCCGAATCCTTGACCCCCGAGCTATTCTGGGCGCAACCTGCCACAAGCAGGTTGATGGCTAGTAAAAATAGGACTGCGCGCGTAGAAATAAACTTGGGTTCCATTCGGTCGAGGCTTGTATATTAATCCAAATACTTATAGATTATAGCCCGAATTATCTAAGCAAGCACAATGAAACGAAAACCAGTGTCATCCGAGCAAATGGATCTACGCGGTTCGTTTTGCGAATGGTACCGATCCCCCGCTGGAAATTTACTGCGTGACATGGAAGCACGTTATATCGCAAAGAATATGTCGGTCAGCTATACGCAGAGAGTATTGCAGGTGGGTTCGGTCGGTTGGGAAGACAATTATATAGACCAAAAATCGTTCCGTAATTTTTGCGTAGTGGATAAAGCCCAATGCGATGAGATCGTGCCACCAAACATTATTGCGGTCGGTCACCAATTACCGGTGGATTCTGAAAGTATCGATTGTGCAATCATGCCGCATTCGCTGGAGTTTGAAGCCGAACCGCACTTGATACTGCGGGAGGTCGAGCGCGTTCTAAAAGCTGAGGGGCAATTAGTGTTTTTGGGTTTTAATCCATGGAGTTTTTACCGTTTTTATCGGTTGCTGCCTGGAAAGCGGGGTAAACCACCATGGTGCGGGAATTTTATAAGTCGTCAACGGATACTCGATTGGTTGGTTTTGTTGAATTTTGAAACAAAAGTAAATGCTGGATTTTATCTAAAGTCACCCAATATGGTTTCGGATATGTTTGAAGGTCGCTTAGCTACTCTAAAATCGATTGCCTACGGGATAAAAGCCATAAAACGCAGGTACTCGGTTTTGCCTTTGACATCTGTACCATCGCGCAGACCTAGATTAGTGCCTACTGGGGTCGCTGGCGCCGGGTACCGGTCGCGTGATTGATAGCGTTAGAATTTATACAGATGGCGCGTGTCGCGGGAACCCCGGTCCGGGCGGTTGGGGGGTCCTGTTGCAGTTTGGGAGTAACGAGAAAGAACTATGGGGCGGCGAACGGGAGACAACGAATAATCGTATGGAAATGATGGCGGCTATAAAGGGATTGGAATCCTTAAAGAAAACCTGCCGCGTTATGATGTTTACCGATTCGAAATATCTGTTACGCGGAATTACCGAATGGATGCCGGGTTGGAAAAAGCGAGGTTGGATCACAGCGTCAAAAAAACCGGTTAAGAATGATGATTTGTGGAAGAGCTTGGATATCTTGATTCAGAACCATGAAATCGATTGGACTTGGGTGCGCGGGCATTCCGGTCACCCGGGTAACGAACGTGCAGACCAGCTGGCAAATCGCGGCATCGATTCATTGGAGAATTAGCCAAAAGATAGCGAAGTTTAACCTAAGTTCGTCGGTGGCAGAGGGAGTTAATCAATGCCTATTAAACATAGCGGGTAACAATTAATGCGACAGATTATCTTAGATACAGAAACGACTGGGCTTAGCCCTGAAGATGGGCACCGAATAATTGAAATCGGGTGTGTCGAATTGGTCAATAGAAAATTGACGGATAATCGGTACCACGTCTATTTGAATCCGGATCGGGAAATTGATGCTGGTGCCATTGAAGTGCACGGGATTAGCAACGAATTTTTGGCGGATAAACCTAGATTCGAAGCTGTGGTTGAGGAGTTTTTGGGTTTCGTCACCGATGCGGAACTGATTATCCATAACGCACCATTCGATGTTGGCTTTTTGAATCATGAATTGTCTTTGTGTAATCACCATTGCGTGATTGAAGAATGTTGCGCGGTAATTGATACATTGATCCTAGCGCGCAAAAAACATCCAGGGCAACGTAATAGTTTGGATGCATTGTGCAAACGATACGGAATCGATAATAGTCATAGGGAATTACACGGCGCGCTATTAGATGCTGAGATTTTGGCCGATGTTTATCTGGCCATGACCGGCGGACAAATTTCGCTGTTGACCGATGAGCAGGAAATATCTGGAAAGGATGATAATGGAGCGGTGCGAAAAATTGCGATAGATCGACCTGAGCTTAAAATAATTTATTGTAATTCTGAGGAAAATATCGAACATCAAAAATATTTGGAAATCATTGATCGTGCTAGCGCTGGAAAATGCCTATGGATGGACAAAATGGAAGGTTGAATATTGACCTACAAAACCAGTAGCAGGACGTGGCTGAATCCTGTATTCTTATTCGTTCGCGCAGGAGAGGTGGCTGAGTGGTCGAAAGCGGCGGTCTTGAAAACCGTTGAGGGTTTGTAGCCCTCCCAGGGTTCGAATCCCTGCCTCTCCGCCATCGACCAAACCTTTGTATAGAACCGCTAGCCATGATCCATGTGTTATTAGTGGATGATCATGAGCTCGTTCGGACCGGGATTGAGCATCTCTTAAACAAAACGAATGGTATTTCCGTGATCGGGGTCGCCAGTTCGGGAGAAGAAGCAATCGAACGTGTCGCCGAGCTCGGTCCGGATGTCGTACTTATGGACATCAACATGCCAGGGATAGGTGGGATAGAAGCCAGTCGTAAGATCTATCAGAAATTTCCGGACATAAAGATCATCGCCTTAAGCGTCCACGATGATGGACCGTTTCCACATCATTTGCTGCGTGTTGGTGCGCATGGTTTTATTTCAAAAAGCTCACCGGTTGCCGAAATGGTCAACGCGATCCAAATTGTCCATCGGGGAAAACGCTACTTATGCACCGAGGTTGCCAACAAGTTAGCGCTGGCATCCGTACCGGGTAACCTGGCGTCACCGTTTGAACAGTTATCCCAGCGTGAAATGCAGGTTGTTATTCTGACATTGCAAGGTAAATCGATTCAAGAAATCGCTGATATGCTGTTGATCAGTCCTAAAACCGTTAATACCTACCGCTATAGAGTTTACGAGAAACTTTCGGTGAAAAACGATGTGGAACTGACCCGACTAGCGATTCGGTATAATCTTATTGATGATTCGACGGGTTAATGACCCAAAAGGTCGCTATATTCGAGTTAAAGTTATTTTTGAGTGCGGATTTTGGAAACGCGCTGTCGGTTATCTCGTACGGTCTCAACCAAGCAGTTTCCGTCGGAATGACTGGCTTGAATATCGTACATGAGTTAGACTCTCGCCCCTGTTAAGCCCGGGTGGCGAAATTGGTAGACGCAGGGGACTTAAAATCCCCCGGTTATTGCAACCGTGCCGGTTCGATTCCGGCCCCGGGCACCATATAAAACAAATGATTACATATAATTTGGTAAGCTTCAGAAACACTGAAAAAGCCATTTGGTCCATATTTGGTCCACCTTGAAATTAAAGGGTTGATATGGCTACTTTTCAAAAACGAATTGGTCCAAATGGTCCACGTTGGCGCGTTCGCGTTCGCGTGAAAGGGCACCCAATACAAACCAGAACTTTCGATAGAAAAACAGACGCCACATTCTGGGCTTCCAAGATTGAATCTGATCTGCGGCGAGGTAAACACGTTCCGAATCGAAAGGAACTCGAACGCACATTAACAGAAGCTATCGACCGCTATATTTCGGAAGAATTACCGACAAAAAAACGAAACAAGGATAAGCGCCATGTAATTACCCGACTAAGCTGGTGGAAAGGTCAAGTTGGGTCGTATACGTTAGTCAGTCTCACTCCTGAGGTAATTTTAGATCATAAAAAACGGTTTCTTGCCGTTGTTAAAAACCGAAATGGTAACCCAATAGCACCCGCTACCATCAACAGATATTTGGCGACGCTGTCAGCAGTACTTAAAACAGCTAAAAACGAATGGCATTGGATTGAACGAAACCCGATAAGCAACGTTTCTAAAGGGGATGAGTCTACAGGTCGAACACGGTTTTTATCTGAAGTTGAACGAAACCAACTTTTGGAAGCCTGTAAAGCCAGCAAATCCAAATTTCTCTATCCCGTTGTTGTTTTAGCGCTTTCGACCGGTATGAGAAAGGGTGAAATTCTAAATCTAACATGGGATTGTGTTGATCTGAAACGTGAAAAGATACTAATCAAAGACTCGAAAAATTCTGAGCAGCGCACGGTCGGCTTATCTAGCCATGCTTTAGACCTTGTTGTTGAATTATCTAAGGTCCGGCGAATCGATTCGAATTTTGTATTTCCAGGGAGAGGAATGAAACCGGCGGATATCGAGGCGGCCTGGCAGGGAGCACGTGAACAAGCTGAATTGAAGGATTTCAGGTTTCATGATCTAAGGCACAGCGCAGCGTCTCAATTCTTAGAAAGTGGCGCAACGTTGGCTCAATTGGCAGAAATCCTAGGGCATAAAACATTGCAGATGGTTAAACGTTACAGTCATCTTAGTGATGAACACGCGGCTGGGTTGGTTGAACGTATGAACGAGCGGGTATTTGGGGATGGATAGCTGGAAAATCAGATGTTTCAATGAACATGATGTTGATAAAGCGAAAAATGGCGATATTGAAACTGCGAAATTTTTAGCTCGATGTGCGTCAGACTGCCTAGTTAACGATACCCAGATGCCGGATTCGTTGCGCGATTACATAAGTGAATGTTTATCGAATGTCGCTAGTGGGCAAGATCCGATCGAAGCTCTCAATATTAAGCAAAAACCAGGACCAAAGCCAGCTAATAACCGCAATAGAGATTTAAAAATGGCAATGGCTGTTCGAAAATTAATTCTCGAAGGATACACTCTGAAAGGTAATAACAGCTCAGATGGTGCATTTGATATTGTCGGCAAAAGATTTCATAAATCGAGAAATACCGTTGCAAAAATATACAAAAGATGGCGAAAACCGATTGAAGAAACGGAAGATGGATTAATAGCCCTTGGTATCAGCCCAAGTGATTTTGATCAATACATGGGCTGAGGGTACCTATTAATCGATAATTAAGTATCATGACTAAAGTACGTATCAGATTCTAAGATCGACAGTAACGTGCAATTAAGCACAATTGCTGTGAGGTTTTAGAATGTCAAGAACCCTTCTTAGAATTTCAGATTTTTGCCGGAAACACCATTGTTTTTCAGAATCGCAAATGCGCTGGATGCGATTTTGCTCAAAACCCGGCAGAAAAAACTCTCGTGGGCAATCCATAGAGACCAACGGCTTTGCTCCCGCTTTTTTAGTAATCGGTGGCTCGATATTCATTGACGAAGACAGATTTTTCGAAATCGTCGATGAGCAAAACCGCGAGTCTGCCGCATGAAACGATTGCCACCTTATGCGAGGCCACTGGCAGAGCGCCAGAAATTTACAAATTTGCCGTTTTTGGTGATTGTCTGTATCGGCCAAGATTGTTGGAATCGCGCGAAAAAATGGAACCAGTGTCCAAATGATATCTGCGCGTTAACTCTTCCAGACGGTCAACTGTCGGAAGGATACGTTTGGCCCGTGGCCCATTGTCAAATTGTCGTCGAATGGAATACCGGCCCATCAGAACCGCAAATTATCCAATTAGTTGAGACCTTGTTTAGGTATGCTGCGGAATCTGTAACCGTGCACCCTTTGATCACCAATATCGAGCAACCGATTTGGGAATACGATTTAGAAAAGCCGGTCGGTAAACGTTGGCAACAAACCCGCGAGACTATGCGCACCTATTACCCAAGTGAGGTGACTGCAAATGTTGCCTGAAACACTACCCAATCGAAAGTCGGTATGGGAAAAGCCGTCGTTTAAAAGGGTTGATGACCCTGCAAGGGTAATCGCGGTTTTGGCTGGTTTAGATCCGGTTGAATATGATTCTATCCGTGAGAAACAAGCAAAAAGCCTAAATATCCGAGTTTCGACTTTAGACACCGAAGTATACAAACTTAGACCTCGTGATCCCGAATTGGATAATTCGTCATTGGTTGAAGAATTTGAGCCGTGGTATCACCCTGTTGAAATCACGGATCTGCTTGATAGCGTGTGCAGCCTATTAAATAAGCACGTAGTTTTACCCAATGGAGCGGCAACGGCTTTAACGCTGTGGATCGCGGGAACGTATGTCTATGATTCGTTTCGAATCTGGCCGAAACTAACGATTACCAGCCCCGAAAAGCGATGCGGTAAAACAACGTTACTTGAAGTGTTATCGGCGCTTTGTAATCGTGCGTTGGTTGCGTCAAATATCTCGCCAGCAGCGGTTTTTCGAGTCATTAATAGGTGCACACCGTCATTGCTTATCGATGAAGCAGATACGTTCCTGAATAACAATGATTTGCTACGGGGTGTCATAAATTCCGGACACACCAAGTCAACAGCATTCGTCATCCGAACAACTGGCGATGATCACGAACCCGCCAAATTTTCGACATGGTGCCCGATGGTGATTTCGATGATTAAATTGCCACCAGATACAATTCTTGATAGGTCAGTCGTCATACAACTTAGACGAAAGTTACCCGGAGAATCAACGCAAAAGATAACACAAACACTCGTAGAGGATTGTCAGATCATACGAAGGAAATTCGCTCGCTGGTCGATTGATTTATCTACGACATTGAAAAATGTTAACCCTGCATTACCGAAATGCGGCAACGATCGTGCATTAGACAACTGGACCCCGTTATTTGCTATCGCCGAATCATCCGACCCAGGTTGGATTGATAAAACACACAGTTCGTTTGGTCTGTTAGTCTCAACCGACGATGACGACGCGATTGGACCAATGATTCTCAAGGATATTCAATCGATCTTCGAAGTAAAAAACAAATCAAATATTTTTACGGCCGAATTGGTCGACGAATTAGTCGCATTAGAAGATCGCCCATGGTGTGAATGGAAGCATGGAAAACCGTTAACGCAAAACACGCTTTCACGACTTTTAAAACCGTTCAAGATAAAATCTCAATCAATCAGAATCGGTACAATTGCCAAGCGCGGATATTACAAAAAATCATTCCAAGACTCATTTGATCGTTACCTTTCCCTGGAAACCTCGTTTCAAAGTGCCACACCGCCACAACCCAGCAATCATGCGGCCTACAGCCGAAATCAAAGTGCCACACAAAAGGATCATGTGGCACTTATAAAATCGCTACAGCCCACGGATGACAAGGGTTGTGGCAGTGTGGCACTTCAAAACCCCATATATGGAGAAGGAAGCATACCTAACAGCAAAAACCCGGAGGCTTTTTGATCATGGTCGCTCAAGAAATAATCAGATCCGCTTCAGAACTTGGTGTTGAATTCCATATTGAAGGACCAAACTTGATAGCCACGCCGGGAGGAAAATTAACTGACCCGTTGCGCGCTGAAATTCGACAACATAAACCAGATTTGATCCGGCTGTTAACAACCGGAAATACATCAACAGACATTACCGAAAGCTTAGAAAAAGCTTGCCAAGGTTTGGCGTTAAAACCTCAACAACTCTGGCGGTTTTTATCGCTGGGAGATATCGCGGATGTTGGAGACGGATTGATTGATTTCGACACGTTGCGTGCATACGCACGTCGTTGGAGCGAGCATCCGCATCTTGTGCCGGTCGGCAACAACAGGCCTTATCCGCAGTCAACCGATAAGAGCGATGCATGAACTCTTGGCATCGATTCAACAAATGCGTAATGAAAAAACGAATTGATGGGAGGGGGTATGTTTTTATCTAAAGCCGTCCTGCCGGAGAACGACGCATTACCTTTTCTTACACACCGTCAAAATTGAGATTTTTTAAAATAGCGAGGATTTATAATTATGCGAGGCAGAAAACCAAAGCCAACCCATCTCAAAGTGTTGCAAGGCACTTCCCGAAAAGACCGTACAAACGTGGATGAACCGAAGTTCATGAAACCAAAGGTAATGCGCCCGCCTCCCTGGCTTGGTGCGCACGGAAAAAAAGCCTTCAAGGTATTGTCAAAAATGTTAACTGAGGCGGGCATACTTCGGATTTCTGACCGGATGGCCCTGGAAATTCTGTGTGCAAAATATGGAGAATTTATGGAAGCAACCGCGATTATCGAATCGGAAGGGTCACATTACGTGATGCCAAGTGGCCAAAAACGTGTTCATCCAGCCATCAAGATTCGCAGCGACGCGCAGATTCAGCTAAGACAGTTCATGACTGAATTCGGCCTGACACCTTCGAGTCGGAGCCGTGTTTCGGTCATCGACGTAACCGGCGTTCAAGACCCGTTGGAAGCTTTTATCAATCGCAAGAATGACCAAGCCCTATATGTCAGGCTAGTTGTCGCTTTTTCTTTTTCCCCCATGGGGGAAATT
>CAZUGA010000032.1:0-54422 GCA_964619885.1 uncultured Methylococcaceae bacterium
CGAATGCGATGTATAAAACTCGGTATTCGATTGTTCCAAAACAAAACGTTTCATTTTTCACCGGATGGGTGAGCTGACAGAAGCGTCTATTTTAACAGGTATGTCTTTCTTTTTCAGTGCTTTAGACCCTTTGTCCGGGGTTGAAGTCACGGATTCAGGAAAAATCCCAATAAAACCGAAGCCATCTCTTGTAATAAAATTGTTCCTTTTAGGGGATTGTATTGATAAGCGAATAATTGCCGAAATACAGCGTTAATTTATCAGGTGATTTTAGCATTGTAGATTATCCAGATCTGTATATCATCCGTCAAAGCTATGATATCCCATTTAGATCGACTAGTATTTTATCCTGTTTTTGAGATTTTGTTCATGCTAAAGGCAGAGATGAACATGTTTGGATAATCACTTGTTAACACTTAATGGAGACAAAGCTTGGTATTATTATTAGAACTTGCAAGAGGACTTGCTGCACTATGGGTATTCTTTTTTCATGTGAATTCACTTTTCGAAAGCTCGTCCCCTTTTATTTATCATATATCGGCATATGGTAGCTTAGGTGTTCCTATGTTTTTTGTTATTTCAGGCTATGTAATTACATATTCAGCAGAGTCCAGCCTAAAAAACAATAAATCACCATTGGTTTTTTTAAAAAATAGGTTCTTAAGAATATATCCAACATTTTGGGTATCTGTGATAATAGTTTTAATCTTTCCATATATTATTGAATTAATCAGTGCTATAAAATCAGGGGAATACATTGCGCCAGAAAACCTTGTTTCGAAACTGACCTATATAGAATGGTCTAACTTATTAATTTTGAGCAAAGTATTCTGGGCCACATCTAATAATTTACAGGCAGAATTCAATGCGATTAACTCGGTGTATTGGACATTAGCTATTGAGTTTCAATTTTATGTTACTATTTTCATCGCTCTATGCTTTGGGAGATACTATAGATACATAGTTCTTTCTGTATCACTCGTTGCACTGTTTTTGATATTTAAACCCGCCTGTATAAATTATGGTTTTTTTATTCACTATTGGCCTTCATTTTCTGTTGGTATTGCACTAGCTTATATACATCGTAACGGAGTTCTGTTTGTACCAAGTTTGAAAAATAACACCATTTTATTAGCCATTTTTATTGTCGTAATTATTTTTTTAAGAAGTGTTGAATTTCTTGATTACGTAAAAAATATAACTAGTTTATTTTTTGCTGTTTTTTTTGGAATATTTCTATGGATAATTTCAAACTTTGAGAAAGTGTTAACTAAATTAAAAACTAATAAAAATAAATTCGTCTATTGGCTACTAGAGCCTTGGCTTATATTGGGTGCAATGTCGTATTCGGTCTACTTGCTTCATGCAAGGATATATCAGCTACCATATATGTTTGTAAGACAAATTTTAGACGAAGGCGATATTCTTTTTGGTCTGTTAACGGTTGTAATGACCTTGCTAATTTGTTATCCATTCTATTATTTTGTTGAAAGTAGGTTTTTAAGCAAGAACTATAAGGGAATACATCAACGAGTTCTAACATCTATATGACTGCCGACTGCCAATAGGATAAAAAAGTTTATTCGAAGAAACGAATTATTAAAAAATTCCCTACACCCCCAAAAAGAAACAAACAAAGCGCGAGAAATTTCTGAATGAAATGGATCAAGTCGTTCCCTGGTAACGGCTGATTGGATTGATAGAACCGCACTACCGAAAAGTGGGCAAAGACAGGAACCCGATGCCACTGGCCATTATGTTAAGGATCTATTGCTTTCAGCAACGGTATGGTTTATCGGACCCGGCCGTTGATAGTGTGTCGACACTTTACGGGACACAAAGTTAAGTAATTTTTTGCTGTTTTTCGAAATCTACCGGTGAACAGTAACCACTGGTAGAATGAAGTCGAATTCGATTATAGGAGACCGCGATATATTCAAATATGACATGTTTGGCGTCCTCTCTTGTTTTGAAGTCACAACGATCAACCAGTTCCGTTTTTGGGGTATGAAAAAAGCTTTCAAAAACGGCGCTGACGTTCCTATGTCAACATGCTAAGACAGAATCATTCAAATCTGCCAAGATCAGTGAATATAATTCTCTAACAATATAGGGCTTTATACATCGATGGGTCTCTTTCGATGATTTTTCTTCAGCGGTTCGACGGGTGACATAGACCTGTGTACGAAGATCACGTTGCATCCGCACCATGGCAATGGTCCACAGGGCATTAAACCGCCCGACTACGGCCTCGGCTAAGACAATGGCGAACCGTTTTTTGTGAAGAGGTTTCCATGGGGTTAACTCCACACAAAGATGCTAATACAGCTTCGCTACGCAAGGGTTCGGGCTTCCGCTAGTAAGATCGCTGCGGTTTGAGGTCCGATACCCAACTGTTGACGGGTTCGCTGGGCTGCTTGAGCTTTTAAATATTCGAGGGTTTATCCAATTCTTTTAATTCGGCGGAAGCTTACGATTCGAGAGCTAATTTGGCCGATGATTCTTTAGATTTTGATGAATAAATCTTGGGGTTTTCTTGACTCATTTTCAACATACCTATTTTTCGTTTATTTTATGGCAAGTTGTGTGTCCCGGTTGGCCATATCAAACTTAAAATTTCAATGCAACGTGACGATATTTCCCGTTACCCCACAACACTTTTTATATTTCTTACCACTCCCGCAGGGACACGGTGCATTTCTCCCAACCTTTTCAGAATGAACCGGCATTGATCGTTCCGTTTGCATTTTGTTTTGCCTTTTATCGTCGAGCACCCTGCCAAATTCTTGGATGATATTTATCGATTCGGGCAAGATACGGATTAATGTCGCAACAATTCGCACCTTGATCTCTTCCTCATCTATATCGTCCTCGATATTGTTTTTGATCTTGTCAAAAATAAGATCATTGTTTTCGTCATCGTCATGGACTAGCGCACTGATGACACCGACGCTGTTTGCCACCGGGTCTTCCTCCTCTCCAAGGTCTCTGGCGATAATTCGACTTAACCAAATGTCCATTCTCAGCCGAAGTCCTTTATGGAACCCGTAAGCCCAATCAATAATCTCGTCAAACATATTGGGTGTAAGTTGATCCATTTCGAATGGAAAATGCAGTCGATTTTCCATGCGTAACGCATTGTAATTATTGTACCCCTCCATGATTGCATTAATCATAGATTCTGCTTGTTGCATGGTGTCGTATTCTGGCATCTCTCCGCCAAAAATGACCGGCAACCATTCGCTGGGAACAATCACATCCGGCGTGATTGCAATGGCATGAAGATAGCCTTGCAAGGCTTGTATGTTAAACGCCTCCTCCTTTAAAGGAAGATCGTTAAGCAGTTTTTGTAGTTTGTGTTGATCGGATGGGGTTAGCATTTGTTTCTGTCTCTGATAGTGGCCTCTATACCTTTACAGACGTTGGATACAATTCTCACGCATTGATCAATTTTATCTATCCTGCTCAATTTTGCGCCTCTATTTTAATTATTACCAATGATCCGGAATTACTCTGACACGTTTTCGTATCTGAATTTTTTTGGGAAGCTGGCAATTAGTCATGCCATCGGTTTTGATCCGGTGGCGAATCCAACCGGAATATCCAGCTAAATCTGAACAGAGTTTTCGGTTGCTATTTAGGGCAGGTATGACGATACTGATCTTAATGTCCAGATTCTGTTATAAATCAACTGGAAGGAAGGAACTTCAAAGTCTGGTAGATTACAAAATTAAACCAACTGTTTTCAAATGTATATGCGGGGCCGTCCTTAGCCCCGTGTAGTTCGAACTGGTTTCCACTTCAAGAAATGGCCGGAACTAATGCAGCCCTGTACTGGATATCACTGCAATTGTGATTAAAGGCCCCGTCGGTTAACCCGCTTATCTGTTATTTTTTGACTGTTTCAACTGCCAGTGCAAATGCCTCTATATAGCGCGCATTGACCTTGTCACCTATCTTGAGTTGATCAAATTTTTCTATATCTTCCGGGACCACTATAGATACCGAGTGCCCCATTGGACCCGTTACCGTAACTTCTCGGGTAGACGCGTCAATCGCGGAAATCTCCGCCAGAACATCGACGATGTCCACCTTGACCACTTTTGGTTTCTCCCCGGTTTTAGCTACGGTTACCATATTTTCGGCGGTGTCTTTAAATTCTTTGCCCGGTTCGGCCAGACGCATCGCTAGCGCACTGTAAACTTCAGCGACGACTTCATCACCTGGTCTGATTTGATCAAAATTTTTCACGTCCTCGGTTATTTCAATTTTTCTGACCTTTCCTTCGGGCCCTTTGACCGTGATGTTTCTGTCAGCCTTATCGACCGAGACTACAGTTGCGCTGATCTTGACAGCTTTTTGAATCAAGACCCCCTTTCCCGGTACAATCGAAGCATCGGACGCCACTTGAACCGCTGGTTCGCTGTTGCTTACCTCGGCGGCAGGTGGTGGTGTTTCCGTGTGTGCACACCCAGCCGTAAATACTGTGATAATTAACACTATATAAAAATTTTTCATAGGTCTCCTTGTCGTTATGACAAATTGTTATTCGGAAAAGCCGACACCGAATAGCTGAATCGTTGAATTGGTTCAATCTATCGAATTATCGGTCAATTGCAGTTAACCACAAACACCGGATACCCTCAAGGGTGTTAAGTGTGCCCCAGATAAATTAGGTGTAGATTCTACAAAACTTCTATTTAAACCAGGATGACAGACTGTTCACGATAGTCCGAATTGGAATAGTTACGGTTAGGTAATATCTTGGTTTCGCCTGTTGCCCGGAAAGATGAGCAAAGCCCCCTAAGACAGCGATGTTTGATTTCTATTGTCGTATTTTTATACGCTAGGTTTTAATGTTAATTTATATCGCGCAGGCGTCGATTGTCGTTTGATTTACGAATGGTTGCAGCAAATGAATTAAGAGTGACCGCAAACTTTCTGTACAAACCGGTTTGCGACAATGAGGGGTGCTGATCGCCAATGCCGTCTAAAGCTGTGATTACATAAGCAATCGTAATTCGTTCTGGGTCGCAGGCGGGGATTATCGTTTTGTTCTCACTGTTACTTGGCGTTGCCTCGACAAGCACATCAGCATCGATTAACTTTTCAGATAAGCTAGCGGTTAAAGATAGTGGTAGCCCAAGTCCCTCTGCGATTATTGGAGGGGTGACCGGAGATTCGGCGTTAGCGTACTTTTGCACCACATAATGCGCAATTTGAAGTGCCACGGTTTTTTTTGTTACGCCGCTTAGATTGTATTCGTCAATATTGGACGCGAGTTTGCCAAAATTCTGGTAAACGTAGGCTATTTCGGCGCCAAATAATAAGATCAACCAGCTCAATTGAAGCCAAACCAGAAACAATGGTAATGCGGCAAAACTGCCGTAAATAGCGCTATAACTGGATACGTTGACTTGGACGCCGAAGTAAAACACCTGGACAATTTGGTAAATTGTGCCGGCAATGATTCCCGCCAAAATCCCGGACTTTATTTTAACCGAGGTATTCGGAATAAAAACATAAACAAACGAGAACAAAACCCAGATAATCAAATACGGGATGATCTTTAGCGAGGTCAACAGCAGGGTACTGCCGTACTCGTTTAGAGCTACGGTTTCGGCAAGTTTATTCAGGGTCGCGGTGATATATACGGTTATGCTGCTGGACAATATTAATAGAATTGGTGAGAGCAACATAATCGACAAATAATCACTAAACTTTCTCGCTAGCGGACGTCCCTGTTCGACCTTCCAGATTTCATTGAATGAAGCTTCTATATTGCCTATCAGTTTTATTACGATCCAAAACAATACGACGATACCGACCCCGGCAATCACGCCACCTTGCGAATTCTCCAGAAAGTTCTGTGCAAATTGAACGATTTGCCGCATCAGCGCCTCTTGCTCGGCTCCTTGTTCGAGCAATTGCTCTTCCAAACGTTGCTGAAACCCAAAGCCTTTGGCAACACCAAACAACAACGCGAAAACCGGAACAATGGAAAGCAAGGTATAAAAGGTTAGTGCAGACGCGTGCATCTGACATTTATCGGTGCCAAATTCGCGCGTAGCTAAGATCATAACCTTAAGTAACTTCAACCCAATCCTCTTCCAATATGGGAGATCGGTCGTCGCCATAGACCACAGGTCTTCGTTAATAAATTTCTTTATTGATTGTGTATTCATAGCCGCTGTGCATCCTTAATTTAGAGGCTGATTAAACAGTTTAGAGCCGATTTCGCATGTAGATTAGCGGTTCCATTATTCTTTCAATGCCTTTATAACGCGATCAACAAATTTTGAATCCAATTTGCGTCTTAACTTCGCCACATCGTAGTTGGGTTTTTGCTTTAAAAATATCTTAAGCTGTTTTTCGGCTTTTGCTTTTTCACCATTCCTCCACAATTTTTGAATTTCTTCTATTTTTAGGCCCGCATTGAGCGTTGCGGTTCTGCGGTCTTGGTTTTGTAATGCTTGAGCATGTGTTATAGGTTTTGGTTGGGATAATCTCGCTGCGGTTGTAGGGTGGGGCTTCGCGGACGCGACGACGGTTTCCTGAGCAATTTTGCCAGAAAACTGGGCACCCAATTTTTTTGATTTTTTGGCGATGACTGGCGATGCTGGGGCGATGATTTTTGGTTGGTGCTTTCTGGTTGGCACCGCTTTTTTGAAATTTTTTCTTTCTATCAATCCTTCGGTTCTGCTGGTTATTTTGGCCTCATTCATTGCGACTAAATTATCTTTGACCTGGCTATCCAACGGGGATGGTTTGGATGAGCTACGACGTTGTTCCTCAGTTTCTTCTGCAACAAAGCGTTCGCTTGGGAGTGGCAATACTTCATCAGCAAGTCGGTCGAATTCACCCATGCTGGCACTATTCGGCGCTTCATTTTGCGCGACGCCAAAATCTGGGGCACTAGAAAAAAATCCCGATTCGTTATGTAAGCTAATGGCTAGACCCACGCAAAATGTGACGACGGCAGCCATAGAGAGTGGAATTCGCCAGTTTGAAAATAATGGTTTGGATTTGATCCTAGGTTTTGATTCAACTTCTCGGTGGGCTGCGGTCAATATTGCATTGTCCAACACAGACGGTGGTTGCTCCGTTGCGGCTTTTCTATACTGTGAAGACAACGTGGAATCGCCTTTTAAGTAATCTTGAAAAGCTTGTTCGTCCGTATCGTCTTGGTTCACGTTGTATCACCCAGTGATTTGCGCAATTTCTCGACTGCATATCGCAGTCGGCTTTTGGCGGTTTCTGGCTTAACACCCGTCGCCTGTGCAATTTCATCAATGGTCATGCCTGCATCTTCACGCAGTAAGAAGGTTTCCCGCTGTTCGCTGGATAGATTATCTACTAGTTGTAGCAAGCGATCGACTTGGTTTTCGATATCGGCTTTTTGGTCAGGTTGCCGGTTGGCGTTGAGCGAGATGAATTCAGGATTGTGCTGATCATCAGTTTTGCTATTAATTGCACGGATTTTGTTCCGCCGATAATGATCGATCACACGATGATGCGCCATTTGAAACAAGTAAGTCGTGAATTTCGCTTTTACCTGATAATTTTCTCGTGCGTTGATCAATTTCATCCATACATCCTGATAGAGCTCTTCGGCGATGCTATGGTTTTGGCACTGGCGCAACATATACCGGTAAAGCATGTCTTTATGGCGCTGGTACAATTGGTCAAATGAGGCTGCATCGCCGTCTCGGTACCGTAACATCAATTCCTCGTCAGAATACTCCTTCCCCATAAGGGATAGTTTAGAGATCGTTGACCCATTGAGTCAAAAAGGTGTGCCGAATAACTCGGCACACCTTGGTTAAGCGGGTAGCGCATTGTTATGCGCCGAGGAGAATCGGTCGATCGCTATCCGTGTTGTTCGATCAATTCAGGCTCAGTTTCTTTTCTGGTGTTTGCAGGGAATTAGCCAGATTAACCAATTTGATGAATTCGCCCCGGTAGCCGAACGAATCCTGTCCACGGGCGCTATTGGCAAGTTGTGCAATATCCGAATAGCTAAAAGTGCCGGTGTATTCGCCGCCACGCAGTTGTTGGGAGAATGCCGCCACTGCCGCGCTAAAGCGAAATGCATTTGATGTTTTCTGGTCATCCGCGATGATCTGATTTTGTTTTATTGGCCATTCCAGCAGCTTACTGACGCTACTTTGCGGTGCTTTATAGCGCAGACGTAGCAGCGCGATTTCGTCTGATTTGTTGGGCTTTGAGATGCTTTTTTGATAGCGCAACGGGTCTATTTTTTGTCCTTTGCCGCCGACCAATGCAACTTCGTATACCGCGGTCACGGTATGGCCAGCGCCTATCTCACCAGCGTCGACCTTATCGTTGTTGAAATCTTCGCGCTTGAGCATACGATTCTCGTACCCGACCAGACGGTATTCAGCGACGACCGCGGGGTTAAATTCAACTTGAATTTTGACGTCCTTGGCAATCATTAACATGGTCGAGCTAAGTTCATCCACCAAAACCTTTTGTGCTTCTCCCAATGTATCGATATAGGCGTAATTACCGTTCCCTACATCGGCTAATTGTTCCATCAGCTGATCATTGTAATTGCCGGATCCAAAACCCAAAGTACTCAATGCGATACCGCTTTTGCGCTTATCTTCGATCAGATTTTTCAATTGTTCTGTATTCACGGTGCCCACATTAAAATCACCGTCGGTGGCCAACAAAACCCGGTTAATACCATCCTTGATGAAGGCTTGTTCGGCCATAGCGTAGGCTAGGCGGATTCCAGCGGCACCGTTGGTCGAACCACCCGCTTGTAGACGGTCTAGCGCTGCAATGATTTTTGTTTTTTCATTACCCGGCGTTGGTTCCAGAACAACACCCGATGCGCCGGCATATACCACGATGGAAACCTTATCGTCGGCGTCAAGTTTTTGGGTTAGAAGCTTCAAAGAGGATTTTAATAGCTCAAGTTTGTTTGGGGACTGCATAGAACCGGAAACATCAATCAGGAAGACCAGATTAGATGCCGGTAGCTGCTCGGTGGGAAGATCAAATCCCTTGATGCCAATATGTAATAAATAGGTTTCCGGGTTCCATGGCGTTTGCGCTATTTCCCGGTAAACCTCGAACGGTACGCTGTGGTCCCGACTCATCGGATAACCATAAGAAAAGTAGTTGATTAACTCTTCCGAACGAACTGAATCTTTGGTTGGCAGACGGCCGGCGTTGAGCAATCGTCTGACATTGCTGTAAGAACCGGTATCAACATCAATACTGAAAGTCGAGACTGGTGATTCTGTGACGCGCTTGACCGGATTGTCTTCGTAATGCGCATAATTTTCGCGATCTATCGATTCATAAGGGATGTGGGTGCTATCCTGGCTCGGCGCTGGATTGGGAGCGATTAGTCCGAGGATTCCAGAATGTTGCATTTTCGCTTTTGAATCGTGCAATGTTCGTCCATTAAGAGCGGGCTCTGATTGTGGTCTAGATAGTTTTCCAGCAGATTTTTGATTAACAGTGGATTCGCTCTCAACAAGCACATCGGCTTCCGTATTGAATTCTCCGTGTTTTTTGGTTTGATTTTCGTATTGAGTGCAACCGGCTATCCCAAGCAATGAGGTTGCAAAAATTATTGTTAGATATGGAAATCTCATTTGATATTCTCCTGTTTGTTGATGACCGGTGTTGCCAACCGTGCAGCACCGTTATCTGTTTAAACGCGGAGAAAAAAGAAAAGGGTTAATTTTTTAAAAATTTTTGAGATAAGTTATAAATTTAGAGAATTTATAGGAGTAGTTACTAATTCTGGCTCTGTTCCAAAGCATCCTCGTTCATTAACTGCACTTTAGATTGGTGTCTATTGTTGATTGGTGTAATCAGCAGTTTCATGATTACCACCAGTTCTATAATTTGGCAGTATTGTTCCCTATGGTGTTATTTTCCCTCAATGCCTGGGAGGCGAAATGAAAAATGACCTGCTATTTCTGCCAAATTGACAAATAATGTTTGATTAGCTGCTAGACCTTAGTTTATCAGTGTCCGCTAAAGCGTGGCGGGATCGATGCCATAAAGATCGGCCATTCCTGACTTTGTATACTTGCCAGTCTCGATCATTTCTCGCGCATGGGAAATTTGCGCCGCTGTGAGTTTTCGAGGCCGACCAAAATGTTTACCGCGGTTTTGGATTGTGTCTGCTGAATCGATGCAGTAAGCTAAAACAAAGTAAAGTGTCGGAGATCCTAATTTTTAAATGGACCAGCGCGCCCCAATAATAAATTGTTGGAAAGGTGATTTTTTTGGATTGTTTCCATGGTTTGGGCCGACCTGAAAATTGTTTATGGTCATTGCCAGAAAATTATCGCAACGGATCATATTGTGTCTATTTAGAGAGTCTTTGTTCCCTATTTGAAAGTAGCAAATATGAAACTGATTGGATTTATAAATTCGCTTGACTTAACGGGCATGGGTAATCCAATTGTATGTATGGTTTCGCGGAATGCGTTTTGCCTGAATTTGTATCACCGCTATGAGTGATCGTAAAGTCGTGTTCGCAAAGGTTCCGGCTTCGGCTTTTACACGTGAGGTCAAGGCAGGTGTCGCGGCGTATTTTCGAGAGCACGGTATTTCTAAAAAAAACAATACCGAGATGATTCTAAAGACCTTGATTTTGCTCACATTAATCTTTGGCTCCTACGCGTTGATGTTGAGCAATTTATTCAATCCGGCAAGTATGTTAGTGCTGGTGGTTATCATGGGTATCGGTTTTGCCGCTATGGGTTTTGTCGGGCACGATGCATTGCACGGTGCTTATTCGTCGAATCCTAGAGTTAACCTGCTGATCGGCATGTCATTTGATATCCTTGGTGCCAACCGCTATCTGTGGAAGATCACGCACAATGGTATCCACCATACCTTCACCAATGTTATAGACATGGATGAAGATATTAGTGTGATAGAACCTATGGTTAGGTTGTCGCCTGGGTCGAAGCGGTATTGGCACCACCGGTTTCAGCATATTTACGCTTGGTTTCTGTACTCGCTGGCGACGATCAATTGGATATTCATCAAGGATTATCGTTATATGTTCGCCTCCCAGCTGGGACCCTATCAACACCCCAGACGTCCAAAATGGGAAATTGTGCAAATGTTGGGTTTTAAAGCCTTCAATTTGTTGTGGACTCTAGTCATACCGTTAATGGTTATCGATTTGCCGTGGCAATATATTATCTTCGGATATTTCGTGATGAATATGGTCGCGGGGTTTATATTGGGTGTGATTTTTCAAATGGCTCATGTCGTGGATGTGACCGATTTCGTCCAGGTCGACGGCAATGCCCGGGTTGAAGACGAATGGTTCGTACACCAAATGAAGACTACTGCTAATTTTGCGATCCACAACCGGTTGTTGACTTGGTACGTGAGTGGATTGAACCATCAGATAGAGCACCACCTTTTTCCGAAGATTTGCAGTGTTCATTATTCGGCGATTCGGGGAATTGTGGAGGACGCTGCTCACCGCCACGGCATTCCTTATCACTGTTTCCCCACATTCTTCTCCGCGATAGTTTCGCACATTCGAATATTAAAAATCTTGGGTTCGACGGAGGCTGCGGAGCAAATAAAACACCGAACGGTAGTGGGTATTTGAATAATGGTGGCACTAGCTAAAAATAATTTAATAAATTTTGGAGAAGCGATATGTTTGCGACTATTGCGACAATAATTTTGGTTGTTTGGCTGTACCGCTCGACTGCGGGTACTGGGGTTAATCCTTGGCCTGTTATTGGGGTAGGGCTGGTATCGTTTTATGCCGCGTTGCAGCTATGGAGCGTGACGATTGGCCGGTTAATAATTGGTAAAAACCAAGTGGCTCAACATTCTATGGGAGCAGCGTTGACGGTCGAATTATCGTCTATTGCGGTCGGTGTAATCGTGGTGGTGTTGATCAAACGATTATTTTTTAAAAAAAAGACGCAATAACAAATCCAGCTCAAATTCTAATTGTTGTTTCCGAAGGGTTGAAGAAAATTTTGCGTGATCCGAATCGGTAGTTTTTTTGGCCGGCTAGCTTTTTACATTGAATTTACCAAAGGTCCAGTGCAATACCATACCGGCGGGAATACCACTGGGACTGGCTCGTAGCTGGGGCAATACTTCGTAATTCAACAAGAGTTCGATGAGTTGTTCCCGAAGTTGCCGATCTTCAATGATTCCCACATTGTGCTGATTGGCTGGTAGCAATGCCAGTGCCAATAATTCCTCATTTGTCATGACAGACAATTTGACCCATGTTGCACCGCTGAAACAATCGGAAAGTGCCATTTCAATAGTCGAAACTGGTGTGGGCGCGGGAAGAATCTGTTTTCTAGCGCGTAATTCGGCAGCAGAACGTTTGGCCGGGTCAAGCGCTTGCCTGGTCTTTGCCAGTTGTCCGCGCAGTTTTTCGCAGTTTGGGCGCAGCTCATCGGGAATTTTGCATAACAATGTGTCGAGCTTGTGCTCGTCATCGATCAACGCCGCCATAGCCGTACGAAGCGTCCGGTTGGCAGCATGGATAACCTGGGAATGAGGCAGAGTGGGTGCAGTATCGGGGGTATTCCAAAGCAATGTGCCACCCTCTTTCAACACGGCTGCGAAGCTTTCCATTAAGCCCGGTAGAACCTCCGGTGGTACAAGGTGAAAAACCATGCTCGCGAAAACCATGTCTACCGATGATTTGGCGACGATATCGGATAGCATCCGAACCTGGTTGGTTTCGGTGTCTTTTAGCGAATAAAAAGAAACAAAGGGATAGCCCTGCAATAACTCGTAGGCTTTAGCGAACCAGCCGGATGGAAAGTCCACGACCAGAAGCTGGAATTCGATACCCGATTGCCGAAATTGATTCAACAAGCCTTTTTCTTGCAACCCTTTGATCAATTCCAGCGTCGCGAAGCCGGTGCCCACGCCGTAATCAACCAGCTTAATCGAACGAGACGAAGCTTTGTTTTTAAGGATATGGTTCCACTGTTTTTCGATGTTGTCCAATACTTCTGCCACGAATAGTCCTGTAGCGTAGCAAGACCAGCGTCGGGGCAGAGAAAGATCGCCAGATTGATAGAGCAGATGATGCAGTGCATTGCCGTCGCTCAAGTCTTCTGATCCAGTGGGGACCCACTCCTTGCTGCCCCGATCGACTTGGGTCACGGTCTTTGGCTGGGGTAGTAAACCATCTGTTTTGAAGTGATTCAGGCTGATCGCAACAAAAGGTAAGCGGGATGGATACAGCATTTGCTGATAGATCACCGACCGTAAACCGGCCTTCTCCGCTTGCCGAATAAAGGCTTCAAAATCTACCGGGTATTGATTGGAATAACCGTGGTATGTGTCGAAGGCCGTTGCGTGAGTTTTCCCAATATGCTGGGCCGCGATACTGGGTTCGACATTGTGGGCTTCCAAAATAATGAGACCGTGCAATTGAATGTACGGCACCCATTTTTTTAGATGCTCCGAAAGACTTTGTTCCAGTTCATGGTTGGGGATCGGATTACCATTTTCATCTGCGTAGGCGCCGGTCGATAGTGCCGATTCGTTGTTGTCATTTATGTCTACCGGTTTTTGATAGGGGCGGTTGTGGTCGATGAATGCTCTTACGTGTAGGCCGTCACAGATATTAATATCCTTTTCTTTGAGCGCCGCGGCGAATTGCGCTGGGTCCCCGACATCGCCGAATAGGATCAAATTGGGTATGCCTGCTTTGTTCAGTGTGTCTCGCACGACGACTTGGGCTTTGACGTTGTAATCTGCACCGATCATGGTCAGAGGGAATTCACCAAGATGTCGCCCCCGTTCAGTTTTGCTTTGCACAACTTCATAGATTTGTTTCAACCATGCACCGTCACCGCAACCCATATCGGCAACAAATCGAGGTTGTTCTTGCAAAGGAAGCCGGTTAAAAATATCGATGATAATTTTTTCTGAATCTTCAAAATACCTACGATGCGCGACGCCGCTGGCCAGCACATTGATCACGCGGTCGACATGGACTTCTTCCTTTCCAGGTTCCACATGCGTTACGTTCTTGGCAGAATTGAAAATTAGGCGGCTAAGATTGCAAAACATTGGGGCGTAGGACCAGGTGAGGCCGTAATGCAGAGTGAAATCGCACGCCAATCGGCCGGCATCGTTAAAGCACCATCCGGTTGAAGTCTTATCGATCCAGTGCAAGTGTTGCAATAACCGCAGGCAGACTTCGACATTCTGCTTGGATCCAAAAAACCGGTTCAGCGGAAATTGATCCCCGTCGAGTAGGCCGTGTGATTTGGCCGCAATCATAAATGGTGCGACCAGCATCCCGTCCAAATGACGGGAGATGGTCTCAAATATTCTGGTCTCGGATGAAGAATGAGCATTATTATCCAGCGACCAACCGGCAATACTTTTGTCGACCAAATTACGATACGGCTCAAAATCGTCTAGATTGGGTTGGGGTGCATTGAACAGATAGGAATCCATAGATCTGCCCGAGTAAACAAATGCTGCAGCTTCGGAATATAAATCAAAGGCGACCGACGCCATTTTGCCTATTGGCGTTATTTCAAATACCATCGCATCGGACGCGGGCGGTCCTTGGCGATTGATCCAGCCTTGTAAGGCGAGACACCGCAGAGCGACATGCAGGTATCCCGGATTGCACTCTATTCCATCGCGCAATTCGGCCATTGACAGCCTACGTTGTTGAAAAAGACGTTTAAGTATGCCGCCATTATCGAGTGCGGCTACGGTTGCGCCCACGACGATTCCGTCGTGATGCAGAAACAGGTTGCGAAGAAGTTCTGCCGATACGCCAGCGATACTCACCCGTGCTTCTTGGCCCGCGTTCTTGGGCTGCGAACTGGTATTCATTAGTATGTTCTAATCAAATATTGACGCTGCAAATGCTGCTTGCGGTTTCATGTCTTAAGTTTCGAGTCAACAAAATGATCAAAGGGTGACAATACTCTTCATTAATCATGCCGGCAGTTATCGTTTCGGAGTCCTTAACTCCACCGACCGTACAAAATGAATCGCAAGCTCGTTGGGTTTGAGGTCACTATATGAAAACCGTTGTCGTATTTTTGGGAGCCGGCTGCGGGACGCCGATTCCGCCGAGGTCTTTTTCCCCGAGGTTGGGTTTAAGGCCGGTGGATTGTTGGTCCGAGGCGTGCGAAGCCCCAAAATCCTTATTAGAACACTGGGTTGTACTCGATAATTGTGATTGGTACTATAACGGCGCAGTTTATCGGTTGGCAAGCGGTTTGTGGAGAGCAGGACTTTAACATTGCACTAGGTGCCCTTTTTTGTAATTGGTTAACCTTAGTCCAAACCGCCACATCTTTTACTAAATTTTGATACCGTGGTTTTAGAATCTGGCGGTTTTTGCCGTGTATATTCATTTTTTCTCCCAGTTTTCATAACTCATGACCTTTCGGTTAAGCTTTTTTCTTTTTAGCGCATTGCTGGGTGCCGTCTTGGCGGTAGGCGCTGTGTTTTATTTGCAAAATAACAGTAGTGTCTCCAGCGAGGATGAAACCGTCGCAGATTTTGCATTGATTGATCAGAGCGGGCATTTTCACCAGCTTTACAACTACGCCTATGCTAAGGCCGTCGTGTTATATGTTCATGCTATCGGTTGCCCGGTCGTCGCCAATGATATCCCTGCATTGAAGCAATTGAAGAACCAATTTGGTGAAAAAAATATCGAGTTTTTTGCGATCAACGCCAATTTTACGGATGATCGGGCGAGCTTGGCGGCTCTAACGGATAGTCTCGGGTTCGATATTCCAATTCTGATGGACGACAGCCAACTTGTAATTGAAGAATTAGGCGTCATGAGAGCAGGCGAACTTATTGTGCTTGATCCCAAGACTTGGACGATTCGATATCGTGGGTCTATGGGTGCCGGGATAGCCACTGTAGACGCTAATAAAAATCTGGGTAACCAATATTTAGCAGACGTGTTGACGGCACTAAGTGAGGATAAGTCGATTGCTTTATCTAACCGGCCCAGCAAAGGATGCTTGATCGATTTTATCGATGATCCTGCCAGTCATCACAAAATGATTTCCTATGCGCAGGAAGTTGAACCCATATTGCGGAATCGTTGTGTCGCGTGTCATCGCCAGGGTGGGATTGGACCTTGGGCGATGGATAGCCACGCGACATTGAAAGCTTGGGCGCCTAGAGTCCGGCAAGCCATCATGAATAGAAGTATGCCGCCATGGCACGCAGATCCTAAGGTTGGTAAGTTTGCCTTTGATCGGTCCCTAACCGTTGAGCAGCAGCGAACATTGGTTCATTGGATTGACCAGGGCGCACCAGCCGGATTGAGCCCGGATCCTCTCGCACAGATACCACCCAAGCCTGTCGAAAATTGGCCCCTCGGGGAGCCCGACCTGGTTGTTAAACTCCCGACCGTGAATATTCCGGCCGAGGGGATATTTGCCTGGCAGTTCAAAAAGGTGCCGCTACCTATTACGAAAGATAAGTGGGTCCGGGCCGTGCACTTAAAGCCCAGTAATAAAGAGGCAACACACCATGTTTTTGCGTTTGTCGAATACCCCAAAGAAGCCAAGGAACACGAGCCGGATTGGGGGCAGGGCGCTAATAGCTTTTTTGCTGCTTACGTGCCGGGTATGTCTGTTAATCCGTTTCCGCACAACTCCGGACAATTTTTGCCCAAAGGATCCGTCGTAAGTTTTCAACGGCACTACATTACCGTCGGCTATCCAACCGAAGACGACCTTGAACTGGCATTGTATTTCCACAAAGAACCGCCCCAAGTTGAGTACAAAATGGTTTCGGCGATCAACATGGGTATCAACATTCCACCCTATGCTTCCAAGCATAGAGAATTTGCCAACGTCACGCTAAAAGAAGAGGGTGAGCTGCACGCGATATACCCGCATATGCATTACCGGGGCAAGGCCATGCAATTTGCAGCGCATTACCCAGATGGTACACAAGAGCAATTGCTTTCAGTGCCCAATTATGATTTTAATTGGCAGACGACTTATCAACTGCAACAGCCCAAGTGGCTGCCAGCGGGCACAAAAGTGAGTGTGGACGCTGAATTTGATAATTCTGTAAATAACCCCGTCAACCCAAATCCGGCTTCAACAGTAAAATGGGGAATGCTTAGCGATGATGAAATGTTGGTCGGTTACTTGGTATACACGACGCGTTTAAGTCAGGTTCATAAATAAGTAGTTGTATGAAGATAAAAATACCAACACGGAACATTGAGAAAAAATTGCTAAGAGCACAGAATTTGAACTCCAGGGTCTTAGCCTCTGCCAATTGGCAAAATATCGCACAATGCCTGTACGGTATGGTAGAATCCGACCCGTTATAAGGGACACATAACAACGCCAAGTCTCTGATATTTAAGAATGCGCCCGTAGCTCAGCTGGATAGAGTGTCGGCCTCCGAAGCCGAAGGTCACAGGTTCGACTCCTGTCGGGCGCGCCAATTTTTAGTGGCCCTACTGTTAGATGTTTATGCAACGGTATTGCGCTAATCGTCTTTCGAATTTTTCTTTGTTCTATTGCTTCGAATTCATGTAGGGCCAATAAACGGATTAATTCTGTTTTTCTAATGGGTCTTTTGTATTCTAGAATACCGGCTTAATTGCGAATAGGCATTGACGCTTCGGCTATTAAATGACTGCTACGTGAGCACGGTAGTCGGCATCAATTCACCATAATCCTAATAGAAATCAAAATAATTTGGAGACTTAAATGAATTGGAATATTTATCTTTCCGGTGAAATACACACCGATTGGCGTGAGCAAATTGGGCAAGGCCTAAAGATGGCTGGACTTTCAGTGACCTTGTATTCGCCGGTAACGGATCACCAAGCCAGTGATGATTGTGGTGACAATATTTTGGGGAAGGAAGATATAGCATTTTGGAAAGACCATAAGGCATCCAAGATTAATTCCATTAGAACCCGCAATCTGATCGACAAGGCAGATGTTGTGGTGGTGCGTTTTGGGGAGAAGTATAGACAATGGAATGCAGCATTCGATGCCGGCTATGCCTCGGCATTGGGTAAACCGATCATCACGTTGCACGATGCGGATTTGACCCATGCGCTCAAGGAAGTTGACGCGGCAGCCTCAGCGGTTGCACAGACGCCGGAGCAGGTTGTGGATATTATGCAATACGTGATTGGAGGATAGAGTATCAATCGTATGCTTTTTGTCGGTGTAATCCGGAAATAATGTCGCATTTGGCAAAAAAACTTCGGGCCGGTAGTAACTTTAACAGCGAAATTGATATTAAATTGACAACGCATAGTTTGCATTTATGGTTGGCCAATTTGGACTTAAGTGACGTGGAGCACAAAAAAATTTGGCCAGTATTGGACAAAGTTGAGCAGCAGCGGGCTTTGAGATTTAAATTAACGCAAGCGCGGCGGTATTTTGTAGCGGGGCGGGGCTTGTTGCGGTGTTTGCTTGGTTTTTATTTATCGACTTCACCTGAAGAAATAAGCATTGAACTAGGTGATTATGGAAAGCCAAGATTGTCAGGGAGTCAGCCAGACCAAGGGTTGGTCTTCAATGTGTCGCACTCTAAAGGCCAGGCATTATTCGGTTTCGCACGGGATAAAAAATTTGGTGTGGATTTGGAGTTTAGGCGTAAGATAAAAAATATTGAAGGGATGGTGAAGCGCTGTTTTTCCCGCAGCGAAGAATCGGCCTGGCGCGCTGTGAATCAAATCCAACGGGATCAACTATTTTTCTCTTTCTGGACCGCTAAAGAGGCGATGATCAAAGCTGACGGTCGTGGGATTGCCTTGGGGATTCAGCGTTGTCAGCTCGAGCACGAACCTTATCTTCGTTATACTAAATTGCCTAATAGTTGCGGCAATCCTGAGGATTGGGTTTTGTACCAAATTGATTGCGGTGATGATTATGACGGAGCGCTTGCTATCAAGCACCCCGCGGATAAAATAATCTACCGTGATCTATCGCGGAAGTGGTTGTTTGATCTGTATTTTCCCGCTGTCGTCGGCTAAAATAACGGCGCTTTCTGCTTTTTTGTTCGCATTATCCCCAGACTATGACCCAAGCTTTTACCGATATGCGCCTGCCACCGGGTCCGGGTACCGACTATTGTTTGGATTTCAGCTTTCCCGACGGCACCTTGCCAATGCTACAGGGACTGTTCAATCGATACGGCGATGTATACAAAGTCGGTTCGATCAGCCGTGATCAGCCGACTTATGTCGTTAGCCACCCCAACGATGCAGCGTACGTGTTGGGTAAAAATTATCGAAATTATGTCAAAGGGGTCGGGATAGAACGCGTTAATGTTTTGCTCGGACGTGGTTTGATGGTTAGTGAGGGCGATTTGTGGAAGCGCCAACGAAAAATGATACAACCGATGTTTCACCGAGACGTGTTGGAAAAATTTTCCTGGTTGATGGTGAAGTGCAGCCAAAGATTATTGGCGTCGTGGCAACAGAATCGGATTGCAGATGAGCCGATAAATTTAACCGCGGAGATGAGTCAGGCGACGCTGGATTTTATGCTTTATGTATTATTTGGCGATGATTTAGAGGTGCTGGTTCAAAAGTATGGGTTTAATCCGTTCGATATCGTCACCGATGAATCGGCACGCGACTTGATGTTTGCAAGAAAATTTCGCGCATTGGCCAAAGACGTATTGGAAATCGTAGAATCACGTCGTGCGGAAGATCGGCGTCCATTCGATCTGGTTTCCATGTTGATCGATGTACGCGAGAAAAAAACCGGGCAACCGATGGCCGACAAATTGTTGGTAGATGAGGTTCTAACCTTGGTTATTGCCGGACACGAAACTACCGCAGCCGCGCTTAATTGGACTTGGTATCTGATTTCGCAACATCCCGAGGTGGAGTCCCTGCTGCATGAAGAGCTTGATAAAGTTCTAGCCGGGCGGGCGCCGTTATTCGAGGATTTATCGAATTTGGTTTATACCCGACAGATATTGGAAGAGGCAATGCGGTTATATCCTCCAGGGTGGCTGTTAACGCGGCGGGCATTGTCGGATGATGAAATAGGAGGATTTTACGTTGCGACGGGAACCGATATTTTCGTGTCTCCGTATATCATTCATCGTCATCCGGATTTTTGGGAGCAACCGGAAACGTTTAAACCTGAACGTTTTGCATCAGAGCATTCTGAAAACCGTCTGCCGGGAGCTTACCTGGCATTTTCGATGGGCGCGCGAAACTGTATCGGTGAAGCGATGGCGATGTATGAGATGTTGATTCAACTTGCGGTAATTGGGCAGCAACTGCGGTTGGAGTATATTCCGCGGCAAGCCTTGGAGCTGGATGCAAAGGTCAATTTGCGGCCAAAACACAATTTGCATATGTTGATTAAGGAACGTTGAATAGATGAATCGTTTAGACACCAAGACGTTGGTTGAAGCCCTGCAAATTCCAGGTGATGGGGCAATTACCTTTGTCAACGGGAAGGATGATGAAAATTCCATAAGCTATACCGATTTGTGGGGTCGCGCGTTGCGGGTATTGGCTTATTTACAGGATCAAGGTATGAGCCCAGGGTCGGAATTGATCTTGTATTTAGAAACCAATGAGCAGTTCGTGGATGCTTTCTGGGGGGCATTGGCTGGCGGTATCGTAGCCGTGCCACTGGCGGTAGGTGCTGGCGAGGTACATCATCAAAAACTTTTTAATGTATTCAAAAAACTAAAACAACCGTTTTTGTACAGCACCAAACAAAACCTAAAGCGGTTACAGAAATACGCCGATAAAAATGATTTGCAAAATCAATTTGCGCGTATAAAAGCTACCGCAGTAATAGATCAAGACTTCGCCGATTTAAAGTCGTCTGGACAACCGGCAGCAGTTGCGCCTGAAGATACCGCTTTTGTCCAATTTTCATCGGGTTCTACCGGGGAACCCAAAGGCGTCGTGTTAAGCCATAAGAATTTGATGGCCAATGTTCGTTCTATATTGCACGGGATGAATATTGTTGCAACGGATAGTAGTCTAAGTTGGATGCCATTGACGCATGATATGGGAATTATCGGGTTTCACTTGGCACCTATGGTCGCCGACGCCGATTTGTATTTGATGCCCACTGAATTATTCGTGCGTAGACCGATGCTGTGGCTGCAAAAGATCAGCGAAAAGCGTGCGACCATAACGTCGTCACCGAATTTTGGTTACAAGCATTTGCTTAAGCGGTTTAAAGCGAATCCAGGGGATATTGACCTGTCCTGCGTGCGATTGATATTCAACGGTGCAGAGCCCATTTCAGCCAAGTTATGCGAAGAGTTTTTTGCTGTCATGGCGCCGTTCGGTTACCGAGAGAACGCTATGTTTCCGGTGTACGGTCTTGCGGAAGCCAGCCTTGCGGCGACTTTTTCCAACCCGGAGGATACGGTTTCATCTCTGTACGTGGGTCGGGAATCGCTGTTTTCAGGAAACGAGGTTTGCATTGTATCGGAACAGGATGCAGATGCATTGGAGCTGGTTCGTGTCGGATTTCCTGTTGCCGGGTCTGAAGTCGCCATTGTCGATAGCGAAAATAAATCGTTGGCGGAAAACGTTGTCGGTCGCGTGTTGATTCGCGGTGACAATGTGACGTCCGGTTATTACGACGATGATGAAATGAATAAACGGACGATCGACAGTGACAATTGGTTGGATACTGGGGATCTTGGTTTTATCAATCAGGGGCAGTTGGTTATCGCCGGAAGGGCAAAGGATCTGATTATTGTTAATGGTCAAAATTATCATCCGCACGATCTGGAGGTTGTGTGCGAGAAAGTCGATGGTATCGAATTGGGTAAAATAGCTGCATGGGGTATTCCAACTGGCGCGGATGCGGTTGAATCTTTAGTGGTATTCGTGCTGTTCCGCGGTACAGCCAAAGATTTTTTGCCTACGGCGCAACAAGTCAAGCGTTTGCTCAATGAAGGTATCGGTATTGACGTGGGCCAAATTGTGCCGGTTCGAACGATACCAAAAACCACCAGCGGTAAAATGCAGCGATATCTGTTGGCAGAACAATTCTTGCGCGGTGATTTTCAATCCGTCGTAGATGAATTGAACGCGTTATTATCGCCGGTATTGGCCGAACCTGTCGAGGCTGATGCTGCAAACATCGAACAAACATTGTTGCGTATTTGTAACGCTATAATAGATGATAGAGACGTTGGGGCGGACGATAATTTATTTGAAATTGGAACGAGTTCGCTGAAGTTGGCGCAAATTCATGAGCAGATTGAGGCGCATTTTCCAGGGCGGGTTGAAGTTACCGATCTATTTGATTATCCAACAGTCACCGAGTTAGCCGCAGTTTTAAATGGTACCTAATTGGCGGTTTTGATGGCGGTATTTAAAAAACGACCAGGTTGGGTTCGTCATTGGGAAAAAAAAATCGCACCCTATGCGATCAACTGCGTTGCTTGGGTTTTGATAAAAACCTGTAGAGTACAGCGGATAATCGGGCAATCCAACGCAGAACGGTTGATGGCTGAGGGGGCTGTGTTTCTTCCCTGTTATTGGCACCAACAAACGGTATTTTGTGTACATTTTTTGTTGGGATTGATGCAGCGTGGTTTGAATCTGGGCTTTTTGGTAAGTCCTTCCAAAGATGGTGAAATTGGTGCGAAAATATTTCGTTTCTGGGGGGCAAAAATATTGAGAGGGTCTTCCAGTGCAACCGGTGCTCAGGCATTGCGTGAAATTTATTTGGCGATAAGCCGTGAAAAGCTATCCGTCGCAACGACCCCAGATGGACCGAGGGGCCCGATCTTTGAATTTAAACCGGGTTGGGTGACGTTGGCCAAGCTAACCGGTAAAGCGATGCTACCCATTGCCTACGCGGCTGATAAAGCCTGGACTTTGAATACCTGGGACCGATTGGTCATTCCCAAACCATTTTCCCGAATCGTTATAGCGGTGGGGGAGCCGACTTACGCGACTAAGCAGTTGGATGCACGGGAACTGGAGCTGTTACAACATGAAATGGAAGATAAGCTCAACACTCTGTCGTCTGCGGCGCGAACCGCATTGCAATTGGGCTGAAGCCAAAATGTTCCAGCCTGAGCGGAACCACCGACTCGGGTCAGCAGTTCCGCTTCAGTGCGCTATGTAATAAGCGCTGTTTTTATGTGCTATTCGTAATAATCGAAGTCCTAGCTAGACGTCGATGAAAATGGTGTGACGCATTCTTCGGTAATCGTGGTTCCGGTTTCACCGGTAACGATTCTAGTTGCCATTCTTTGGCCTGGGGGGCACATTTCAGAAGTTGGGTTTGTCGAGGTTTCAGCAACGCTCGATGAGTTGGCCTGAATATTTGCCCCACTATGTAAACTTTCCGGAATACTTGCTGCGGACGCAGTTCCAGTTGCAAATGCTGCCAGTATCATAGATGTGATAAAGTGCTTTTTCATTATTGACTCCTGGGTGGTTTTTTGGATCATTCTTGTCGAGAACTAACCCGTAGATTGAGTCTATGCGATCAAGCTGCGGTAAACCGTGAGTCGATTCACAAATCATTTACAAACAATTTCAGATTGTAGGGTGGCGCATCTACCGAGTGGGTGTTTGAGAGCTAAAGCCAGAGGGCGCGTGGTGAAACTGGTGTAGTTGGGTGTTAAACGACCCTGTTAGTGCGTGAATCCAAATTATGAATGAGACTTACAGCGAGGGAAGTGGGTAGCAGACTAGGTGCACTGCTTAGCTACTTTCAGGAGGGATTTCGATATCGACTGGATCACCGGGTATAACGTTCGATTCGGACGCCCAACCTCCGAAGTCAATTATTTTGCATCGTTCGCTACAAAATGGGCGATAAACCTGCGATTCTACCCACGGGACCTGTTTGCCACACTGGGGGCATTTTACGATTGGCAGAATTTTATCCGGCATCAGAATAGGCAGCGGGTCAAAAGAAAGTCGATATCATCGCTGGTTTGAGCGGGTCTGTCGCGATCGGCCACTGTCATAAATCGCACCGTAAATCGGTGTTTTCCGCCGCTAATTTCAGCAAAATAAGGGGCTGCCTGATGGATTGAAACGCGCAGCAGTTGGTAAGGAAGGCCGCGATCCAGGGATTGTTGAAAGAATCCAGACTGGGCGGTTTCCTGACTGGGCGTTGAACTTTGGCGTATAAATCGCAGGATGAGATCGATGGCCTGCCGGATAGTCGAAAATGGCTGGATCCATAATTCCAGATCCTGATAACGCATACTGTCTTTTTGTTCCAGCCAAAAATGATATTCAGGCAGGTCAAATGCGCAAGTTCCACCAGGTATCGAACTGCGTTGGGAAATGCTTTTAAACAGTTCGCTTTCCATCAGGCTGAGTCCAATCTTCCCGCTGGTTGCATAAAGCTCTTTGCTTATTGTTTCCAGTTCGTCGAGAATGGCTGTGAGTTTTTTCAAATCGACGCCCTTGTTTTGAGAAATTCTCGTAAGAACGCTGGAATGTCTATCCAGTTCTTTCAATATTTCAGATTTGAGATCGTTTCGACTGAATATCGTCAAGATGTCAAGGAGGGTTGATATTACAGCTCGACTGTCCCATACAGAATTGCCTTCCATAAAATGGTCGACCTGCAAGAAAAGCTGCTCAAGACGCATGAAGACACGAATTCGCTCACTCAATGGGAATTCGAATACGATATATTCGTTCAATTTTTAAGACCGGTATTGTCGGAGAAATCCAGATAAAAATTGTGAAGCTTTTCTACCTGTTTATCAAGCGATGAAATATCTGATGAATTTGAAATCACATCATCCGCTTTCGCTAGTTTTTTATCTCGGGACGCTTGTGCCGACACTATTCGCTCGATCTCTTCCTCCATTAATCCATCGCGTGCTTTTACCCGGGCATATTGCATCTTAATGGGAATATCTACAACCAATACTCGGTCTACCCTGTGACATTGTTCCGTTTCAATCAACAAAGGGACGCTTAAAATACAATAAGTCGTGTTTTGTTTGCAAACCTCTTTGTCAATTGCTTCGTAGACCAACGGATGAAGAATAGATTCGAGTAACTTTTTTTTGTCTGGTGAGCTATAAATTAATTCGCGCATTTTGGGGCGGTTTAGTCGACCGTTGCTATCAAGAATCTTGTTGCCGAATGATGCGGCGATTTGGTTTAGGCCGGGCATGCCGGGCTCAACCAAAGCGTGCGAAATTTTATCAGCATCGATGATCGGTGTGCCACGTTTTTGGAATAGATTTGCGACTGTAGTTTTACCACTTCCTATGCCACCGGTTAATCCAATTTTTAGCATGGACTCAATTTTAATGGGAGTGTCCGTGGAATAGCATTACTTGGCTATAATTTTGTTTTAGAGTAGTGGTAGGCTTTTACACAAAGACAAATTTCTGGTATAAAGCTCGGCTGTTAACTGAATTGAATAACTCTGGGGTTCGTGATGTCTAAAGTATGCCAAGTGACGGGTAAACGTCCCGTTACGGGATTTAATGTATCGCACGCACACAACAAAACCAAGCGCCGTTTTAATCCAAACCTTCATCGCCATCGATTCTGGGTGGAAAGCGAAAACCGCTGGGTGCGTTTGCGGGTGTCTAGTAAAGGCATGCGCATCATAGATAAACTCGGAATTGACGCTGTTATCGCCGATATTCGCAAACGTGGCATCAAAGTTTAAGGAGAGAGTGCGATGCGAGATAAAATTAAATTAGTGTCCAGTGCCGGAACAGGTCATTTCTATACAACGACCAAGAACAAAAAAAATATGCCGGAGAAAATGAAGATCAAGAAGTTTGATCCAGTTGTTCGGAAACACGTTGAATACAAAGAATCAAAAATCAAATAATTGAGTTTGATTTAGGCTCTTCTTAAACAGTACGGTTTGTACATTAATTGGGTTCGGATTTTGTTAGCGGGGCGTGGCAAATTGCTCCGTTACGAATTTCGGCGTTGATTTTTTTGAGACGCTGTCCTACGCACGGGCCTTCAATGCATAATCCGTCACTGATCTGAAATCTGGCTCCGTGGATTGTGCACAGGATGTGGCTCTTAAAGATATCTAAAAATTGGTTTTCTTGCCAATTTAGTGGGGCGCCACTGTGTGGGCAAGAATTGACATAAGCATGAATTCCCCCGTTTTTTTTTACAATAAAGCCCGACTCGCTATTCTCTTCCTGTAGCTGCGATTCAAACTCGCGACATTCTAATTCCTCTAGATCGTTTACCTCGCAAATTATATTGGTCTCGTTGCGGATAACCATTTGCTATATTCGTCTAGGATGGTGGGGGCTGCAGATTAGTTTTGGGATTGTTTGTTTCAAGACTCTCTGCAGGTTTATCTTCAGTCGTTGGCTCCTCGTTGGGTGTTAAGCTAATTTGATGTTCTTGTGTTGTGGCCAGTTTATCTTTTGCAGAAGCTTTGTTTTCTTCCAATGGAAATTTTTCTTTCATATCTTGCAAAGATTCAGATATCAAAAAGGAGATCAAAAAATTTCTTCCTTGTTCCGTGCCTAGTGCCAATCCTGCCATTATCGCAACGCTAAATACCCCAGCTGCGATAGCGCTAACCAATTTTCCTTTAGAACGGTTACCGTTGTTTTTGGTTTCTTGTTGGTCGATATCTTCGTCGTCTTCGTCGATCATCGAGAATACGTCTTGGTCTATCGGAGTCAGGACCGGGTTGATTGGCAATGGAGTATTGGCCGATTCTTCAAGTTCTATCACGCGTTGCCGCTCGCTTTGTAATTCTCGTCTAAAACGTTCGTTTTCCTGTTTGCTTTCGGCTAACTGATTCTGCATTGTATGTACATCTTTTTCGGCTTGAACTCTGACCATTTCCAGTTCTGTCCGAAGAGCCTCTGTTTCTTCTCCTGTAGTCGTATCGTCAGCTTGATCCATGAATTCTTGAACGACTGATTTAAGTTCAGCATTTTGTTCTTCTAAACTACGGGCTTGTTCCTCTATATTCTGCCGTTCTTTTTCCGCAATCGCATATTTCTCTTCCAACTCGCCGATGGAGGACCTGAGTTCATTTAGTTGCGAAGTACTGTTCGCCTGATCTGGGTCTCCGTTATTAATATCTTCCATGTGCCGTTCCAAGATCGCATTTTCTTTTCGGATAGCAAATAATTTGGCTTCCAGATCACTCAAATCTTGAGTTTTATTGGATAGGCGCTCTTGGATTTCGCTTGATTCCGCCGTTAATGCCGCAACTTCATCCTTTAGTTTGGCTTGTTTCTGATTCTCTTCGGTAATTCTCAGTTCATACGATTCTTCCCGCTGTTTAAATTCTTGTTTTTGGAGGTCCAGATTTGACTGCAATTCAGTGATTTCCTCAGTAAGCTGGTCGATGCTATCAACGTCTTCCCGCAGAGCCACGTTTTCTTGTTCAAGTTCATTTTTATTTTGTGCCAACGTATCACGTTCGCTTGCGATCGATTGAAGTTTCTCTTGGCTAACTTCGAATTCAGCCTGTGCATTATTGAGCTGCTCCTGTAAATTAGTGATTTGATCGAATAATTTACGTTGTTCGCTTTGCGAATCATTAACAATTTGATCGTGTAGCGAGGTTAGCGAATCAAGCTCACTTTTGATCGTGGAATGGTTTTTTAAGGCCTCATCTAATTTACCTCTAATATCTTCATTTTCGTTAGTATTTTCGTCGAGTTGGTTGATCAACTCGGTTTTTTCAGATTCCAGTCTTGCTTGAGTTTCTTCCAGCGTCTCTATGGCTTCGCTCAAACTAGATTCTTTGGATTGGGCCCGGGATTCTGATTCGGCGTGTTGTTCGGAAAGATGGGTAATCTTTAACTCCAAATCTTCCCGTTCAGAGGTTAGTAAATCGACATTATCCGTTAATTTCCCAATTTCTTGATTCTTTGCTTCTAAATCAGATGCAATTCTTGAATTGCCGCTTTCCAATTCGGCTTTTGTATTGATTAATTCATCTATTTTCTCGGAAAGATCTTTTATATTTTCTTGGGCTTTCTGCTGTTCTTTCTCGTATGTTTCGGTTGAAATTGTAATTTCTTTTTGTAAAGAATCTTGTGTTTCTTTTGACTCTTTTAATTGACTGGACTGCGATTCCATCGCTGTGATTGTTTCACTCAATTTTGCGATTAAGTCAGATTTTTCTTCTTCTAGAGCGTTATTGCTCAGTTCAAGCTCGCCAATCTTTCTGCTGAGTTTATTCTGCTCATTTTTCGCATTTTGCTCCGCTTTTTCTTGGTCGGTAGAAATTTCGTTCCGCTGCTTTTCCAATGCGTCGCATCTATTCGTAGATTCTTCCAACTGACTACGAATTGAAGAGAGGTCTGAGGCTTTATGATCTAAAGCTTCTTCGGAATCTGCCAGATTCTTTTCAAGGGTTTCAATTTTGTTGTGTAATTCAGTATTTTCATTTTGTAGCGTTGTCTTTACTTCATCGTGTTGCTGAAGCGAATCAGTCTGATTCGCTTGTAATT
The DNA here is from genome assembly GCA_964619885.1 of uncultured Methylococcaceae bacterium. Classification (GTDB taxonomy): domain Bacteria; phylum Pseudomonadota; class Gammaproteobacteria; order Methylococcales; family UBA1147; genus CAZUGA01. The sequence continues at coordinate 28,435 of CAZUGA010000032.1, forward strand.
GTTCAATGTTGGCGAGGCTTTTTTCCAGTTCTTCTGCAACCTGGTTCTTTTCAGATTGCAATATCTCTGCGTGGTCTTCAAGCTTGTGTATTTTTGCGCTAAGTTCGGATTCTTTACTGGCCGCGCTTTCTCGTATAGTGGATTGGTCTTTGTTTAGTTCCGAGACCGTACTTTCTAAATCGGAGACTTTTTGTTCTGCGATTTTGAGTTGTTCATCCGATGTAGATTGGACTTTCAATAGGTTTTCGTTACTGAGCTGTATTGCTTCAATTTCAGCGCGAAGCTTGTTTCGGTCTGATTCGATTCGTTTTAGCTCTGACTCAAGATCATTCTGCGCAACCCGTTGCTCATCGAATTGGGTTGAGACAGTGTCCAGCTCTACCTGTTTATTTCCCAGTTTTTCCTTAAGAGCTGAATTTTCATGGCTGAAGTCTTGTTCGGCTTGACCAAGTTTTTCTTGTAGCGATTCGATATCCTGCTGACTAGCTTTTAAATCTTGAACTACTTCTTCAAGTTCTTGTTTTAATTTCTCTTGCTGCGCTTCAGAGTTTTTTGATAAGTCATCATTCTTATTAAGTGCCTGCTCCAGCTGCGGTTTTAATTCGGCAAGCTTTTTTTCGAAGCTTTGTTTTTCCGCTAACAGGGATTGGACCTGTCCTGATTGATCAGTTTCGAGCTCTAGTTTTTGTTTGCTGATCAGCTCATGAGCTTCTTTGTTCTTGAACAATTCCTGATTCAATTCGGCAATGGCATCGTCAGAACTTTGTTGTTGTTCTTGCAAGCGTTTTTTTGTTGCTTCAAGTTCATCATTTAGCCGTTCAAGCTTCTGTTTGGAGTCGTCGGCCGTTTTGTCTTTTTCAGCCAGCACTTTATCCAACTGGGGCTGCAGTTCTGCTAGGTCCTTTTCTAAGGACTGTTTTTCCTCCCGCAATAGCTCAATTTGATCGGAAAGCTTGGATTCTAGATCCTTATTCTCCTGATTGAGTTGCGCGTTGTTTTGCTTGTTTTGTTCTAACTCATCCTTTAACTTCTCAAGCGTTTTTTCTGAATTGGTTTTTTGTTCTTCGATCTGCTTTTGTGTAGATTTCAGCTCTTTTTGTAGCTGTTCAAGTTGAACCTTCGAATCGCCAGCATTCTTGCTTTGTTCGGATAAATTTTGTTCCAGTTTAAGTTTAAGATCTGCCGCTTCCTTTTCGAACGACTGTTTTTCGGAAAGCAAATTTTCCAGTTCACCAGAATTGGTGTTTTCCAGTTCTTGTTTCTGTTTGCTCAACAGTTCGTAATTCGATGTCTTATCGCTAAGTTCTTGTTCGAGTTTGGCGATAGAAGCCTCTGCAGATTTCCGGTTAGTGTCGGATTGGTTTAGTTCGTCACGCAGTCGGGCGATTACATCGTTGGTTTCATCTTTAATTCGGGAAAGGTTGGCCTCTGATACTTTTTTTGCGGATGATTCACTATAAAGTTTCGATTGGCTCTCGGACAATGATTTTTCTAGTTGATCCAAACTTTTCTTTTGGGCGTTATATTCCCGTTGCAGATCCTTGAGTTCACTACCAACGGATTTGAGTTGTTGCGTCGAGTTTTCTAATGCTGAATTTTGAGCATTGTTATCCAGTTTTGTAGCATCTAGACTTGCTTTTTGCTCGGACAGTTTTTGTTCGGCTGACTTTAAGTCCTTCTCAAGTTCCGAAATTTTTTGTTCGAGTTGTTGTTGAATTTTATTTTGATCGTTATTATCCGCCGCGCTTGATACTTTGCCCTGCTCAGCATTTATTCTTTTTTCTTTTTCGCTATTTAATTGTTGTTGCAGTTGGGTAATGATTGATTGTGCTTCCGACAATGCATTTTGGTCATCTTGCAGCGAATTTTCGTGTATTTCATTTGTGATTGTTGCAGAAGCGTCGGCGTTCGGTGCGCTTTCTTGATCGGGTTTGGATTGTTCAAAGTTCGTTACGCTACGTTGCGCACCGGCGTTTAGGAATTCTTCCGGTACTGCTTCTATACCGCCATCCAGTACCACCGCCTCCAGGCCTTGCCGGATGAGCAAAAAAGTTGCTGCGTCACTGGTATTGCCGTCTTCGCAAATTACGATGATTTTGGCCTTTGGGTCGAGGTTTGTGATTTGCATTCGCAATGAAAAGAATGGCGTATTGGTACTGCCATTTATATGCCCTTTTTCGAATACGTCCGGGGTGCGGACGTCAAGCAAGATCCCGCCTTGTTGTTTTTCGTTGAGTGCGGTGTCAATATCGACATGCTGAATAACCGGTTCTTTGATCAGATTCAGGAAGTTTTCTTTGTTCAGGCGGAGTAAGATACCGTCTGTTCGCATGGTAATGCTGACATTGCGGGGTTCTCCTGAAATCAGTGAGTCTTCGCCGAATGTATCTGTTGTTTTAAGCTCTGCGAGTTTGATTTCTTTTGCATTTGCGGAAGGTTTGCGTGTGAGTGTGCAGCGACCTTTCTTGATAATGTAATAATAATCGCCCGGTTCTCCCTGGCTGATTACGCTTTCACCCGCTTTAATTTCAATCTCTTCCATGCTGCGCAGCACTTTCTGCAGATTCGCAGCCGGCAACTGTTGAAAAATGGGTGATTTAAGCAGAGTTGTCATCCAATCACCAGACGGTTCTTCTGGCATGTCATTGACTTCGTAACTTTCCGCCTGTTTTTTCTCAACGGTTGAGGCGTTGAGAAGCTCTGCTTTGATGCGAATAAAACGAACTTTATTTTTTGCTACGGCAAAAACTTTCCGTGGTATTTGGTGCGCCAGCGCAAAGCGAGCCGCTTCGGATCCACCGGTAATTGTGTCCATTTCCATGCCGGCGGCTTGTAGTGAAATTTTACCTTCCAATAGGTAAACGAATTCGTTCTTTTGGTCGCCTTGCCTGAATAATACGGCCCCCTTGGGGCCTTCTTCGATTTGAATTTCCGTGCAAAGCTTTTCGAATACCGTCTTGGATAGCGTTGTAAGTGGTATAAGTTTCCGAATAGCTTGTCCGTCGGAGGCTTTCATTGAGACTGTCATTTGTACCTTTTACTCGGTAACATTTGGTTAATGTTGTAGCGCAATCATTGTTATGGGTGTTCCGCCTTCAATATAATAGTTCAATTAGTGAAAAAGATCCGCAGGAATACAAATTTTGCGGGTGAATCAAATCTCTAGTTTGCGCATCACCTGAATCTGGTGACGGACCCAAACAATGTGATATAGGTGCTCGTGTATCACAGCTTAAATGTGGATGTTTTTAGAGGAGTTTAGATTGATGTTGAATAGACGTGCAAGCCACAACACACTAATTTACAGTGTTTTGGTTGTGGGCTTGTGGTCCCAGGCGTTTTTTGCCTTTTCTGCCTTACCGGCTTGGGTTGATGGGCACAGAGTTCCGAGCTTGGCACCCATGTTAGAGCGGGTAATGCCGGCCGTGGTAAATATTTCGACCCGCACAAAGATCCAAATGCGCGAGCATCCGTTGATGCGGGATCCGGTTTTTCGACACTTTTTTCAAGTTCCCGAGCAATCCCGAAAGCGGCAATCTCATAGTTTGGGGTCCGGGGTTATCATCGACCGAAAGCGGGGGTATGTATTAACCAATAACCACGTCATCGATAAAGCCGATGAAATTATGGTTACGCTTCAAGATGGCCGTCAACTGAACGCAAGCTTGGTGGGTACTGATCCAGAATCGGATGTTGCGGTAATTCAGATTCCAGCGAAAGGGTTAATTGAGATACCCATTGCGGATTCTGATGGTCTGAGGGTGGGCGATTTTGTAGTTGCGATCGGAAATCCATTTGGATTGGGGCAAACAGTAACATCGGGAATTGTTAGCGCATTGGGAAGGTCTGGATTGGGAATAGAAGGGTATGAAGACTTTATCCAAACCGATGCATCGATCAATCCTGGTAATTCAGGGGGAGCACTGGTCAATTTGTTTGGTGAATTGATTGGCATTAATACGGCGATTATAGCGCCGAGCGGAGGAAATGTTGGCATAGGTTTCGCGATTCCCTCGAATATGGCGGTGAGGTTAAAATCTTCGTTAATAAAGCATGGGGAGGTGAAACGTGGATTGCTTGGCGTAACTGTCCAAGATTTGACCCCGGAACTAGCACAAGCCTTTGATATTAAAGTGGCTCGCGGTGCGGTGGTTAGCCGGATTCAGGCGGATTCACCGGCAGAAACAGCGGGTTTGGAGCCGGGAGATGTTATCGTCGCGATTAATGGTCGGCCGGTGAAAAATAGTGGAAACATCCGTAATGCGGTAGGCTTGTTACAAATTGGTGATCGACTTGAGTTAGAGGTTATCCATAATGGAAAATCGATCTCACGCCTTGCGATTATCGGCGAACCCAAGCACGAAGTATATGACGGGGGGGCTATCCATCCGACATTATCCGGCGTTGAATTGGGCCAGACACGAAAAAATCAGGTCGAGGGCGTATTAATTGAGAAAATTGATAGCGGGTCCTATGCCTGGGCGGCTGGGTTACGGGTTGGCGATGTTATCGTGGTGACAAATAAGTATCGGGTGCGGAGTCTGGATGATCTAGCGAAAGTTGCGCGTGGGCAGCGTTCTATTTTGCTTAATGTGCAGCGCGGAAGAGAGGCCTTTCTCGTACTATTACAATAATATAGATTTTTAGTATGGCAAGTGAACGAATATTCAAACCCCTTAAGATCGCGGTTCTGGTCATTTCTGACAGTCGAACGGAAGCAACCGATGTGTCTGGTAAAGTATTGGTGGAACGGTTGGAGGCGAACGGGCACGAGTTGGCCGATAAACGGATCGTACCGGACAATATTTATCAAATTCGTCAAGCTGTTTCAGCCTGGATCGCGGATGACGAAATTAATGCAATAATCAGCAGCGGAGGTACTGGAGTTACCGGACGCGACGGAACACCGGAAGCAGTTTCGCCACTTTTCGACAAGACGTTAGAGGGTTTTGGTGAAACCTTCCGGGCAATTTCGTATCAAGACATCAAAACGTCGACCATGCAGTCCCGTGCTATAGCGGGTGTCGCAAATGCAACTTACATATTTTGTGTTCCAGGATCATCAGGTGCATGTCGTACCGCGTGGGATGCGTTGATTAAAGACCAACTGGACTATAGAACACGACCGTGTAATTTGGTTGAATTAATGCCCCGATTGCGAGAACAATGATTGCAGGGAAGCATTTTGTATTTCTGGGTTCGATCTGTGCATTTACCGGTGTTGCGATGGGGGCATTCGGCGCACACGCATTAGGATCGACTTTGTCCGCCAGAATGATGGAGATTTATCAAACAGCGGTGGATTATCAAATGTGGCATGCACTTGGTCTTGCTTTGATTGGAGTTTTGCTCCGTTTTCAGCCTGAATCCAAACTGCTTGGTTGGGCCGGAGGATTGATGTTTTTTGGGATTGTCGTTTTTTCCGGTTCGTTGTACACGCTTAGTATCACCGGTATCAGATGGCTTGGAGCCATCACGCCTTTTGGCGGTACTTCATTTTTGATCGCTTGGTTACTAGTGGTTAAGTTTTCCTTAAATTTAAAATAAAGTATTCTTTGATGCGCGACGCCAGCCCAAAAACGATATATCTAAAAGATTATAAACCTCCGTTTTATCTAATCGATACCATTGATCTGGTTGTGATTCTAGACGAATCCGATACGCGTGTTGTGTCTAAGTTGAGGATCAGAAAAAATCCGGAATGTACGGAAGTTGATGCGCCATTGGAATTATTTGGCGAAGAATTGTTGTTGGATTCGATCCGATTGGATGATCGAGAGCTAAAACCGGAAAACTTTCAATGTACGCGTGAAGCGTTGATATTGCCGATTGTCCCCCAGGGAGGACATTTTTCGTTAGAGATAGAAACGCGCTGTAATCCACGGGCAAATACCGCGCTGGAAGGCTTGTATCTGTCCAACCGGATGTTTTGCACGCAATGCGAAGCACAAGGTTTTCGCAGGATCACATATTATCTGGATCGGCCGGATGTGATGGCTGTATTTACGACCACACTCATTGCGGACAAAAGCAGGTTCCCGGTACTTTTGTCCAACGGTAATAAAATTGCGCAAGGCGAACTAAAGCATAATAGACATTGGGTTAAATGGGAGGACCCGTTTAAAAAGCCAGCATATTTATTCGCGTTGGTGGGTGGGGAGTTGGATTGTGTTGAAGATACTCATACAACACCATCAGGCCGCAATATTGATCTGAAAATATATGTAGAAACGCATGATTTAGATAAATGTGACCATGCCATGCGCTCGTTAAAAAAAGCAATGTGCTGGGACGAAAAAGTATTCGGGCGGGAATATGATCTTGATCTGTATATGATCGTTGCGGTAAGTCATTTCAACATGGGGGCGATGGAAAATAAGGGTTTGAATATATTTAATACTAAATATGTTTTGGCACGCCCCGATACTGCGACCGATGCGGACTATGAACATATTGAGGGTGTTATTGGGCATGAATATTTTCATAATTGGACCGGCAATCGAATTACTTGCCGGGATTGGTTCCAATTAAGCTTGAAAGAAGGATTAACTGTTTTCCGTGATCAGGAATTTACCGCCGATCAAACTTCGCGGGGTGTCAAACGCATCAACGATGTAAATATGCTGAGGACGCACCAGTTTGCAGAAGATGCAGGACCATTGGCGCACCCGGTTCGCCCCGAAGCTTATATAGAAATCAACAATTTTTATACTCTGACGGTCTATGAAAAAGGAGCCGAAGTAGTACGCATGATACACACGTTGTTAGGGTCGGAGGGATTTCGCAAGGGAACCGATTTATATTTTCAACGATTTGACGGCCAAGCGGTAACGACCGACGATTTTGTGACAGTGATGGAACAGGCTAATCAAGTCGAATTAACGCAATTTCGACGTTGGTACAGCCAAGCGGGCACCCCATGCCTTGAAATAATGACAGAATATGATTCTCAAACCGCTAGTTTGGTTTTGAATGTTGCGCAGAACTGTCCTCCAAGTCCCGGTCAATTGCACAAAGAGCCCTATCACGTTCCTATACGTATCGCTTTACTGGGGCAATCGGGTAACGAGTTGCCAATACATTGCGAGGGTGAATCCGGACAGGCTACTGAAACAATCCTCGAAATGACCGAATCTAATCAGCAGTTTAAATTCGAGAATGTCCACGAATATCCGCATATATCTATTATGCGTGGGTTTTCTGCACCGGTGAAGCTGATAATGGATCAGAGCCTGGACGAGCTTGCATTTTTGTTGAGGCACGATTCTGATATGTTTAACCGGTGGGAGGCTGGGCAGCAATTGGCCGGTCAAATCCTTCTTGATCGAATCCAGACGATTCAAAATGGGCAAAAAGCTAACTTGGTAAGTGAAAAGCTCATCGATGCGTTCCGGGCGTTGCTTGGTCAGGAATGGACCGATTTGTCGTATTTGGCGCTATTGTTGACCCTGCCATCTGAGCGCTATATTAGTGAGCAAATGCCGGTAGTGGACGTAGAGGCAATCTATCAAGCGCGCTGCCAGATTAGAACTGAACTGGCGTTAGAATTGAAAGAATTGATACTGGAAATTTACCAAAATAATAACCGGGATGAATCGGGATTATTTGATATCGAAACAGTGGGGCGTAGACGTTTAAAGAATACGTGTTTGGCTTATTTGATCGAGTTAGAAGAGCCGTTCGTATACGATCTTAGTTTAGCGCAGTATAACGCGGCTAAAAATATGACAGATCAATTGGCCTCCTTAGCTTGTATTGTCAATAGCAATCATCCAGAAAAAAATTCAAGCTTGGATGCTTTTTACCGGCAATGGCAACGAGAAGCGCTGGTAGTGGATAAGTGGTTTAGCCTACAAGCCTCGAGTCCAGTGTTTGGGAAATTGGAGACCATATTTAAGCTCATGGCGCACCCCGCATTCGATCTCAAGAATCCTAACAGAGTGCGCTCATTGATTGGTGCGTTTTCGCAAGCTAATTTGCTACAGTTTCACGTTGTTGGTGGCAGAGGCTATGAATTTTTAGCTGATCAAGTGATCTCGCTGAATTTAATCAACCCACAGGTGGCTTCAAGAATGCTCGGAGCATTCAGCCATTGGCGACGATATGACGAACACAGGCAGCAGACAATGCGTGCCCAACTAAAAAGAATTATCAGTACCGAGAATATCTCAAAAGACGTATATGAGATAGCAAATAAAAGTTTGGATTTTTAATAAAACTTGGCTTTGATTGCCTCTGTACAAGAATGCGCGTGAGCCCTGTTGATGCAGGCTTTTCGCGAGTTTGCTGTAAATGTGCAACAGTTTATTGATCTCGCGGAGAGGGTGGAATTGTCGTAAACTGAAGCTCGAATTTCGTTCACGTATTGCCCCAATGTATTGAACCTGGGGAACGCGTGACCAAGTGCAGCGTCGTCAATCGAGCGTCGAAAACGAAAATTGGTGGCTGTATTCCGAGCCTATCCATACAAAGAATTAATGAGGAAAATATGCCAAATTGGAAACGCGTACCAGTTTTAATAGGCATCGTATTTGCCGTTCTGGCAATTTGTTACATAGCCTTTTATTTTGTCTTTCTAGATCTGGTCGTAGATCTTTGGTGGTTTCAGTCGCTGCAATACGAAGGCTATTTTTGGCTGCGTTTACTTTACCGGTATTTCATTTCCGGCGGCGTTACATTGTTATTTTTCCTGATATTTTTTATTAACTTCTGGGTCGCATCGCGATATTTGGGGGTAACTCGGTCTACGGTTGTAGAAGGTTCAATTACTAAACAGAAGCAATCTCGCGGATTTGTTACCAAGTTTCAAAGCGGCGCACTGGATGTTTATTCGATTATTTCGTTGATTCTCGCGATCATTATTGCGTTACCGTTCTATGAGCAATGGGAAGAGTCGCTGCTATTTTTGTACGCGCCCAGTACCGGAATTATGGATCCGCTCTATCAAAACGATGTGAGCTTCTATTTGTTTTCGTTTCCGGTATACCAGCTTATACAAAAAGAATTATTGATCGCATTGTCAGTATTGTTCATTTCGATAGCCGTTCTGTATTGGATTGAACATCGGGTGATTATTCGTGATCGCAGGCCTTACCCGTTTGGGGTAAAAGTTCATCTTACTGGTTTGATAATGTTAGTTTTTCTTGCCGTTGCCTGGGGGTTTATGCTGCAGCGGTTCGGATTGCTGTATGTAGATCAACACGAACCGGTATTTTATGGGCCTGGTTTTGTCGAGATTAGATATCATTTACCCTTGATTTGGACAGCGTTAACGACTTTTCTTGCGACGGCTTTGTCGGCGATCGTCCTGATTCACAGTCATGGTTCTCGGGGGAAGCGCCCTTTGATTGCGTTCTCTGTGCTATTTGCGGTTTCGCTGGCTCTGAGGCACATACCCTTTATTCCTGACGCAATCGACAAATTAATTGTTCAACCCAACCCGGTTAAGGCTGAAAAGTCTTTTATGGAAAATAATATCACCGCGACCGTGGATGCCTATGATTTGGTCGATGTGAAGACTTTGGAGTTCGAGGTTACACCGAACCCCGAAGATGACCTTTCAGGATGGGTTAATAAGGAACATTTACAGAACATTCCGGTATGGGACCGAGAGCTTTTGGACGATGTGTATAACCAGTTACAGGGAATTCGACCGTATTACCGCTTTTTGGCCGTTGATGAGGATCGTTACCTGATTAATGACCATATTCAACAGGTCAATTTGGGTGCCCGTGAGATGAATATCTCTAAATTACCGCAAGAGGCGAAAAACTGGGAAAACACTCATTTGCGGTATACCCACGGCTTTGCTGGCGTTATGACACCGGCGGCACAAGATGGCGGCCAACCGATCGACTGGTATTTACGCGACCTGAATCTTCATTCCAGTATTGGTTTGAAGGTCGAGAATCCCGATATTTACTACGGTATGGAAAAATATGGATATGCAATTGTTCCCAATGAGTTGAATATTGTTGATATTTCAGGAACTAGTTCAGAAGCTTCCAAAAATTATTCTGGTAGTGGCGGGATCCCGATTCGCTCCTGGTTCAGAAAATTATTGTTCGCGGTGTACTACAAAGAAAAAAATATATTCTTTTCAAGAAGTATTAGTGATCAAAGTCATATGCTACTACGGCGTAATGTTCGAAAACGTGTACAGACTATGGCGCCGTATTTGGCATTGGATAATGATCCCTATTTAGTTGTAACAGATCAGAATTTTTATTGGATCTTGGATGCATACACGGTTTCTAATCACTACCCAATATCTAAACCAACGGTTTCGAATTTTAAAACGAGTGGCAACCTTAAAGGGCAGCAAATCAATTACATTAGAAATTCGGTCAAAGTTGTTGTAGATGCATATAGCGGTTCGGTAGATTTTTATATTGCGGATCCGGATGATCCGATTATCAAAGCCTATCATAGCGCCTATCCAGGCGTTTTTAAGCGTTTGGATGAAATTCCTAAAGTACTGAAATCTCACCTTAGATATCCACGGGACATTTTTTATTATCAGATGGGAATTTACTCGAAATATCATCAAATTCAGCCGGAATTGTTCTATCAACAGGCAGAAACCTGGAGTTTTCCATCGGTAGAATCAGTGCCTGTGAAACCCTATTTTTTAACAACTGAAATCGAAGGTTGTCCTGAGTTGGATAAATTTATTTTGATAGAGCCAATGACACCAATCAAGCGGGATAATTTGAGTGTTCTTGCGATTGCGGGATCTCTGGATTTCGAATCCTGTGGGGTCGCGTACGCAAATAAGATTGCAGTATACAAGTTTCGCAAGGATGTTCAGGTTGACGGACCGGCACAAATCAGTGCATTGATCGATCAAGATCCTGTTATTTCAGAACAATTCACACTTTGGGATCAACATGGCTCAAAGGTGACACGGGGAAGGATGGTTATCATGCCATTGGGGCATTCTGTTTTATACGTGCAACCGATCTATTTAATTTCGACCAATGTCAGGATTCCGGAATTGGCCAGGGTAATCGTTTCCATGGGTAACGAGGTTGTCATGGACAAGACACTGGAAAATGCGTTTGCGGGTTTGGAGGCAAAACTAAGACGAAACAGTCAGCGCCAACACAATCAAGATATGGTGCCATCGGAAGCGCCAGTGCTCCAAGGTTTGGGGCCAAGTGATCAATCGAAAACTGTGGAAAGTCCAGCAGCTACCCGTGGCCCACATTAGAATTCAACCAAGGCGAAATGATAGCACTCTGGGGTTTGGGCTTTAATAATTCGCCCTAATTTTCGCTTTGCGTACCTTTTCGTGCGGGGGATAATCAGGTGTAAATTCTAATTACTAGAACGCACACCTGATTATGACTACTAGATTAAATTTGGTTACGATAGATTTGAAACAGCCTTAAGACTTTACAAGCTTTTTCTAGCTTGTTTCAGTTGAAATTAGCTTTATGCACTAGGCGACCATTGTTTCGATCAATTGATCTTCAAGTTCTATCCGCTTGGCGAGATCTTCACCCAATGTCGAAAGATCGTTCGATAAATTTTTTAATACATCATCGCCGTTAAGCTTTTCGTATTTATCATTAAATTCGATGGCACTGTCCGTTGCTTCGGCAATAGCTGGGTAAATTCTTTCTGCAATTTGAATAACTTTGGTGCGTCGTTCTTTACCGTTGGTGATTCGTTGGTAAATGCCAAAATGGCCTAGCGAAATATAGTCGACCAAGACCTGACAAAAATCTTGCAGTAAGGATTTAACCGGTTTCTCAGGTGTAAACGGTTTAAGACCGGCAACCGAGCAATATAACGACCAGACCTGTTGTCGCTCCTGCAATAGTTCGGTTATCATCGCTTGGGTTTGGTTGCGGCGTTCCGCACTGGAGAATTCTTCAATCGACATGGTATTCCTTTTAAAAATTTAACGGATTCCTGAAAATTCAACCCTATAAACTAACTGGGCACCACTACACAGTAAGTTTAGCGCGAGCTGCAATTTTTGCATATAAACCCCAATTGAAACCAATTCGGGCTGATTTTGCAGGGTATACTTTATGCGAAAATCGATTAGACAACAATGCCTTGTTTTTTCGGAGGATTTGTTTACGCGCATTGCCCCGATAGTGGTTAATATTTTAGTGAAATAATACAACGTTGAGTCACTCAATTTCGGTAGTGATACCGACATATAACCGAGCTGGGCCGCTCAGACGAGCCTTGTATTCAGTGTTTGCCCAAACCTATTCTGTAGATGACGTATATGTCATTGATGACGGGTCTGTCGATGACACCGCTTGTATGATTGATCGTTTCTACCCCCAAGTGAAATATATTTACCAGAATAACGGAGGGGTCAGTAGTGCCAGGAATCTAGGGATCAGGCACGCGAAAAGCGATTGGATTGCGCTTTTGGATTCTGATGATGAGTGGTTACCGAACAAGTTGGAGAGTCAGATATTGGAACACCAGGCAAATCCCGAGATCAGAATCTCCCATACCGACGAAATTTGGGTCAGAAATGGAATCAGGGTAAACCCCAAAAAAAAGCACGCCAAACAGGGCGGATGGATTTTTCAAAATTGTTTGCCTTTATGTGCAATGTCACCTTCTTCAGTTCTAATTCACCGTACGTTATTTGAGCAGGTTGGGTTGTTCGACGAATTAATGCCAGCTTGTGAAGATTACGATCTTTGGTTGCGGATCTGTTCTAGATTTCCAGTTCTTTACCTAAGTATGCCGTTATTGGTCAAGCATGGTGGCCATAGCGACCAATTGTCTAGAAAGTATTGGGGCATGGACCGATTTAGAATACGGGCGTTACAGCGTGTATTGGCGCAGGACTATTTAGCTGTCAATGATCGCCGAGCCGCCCGCGAAATGTTGCGAACTAAAGCAACAGTTTATGCCAATGGGGCCCGGAAGCGAGATAAACTGAAAGAAGCTGTTAAATACGAAGCCATTTGCCAGCAATACTCAGATTTAACCTAGTTGTTAAAAAATATGATCCACATTCTGACTGCGTTGCAATGCGAGGCAAAACCGCTGAAAATCCGTTATCGGTTGAGCCGATTGATGGACGAACAGGCATTCGATGTATATCGGAACGATGATTTGACCTTAACGGTAAGCGGTGTTGGGAAAACCGCGATGGCCGCAGCGACCGCATACACCTACGCTTTATTCGGCAAAAATGGCTTGTCTACTTGGCTGAATATTGGGATAGCAGGTCATTCTAGCTACACGCCAGGTCGCGTTTTTATTGCGAACAAAATTATTGATGAGGATAAAGGGAAACATTGGTTTCCACCTTTGATCTATAGCCCACCGTGTCCGACAGAGTCGCTTAGAACTGTTTCAAAACCGGAGTTTGCTTATAAAAAAACGGATTTATACGATATGGAAGCCGCCGGGTTTTACGAAACCGCAACTAGATTTGCAACCGGAGAATTGATTCAATGTTTAAAAATAGTTTCGGACAATAAACGGTCGGACAAGGCACCTCTTAGCGCCCGTTTCGTTGCGGATTTAATAGGTCGGCATCTAGAGACGGTTGATACCCTGGTTGAGCTTCAACGTGGTCTAGCCCGCTTGCTTGAAGAACCTGAGCCGCCGCAATTGTCGACGATAACGCAGCGGTGGCATTTTAGCACTGAGCAACGACGCCAGCTAACCCAGTTATTGAATAGGTGGGAGTTATTGTCATCCGGTCAAGGGCTGGATATTCAGAGTCAGCCTTGTTCGGCAAGTGCCAAGATGGTATTGCGCTGGGTGCGCGAACAAGTAGAACAACTTCCTGTTGCGCTTTAATTTGCTGTTTTCTATCGCTATTTCTTCGGATTGCGCGGGCCGAATATATCGGTTCCAATTCTGACTATAGTTGCGCCTTCAAAAATTGCCGCTTCCATATCTCCAGACATGCCCATGGACAATGTGTCCAGTGAGAGTCCCCGTCGATTCAGCGATTCCAATTTTGCATGGAGTGCTTGAAAAGGTTTGCGCTGCTCATCAAAATTCAGATGTGTTGCTGGGATAGCCATCAAACCACGCAGTTTCAGATTGGGTAGTTCGGCAATTGACAATGCCAGTTCTTCGAGATGGGCCGGATTGACACCGGATTTACTTTTCTCTTCGCTGATATTGACCTGTACGCAAATATTCAGTTTCGGCAAGGTTGGTGGACGTTGGTCGCTTAATCGACGCGCAATTTTCAATCGATCGACACTGTGGACCCAGGAAAAATTCTGGGCGATAGCCTGTGTCTTGTTCGATTGCAAAGGTCCGATGAAATGCCAGCTAAAATTATAGTGTGCCAACGAACGCTGTTTAGCGATAGCCTCCTGAAGGTAATTTTCTCCTATATGGCGTTGGCCTTGCTTGTAAAGCGCGACTAGTTGTTCTGGGGGGCGTGTTTTGCTGACCGCTAATAATAATACGGAGCCAGGTTTGCGTTTGGCATTTTGTTCAGCAGTGCTAATCCTAGCCCTCACTTTTGCTAGCTTGTCGGAATTTGGCATCGTTTTGAAATCGTTTGGCTATAATTGCTAAAAGGTTACCCGACCGACCCAAATAAACATACTTAAAATTTAAACGATAGAGGTTCTAATGGATATTGCTGAACTACTCGCCTTTTCTGTAAAAAACGATGCGTCAGATCTGCACTTATCTGCCGGTTTACCGCCGATGATTCGGGTCGATGGGGATATTCGCCGTATCAACGTGCCGGCACTGGAGCATAAAGAAGTCCATGCTTTGGTTTACGATATCATGAATGATAAGCAACGAAAGGATTTCGAGGAGTTTTTCGAAACCGATTTTTCGTTTGAATTACCGGGTGTAGCGCGGTTTCGTGTCAATGCTTTTAATCAAGGTAGGGGTGCTGCCGCGGTATTTAGAACGATTCCATCGAAGGTTCTTTCCCTGGAAGATTTGAATTGCCCAAAATTTTTCAAAGAAGTTACGCAAAAGCACCGAGGCATTATTTTGGTGACAGGGCCTACGGGTTCGGGTAAATCTACCACGTTGGCGGCGATGATAGATTACATCAACACCAATGATTATGCCCACATATTGACGGTAGAGGATCCCATCGAATTCGTTCATCAAAGCAAAAAATGTTTGATCAACCAACGAGAGGTTCACCGGGATACTCATGGATTCAACGAAGCCCTTCGTTCAGCGTTGCGTGAAGATCCCGATGTGATATTGGTCGGTGAGTTACGCGATTTGGAAACCATTCGTTTGGCGCTAACCGCGGCTGAAACTGGTCACCTGGTATTTGGAACGTTGCACACATCATCTGCAGCAAAAACAATTGATAGAATTATCGATGTATTCCCCGCTGCGGAAAAAGCTATGATTCGGTCGATGTTATCGGAGTCGCTACAAACGGTTATTTCGCAAACTTTGTTGAAGAAGATTGGTGGTGGGCGCCTGGCCGCGCACGAAATAATGGTCGGTACCCCGGCGATCAGAAATCTGATCCGAGAGGATAAAGTCGCGCAAATGTATTCAGCGATCCAAACCGGACGTAAAGAAGGAATGCAGACCCTGGACCAGAATTTACTGGACCTGGTTGAGAAAGGTTTGATTACCCGTCAAACTGCGAAATCAAGAGCTATTAACAAAACCGCGTTTTGATTGTTAAATATCATGCCTAGAAAAAATTTACTTAGCCGAGGATTGATCAATGGATTTTAAAGCGCTGCTTCAAATGATGGTGCAAAAAAAAGCTTCAGACTTGTTTATAACCGTGAATCGACCCCCCAGTATCAAGGTTGATGGCGGTCTTCAGGAAGTCTCCAAAACTGTGCTGAATGCGGATCAGGTAAAACAAGTAGTTTTGGGCGTGATGAACCAGCAGCAGCGCGACGAATTTGAAAATACCAAAGAGTGCAATTTCGCGATAAGTGCTCCGGGACTTGCTCGTTTTCGCGTAAGTGCGTTTGTACAACGGGATATGCCGGGCATGGTTCTGCGTCGAATCGAAAGTGATATCCCGACTGCCAAAGATTTGCATTTACCGTCGACAATTAATGAGTTGGCGATGACTAAGCGTGGGTTAATCATATTCGTTGGAGCGACTGGTACCGGTAAATCAACGTCGTTGGCGGCGATGATCAAGTATCGCAACGAAAACAGTAGTGGTCATATCATCACTATTGAAGATCCATTGGAATATGTGCACGCACACGCGGGGTGTATCGTAACCCAACGAGAAGTTGGGATTGATACCGAATCTTACGAAATTGCATTGAAAAACACGTTGCGCCAAGCACCAGATGTGATACTAATCGGTGAGGTTAGATCGCGCGATACGATGCAGAATGCAATTACTTTTGCCGAAACCGGACATCTGTGTTTGACGACTCTGCACGCTAATAACGCGAACCAGGCTCTCGATAGAATATTGCATTTCTTTCCGGATGAAATGCACGATCAATTATTCATGGACCTATCGCTTAATCTAAGGGGAATTGTTGCCCAACAGTTAATAAAACGTACTGACGGAAAAGGAAGGTATCCTGCTGTGGAAGTATTGTTAAATACCCCGCTTGCCTCAGATTTGATCCGTAAAGGTGAAGTCCATAAATTAAAAGCTTTAATGAAGCAGTCGCGTGAACAAGGAATGCAGACTTTCGATCAGGCGCTTTATGATCTATATAGTGAAGGCAAGATCAGCTACGAAGATGCGTTGAATTCCGCCGATTCGATGAATGAAGTCAGATTGATGATTAAACTCGGCGGGGAAGGTGGCATCGATAAATTCTCGAAAGGGCAAGAAGGGATTATGTTGGTTGATCAGGAAGATAGCTAAGCATTAGGTGGTTTTTTGCCGGCATTTGCCCGGGGTTTAATTTTTTGTCTTGATTATTAACAATTTGGATGGCCAGAGTGCAAATCTGAAGTTCTGGCCATGGATCGTAAGTTGTTTGTTCCTTAAGGTTGCTAGAAGATCGTATTTCTAGACAGCTTAGTCCTATCTGGACGTTAATAAACTAGTCATACTCTGCCTGGAATCCAATCATTTCATTTATTCTTGGGGTTCTTTCTGCATCGCTCATCCTGGAAACTTATAGCGCTTAAGTTGTAACAAATTGTTTCTATTATTTATTTCTATACAAATATGGTCGAAAACTGTTTTCAGAATGATAGACTCACGAAAAAGGAGGTTTACATTTTTATCCGTGAGGGATTTAAAGTGATGCTGGTGATCTCAACTTGGCTTAGTTAAAAAGATAATAGTCGATATTCTATACAAAGAACGTAAAACTATACCGCCTATAAAAATAAGTCACCTGTTTTCAATTGCTTGAATTGGTTGGAATGGTCTCTGCATAGGGTTTCGTACTTATTTGGCCCGATCACGGTTTTAAGAAGAATCACAAAGTTAAAGTGTTGATATGTATTATAAATATTTCCAATTCAAAATAGCGCCATTTTCATTAGCCCCGAATCCACGAATATTCTATAAAAGCCCGGGGCATAGAGCAGCGTTGGCTCATCTTCTATATGGGTTTGATACAAGCGGTGGTTTTGTCGCATTGACCGGTGAAGTGGGTACCGGAAAAACGACACTGTGCCGCCATTTGGTGGGACAAGTTCCGGATAACGTGGATGTTGCCTTGATTGTTAATCCGAAAATGGGTTTTATTGATTTGTTGAGCAATATTCTTGATGAGCTCAGAATCGAAATTCCCGAGAATGGGCGAAATCTTAATGATCTAATTAAAACTCTAAAGCAACATCTGTTTCAGTCGGGTGAAAATGATCGGCAAACGGTTGTGATAATTGATGAAGCTCAAAATTTGGATGTCGAAGCATTGGAACAGCTTCGCTTGCTTAGCAATATTGAAACTGACTACGAGAAACTATTAAAAATCATATTGGTAGGGCAACCTGAATTAACAGATCTTTTGGCACGTAAAGATCTTCGCCAGCTGCAACAGCGAATAACAGCCCGTTATAATTTGACGCCGCTTAGTCGTAGCGAAACGAAAGAATACATTCATCATCGGGTGAAGCGGTGTGGCGGTGACACCAAAATATTTCCAGATTTTGTGATTCGAAGAATACACCGATATTCCGGCGGAATTCCAAGGTTGATTAATGCATTGTGCGATCGGGCGCTGATGGGTTGTTACGCTAGTGACATAAAGCAGGTCGATAAATTAACCATTGATGCTGCAGCGCGAGAAGTTTTACCGGCTCGAGCTTTAGGTCGATGGCCTAAGCCAGCAATGGCTCTAGCCGCCGGACTTGCATCGATTAGTCTAATGGGCGCGGCTTATTACCTTATAGCTACACCGCCATCTGATAAAACCAGAATTGCGGTTTCATCGGTTGATAAGCCAGAGAATGACGCAGTCGCACCAATTGTTGTTAATAGCCCCGGTAACGGGCGAACTGAGGTTATCCAGGTATTAGAGGAAAAACAACAACCAGCCCCGGTCAATATCTTGCCAGTGACATTAGAGACGGAGCTTGAACCAATTCAAGTTAGAAATGCTGATTTCTTACCGAATAATAACGTCATACAAATCAATAATGTTGATGCGCAAGTCTCTAGTTTGAATTTGAATCTGCCAAGCGCCGTTCGACAGCTTGCGCAAGAATGGCAGCTGACCCATCTGGTAGAATACGATATTTGTACTACGGCAAAACTGAATGATTTAAGATGTCTCGCGGAGACATCGGATTGGGAGGAACTTGGTAAACTCAATAGACCGGCGATACTCAAACTCCTCCCTGTTGATGGAAAACCACGTTATATAACACTAGTCGGATTGACAGGGCGATCTGCGATAATAAAATTATTAGACGATCAAAAATATGCTGTTCCAATCAAGCAATTAATGCTTTTATGGAAAGGGTGGTATGCATTGCTTTGGAAGCCACCGTTCCCTGACAATGGCTTGATAAAACCTGGAACATATTCTTCATCGGTTCGATGGCTTAGGGAAAGACTCGGTGTTTCGGATTTGGACTCGAAGCAGGAAGAGAATCCAGACTATTACAGTTACTCACTTAGAACGCGGGTTGCAGCGTATCAAAAAAGCCATGGCTTGATGCCCGATGGTGTGGTGGGTTTGAGGACGGTTATATCACTGAACGATACGTCGAATAAGCAGAATATTCCCAGACTCAATAAGTTAGGCTTCGATGGTGCATAACGAACATGGTTTGATTCGTCCGAAAATGGGCGCGCATAAAGCGAATTATTATTGATTCCCTTTTTCTGCCGGGTAGCAGCTTGGTCCAGCAGGCAGATTAATAGGAACTGACGGGTTAAACCTAGTAGAGGACGCAAAGTGAAGCTTGCTTTAGTTTTACACCTGACGATATACAAGTTAATTCAATTCATTTGATATTCTGTTGCTGAATTTTGAATGATATTAAAGCTGATAAATTTCTGAGAATTGTAGAATTGACGCCGTTGGTGTCAATTGATTTGATAATCAGAAACGATGCTGAGCAAGTGTTGTTGGGTTACCGTTCAAATAGCCCCGCTAAGGGGCGTTGGTTTGTGCCTGGTGGAATCGTAAAGAAAAACGAAAGTTTGGAACTAGCATTTAATCGTATATCTAAAAAGGAAATCGGTTTAAATCTCAACCGGGACGCGTCTACATTTCTCGGCGTGTTCGAGCATCTTTACCCGGACAATTTCTTGGAGCGAGATAATATTGATACGCATTATGTGGTACTCGCGCATGAGATTCGCGTGGCAGATAGTGTACGGATTCTGCGAGATGATCAACATTCTGAGCTTATCTGGTGGTCCGTTTCAGATTTATTGGGCGATCCAGCTGTGCACGACAACACCAAGGCTTATTTCAAAGGATGTTGAAGAATTAGGCGAAAATATCACGGCTGTCCCGTTAACTTTCAGAATCAAGCCACCTGATATTCGGGAGAGGGTTTGTTATGCACGGGGTCTCCCCGTAATAGGGCCATCAGGCCTCGTTTCTCAAATAGATTGAGCTGCAATAGCCGTAAAAGTTGTTGCCTACTTTTCTGTAACTTTGATTGGAATTTGATAATTGCCAGAAGTAGATAAACACACAACGCAATCCAGATTTGGGTCAACACAGCATTCTTACTGGTTCCAATGAAATATTTTCGACAATATCGCGTAAGCTGTTTCGCCCCGATAGTTGTACCAGGGCCAGAGTCACGAACTGCGACCCTCTTGAGGCTGTTCGAAACGAACGACCTGTATGATACTATTTTGCAAGGGTTTCAAATTCATGTCTCGGCATCCATTTGAGCAACTGGAAAAATACCCTATTATGGTGACTCAAGGCCTGCACTACTTATTGTTTTATAATGACTTTTCGAAACTTCGTTATATCAAAACAAGTGGGTTTTCAAGCCTTACTTTTTACTCTTTAACGGGACAGCAGTGCGAAAATATTAAAAATTGACGGTAATATTTATCTATAAACGGGCTCGATTGTCTTCGTCGTGATGCAATATAAACAATGGAAGAACATGGTAGGAATTTAAATTCTAAGAATGTTGTATAGATTAATGTGAATTGTTTGTGCGGTTCTGGACAAAAATATGAAGATTGTTGCGGTCCATTGCATTCCGGACGGAAGAAAGCGATGACCGCAGAACAACTAATGCGTTCTAGATTTACTGCCTATGCGATGGGTAAAGATCAATACTTGATTGATACTTGGGACAAAACAAAATCCCCCGATAAAGTTAACTTCTCCGGCGACCAAGTGGAATGGAGTCGGCTTGAAATAGTCAGTCGTAAAAAGGGTGGAAGCAAAGACCGTAAGGGTTCAATCGAGTTCAAAGCATATTATAAGCTTAATGGGGAAGAACATTTGATGCGCGAAGCCAGCCAATTCCGCAAAGTTAACAATGAGTGGATCTATGTGGATGGTGTGGTAAAGTCGATAAACAGCGTCGGAAGGCAGACCGATCTAGGGAAAAATGCGCGGTGTTCATGTGGTAGTGGAAAGAAATACAAACGATGTTGTGGCAAAAGACCCGGACAGCCCTAGTCGGGATTAGAACGGTTTTACGGTTGCTAGAATGATGATCAAAACCAAGAAGATTACGGGAATCTCGTTCATCCAACGATAGAATATATGGCTATGTGTATTGCGGCCGAATTTAAAAGCCTTTATGCAGTAGCCACAATATATGTGGTATCCAACCAGAATAAAAATCAGACCTAATTTGGCGTGCAGCCAACCGGCGTTATGGTATGTTGCCCAAGCATATTCAAGCAGCATCCACACTCCGAAGACAAGCGTTAAAACCATTCCTGGTGTCATTATTCCGTAATAAAGTTTCCGTTCCATGATTTTAAACCGATCATCGCTTATCTTGTCGTCGCTCATCGCATGATAAACAAAAAGCCGCGGCAGGTAGAACAACCCAGAAAACCACGTCACCATAAAGATCAAATGTAAGGTTTTAAGCCACATTACGCACTGACCACATTTAACATAAATTTAATTTATTGGGTAAATTTCGTACCGCGATGGTTCTCGGTAAAATCGTTGCTCTAGTCTTTAGCATTGTTGGTCGTATCGGAATCGCTTAACGCCAAATCTTGTGCCACCGGCTTTCTGGCTGTGTAGGAATCGCACAACGCGCGATACAATGGTATAGGACAAATCAATTTTGACGTCCCGGTTGCAAAAAATGCCGCCGCCATTAATGGAATTGCCATTTCGTGAGTATCGGTGATTTCCATAACGATGACGAATGAGGTGATCGGGGATTGCAACATACCAGAAAAATAAGCCGTCATCGTTAATAGAATCATAGCGATAGTAGGAGCGATTGGAAACCAAGCAGCGAGATCAGCTCCTAAAGAAGCACCGGTTGCGAGCGAAGGAACAAAAATACCGCTGGGTATGCTGCTGAGGAAGGTTGCAAATGTTGCCAACATCTTAAGGAATGGAAACAATATATCTAAATCGTTATGGGCTTGAAGAACCATTTTCGTCTCGGCATAGCCCGTACCAAAAGTTGCGCCACCGCTAAAATAACCCGCGAAAGAAATTATTATTCCAGCGAAGAGAGCAACGACGTATACGGGAATGCGGCTTTTATTGAGCCATTTACGGCAGCGTATAATTAATGTACTGAATAGACCTCCAAAAAATCCGCCTGTGATGCCGCAAAGTGGAACGGCGATCCAGCTTTCGTTTCGTGGCAATAATACCGATCTGTCATCAAAAAATATGTACACGTTAAGTGCTGCATAGGCGGTTATACCTGCGAATATAATCGCGGTTAGGACCAAGCTGCTTATTTTTTCTTCCAGAGCGCGGCCCATTTCTTCAATGGCAAATACGATACCTGCCAAAGGCGCGCTAAACATAGCGGCAAATCCAGCAGAGCTACCCGCTAATATTAACCCTTTCTCAACGTAGTGTGGTGGGAAGCGCACGGCTCTACCTAGTGATGCCATTACTGAGGCGCCTATTTGAACCGATGGTCCTCCTAATCCGACGGAACCACCGGATAAAAGCCCCAAAATTGGCAATAACATTTTACCGAGCGCGATTTTCAACGAAACCAATCCGGAGCGTTCCGCCAACGTACCAGTTATTTCCAGTGCGGTTTTTACCTGAGGAATCCCACTTCCTTCGGCCCCCGGAAAAAAACGCATGGTTATCCACGCCGTTAGTGCTATTCCAAACGGTGGAGCAATAAATCCGACCCATTGGTAGTTGATATAAACATCTCGGAATGAGTTACTAGCCCATTCACTTAGTAGCGTAAGTGAAACGATCAATGCGCCGACAATAATGGCGCCTAACCAGAAAACCAAACGTTGTTTCCAAGCCGTCATGGAAAATAATAGTGGTCCTGGCAATTGGGGTTGTTCCATATTCGGTTTTCGAAATTCGAATTTGATTCGGTCCGTCGTTTTCTTGTGGGTTTCGCCGAAACAGGTAAGTGTTAGAAAATTGAATCGTTGTTTGTTCCAGAAAACTGGTTTTGCCAGTGTGTCCAACGGGTATGTTGTATTCAGATTGGCTCAATTTCACCAGATACTAGTTTGTATAGAGTAGTGGGTAAAAGCATGTGTTCAACAGCCAACACTTTTTGTGCTAGTGATTCAGCGGTATCATTTTCATCAACTGGAATCTTGCGTTGGGCCAAAATAGGTCCTTTATCATATTCTTCCTCGACAATATGGACAGTTACACCCGTTTCGGTTTCTTTTGCTGCGAGTACCGCCTCGTGGACATGACGGCCATACATTCCTTTGCCACCATATTTTGGAAGCAAAGATGGGTGAATATTGATGATTCGTCCAGCATACGCGGACAATACTTTTGTGCCGATTTTTTTCATATATCCAGCCAGAACGACCCAATCGACGTTATGTGATTGCAAGATTCTCAGCATACTCGAATCTAGGTTAAATTGAGGGTATGGATTATGGTTTGCATTGACAATGAAGTTCGGAATATTTTCAGATTTGGCTCGATCTAGTGCTTTGCAATTCGCATTATTTGTAATTACTACTGCCGCAACCGCGTTGAGGCGGCCCTTATTGCATGCATCTATCACTGCTTGCATATTTGTACCCCGGTGTGAAACTAAGAATCCTAATTTTGTTTTCACTATTTGGCGATTGTCGGGGTTAGTCCAGGTAGAACGAAGATGTCCAATGAGCCTTATTAATAGGTGAACTGGACCCAATAAAATTTAGTGTCAAATCGTTTCAAATGAGTCTAGTTTTATGATAACAGTATTGTAGAAGTTTTCACCAATTTGCGTAAGATGTGCTTACTGTCATTGCTGCGTTAATAGGGGCAGACACAATTTAACAAATTAATATTTACTATGATTCGAGCAGGTATTGTTGGCGGTACAGGGTACACAGGTGTTGAGTTACTTCGAATTCTTGCGCATCATCCAAATGTCAACATAAAAACAATAACTTCCCGAGAGAATAAGGGTGGGAAGGTCAACGAAATGTATCCAAATTTACGTGGTTATGTGGATTTGGATTTCGATGAGCCAATGGTTGAAAACCTTTCTGCATGCGATGTTGTATTTTTTGCTACGCCGAATGGGACAGCAATGCGTATGGCGGAAGAATTGTTGGCCAAGGGCCTTAAATTAATTGATTTAGCCGCAGATTTTCGATTCAAGGATCCGAAGGAATGGGAACGTTGGTATGGTGAGCCACATGCTTGCCCGTCTTTACTGAGTGAAGCAGTTTATGGATTGCCAGAAGTCAATCGCTCGAAAATATGTGGCGCGCGTTTGATTGCATGCCCTGGTTGCTATCCTACTGCGGTTCAATTGGGATATATGCCCCTTGTTGAAGCGGGTTTGGTGAACGTTGATAGTCTAATCGCCGACGTAAAATCTGGTGTTAGTGGTGCCGGACGTAAAGCCCAGTTGAGTACTTTGATGGCAGAATCTGGAGAAAGTTTTAAAGCATATGGAGTGCCAGGGCACCGGCATTTACCAGAAATTAGACAGGGCTTGAACGAAATGACTGATAAATGCATTAATTTGACATTCGTTCCCCACCTAGCTCCAATGATTAGAGGGATTCACGCAACGCTGTATGCGCAGTTGAATACAGCAAATTGTGACCTTCAACGCCTATACGAAACACGCTTTGATAACGAAAAATTTGTTGAGGTGCTGCCAGCTGGCAGTCATCCGGATACACGTAACGTTCGTGGGGCTAATCGGTGTCAAATTGCTGTGCATACTCCACAGCAAGGTGATATCGTCGTGGTATTGGCGGTCATCGATAACTTGGTGAAAGGCGCAGCGGGTCAAGCTATTCAAAGTATGAATTTGATGTTTGGGTTGGAAGAATCAATTGGATTGGAATCTGTTGCCTTATACCCTTAAATCTATAAAACTTGCCGTTTAAATTTGAAGAAATACGCTAAGAATCGTCTTTTAGTCATCATTGGCTTTTTAATGTTGGCCTTTGTGTTTG
This sequence comes from uncultured Methylococcaceae bacterium, assembly GCA_964619885.1. Lineage (GTDB taxonomy): Bacteria > Pseudomonadota > Gammaproteobacteria > Methylococcales > UBA1147 > CAZUGA01. The sequence continues at coordinate 53,372 of CAZUGA010000032.1, forward strand.
GCTTGCTTTGTGGGCGCTTTCTATTAAATGGGGGCGGGTATTCGGCTGTAGGAACAGCAAGTTCAATGTCTGACAATGTTGAAGAGCTACAAATAGAGAATATTGAACTTAAAAGAAAAATTGCGATCTTTGAGAATGCCAGTCGAGTAGATCGATTGGCCGAGCGGAGAACAACTGAAGATTTATTGGAGCTGGAGAGTCAGTTGTCAACAGCGCATAAAGAACTTGAGTTTTATAGCCGTATCATTTCGCCGGAAAACCAAAATAACGAGCTACAAATTCAGAACTTTAGATTAATCGAAGACCTTAAGCCTCGATTTATCGTTAATTTATCTCAGGGGATTGGTAAAAATCGGCTTGTAAAAGGCGTGTTGCATATTCAAGCGACAGGTTTGTTGAATGGTGAGAAGCACGTTCTGAGTTTAATGGATTTCGATGTAAAGAGGCGAACGAGCATCAAATTTTCGTTTCGGTATTTTCAATCTATTGAAGGTGAAATAAATTGGCCGAACGAGTTTATACTCGAGTCTGTTCAGGTCTGGATTAAGCCCGAAACGAAAGGCCTCAGCGAAATTACGAAATCGTGGGAAATTGATGAATTAAAAAAAATATCGGCCCCGACCAGTGAGGAATAAACCGAAAGTAGTCGATATTATTACGTCCGATTTGGTTGACGGCAACAATTATCCGTCTGGGTGGAGATTGAATTGTGTGGACCTTTATGGCTGGTGATTCGGATAATCTAGACTACACTGCAACAATACGAAGTTCGAAATTATGATAACTGCTCAGTTTATCAATGCGTGGCACGATTTACGTCTAAATCTGTCCATCGGGTGCGTGTGTTTCTGTAGTTTGGAAGTCTAGTTACAGCATCTTGAGTGGTTGCAAATTGTGAACCCTTTATCAGCAATAGTGATGTTTGCAGGTGATTGACCTTAAGATATAGCTAGGTATTGATCTGTATTATTGACGGGTGTAAAAAATGTTTAGTAAAAAGAGCCTCTTGCAAAACACTCGGCTTTCAAGTGAGCGCAAATAAAAATAAGAC